>NZ_JBHSFP010000001.1:0-718133 GCF_042654065.1 Sphaerisporangium dianthi | reverse complement strand
GGTCATAGCGGAAGGGAAACACCCGGTTACATTCCGAACCCGGAAGTTAAGCTTTCCAGCGCCGATGGTACTGCACCGGGGACGGTGTGGGAGAGTAGGACACCGCCGGACAAAATTTTATAGGTAGTTGTGTGCAGGTGAGCCATCCACGGTGTGGGTGGCTTTCCTGCGTTTACCGGCCTTTCTTCGCTTGGCTTCACGCCTGATTGAGGGCTCGATGTCCAACGTGATGCCCAGATCGCTTCATGGCTGCTCAGTGTGTGGCGCTGGAGAAGGAGATGGGCGTGCCTCCCTCCTCCTGGCGGGAGCGGCAGGCGCCGGACTGCGAGGGCGTATCCGTCTCGGATGAGGGCCAGGAGTCCTGCTCCATGCCGAATCGCGCGTCGCCCGGCTTCGACCGCCGCTGGGGGCCCGCTCACCTCGACATGTGCCACGTGCTGCCGGCCGAACGGTGGAGACGCCGGATCCGCCGAGCGGTTTGACGATCTTCTCGGCCGCAGGGGTTCGCCCGGAGATTCAGCGATGCGGCAATGGGTTCCCCTTGCCGTGTGCGAACGGTCTCAGCGGTTTCCGCTCACTGGTCAAGGGACGAGGAGATGGTTGCCTCTAGCCGTGCGGTTCCCGTTCACCGGTCAGGGGATTTCGAACGTTTTCAGCGGTTCCCGTCCACTGGTCAGGGGACGAGGAGGAGGGCGTCGCCCACGCCGCGCTCGGAGCCGTCGGAGGGGTGGTTGACGACCTTGCCCTTGACGACCATCGCGCTCGAACCTCCGCCGTCGAGGTTGATGGCCTGGCGGGCGCCGAGCCAGAGCATCAGGTGCGCGGCCTCGACCATCGAGGCTCCGACGGTGACGCCCGGCTTGCGGCCGTCAACCACGGCGAGGATGAGCTGACCCGACTTGGTGACGCCCGCGAGTGTACGAGGGTGGCGGCGCAGGATCATGTTCACGTTCGCGTGACCGTCGGCCTGGGCGGTGACGTGCTCGCGGCCGTTGCGGACGAGGCCGACACCGCCGCCGATGATGTTCGTCTCGGGTGTGAGCGGGACGGACTTGCCGGAGCGCATGTCGGTGACCTTAGTGGTGATCTTCAGGCTCCAGCTTTCCCAGGCGTGGGACCAGATCCAGTCGGCCATGATGCCGGTGCCGTGCAGAACGCTGGTGCCGGCGGCCACCTTGCCGCCCGCGGGGCGCAGTTCGAGGACCTGGCCCTTGGCGTCGAGAACCGCTTCGGCGCCTTCGTCGGCGGGGGTCTTCTCGCCGAACTCCTCGGTGTAGAGCACCAGCTCGTCCGGCGCGGCGACGCGGTTGACGCCGTTGACGACCATTTTCTCGCCGTCGGCGGAAGTGGCCGTGACGGTGGTCGCGACTTCGGAGATGCGGGCGCTGTGCCCCTTCAGGATGAGGGCGCTGCGGCCGAGGACGGCCTCGCTCAGCAGGCGGCCGTTCACGACGGAGATGCCGACGGGTTCGCCTCGGAGGTTCTTCGCGGTGTGGATGTTGAAGAAGCCGCCGTTGACCGCGGCGACCGCGCCCGCCTTCTTGGCCATCGAAGACGTGGTCTCGCGCTTGGCGACGCTCGTCCCGATGCTGGCGCGGTAGGAGCCGGTGAACGCTCGGGGGTCGATGGTGAGGACGCGCATGTCCCAGGGGCCGGTGGTCTGGAAACCGTCGTCGCCGAGGAAGTCGACCTTCGCCTTGACGCCGGATCCGCCGAGCTGTTTGACGATCTTCTCGGCCTCGGACCGCTCGTCGAGCTTCCACATGCCGACGCGCACCATGTAGCTGACGTTCGCCGGGAAGTCCGCGACGGCCGGTCGGGTGAATTCCTGGATGCCCGCGGGGAGTCCCGCGGCCTGCACCGCCTGAGCGGCGGTTTCGGCCTGTTCGCGCGTGCCGTAGTCCTTGCCGCTCATGAGCACCGACACCGTGTATCCGTCGGTCGGCTTCCCGTGGACGACGGTGAACAGGTCGATGCCCTTCGCGACCGCCTTCTGCTTCTGGGCCGCCTTTCCCGGCTGCCCCAGAGGGAAATTCGACGCCGGAAGCCCTGACCGGGCGGGTGTGGCCGCCGCCCCCGCCAACGGTTTCGTCAGTGCCGGCCGCGCGTTCTTCGTCGACTCCGCCGTCGCCGGTGACGGGACCGCGACAGCGGCGAAGGACAGAGCGGCAAGTCCGGCGACGAGACGACGTGGCATCAAGGGCTCCCGTGGGTGATCTGATCCTCAATGCACCATCGTCTTTGCTGTGGATCGTCAAGTACGGGTAAACACGCCAACGTCTACGAGAATGTGACCCGCTGTCGCCGCGGCGATGGTCGTGCGTGCGGCGGTCAGCGGATCTCTCTGCGGAAGGACTCCAGCGCCAGAAGGGCGACGTGGAGGGACAGGCAGGAGTCGACGTCGTCGAGGTCGGTGTCCAGGACGCGTTCGAGGCGCCGGAGCCGGTCGTAGAACGCGGGCCTGGACAGGTGTGCTCGCTGCGCCGCGACGGCCTTGTTGCGTCCGGCGTCCAGGTAGATGCGCAGGATGCCCGTCAGGTCGCCGCCCCGGTGGGCGTCGTGGGCGAGCAGCGGGCCGAGCTCGCGTTCGGCGAAGGTCTGCAGCCGAGCGTCGTCCCGCAGCAGGTGGAGCAGGCCACGAAGGCGCAGGTCGGGCAGGCGGTAGAACGGGCGGCGGTCGGGCTGGCGCGCGGCCGCCTCGGCGACCTGCTCGGCCTCGAGGAAGCTGCGCCGCACCTCTTTGACCGACTCGACGACCGAGCCGGCGGCAAGGACGAACGGGATGGTGAAGGTCGTCCGGAGCCGTTCGGCCAGGGTGGTGAGCGCGCCTTCGGCGAGCGTGCGCGGGGGCAGCGGCAGCAGGACTCCGACGCGGTTCTGATCGAGCGCGCCGACGAGGGCGGGCAGCTTGGCGTCCCGGCAGGCGGCCGCCGCGGCCTCGGCCAGCTCGCCCAGCTTGGCCTGCAGGTTGAGCACGGTCTCGGCCGGCGGCTCGGCGAGACGGAGCACGACGCTGATGAGCTTGCGACCGGTGAGCGGGACGCCGACCGCGCGTGCGCGTGCCGCGGCATCCTCAGGGTCGGCGTACGCGTGGGTCAGGATGCCCGCGATGATCGTGCCGTGTGCCTGGCGCTCCAGACTCTCCTGGTGGCGCTCCAGCAGCCGCCCGAGGGCGAGCGTGGTCGCGGCACGTTCGGCGAGGACGATGTCACGCGGGCTCGGCGGCGACTCGCAGAGCATGATGAGCCGCCCCCAGTCGTGGCCGCGCGCGCCGACCATCGTGACCAGCCAGCCCGACGAGGGGTCGTAGGCTGTGCGTTCGCGCGGGGCCACGGCGCGCGACCGGGCCTCCCAGTTGGCGAGCAGGATGCCGGTGTCGCGCCCGGCGGACTCGCAGGCGAGGACCTGGTGGGCGAGGTTCTCCAGCATCGCGGGCCGGGCCGAGAGGCGGGAGACCTGGGCCAGCACGTCGGCGGGGGAGGCGCCTTCGACCGACAGCTCGGTGAACACCTCGTGCAGTTGCTCGGAGGCGCGCAGCTCTTCGAGCTGGATGTCGATGATGCGGGCGTGCACCGACTCGGTGATCTGCACGAACGGCGTCTCGCGCGCGAGGGTGACGAGCGGCAGCCCGTGGGTCTCCGCGGCGTCCACGACGGCGCGGGGCAGCTCGCCGATGAACCTGCGCCCGAGCTCGACGATCAGGCCGGAGGCGCCCACGCTCGTCAGGTCGGCGATGTACTGGGCGAGTTTGCCCGCCTCGTCGGGCAGGGCGACGCCCGTGGTGAGGATGAGCTCGCCGCCGCGCAGCAGATGGGCGATGTCGCTGACCTCGCCGACGTGGACCCAGCGCACGCGCGTGTCCAGCCGGTCGGACCCCGCCACCACGCGCGGGTTGCCTCGGCGGACGGCGTCCAGGGCGAGGACGTCGGCCAAGGTCGGTAGCATATTTCCGAGCCTAGCCGATCACGGTGTAATAGCGGCCGTTCGCTAACTGACATACGGTCTGACCGTTATGCGGTGATCGCCGTGGATGGCAGCCGATGTCCTGTCCAGCGTCCTAAGTCCCCGCCCTCCAGGAGACCCCCTCGCCGGCTCGCTTGGATGCCGGCGCCTGGATGCCGGGCGGCGTCGGACACGGGTCGACCGGATGCGGGCCGGTCGGTTGAGGGCCCGCGGGAGGCTGGGTCGGTCAGGTTTGGCGAAGGCGGAGCGCCAGGCCGTCCAGGAGGGCGGAGAGTCCGTAGTCGAAGCTGAGACGGCGCATCTGCGTGATGTCGAGGTCGTGGAGGCTGTCGTAGCGGGCGAGCAGTTCAGGATGCTCGGCGCCGGCGACGTGGAGCTGGGCGCTCATGTCGGCCACCCACTCGGCCTGGTCGGCGCCGGCGCGGCCGACGGTGTTGACCCAGATGGCCTCGGGTGTGGTCGCGCCCAGGGTGTAGGAGACGATCGAGCTGACGGCGAAGTCGAGGGTCACGCCGGTGAAGCCGCCGAGCTCGAAGGCGGTGGACAGCGTGGAGACCGCATTGAGCGCGTTGGGCCCGATGCTCGGCATGGAGCCGATGAGCGTGACCGACCACGGGTGCTGGAGCACCGCGTGGCGCATCCCGTAGGCGAACGCCGCCCCGGTGTCGTGCCAGCCGGCCGTGGCGGCGTCGGGAAGGCGCACCTCGGCGTATATCTCGTCCAACGCCAGTTCGAGCAGCTGATCTTTGTTGGAGACGTGCCAGTAGATGCTGGTCGCGCCGGAGCCGAGGCGTGAGCCGAGCTTGCGCATGCTGAGGGCGTCGAGGCCCTCGGCGTCGAGCAGCTCGATCGACGCCTTGACGATCTGCTCGCGGCTCAGCGCCGGCTGCTCGCGGACGGGCGCGGGTCTTTGCGCGCTCTGACGGGACCAGACCGAGATGAAGCGTTGTTTGGGCGGCACGTGCGCGGACTCCTTCGTTCTCTCCAGGATAATTCTCTCGCACACTGTGCGAGGCGTATCGTACGCTGTGCGAGTGAACTCGAACGGTGTACGAGAAGAGAGTGGACGGACCCCGGCCAAGCATCCGCGCCGCTGGTGGATCCTCGGCGTGCTGTGCGTGAGCCTGCTGGTGCTCGTCGTCGACAACACGGTGCTCAACCTGGCCATCCCGTCGCTCATCCGCGACCTCGGCGCGAGTCCCGCGGACGTCCAGTGGATCATCGACGCCTACGTCCTGGCCTTCGCCGGCCTGCTGCTGACCGCGGGCAGCCTGTCCGACCGGTACGGCCGCCGGCGATTCCTGATCATCGGCCTGGTGGCGTTCGGCGTGGCCTCACTGATCGCGACGCTCGTGCAGGAGCCGTGGCAGCTCATCGGCGCCCGCGCGCTGATGGGCGTGGGCGGGTCGTTCCTGATGCCCAGCACGCTGTCCATCCTGATCACGGTCTTCGACGAGTCCGAGCGCCGCAAGGCGTTCGCGGCCTGGAGCGCCGTCGCCATGGTGGGCGTGATCGCCGGTCCGACGCTCGGCGGGTTCCTGCTGGAGCACTACTGGTGGGGTTCGGTGTTCCTGCTGAACGTGCCGATCGCCGCCGTCGCCGTCGTCGCCGCGGTGCTGCTGATGCCCGAGTCCCGCGCGAAGGCCCGCCGTACGGACCCGGCCGGCGCGCTGCTGTCGACGATCGGCATGACCGCGCTGGTGTACGTGGTGATCGCGGCGCCCCGTGACGGCTGGGGCTCGACCGGATCGGTGACCGCGATCGCGGTCGCCGTCGTGGCGCTCGGCGCGTTCGTGGTCTGGGAGCGCAGGACGGACCATCCGATGCTGCCGCTGACCCTGTTCCGCGACCGCGACTTCAGCGGGTCGTCGTTCTCCATCGTGCTGATGTCCTTCGGCACCGGCGCGCTCCTGCTCATGCTCACGCAGTACCTGCAGTTCGTCCTGTCCTACGGGCCCATGAAGGCCGGTCTGGCGCTCCTGCCGTACGCGGTGGCGGCGGCGATCTTCAACGGAGTGGGCGCCGGGCTGGGGCAGCGGGTGAGCAACCGCGTGCTGATCGCCGGAGGCATGGCCGTGATGGCGGGCGGCTTCGCGGTGCTCGGCATGATCGGCCCGGCCGACGGCTACGGCAAGCTGATCGCCGGCCTGCTGGTCATGGGCATCGGCGGCGGCCTCGCGGGTCCGGCGGCGTACGCGACGCTGATGGGCGCGGTGCCGCCGGAGTACGCGGGGGCCGGTTCGGCGTTGAACGACACCGTCCAGCAGGTCGGCATGGCGCTCAGCGTGGCGATCCTCGGCAGCGTGCTCGCCGGCGTCTACACCGCGCGCATGCCCGACGCCGCGCCGGACGCGGCCCGCGACTCGATCGGCGCGGCGCTGCAGATGGGCGACGCGGGGCTGGCGAGCACGGCCAGGGAGGCGTTCGTGTCCGCGATGTCGTTCGGCTCGTGGGTCGGGGTCGCCTTCACCCTGGCGGCCGCCGCGCTGGCCTTCACCGTCCTGCGCCCGGGCCGCCCCGCGCCCGTGGCCCAGCCCGAGCCGGAGAAGGTCGCATGAGGCCGAGAAGTGCGCCCGCAACGGAGAAGGCCGTTTGAGCGCACACGGCCACCTGATGGTCGCGCCCATGCGGTCACACGCGTGGGCGGGACCTCTGTCCGTCGAACCGTCACGTCCTCCCGTCACGTCAAGCGTGAGGTCCGAAGCGTGAGGTCCAAGCGTGGCATCCGTACGATCAAGGTTTAATGTCCGGACATTAAGTTCACCTGAGTGCACGACATTTTAGCCTGGCACTAGCAGCATGTAAGGTGATTTCGAGGTACGCCGACACCTTGGAGGTGGGAGCGATGGCCTCGAATGGACATAATCGGTTTATGTCCGACCTGCTTCCGCGCCATCGTGCGGTCATGCCCAACTGGTTGTCCCTCTACTACGACGAGCCCATCGAGATCGTTCGAGGGAAGGGCAACCGCGTCGTCGACGCCGAAGGCCACAGCTACCTCGACTTCTTCGCCGGCATCCTGACCAACATGATCGGGTACGACGTCCCGGAGGTCCGTGACGCGGTCGAGCGCCAGCTCGCCACGGGAGTCGTGCACACCAGCACCGTCTACCTCCTGCGCGCCCAGGTCGAGCTCGCCGAGAAGATCGCCAGGCTGTCGGGCATCGAGAACGCCAAGGTCTTCTTCACCAACTCCGGCACCGAGGCGAACGAGACGGCTCTGCTGCTCGCGACCTACGCCCGCAGGTCCGACCAGGTGCTGGCCATGCGCCAGAGCTACCACGGCCGCAGCTTCGGGGCCATCTCGGTCACCAGCAACCGCAGCTGGAAGAACAACTCGCTGTCGCCGCTGAACGTCCACTTCCTGCACGGCGCCGACCGCCACCTGACTCAGTTCCGCGGCCTGTCCGACGCCGACTACATCGCGGCCTGCGTCGACGACCTGCGGCACGTGCTCGCCACCGCGGTATCGAACGACGTCGCCGCGCTCATCGCCGAGCCGATCCAGGGCGTCGGCGGTTTCACCATGGCGCCCGACGGGCTGTTCAAGGCGTACAAAGAGGTGCTGGACGAGGAGGGCATCCTCTTCATCTCCGACGAGGTGCAGACCGGGTGGGGCCGCACCGGCTCGGCCTTCTTCGGCATCCAGGGCCACGGCGTCACACCGGACATGATGACCTTCGCCAAGGGGCTCGGAAACGGCTTCGCGGTCGGCGGCGTGGTCGCGCGCGGCGACCTGATGGACGCGCCGCACGCCATCGGCCTCGCCACCTTCGGCGGCAACCCGATCTCCATGGCGGCGGCCAACGCCACCCTCGACTACGTCCTGGATCACGACCTGCAGACACGCGCCGCCACCACCGGCGCCATCCTCATCGACGGGCTGCGCGCCGCCAAGGGCCGGCTGCCGATCGTCGGCGACGTCCGGGGCAAGGGCCTGATGTTCGCCCTGGAGCTGGTCGACCCGGGCACCGGCGCGCCCTCACCGGCGCTGGCCGCCCGGTTCATGGAGGAGACCAAGAAGCTCGGCCTGCTGGCCGGCAAGGGCGGCCTGTACGGCAACGTGCTGCGCATGGCGCCGCCGCTGACACTCAGCGAGGAAGAGGCGCGCGAGGGGCTGGGCATCATCCTCACCGCGCTGGAGACGATCAACGGGGAGACGGGCAAGTGAACGACGGGCCGGTGCGGGGACCGCTCGACCAGCGACCGCGGGACGACGAGGCGACCCAGGCGGAGGCGGTGAGACGGATCACCCACTGGATCGGCGGCGCGGCGGCGCCGGGCGGCTCCGGCAGGCAGGGCGAGGTCTTCAACCCGGCCACCGGCGAGGTGAGCGCCCGGGTCGACCTGGCCGGTCCGGCGGACGTCGACGCGGCGGTGGCCGCCGCGGCGGCCGCCTTCCCCGCCTGGCGGGACACCTCGCTGGTGAAGCGGGCGCAGATCCTCTTCCGGTTCCGCGAGTTGTCGCACGCCCACCGCGACGAGATGGCGGCGCTGATCAGCGCCGAGCACGGCAAGGTGCGCTCCGACGCGCTCGGCGAGGTGACCAGGGGCCTTGAGGTCGTGGAGTTCGCGTGCGGCATCCCGCACCTGCTCAAGGGCGGCTTCTCGGAGAACGTCTCGACCAGCGTGGACTCGTTCTCGATCAGGCAGCCGCTGGGCGTCGCCGCCGGGATCACCCCGTTCAACTTCCCGGCGATGGTGCCCATGTGGATGCACCCCATCGCCATCGCCTGCGGGAACACCTTCGTGCTGAAGCCCTCCGAGCGCGACCCGTCGGCATCGCTGCTGATGGCGTCCCTGTGGAAGCAGGCCGGGCTGCCCGACGGGGTGTTCAACGTCGTCCAGGGCGACAAGGCGGCGGTCGACCGGCTGCTGGAGCACCCGGACGTGCGGGCCGTCTCCTTCGTCGGGTCCACGCCGATCGCCCGGTACGTCTATGAGACGGGCACCCGGCACGGCAAGCGGGTGCAGGCGCTCGGCGGCGCCAAGAACCACATGCTGGTGCTGCCGGACGCCGACCTCGACCTGGTCGCCGACGCGGCGGTGAACGCCGGCTTCGGCTCGGCGGGCGAGCGGTGCATGGCGATCTCGGTGGTGCTCGCCGTGGACCCGGTCGGCGACGAGCTGGTCGCCAAGATCGTCGAGCGGATGAGCGGGCTCACCATCGGCCCCGGCGACGACCCGGACGCCGACATGGGCCCGCTGGTCACCGAGGCGCACCGCGACAAGGTGGCCTCCTACCTGGACGCCGCGCTCGCCGAAGGGGCCAAGCTGGTCGTCGACGGGCGGGAGACGCCGATCAAGGGCGGAGCGACCGCCGCGCGGACGCCCGGCTTCTGGCTCGGCCCGACGCTGATCGATCACGTCACGCCGGGCTCCGCCGTGCACCGCGACGAGATCTTCGGGCCGGTGCTGTCGGTGATCAGGGTTCCCTCCTACGAGGAGGGGCTGCGCATCATCAACGGCACCGAGTACGGCAACGGCACGGCCGTCTTCACCAACGACGGCGGCGCGGCGCGGCGCTTCCAGAACGAGGTGGAGGTCGGCATGATCGGCATCAACGTGCCGATCCCCGTGCCGATGGCCTTCTACAGCTTCGGCGGCTGGAAGGCGTCGCTGTTCGGCGACACGCACGTCCACGGCACCGAGGGCGTCCACTTCTACACCCGGGGGAAGGTCGTCACCTCGCGCTGGCTGGACCCGAGCCACGGCGGCGTGAACCTCGGGTTCCCCACCAGCGATTGACGCGCTCCCCGGGCCGGTAGGCTGCCCAGCAGGAAGCGGAGATGGGGGGCGGCCGACGTGAGCATGCGCAGAAGTCGTCGCCGGTCGGCGGCGGCGTTGCTCGCCTCGGCCGCCGTCGCGCTCACCGGGTGCGGCGCGGTGGGGCGCCAGGCGCAGGTGACCTCGGTGACGACGCCCGGCCCATCCGCGTCCGCCTCCGGCTTCGCGTCCCCCGCCGGGACGCCCTCGCCGTCCGCCTCGCCCACTCCGGCGGTCGCGCCCTCGCCGTCCGCCAAGGCCCTCGGGCCGGGGGAGGGGTCGGTCACGGTCATGACCTACCGGGGCTACGCCGAGTACGGCGGCACCAGTGCGAGCTACAACTGGGTGGGGCCGTTCGAGAGCGCCACCGGCTGCCGGGTCAACCTGCGCTTCCCGCAGTCCGACGACCAACTGGACGCGATGACCGAGAGCACCGCGTTCGACGTGGTGTCGGCGCCTCCGCAGATCGGCGGGCGGCTGATCGCCGAGCGGAAGGTCGCCCCGATCACCACCTCGCTCCTGTCGCACTACGACGAGATCCCCCAGTGGCTGCGCACGCAGCGCGCGGTCACGGCCGGCTCGCGCGTGTACGGCGTGCCATATCTGTGGGGGTGGTACACGACGCTGTACGACAGCGGCAGGACGCGTCCGCCGGGGGGCGGCGCGCTGTACTCCGGCCGCGGGCCGGTCACGCTCAAGGACAGCCCGATGACCATCGCCGACGCCGCGCTCGCGCTCAAGCGCGAACGGCCGAAGCTCGGCATCGGCGACCCGTTCAACCTCACCCGGCCCCAGCTGGACGCGGCGACGGCGCTCCTCGGCGAGCGGGGCGGCGAGCGGTCGTACTGGAAGAGGCCGATCCAGGCGCTGCAGCGGCTCGCCGGTGGGTCGGTGGATGCCGCGCGCACCCTGCCCTCCCAGCTGGACGGGCTGCGCAAGGCCGGCCATCCGGTGAAGGCGGTGAAGGGCGAGCCGGTGACCGGCTGGGCGGACTCCTGGATGATCTCCGCGCGGGCCGCGTCGCCGAACTGCGCCTACCGCTGGATCAACTGGGCCTCTTCGAAGGAGTCGCAGCAACAGGCGTCGGTGTGGAACCTGCTGGCACCGGCCAACCCCAAGGCGTGCGCCTTCGAAGGCGAGGGAAGAGCGGCGGACGGTCAGGCCAGGCTGGCGAAGGGCCTCTGCGCGGCGTTCCGGGTCACCGACGACTCCTTTGGGAAGAAGGTCGAGTTCGCCGTTCTCCCGGGAAGCGATTGCACGGACCGGGACGGGGAATGCACTGACTATGCCGAGTGGGCGGCCAGATGGCGCTCGCTTGTGGAATAGACGGGGCGCTGTTCACCGGCACATGAGAAGGACGCGGGTGCGCCCGTTCCCCCGATGGGCGCCACCTGCCGAAGGCGCTCCGGATGCTCCCCCGACACCCGGAGCGCCTTCCTTCGTCCCGCCTCCCGCCGGCGTGCGCGCCCGTGCCGCCGAGTCCGGGCCTGTCTGCCGCATCGGTCGCCTTATCGGCTGAGGGCGGTTCTTCTGGTCGCTCGTATGGGCCGATGGCGACGGAATCCGTGGTGAGGAGACGGGTGGGCGACGGGCAAAACATTGATTGGTCAACCAGTCAGTTGGTATCGTCGCCGCATGCGCATCCTTCTCGTGGGTGCGGGAGGCGTGGGTTCCGCCGTGGTCCCGATCGCCGCCCGCCGTGACTTCTTCGACCACATCGTCGTCGCCGACTATGACCGCTCACGCGCCGAGGCCGTCGTCTCCGAACAGATGGAGGCCGCTGACCGGGCGCCCGAACGGGTGACCGTCCCCGGGCGGGCGGCCTCTGAACGGGTGACCGTCCCTGAACGTCCGGCGACCTCCAGACAGGCGGCCGCCTCAGAACGGGCGGCCGCCTCCGGACGGTTCAGCGCGATCGGGCTGGACGCCTCCGACGAGGCGGCGGTGGAGGCGGCCCTGCGCGAGCACCGCTGCGACGTGCTGTTCAACGCCGTCGACCCCCGGTTCGACATGCCGTTGTTCCGCGCCGCCCTGGCCGCGGGCGCCGACTATCTGGACATGGCGATGTCCCTGTCGCGGCCCCATCCCTCGCGGCCGTACGAGCTGCCCGGCGTCAAGCTCGGAGACGAGCAGTTCGCCATGTCGCCGCGCTGGGAGGCGGAGGGCAGGCTGGCCCTGGTCGGCATGGGCGTCGAGCCGGGTCTGGCCGACGTGTTCGCCAGGTACGCGGCCGACCACCTCTTCGAGAGCATCGACGAGATCGGCATCCGCGACGGCGCCGACCTGGTCGTCGAGGGACCCGGCGGGCAGGAGGCGTTCGCGCCCACCTTCTCGATCTGGACCACGATCGAGGAGTGCCTGAACCCGCCCGTGGTGTGGGAGGACGGCGGCTGGCACACCACCGAGCCGTTCAGCGAGCCCGAGGTGTTCGACTTCCCCGAGGGCATCGGCCCGGTCGAGTGCGTGAACGTCGAGCACGAGGAGGTGCTGCTGGTCCCGCGCTGGGTGAAGGCAGGCCGGGTGACGTTCAAGTACGGTCTCGGCGCCGAGTTCATCGAGGTGCTGCGGACGCTGCACAAGCTCGGCCTGGACTCCACCGAGCCGGTGCGGATCAAGGGCGTGGAGGTCTCCCCGCGCGACGTGGTGGCCGCGTCCCTGCCCGACCCGGCGACCCTGGGCGACCGGATGCGCGGCAAGACCTGCGCGGGCGCCTGGATCAAGGGCGCCGGGAAGGACGGCCGGCCGCGCGAGGTCTACCTCTACCACGTCGTGGACAACGAATGGTCGATGCGGGAGTACGGGTCCCAGGCGGTGGTGTGGCAGACCGCGGTCCAGCCGGTCGTGGCGCTCGAACTGCTCGCGCGCGGCGCCTGGAAGGGACGTGGCGTGCTCGGCCCCGAGGCGTTCGACCCTGTGCCGTTCCTGGACCTGCTCAACGAGTACGGCTCCCCGTGGGGCATGCGCGAGCAGTGAGCCCGGCGCGCCCCGTGGTCAGGGCAGGGCCGCTCTGCGGGGGGAGGGCTTCTGCCGTGGCGCGGGGGTCGCGGGCAGCAGTGCTTGTGCGCAGTCCTCGCAGGCCATGACGGGGGCGTCGTCCGGAAGCCGGCCGACGCGCACCCGGGGTCTCGGCCACTTCTTGTGGCAGACCACGCAGGCGTCCCCTTCGCGCTGCGGGCCGGTCAGATCATGTGGGTCGAACATCAGATCGAGCCGTGCCGCTCCGGTCGGTTCCCAGCTCATCACGCTCCCGTGGATCGAATGGCTCCTACCCGAACCGTTATAACCCCATTACCCACAGTGATCGACTAGGGCGATGTCAAGGACCGGTTAAATCGCCGCCCTCGCCCCGCCCGTTCAATGACAAAAGGGACACCTAGGCAAAAGCCGGGTGCCCCTTTTGTGGTGATCCTAAACGGACGCGATGGCCTTCTCCAGGATGGACAGGCCCTCCTCCAGCAGGGTGTCCGGAATGGAGAGCGGCGGCAGGAAACGCAGGACGTTGCCGTAGGTGCCCGCCGTGAGCACGACCAGCCCTTCCGCGTGGCAGCGCCGGACGATCTCACCGGTGATCGCCGCGTCCGGCTCCTTGGACCCCGGCACGACCAGCTCGATGGCGATCATCGCGCCGCGCCCGCGCACGTCCCCGATGATGTCGAACCGCTCGGCCAGCGCGTGGAGGCGGGGGAGCATGACGGAGCCGATCTGCCGGGCCCGCTCCACCAGGCCGTCGGCCTCGATGGTGTCGAGAACGGCCAGCGCGGCCTCGCAGGCCAGGGGGTTGCCGCCGTAGGTGCCGCCGAGGCCGCCGACGTGGACGGCGTCCAGGAGCTCGGCCCTGCCCGTGACGGCGGCCAGCGGCAGGCCGCCCGCGATGCCCTTGGCCGTGCAGATGACGTCCGGCACGACGCCCTCGTCCTCGCAGGCGAACATCCGGCCGGTGCGGGCGAAGCCGGTCTGCACCTCGTCGGCGATGAACACGATGCCGTTAGCCTTGGCGTACGCGAGCAGGGCGGGCAGGAAGCCCCGGGCGGGCTCGATGAAGCCGCCCTCGCCCTGGATCGGCTCGATCACGATGGCGGCCACGTTCCGCGCGCCGATCTGCTTGTCGATCGCGTCGATCGCCTGGGCCGCGGCCTCCTCGGCGCAGTTCTCCGGGCCGGTGGGCCACCGGAACGGGTAGGCCATCGGCATGCGGTACACCTCGGGGGCGTACGGGCCGAACCCGTGCTTGTAGGGCATGTTCTTCGCGGTGAGCGTCATGGTGAGCAGCGTGCGGCCGTGGTAGCCGTGGTCGAACACGACGACCGCCTGGCGGCCGGTGGCGTGCCTCGCCACCTTGACGGCGTTCTCCACGGCCTCGGCGCCGGAGTTGACCAGGAACGAGCGCTTCTCGTGGTCGCCGGGGGTGAGGGCGTTGAGCCGCTCGCAGACCTCCACGTAGGACTCGTACGGAGTGACCATGAAGCACGTGTGGGTGAAGTCGGCGACCTGCTTGCGCACCCGCTCCACCACGCGCGGCGCGGCGTTGCCCACCGTGGTCACCGCGATGCCCGAGCCGAAGTCGATGAGGGAGTTGCCGTCGGCGTCCACGAGCACGCCGCCGCCCGCGTGGGTCACGAACACCGGCAGCGTGGTGCCGATGCCCGGCGGCACGGCGGACCGCTTGCGCGCGAACATCTCGCGGGACTTCGGGCCGGGGATCTCGGTCACCAGGCGGCGTTCCTGCGGCAGGGTGGGCCCGCCTTGCGTGATGGGCTGGTCGGGGGCCACGCCCGGCTGCTGCTGTACCTCACGCTCGATGCTCATGCCTGTGACGTTACGGCCGTCGCGTCCGAGTGCCGACCTGGCGACATGTCACAATATGTCGATCCGGCTTGTCCAAGTTGTACAACTCGGCTGTCTGAGGGAGTGGCATGGCTCCGACCCTGCGGCGGGTGGTGGCGCTCGCGCCGCTGCGGCTGCGGGTGCGCGCGGGCAAGGACGCGCTGGAACGGCCGGTGCGCTGGGTCGCGGTGAGCGAGCTGGAGGACCCGACCCCCTTCCTGGAAGGCGACGAACTGGTCCTCACCACCGGCATGCGGCTCCAGCCCCGAGACGCGCGAGCCTACGTCTCGCGGCTGGTCGGCCGGGGAGTCGCCGGCCTGGGGTTCGGCGTGGGGCTCGGCCACGAGAGCGTGCCGCCGGAACTGGTCGAGGCCGCCGCCGGCGCCGGGCTCCCGCTGGTCGAGGTGCCGAGGGAGACGCCGTTCATCTCCATCGGCAAGGCCGTCAGCGAGATGCTCGCCGCCGAGCGGTACGAGGAGCTCGGTGACGCCTTCGCCGCCCAGGGAAGGCTGACCCGCGCCGCGCTGCGGGCGGGCGGCATGGCGGCGGTGGTCAGGCGGCTGGCCAAGGAGATCCACGGCTGGGCCGCGCTGTTCGACGAGACGGGAAGCGTCCTGCACGCGGTGGGGGACGGCGCGGACGAGGGCGTCGCCGCGGTGCGGGGCGAGCTCGGCCGCCTGCGCGCCCCCGGCGGCGCGCCCGCCACCCTCGCGCTGTCAGGGCCGCACGAGAACGTGATCGTCCAGCCGCTCGGAGACCAGCGGCGCGTCAGCGGCTTCTTCGCGGTCGGCGCCCGACGGCCCTTCTCGCCCGTCGGGCACACCGTCGTCAACACCGCCGGCTCGCTGCTCGCCCTCTCGATGGAACACCGCCGTGAACGCCTCGCCGCGGTGCGCCGCGTCCGCGCCGCCGTGCTGCGCCTGCTGCTGGCAGGTGAACGTCAGGCCGCCCGCGAGACCCTGGTCGCGCTGCCCGGCGGCCGGGCCGAGGCGGCGTTCATGGAAGGCGGGCCCATCGTGGTGCTTGCCTGCGACCCGGGCGACGCGGAGGAGCTCCAGGACGCCCTGCCGGGGTTCACCGCGCCATGGGACGAACTCGTGATCGCCCTGGTGCCCGAGGCCGCGGCCGGGCCCGTGATCGAGACGGCGGCCCGGGACGGACGCGTCGGGGTGAGCGAGCCGGTGGACCTGTCCTCCCTGGGCACCGGGCTGGACCAGGCGCAGCGCGCCCTCGCCTCGGCCGGACCGGTCATGCGCTTTCCCGACCTCGCGGGGCAAGGGCTGCTCACCCTGGTCGACCCCGGCCTGCTGTCCGGGTTCGCCGCCTCGCTGCTGGCCCCGCTGCGCGAGTACGGCTCGCGCGCCGACCTGGTGGAGTCGCTGCGCGCCTACCTCGCGTGCAACGGCCACTGGGACGCGGCCGCCCAGCGGCTCGGCATCCACCGGCACACGCTGCGTTACCGGATGCGCAGGGTCGCCGAACTGCTCGGCCGTGACCTGGACGACCCCGCCGTGCGCGCGGAGCTCTGGGTCGCCCTCGCGGCCCCCGCCCCGGGCCCGCGCTGAGGCGGGCGGCACGCTCAGTAGGTGACGGGCAGGGTGTCCTTGCGGACCAGATAGCGGCTGATGGCGGCCAGGGTGACCGAGGTGTAGACCAGGTCGTCGCGCAGGTGCCCGGCGCGTTCGAGGCTCACCGCGCCCTGCGCCGCCGCCCACAGGCAGTCGGCGATCTTGCGCGGCTGGGTGGGCACCAGGTAGCCGGCCGCGATGCAGTCGACGATGGCCCGGTCGAGGATGTTCACCGCGGCCCGTGCGAGCGTGCGCGCCCGCTCGCTCGGCTCGAAGCCGGGAATCGCCTTCTCGAACATCACGCTGTAGTAGCCCGGCTCGGCCAGGCACGCCTCGCGGTAGGCCGGACCGAGGGAGGTGAGGTACTCGAGAGGGTCGTTGTGGCGGGGGACGGCCGCGAGCCTGCGGCGGAACCGCTCGAAGCCCTCAAGGTAGAGCGCCTCGGCGAGCCCCTCCTTGTTGCCGAACATGGTGTACACCACCGTGACGGCGCACCCTGCCTCGGCGGCGATGCGCCGCACCGTCAGGCTGTCGGCGCCGCGGGTGACCAGCAGCTCTCCGGCCACCGTGATCAGGCGGGCGCGCAGCTCGTCCTGGGAGCTCTGGCTGCCCGGCTCATAGGCGCCTTGGAGACCGAGCGGCGCAGGCGAACCCATGAGCGACTCAGCCCCTTCTCCCTGCGGGTCCCGCGCGGACCCGCATGTTGACTTAACCATGTGTCGCGACCTTCAAACCGTCATGCGACAGAAACATCCCGAGATTGCGGCATGCTCGTTACAGAACGGGGAAAGAACGTATCTTATGCGGAATGTAGCGGTCCGAGCGGGCACTTGTCCGTACTGGAGTAGCGCCCAGGACCACGGGAAGGCATAGCGTCGGCTTATGGACGTACGCCCCTTCTGGCTCGCCGGGTCGCCCGCGACGGGCGATGACGAGCTCACGGTGACCAATCCCCACGACGGCCGTGTCGTCGGCGTCGGCTCGGTGCCGACCCAGAACCAGGTTGAGCAGGCGGTGGCGGCCGCGCACGCCGTCCGCAAGGAGGCCGCCGCCCTGCCGATCCACGTGCGCGCCGAGGCGCTGGCCCATGTCTCGCGCCGCCTGGCGGAACGCTCGGAGGAGATCGCCCGGCTGATCAGCGCCGAGAACGGCAAGCCGATCTTCTGGGCGCGCGGCGAGGTCGGCCGCGCGGTCTCCACCTTCCGCTTCGCCGCCGAGGAGACCCGGCGCTTCAGCGGCGACGTCCAGCGGCTCGACACCGAGCCGGCCGCGAACGGTCGTCTCGCCTATGTCTCGCGCCAGCCGTACGGGCCGGTGCTGGCCGTCACGCCGTTCAACTTCCCGCTCAACCTGGTGGCTCACAAGGTGGCGCCCGCCATCGCGGCCGGCGCGCCGGTGATCGTCAAGCCGGCGCCGGCGACCCCGCTGTCGGCGCTGCTGCTCGGCGAGATCCTCGCCGAGACCGCCCTGCCGGCGGGCATGTTCTCGATCTTGCCGGTGCCCAACGACCGCGCCGGCGCGCTGGTCGACGACCCGCGCCTGCCGGTGGTGTCGTTCACCGGCTCGGGCCCGGTCGGCTTCGCCATCAAGGACCGGGTGCCGCGCAAGCACGTGACGCTGGAACTCGGAGGGAACGCCGCCGCGGTCGTGCTCGCCGACGCCGACCTCGACTGGGCGGCCACCCGCGTCGCGCTGTTCTCCAATTACCAGGCCGGGCAGAGCTGCATCGCCGTCCAGCGGGTGATCGTCGAGGAGCCGGTGGCCGAGGCGTTCACCGCCAAGCTCGTCGCCGCCGTCGAGAGCCTCGTCGTCGGCGACCCCGCCGACGACAAGACGCAGGTGGGGCCGCTGGTGTCGGTCGAGGCCGCGGAACGGGTCGAGCAGTGGGTGGCCGAGGCGGTCGCCGCGGGCGGCAAGGTGCTCACCGGAGGCGGCAGGGACGGCGCCACCATCGCCCCCACCGTCCTCGCGGAAGTGCCGCGCGACGCCAAGGTCATCCGCGAGGAGGTCTTCGGCCCGGTGCTGGTGATCGAGCCGGTCGGCTCGGTCGACGAGGCGTTCGACGCCGTCAACGACTCCAAGTACGGCCTGCAGGCGGGCGTCTTCACCCGCAGCCTTGAGGTGGCCTTCCGCGCCGGCAAGGAACTGGAGGTCGGCGGTGTGATCATCGGCGACGTGCCGTCCTACCGCGCCGACCAGATGCCCTACGGCGGCCTCAAAGAGTCGGGCATCGGCCGTGAGGGCCTGCGTTCGGCGATGGAGGACTACACCTTCGAGAAGGTCATGGTGCTCACCGGCCTGGCGTTGTGAGCAGGCCGCGTCCTTCGGTGCCCGGTTCGCCGTCACATCAGGCTCTCTGCGCCGCCTCGAACAGCCGGCGGGCCTGGTCGCCGAAATAGGGCCCGTACATGGTGCCGGCGTCGTCGCTGTACTTGAAGCTGCTCACCGAGGTCACCACCCCCTGCCCGGTCGCCGGGTCGAAGGAGCTCAGCCATGGGCCGCCGCTCGACCCGGCGGTGAGGTCGCAGCGCATGCCCTGGTCGCGGGTCTGGCCGTGCGGATCGGCGTGCGTCGCGCCGGAGCAGTAGATCAGATGCTCGCCGTCGTAGGGCGGGTCGGCGGGGAAGCCGAACCCGAACGCCCGCCCGCCGCGCCGCACGCCGAACCCGATCTCCTGGCCTCCGACGATCTGGCCGAGGTGGCGGTCGCCTGAGGGATTCACCGCGACCATGCCGAGGTCGCTGCTGTCGTCGCCCTTGCGCGACCAGGGTTCGGGCACGAGCATCCGCCGGGCGGTGAACACGCCGTAGGGCCTGCTGCCCGACTCGTACCCCGGCACGAATGTCCAGTTCTCGGCCCAGGCTCCCTTGCCGTCCTTGACGCAGTGGCCCGCGGTGAGGACGACGTCCATGTTGCGGC
This sequence comes from Sphaerisporangium dianthi, assembly GCF_042654065.1. Classification (NCBI taxonomy): domain Bacteria; kingdom Bacillati; phylum Actinomycetota; class Actinomycetes; order Streptosporangiales; family Streptosporangiaceae; genus Sphaerisporangium; species Sphaerisporangium dianthi. The sequence continues at coordinate 699,093 of NZ_JBHSFP010000001.1, read as the reverse complement.
TGCGGATCGCGCCGGCCGAGCAGACGTAGTCGACGCCGCGCATGGTGAGGAACACCCGGCCGGTGGTGCGCGTCACCGCGCCTCCGGCCGACCATCGCGCGGCGCTGGTGTTCACGGTCGGCGTTCGAGCGCCGGCCGCCGAGGACGACGGCGCGCCGGGCACGCCGGGCGCGCCGCCGCGAGCGGGAGGGCCTTCACCGGCCGGCCTCTCGCGGGGCGGATCGGCCGGGTGTGAGGGCGGGGTCGGCCGCGACGGGGCCGCGGGCCGCCCGTGCCCCGGCGGCCGGGCGCCGGCCACGCGCAGCGGCAGCGCGCCGGAGCCCAGCCTGCCGATCTTGGCGACCGCGCCGAGCAGGCCGCCGGGCAGCGCCCGCGCCATGCGGCGGGGCGTCCAGTAGGTCAGAACCCGGCGCTGCTCGGCCCCGGTGAGGGCGGCCACGTGCTGGACCACCCCCGCCGAGGCGGCCTGCCCGGCCGCCTCGGCCGCGTCAGTGTGGATCACCCTCGCCGGGCTCACCTGGCGGTCGGCGGGCGCGGCGCCGGCGGGCCCCGTGACGAGCGACGCGGCGGCGATCAGGGGGAGGATGGGGGTCATGGATCCCGAGTGTGGACTACGCAAGGTCGCCTTGCGGATACTTTCGGTAAATCAGGCGGCGTCCTGGTTCTGCGCCGCGGTGTACACCGCCTGCGCCTCCGGGCCGAAGTACGGGCCGAACATCCAGTACGGGGCGAAGTTGTACTTGAAGCTGTTCACCGAGTTCAGCGTCCCGGCGCCCGTGGACTCGCTGAAGTTGAGGAACCAGCCGCCCCCGCTGGAGCCGCCGGTCATGTCGCAGGTCAGCCCCTGGTCGGTCGAGACCAGGAAGTCGTTGAACACCCTGCCGCCGCAGTAGATCAGCTTGGAGCCGTTGTACGGGCTCGCGGCCGGGTAGCCGAACGCGTACATCTGCCGCCCGCGCGGCTGGTTGAAGGCCACACCCTGGCCGCCGACCACGTCGACGAGGCGCTGTCCGTTCAGCGGGGCGACCACGGCGGCGGCCATGTCGTGGTTCATGTCCTCGCTCGCGTTCCACTGCGGCGTGGTGAGCAGGCTGGTGGCGACCCAGGTGCCGTACGGGCGGCTGCCGGCGTCGTAGCCGGGGACGAACGCCCAGTTGGTGTGGAAGGCGCCGCCGAGCTTCACGCAGTGCCCGGCCGTGATGACGACGCTCTTGTTGGCGCTGGTGACCGCCGTGCCCGAGCAGGAGGCGTTGCGTCCCTGGTAGGTGAAGAACACCCGTCCCTCGGTACGGGTGATCACGCCGTCCGCCGTCCACGGGGCCCCCGACGAGCGGGCCGCCAGCGTGGACGCCGAGGAGGTCGCGGAGGGGGAAGGGGAGGGCGAGGGGGTGGGCGACTCGGGCGCCGCCGAGGGCGCGGGCGTGGCCGGCGCGGTGGGCGCGGCCTGGGTGGGGGAGGCGGTCGGCGCGGCCGGAGTGTCGGCGCGCTTCACGGCGTGCGAGCCGGGGGCAGGCAGGACGACCGTCTTGCCGCCGCCGGGGGTGGCGGTCGTGCGGCCGCCACGCGACCTCACCAGGTCCAGCGGCTTGGCGGCGGCCATCTTGGCGGGGGTCCAGAACTGCTTGACGACCCGCTGCTCCTTGGTGGTGTCGGCCGCGTCGTGGACGGTGGGCCGGGGCGCGGCGGACGGCTTGGCCGCCTCGGCGGTCGAGGCGTTCAGCAGGATTCCCGCCGCCGCCAGGGGGGTGATCGCGAGGATGGGGATGAGACGTCGTGCCGTGCGATGCATGCGGGGTCCTCCATGCGGTGGTCGCGGGAGCCGGGTGGCGGGCCGGCGCGGGGCGCTGGACGCGTGCCCGGCTCCCGCGTGTTCGGGTGCCGTGCTCTGACGCGGGAAGTTAGTGCGGGCGAATACGGCATTTCTCGCTATTCACCGAGACGGGTATGACGGGTTTCGGGCATTGAGCTGCTGCTTTCCCACCCGTCGCAGGGGTGACAGGAAAAGACCTCCACCGAGCCCGCCCGGAGGGGCGGCGAGGCGGCGGGGGGCGGGCCGCGATAATGGGGGCATGCAGACCCCTCTCGCCGCACCGGCAGGTCCCGCGGGCGCCGCGCCGGCGGGCTCCCCCTCGGCGAGCGCCTCTCAGGCGCGCCCCGCCGATCGGCCCGGCCCCGTGCGGCCGCCCCGCCCGGCCGAGCCGCGCTCGATCGTCGTGCTCGGCTCCACCGGCTCGGTGGGCACCCAGGCCCTCGAGGTCATCGAGCGCGATCCCGCGAGCTTCCGGGTCGCCGGGCTCGTCGCGGGCGGCGGCCAGGTCGACGCGCTGGCCGCCCAGGTGAGGCGGCTCCGTCCCGAGATCGTCGCGGTGGCCGACGAGCGGGCCGTCCCGGCGCTGCGCGAGGCGATCGGGCCGGTGCCGATCGTGGCGGGCGCCGAGGGGGTGGCGCAGGTCGCGGCCTGGCCCTGCGACATCGTGCTGAACGGCATCACCGGGGCCGTCGGGCTGACCTCCACGCTCGCGGCGCTGTCGGCGGGCCGGGTGCTCGCCCTGGCCAACAAAGAGTCGCTCATCATCGGCGGCCCCCTGGTCAAGCGCCTGGCGGGTCCGGGCAGCATCCTGCCCGTCGACTCCGAGCACTCCGCCCTCGCCCAGTGCCTGTGGGCGGCCGGGCCCTCGGGGTACGACCCCGCGCAGGTGCAACGGCTCGTGGTCACGGCGAGCGGCGGCCCGTTCCGCGGGCACGCGCGCGCGCAGCTCACCGGCGTGACCCCCGAGCAGGCGCTGAAGCACCCCACCTGGGACATGGGGACGGTCATCACGCTCAACTCGGCGACGCTGGTCAACAAGGGGCTGGAGGTCATCGAGGCCAACCTGCTGTTCGACATCCCCTTCGACCGCATCGCCGTGGTCGTCCACCCGCAGTCGGTCGTCCACTCGATGGTGGAGTTCGTCGACGGGTCCACCATCGCGCAGGCCAGCCCGCCCGACATGCGGCTGCCGATCTCGCTGACGCTGGGCTGGCCGTCGCGCGTTCCGGGGGCGGCCAGGGCCGTCGACTGGACCAAGGCCCACACCTGGACGTTCGAGCCGCTGGACGACCAGGCCTTCCCGGCCGTGGCCCTGGCCCGGCACGTGGGCACCCAGGGCGGCACGGCGCCGGCCGTCTACAACGCCGCCAACGAGGTCTGCGTGGAGGCGTTCCTGACCGGCCGGCTTGCGTTCCTCGGCATCGTCGACACCGTCGCCGCCGTGGTCGGCGAGCACGCCAGGACGCCCGCGGACTCGGTGGAGGAGGTCCTGGACGCCGACGCCTGGGCCCGCGCCCGGGCCGGCGAGCTGGTGGCCGCGCAGGCGGGGTAGCCCTTCCGTCCCGGCCGGGGCCGGGGGTGGCGGGGATCACAGGTGGCCAGGAGCTCCGGGTTCATCGGCGTCCCGCGCCTAGCGGTCCGCGCGGGTCCCTAGACTGGAGGACGTCTTAGCGCGTCGCCAATACCAAGGTGCTGGAAAAAGATGACATCTGTTGATCTAGGGATTCCCTCGGTACGGAGCAAGCCGATCGCCGAGCGGCGGGTGTCGCGGCAGATCATGGTGGGGTCGGTGCCGGTCGGCGGCGGCGCGCCGGTGACGGTGCAGTCCATGACCACCACGCTGACCGCCGACGTCAACTCCACGCTGCAGCAGATCGCCGAGCTGACCGCGTCCGGCTGCCAGATCGTCCGCGTGGCCGTGCCCTCGCAGGACGACGCCGACGCGCTGCCCGCCATCGCGCGCAAGTCGCAGATTCCGGTGATCGCCGACATCCACTTCCAGCCGAAGTACGTCTTCGCCGCCATCGAGGCGGGATGCGCGGCCGTCCGGGTGAATCCGGGCAACATCAAGAAGTTCGACGACAAGGTCGGTGAGATCGCCAGGGCCGCCGCGGACGCCGGCGTCCCGATCCGCATCGGCGTCAACGCCGGTTCGCTCGATCCGCGCCTGATGGCCAAGTACGGCAAGGCGACCCCCGAAGCACTGGTCGAGTCGGCGCTGTGGGAGTGCTCGCTGTTCGAGGAGCACGGCTTCCGCGACATCAAGATCTCGGTGAAGCACCACGACCCCGTCGTCATGATCCAGGCGTACCGCCTGCTCGCGGCGCAGTGCGACTATCCGCTTCACCTCGGCGTGACCGAGGCCGGCCCGGCGTTCCAGGGCACGATCAAGTCGGCGGTGGCCTTCGGAGCCCTGCTCGCCGAGGGCATCGGCGACACGATCCGGGTCTCGCTTTCGGCGCCTCCCGTCGAGGAGGTCAAGGTCGGCATCGGCATCCTGGAGTCGCTGAACCTCCGTGAGCGCGGGCTTGAGATCGTCTCCTGTCCCTCCTGCGGACGCGCCCAGGTCGACGTATACACCCTGGCGGAGCAGGTGCACGCCGGGCTCGACGGGCTGAAGGTCCCGCTGCGGGTGGCGGTGATGGGCTGCGTGGTGAACGGCCCCGGCGAGGCCCGCGAGGCCGACCTGGGCGTCGCCTCGGGCAACGGCAAGGGCCAGATCTTCGTCAAGGGCGAGGTCGTCAAGACCGTCCCCGAGTCGCAGATCGTCGAGACCCTGATCGAGGAGGCCCTGCGCCTGGCCGAAGAGATGGGCGTGGAGGTCGACCTCGACGACGACGACGCCCCCGGCCCGCAGGTCATCGTCAGCTGAGCTCCCCGGCCTCGCAGGCCACCGGCTGAGCGTCCGTCGGCCCGCAGGTCGTCGTCGGCTGAGCGTCCGGCCGGCGGGCCCATCGGCAGGAGTTTCCCGCAGCGCGGAGGCCGTCGTCGGCCTGAGCGCACTCCGGGCGGCGGCGAAGGCCGGTGGCCGGTGTTCGCGCTGGTGAGGATGGTGGCGGGTTGCCGGCGCAAGGTCGCGCTGGTGTATGCATGGAAGGGTGCGGTACAGGCGGCGGGCTTCTGATCCGCGCCGGTCGTGGCTCCAAAGTCACGGGCTGGTGGCGATCCCGCTCGCGGTGATCGTGGCGATCACCGTCGCCGACCTTTCGACCCCGCGCGAGATCGTGCTCAGTCCTCTGCTGATCGCGGCTCCCGCGGTCACCGCCTCCTTCGCCGGGCCCTGGGTCACGACGATGATCGGCGCGCTGACCATCGCCGTCCAGATCTTCCTCGACATCTACGACGATCTGCTCTGGACGCGTCCCGTGCAGACGCAGTTCGCCGCGACCGTCATGGTCACGGCGTTCCTGGTGCTGTTCTCCCACCTGCGCGACCGGCACCAGAAGGTCCTCACGCGCGTGCGGTCGGTGTCCGAGGCCGCGCAGCGGGCGTTGCTCCGGCCGCTGCCCCCGCGGCTCGGGCGGTTGCGGCTCGCCTCCATGTACCTCGCCGCCGAGGAGGAGGCCCAGATCGGCGGTGACCTGTACGCCGTGGCGCGCACCGATTCGCAGGTGCGCGTCGTCATCGGGGACGTGCGCGGGAAGGGGCTCCCCTCGGTGTCCGACGCCGCGCTGCTCCTCGGCGCCTTCCGCGAGGCCGCCCGCCTGCACCCGACCCTGTCGGCCGTGGCCCGCTATCTTGACGAGAGCGTGCGGGCCGACATGACCGAGCACGCCGCCGATCTCACCCAGGCCGACGAGAACTTCATCACCGCCGCCGTGCTGGAGATCCCCCATGACCGGCCGGTGGTCGGCATGATCGACTGCGGGCATCCGCCGCCGCTGCTGCTGCGCGACCACCACGTCATGATCCTGGAGGCGGCCAAGCCCGCCCCTCCGCTGGGCCTCGGCGAGCTGGCCGATCAGGCCTACGACGTCGAGACGTTCGACTTCAGGGACGGCGACACGCTGCTGCTCTACACCGACGGCGTCATCGAGGCGCGCGGCCCGGGCGGCGGCTTCTACCCCCTTGCCGACCGGGTGAAGAGCTGGGAGGGCGACGGGCCCGAGACGCTGGTCGAGCATGTCCGCGACGACCTGCTCGCGTACGTCGGCGGCAGACTCGGCGACGACGCCGCCATGGTGGCGATCCAGCGCCTGCCCAGTTGAGGCCGGCGAAGACCGCCTGGATCATTACAAACCGCAATTGAATGACTACAGATTGGTAAACGTTGGGCGGGGTCGGCGGTCACCGCCCGTGTCCGTCCGGAAACATCGCCTCTGCCACAGCAGCAGAGGAGTCAACGGGTGAAGCGCGTTTTCAGTGTCATGGCGGGTGTGGCCTTGCTGGTCACGGGGCTGACGGGAGGGGCCGCCGCGGCCCCCGGCGACGGCCCGGCATGGGCGGCGTGTCCCGGGCCGAAGACCTTGGTCACGGTCGAGTGCGCGTCTCTCGACGTACCGCTCGACCCCGTCCGGCCGGACGGGCGCAGCATCGCCCTCGCGCTCAGCCGGGTGAAGGGCGCGCAGTCCCACGACCGCCGGCGCGGGCTCGGCGTGCTGCTGGTCAATCCCGGCGGTCCCGGCGCGCCGGGCGTGAACCTGGCCCGGTACGTCGCCGCGGCCCTGCCCAAGGACGTCGCCTCCAGGTACGACGTCATCGGCTTCGACCCCCGGGGCGTCGGGGCCAGCGAGCCGGCGCTCCACTGCGTCGACCCCAAGAAGCACTTCGCCGCGCCGCGACTGGACCAGGTGCCGGGGAACGACGCGGCCGAGGCCGCGCTGCTCGCCCGCGCCAAGGGGTACGCGAAGGCGTGCGGCGCGCGCTGGTCGTGGCTGCTGCCGCACATGACCACGGAGAACACCGCCCGCGACATCGACGCCATCCGGCGGGCGCTCGGCGAAGACAAGATCAGCTACCTCGGGTACTCCTACGGCACCTACCTGGGCTCGGTGTACGCGACGCTGTTCCCCCAACGGGTCAGGCGGATGGTGCTCGACAGCGTGGTCGACCCCGAGGGGGTGTGGTACGACGCCAACATCGCCCAGGACTACGCCTTCGACCGGCGGCACCGCCAGTTCCTGGCCTGGGTCGCCAGGCACGACGACGCCTACCACCTGGGCGGCACCGAGACCGCGGTCACCGAGGCGTGGTACGCGGTGCGCCGCCGGCTCGCCGCCCGGCCCGCCGGCGGCATGGTCGGCCCGAGCGAACTGGACGACATCTTCACGGTCGGCGGGTACACCAACGCCGTCTGGCCGCAGTTCGCCGCCGCCTTCGCCGCCTACGCCAAGAAGGGGCAGGCCGAGGGCCTGGTCGCCGCCTACCTGCGCCACGTCGACCACGACGCCGCCGCCGAGAACAACTACGCCGTCTACCTCGCGGTGCAGTGCCGTGACGCCGAGTGGCCGCGCGACTGGGCGCGCTGGCAGTCCGACACCGCCAAGGTGAACGCCAAGGCGCCGTTCATGGCCTGGGCCAACGCCTGGTACAACGCGCCGTGCGCCTTCTGGCCGGAGAAGGGCGGCGCGCCGGTCCGCGTCGGCGACGTCGCGCACCTGCCGCCGATCCTGCTCGTCCAGTCCAGGCACGACGCCGCCACGCCTTACGCCGGCGCGCTGCGGGTGCGCGAGCGGTTCCCGACCTCCCGGCTGCTGGTCGAGGCCGGGGGCAACCACGGGGTGTCGCTGGGGGACAACATCTGCGTGGACCGGCACCTGGCCGCCTACCTGCGCGACGGCAGCGTCCCCGGCGGCGCCGAGCGGCACTCCGGGCACCGGCCGGACGGGGTCTGCGCCACCGTGCCCGAGCCGCGGCCGCTGCCGCCAGCCGCGGCGACTCCCGCGCACACCCACCCCGTGAAGGCCATTCTCGGCGACTAGGGTCGGTTCGTTCCAAAATCGGGGCGGTCGCGTAGGCTAAGCCCCGTGATGCTGCGAACATCGGCGTCGCGCGTGCTCGACGATCAGGACCGCGACGAGGTGCTCACGCTCCTCGACGCGGACCCCGTCGCCAACGTCTTCGTCGCCTCCCGGGTCCGGTCGGTCGGGCTGAGCCCGGCCCGGCTCGGCGGACAGATGTGGGGGTTCGGCCCGCGCGGTGGGCTGACCTCGCTGTGCTACGCCGGCGCCAATCTGGTCCCGGTCAACGCCGGGCCGGAGGCCGTACAGGCGTTCGCCGATCGTGCCCGCAGGCAGGGACGGCGCTGCTCCTCGATCGTCGGCCCGGCCGACGCGGTCGAGAAACTGTGGGAACGGCTGGAGCCCTACTGGGGCCCCGCACGGGCCATCCGCTGGGCCCAGCCGGTCATGGCCACCTCGGTGCCCTCGCCCGTCCCGGCCGACCCCCTCGTCCGCCAGGTACGCCCGGAGGACTTCGCCACGCTGCTGCCCGCATGCGTGGCGATGTTCACCGAGGAGGTCGGCATCTCGCCCGACCTCGGCGACGGCGGGGCGCTCTACCGATCCCGGGTCGCCGAGCTCATCCGCATCGGCCGCTCGTTCGCCCGCATCGAGGACGGCCAGGTCGTCTTCAAGGCCGAGGTCGGGGCGGTGACGCCGCAGGTCTGCCAGATCCAGGGCGTGTGGGTGCACCCCGACCGGCGCGGGCGCGGGCACGCCGTCTCGGGCATGGCGGCGGTCATCGGCCTGACCCTGCGGCACTTCGCCCCGGTGGTGTCGCTGTACGTCAACGACTTCAACGGCCCCGCGCGGGCCGCCTACCGCAAGGTCGGCTTCAAAGAGGTCGACACCTTCATGTCCGTCCTGTTCTGACAGCGAGAATGTCCGTGCCGTCCTGTCCGTGAGGATGTCCGTGCTGTTCTGGCAGCGAGGATGGAGGCGCATCCTCCCAGTGCGCTTGGCTCTCGCTCCGACCGGCCACGGTGCTTCAGCGGGATCTTCCGGCCGTCCCGCGTCCGGTCCCGGCGTCGTCCCGGCGATGGCGGCCCTGGCGGCGAGCCGGTCCGCCTTGCTGGACGCGTCGCCCCGGGCGCCGGGGGAGATGACCCGCAGGGTCGGTACCCTTGGCGGGTGCTCGAACTGGTGACCGCGACGCGTTATGTGACCCCCCTCAGGGAGGGGGGTTCGCTGCCGGGTGTCGTCGAAGCAGATGACCTCGGTACTTATGTCATGAAATTTCGTGGCGCGGGGCAGGGGCGGCGGGTGCTCGTCGCCGAGATCATCTGCGCGGAGCTGGCGCGGCGGCTCGACCTGCGCACCCCCGACCTGAAGATCATGGACCTCGACCCGCGCATCGGCGCGCGCGAGCCCGACGAAGAGATCCAGGACCTCCTCAAGGCGAGCGAAGGGCACAACCTCGGCGTCGACCTCCTGCCCGGGGCGCTCGGCTTCGACCCGCTGGCCTGGACGCCCGACGCCGACCTGGCCTCCCGCGTCCTGTGGTTCGACGCGCTCGTCCACAACGTCGACCGCAGCTGGCGCAACCCGAACCTCCTGGTCTGGCACGGCGACATCTGGCTGATCGACCACGGAGCCGCGCTGTGGTTCCACCACAACTGGCCCACCGCCAACCCCCAGCGCCCCTTCGACGCCGGTGACCACGTGCTCGCGCCCTTCGCCAAGCGGCTCAAGGAGGCCGACGCCGAACTGCCCGGCCTGATCACCGAGGACCTGCTCCGCGCGGTCGTGGCCCTGGTGCCCGATGAGTGGCTCGACGGCGAGCCCGGTTTCCCCGACGCCGACGCCGTGCGCCGGGCGTACGTCGACCACCTGCTCGCACGCGCCCACGGCCCGCGCGCCTGGCTTCCGGAGGCCGCCCGATGAACGCCGTGCTCCCGCCTGCCCACCGCGCCGGCGAGCCGGCCGAGTCCCGCGCGACCGGCGAGCCCGCGGAGTCCCGCGCGACCGGCGAGACGACGGCCGTCTACGAGTACGCGGTGATCCGCGTCGTGCCGTGCGTGGTCCGCGGCGAGTTCCTCAACGTCGGGGTGATCCTCTACTCGCAGCCGCACGGCTACCTGTGCGCCCGCACCGAGCTGGACGAGGCCCGGTTGCGCGCGCTCGACGACACCGTGGACGTCGAAGGCGTCGGGAAGGCGCTCGGAGCCTACGAGCGGGCGTGCTCCGCCGACGCGGGGCCGCTGCGCGGCGAGTCGCCCGGGAGCCGCTTCCGCTGGCTCACCGCCCCGCGCAGCACGGTCGTGCAGACCGGCCCGGTGCACGCCGGGCTGACCGGCGACCCGGAGGCCGAGCTCGAATGCCTGCTCGACCGGCTGGTCCGCAGGGGCTCCTCCACGCGCTAGAAGTCCCTCCGGCGGCGACAGGCGAGTCAGGGCGAAGGGCGCGCCCAGCACCGCTGACGGCAGGCCGCCCGCATGCGAAGAACCCGTCCCGTGCTCGGCTACGGGGGAGAGCCGAGCACGGGACGGGCGCTCATGGAGTCCCGGACCGCCCGGAGGGCTCGATGCGGTGGCACCGAGGCCCGGCGGTCACCCAGGTGACTCTCCGTCGTGGTTCGCGGCGGACGGCACCCACCACAGCCCGCCGCCGGCGATCTCGTGGTACACGTCCAGCAGGTCGTCGCCGGTCGTCGCGCTGCGCGACTCGGCCGCGGCCCAGGTGTAGAGGCCGCGCGACATGGCCGAGCTCTCCTGCCGCACCCGCAGCGTGTAGACGCGCGCCCTGATCTCGTGCACCTTGGGATCGGACGGGTCGGCCTGCGTGGCCATCTCGGCCAGCTGGCAGGCCAGGCGCAGATCGCCTTCTGCGGCCGCCGTGGCGGCCCGCGTGGCCAGGGCCGCCGCGCCGCCGGACAGTCCGGCCAGCGCGCGGGCGAAGACCTCGTCGGGCGCGGGTTTGAGGTGGGCGGGGTTGCCATCGTGCCAGCCCCCGTACAGCCGCCATATGTTGCGCACGACGAACTCCGGCTCGTCGTAGTGCGGCTGCAGGTAGGGCCGGCCGGCCAGAGCCTCGGGCGGGCGGACGGCGTGGATGATCTCGTCGAGGCGGGCGCCGGCGTTCATCATGTCCAGCGTCTGCTCGACCAGGCTGTCCAGGTAGTCCGCCGTGTCGGTCAGCGCCTGGCGGACGCGCGCCGCCCCGACGATCGGCAGCCCGTGGCCGGGGAGCAGCACCTCGGGCGACAGTGCGGACATCTCACGCAGGGCGACGGCCCACTCGTCGGGATACCGCTGCGCCTTCTGCGGGTTGCCCGCGTTGGGGGTGACCCAGATGAACAGGTCGCCGGTGAGCAGCACCCCGCGCTCGGGAAGGAACGCCCAGGTCGCGTCGTCGGTCTCTCCCCGGGCGTGCCGCAGATCAAGGGAGACGTCGCCGAGCGACAGGCGCATGCGGTCGTGGTAGGTCAGATCCGGCCGGCGGAAGCTCGTGGGCCACACCATCCGGGTGAAGCCGAACTGCCGCTGGTTGATCACCGTGTTGTACCCGGCCGTCCTGGCATAGCGGACGAAGCGGGCGGCGACGTTCTCGTGCGCGATCACCTGCGGCCGCGGGCCGGTCTCCGCGTCGAAGGGCTCCATGCCGGCGACATGGTCGAAGTGGCCGTGGGAGAAGACGGCGTGACAGACCGGCTCGTCCGACCAGGCGCGCATGGCCGCGTGCATCCTGCGCGCGTCCACGCTGTTGCCCGAGTCGAACAGAGCCAGGCCGCCGTCCCCCCTGATGCCGTAGACGTTGCCGAAGGCCGGCCACATGACCACGCCCTCGGCCACCTCCTGCACCCCCCTCGAGCGCAGGTCCCGCAGCGGCACCTCCTGCGGGGGCACCGACCCGCGCCAGACACTGTCCGCGTGCTCGAGGATCGGCGATGTCATGCGCCCAAGCATGGCCTGGACCGGTCCGGGGCAGCAGTAGGGAGATCCCTACACCTGGCCTCGCGGCGCGGGAGCGTGAGCCAGGCCAGGCGCCGGGCCCTCGCCGGACGCTCGCCACGCCGCCGGGGGGTTGGGCGCTATTCGGGCCAGGTCCAGAGGGGCACTTCGCGGATCGGGTGGAGTTGGTCGTCGGTCTCCGCGTGCGAGTTCTGCAGGGCGACCTGGGAGCCGAACTCCACGTGGGAGCGGAGGGCCTCGCGGAAGGGCGGGTCGGCGGGGAGGCCCACGGCGTCGGCGGCAGCCATGTAGAGCTCGACGAACCGCCGCCGCTGCTCCTCGGTGATCTTGAGGCCGCGATGTACGGCGATGAGATGGGCGAATCCCCCCATGTCGGTGGTGAAGGTGGTGGGCCCCCCGAAGGTCTCCGCGGTGAAGGCGGTCAGGTGGGTGACATGGTCGGGGCGGCCGCGGCCGAAGAGCGGCTGGAGCAGAGGATCGGCCAGGACGCTGCCGTAGAAGGCGTCGACGAAGCGGTGCAGTCCTTCTTGCCCACCGGCATGCTCGAAAAGGGTCTCCATAATTACATGATTACGCAGATGATCCACAAATGCACCGAATGCCGTACCGTGCAAGCAGTCCCTCCGGCTGATAGAGGAAGCGGTGAACCGCATTGACACCTGACCTTCGGAAGGCGCTCTGGCGCAAGAGCAGCTTCAGCGGCGACTCCGGCGAGTGTGTCGAGGTCGTCTCGAACCTGGGCGGGGTGGTCGGGGTGCGGGACAGCAAGGATCTGGGCGGTCCGGCGCTGGTCTGTGCTTCGGGTGAGTGGTCCGCGTTCCTGACCGGCGTCAAGAACGGCCGCTTCACCGCCTGAGCCCGACCTCGGCCACGCCGGCCGCCGTACGCGGTACGCCGCTGAATCACCACGAGAGCCGGCTACCGGAGCCCCCGCCCATCACGACGGGGGCTCCGACAAGTTCGTCCGAGAGGTCGCTCCATCGTGATGCCGCCATGGCGAACGTCCAGCGGCCTTCGAGATACGGCGCGGGCGTGGTGCGCGGCGACGTTGTGTCAGCCGAGGTGGAGGAGCGGTCAGCCTCTCAGGTAGGTGAGGACGGCGAGGACGCGGCGGTGGTCGTCTTCGGCGGGGGGCAGGTCGAGTTTGTTCAGGATGCCGGCGATGTGCTTGGACACGGCCGCCTCGGTGACCACGAGCCGCCGGGCGATGGCGGCGTTGGAACGTCCTTCCGCGATGAGCCCGAGCACCTCCCGCTCGCGGGGCGTCAGGCGGGCCAGCGGGGCGCGGCGGCGGCCGAGCAACTGCCTGACGACCTCCGGGTCGACGACCGTGCTGCCGGCGGCGACGCGCTCCAGCGCGTCGACGAAGTCCCTGACTTCGCCGATGCGGTCCTTCAGCAGGTAACCGATGCCGACGCCCGCGCCCGCGTCGAGGAGTTCGGCCGCGTAGGTCTGCTCGACGTACTGGCTGAGCACCAGCACGGCCAGTTCGGGGCGGCCGGCGCGTAGGTCGAGGGCGGCGCGTACGCCTTCGTCGGTGAAATCGGGCGGCATCCGGACGTCCACGACCACGATGTCGGGTTCGTGCTCCTCGACGGCGGCCAGCAGGGCGCCGGCGTCCCCGACGGACGCGACGACCTCGTGGCCGAACCGTTCGAGCAGGCCCGCCAGTCCCTCGCGCAGCAGGACGACGTCCTCGGCGATGGCTACGCGGAGCCGGCGCACGGGATCTCCACGCGGAGCGAGGTCGGCCCGCCGGGCGGGCTGGACAGCGTCATCACGCCGTCGACGACCGCGACCCGGTCGGCGAGCCCGGCCAGTCCGGACCCGGCGGCAGGGTCGGCGCCGCCGACACCGTCGTCCTCCACCTGGAGCACGAGCGTGTCGTCCAGCAGCCTGCCGTGGACCAGGCAGCGGCCGGCCCGGCTGTGCCTGGCCATGTTGGCGAGCGCCTCGGAGGCGACGTAGTAGGCGGTCACCTCGACGGGGCCGGGCAGCCGTGTGGAGAGGGCGATGTCCACCTCGACGGGGACCGGAGACCTGCCCGCCGCGTCGAGGACGGCGGCGGTCAGGCCGCGGTCGGTGAGCACCTGCGGGTGGATGCCGCGGATCAGTTCGCGCAGTTCGGCCAGTGCCTTCTTGGCCTCCTCGTGCGCCTGGCCGACGTGGGCGGCGGCGGGTGAGCCCGGCGGCAGGTCGAGCCGGGCGAGCCCGAGCCTCATGGTGAGCGCGACGAGCCGCTGCTGGGCGCCGTCGTGCAGGTCGCGCTCGATCCGCCGCCGTTCGCTCTCGAACGCGTCGACGAGCCGGGCGCGCGAGCGGATGATCTCGGCGTCGCGCGGCGCGAGGACGGCGCGGACGATCGTCGCGCGGGTGCCCGCCCAGGCGGTGACGAAATAGGCGGCCAGCGCGAGCATGACGAGTCCTCCGGCGGCCACCGGGAGACCGTTCAGGAAGCCGACGCTGGGCTGCGCCGGCGCCGAGAGCATGAGCAGGGGCAGCCAGATGGCCTGGACCACCACGCCGAGGTCGACGAACCAGATCCCCAGCGCGACCATCAGGAGGGCGACCTCGCGCCAGGTGGCCTGCTCGCGCAGCCGCGCGGCCAGCCAGGCGCGCGGGCCCGGACGCTCGGGCGGCCGGTGCGGATCGGCGGCCGGGCGGAGGTCCACCAGGCGGAGCCTCGCCCGTTCGAGCCGGGCGGCGGGAAGCCCGCACCCCGCGACGACCAGCAGCAGCGCGGCGCAGGCGACGGCGACTCCGCACAGGTAGGCCAGGTAGACCAGGGCTGCGGCCGCCAGGGCGAGGTAGGCGCTGGACAGCAGGTACGCGAACGACCGCCACGGCCACGACGACCGCAGGAACGCCGACGGCCTGCGGGTGAGGGCCTCCAGCGGGGTCCGGGCGAGCACGGTCCGACGCTATCCGACCTCCGTGGCGCGCACAGTAGTGCTGCCTCTACCTCCGGTTCTCGCCATAGCGCCAATGTGCCGAGGCCCGGCGGCGGCTTGGCTTGACAGCATGGAACCAGCAGACATCGTCCAGCTGTGGTCGGTGCGCAAGACGTACCGCACGGCAGCCCACGACGTGACCGCGCTCGACGGGGTGACGACCGGCTTCCGCGCCGGTACGTTCACGGCCGTCATGGGGCCGTCGGGGTCGGGGAAGTCCACGTTGCTCCACTGTGCGGCGGGGCTGGACCGGCCGGTGGCGGGGAAGATCGTCATCGACGGCGTCGACCTCGCGACACTCGACGAGAACGGTCTGACCATGCTGCGCCGCGAGCGGGTGGGATTCGTCTTCCAGGCGTTCAACCTGGTCTCCGCGCTGACCGCGGAGCAGAACGTCTCGCTTCCTCTGCGCCTGGCGGGACGGGCGATCGCGCCCGCCGAGGTCCGCGCGGCGCTGGCGGAGGTCAACATGGGCGACCGGGCCGGGCACAGGCCGAGCCGGCTCTCCGGGGGCGAGCAGCAGCGGGTGGCCATCGCGCGCGCTCTGATCACCAGGCCGGCCGTGGTGTTCGCCGACGAGCCGACCGGCGCGCTGGACATCAAGGCGTCCCGCGGGGTCCTCGGCCTGCTGCGCGGCCTCGTCGACGGCCAGGGGCAGACCGTGGTCATGGTGACGCACGATCCGGTCGTGGCGGCCTACGCCGACAGGGTGCTGTTCCTGGCGGACGGCCGGCTGGTGGAGGAGTTCACGGGGGACGTCGACGCGGAGTCGGTCGCGGCCCGCATGGCGGGTCTGGAGTCGTCGGCATGCTGAGGGGACGAGGAGGTATGTGGCTGGGGCTCGCCGCGGCGCGGGAGCGCTGGACCACGTTCGCGGGCACGTTCGTGACGCTTCTCCTGGCGGTCGCGATCGTGTCGGTGACGTCCGCGGCGTTCTTCTCGGCGGAGCCGACGCCGCCCGCGCGGTTCGCGGGCGCGGGCGTCCTTGTGGGGGTGCCCGCGATCGAGCGGGAGGAGGGGAACTTCACGCCCGACCGGCCGTGGCCGCCCGAGACCGCCGAAGCGCTCATCGAGCGGCTCGGCGGTGTCCCGGGCGTGGCGCGGGCCATACCCGACCGGCCGTTCTACGCGCAGGCCGTCATCGATGGTGAGCCGGTCGAGGCCCACCAGGGGTACGCCTGGTCCACGGCGGCGCTGGCGCCGTACCCTCTGGCGTCCGGCACGGCGCCTCGCGGCGCGGGACAGGTCGTGCTCGACCGGGCGCTCGGCCTCGCTCCGGGAGCGCGGGTCACCGTTCTGACCGCAAGGGGACCCTCGCGCTACACGGTCTCCGGCACCGTCGACGCGCCGGGCGTCTACCTGAGCGACGCCGAGGCGGAGACCTTCGCGGGCGGCGTGCGGACGATCGGGCTGGTCACCGCGCCGGGCGCGGACGTCGCCGCGGTCGAGGCCGCCGCGCGGGCGATCGTGGGCGGCGACGGCCGGGTGTTCGCCGGCGAGGCGCGGGCCGCGCTGGAGCCCTTGGAGGACGCGCGGGTCCGCTGGATCGGGATGCAGGTGCTCACCGCCATGGCCGCGATGGGGGCGTTCGTCCCGATCTTCGTGGTCGCCTCGACCTTCGCGTTCGGTGTGGCGCAGCGGCGCCACGAGTTCGGGCTGCTGCGTGCCGTCGGGGCGACCCCGCGCCAGGTCCGCGCGATGGTGTTCGGCGAGGCGCTCGCGGTCGGGGTGGCCGCCGCGGCGGCGGGGGTGGCACTCGGCGTCGTGCTCGCGCCGGGTCTTGGAGATCTGCTGGTGGAGGTCGGGTTCGAGCCGCGGGGATTCGCCGTGGAGCTCCGGCCCGCGCCGCTCGCCGGCTCGTTCGCGCTGGGAGTGCTGGTCGCCCTGCTCGGCGTGTGGTCGGCCTCGCGGCGCGCCGCGCGGGTGCGCCCGCTGGAGGCGCTTCGCGAGGCGGCGGTGGACGAGCGGCCGATGGCGCGCGTCCGGTGGATCGCCGGTGGGTTGTTCTGCACCGCGGGGCTGGGCGGCGCCGTCGTCACCGCGAGCGCCGGCGGCGAGGGTTTGGTGGGTTTCGGCCTTCTCACCGCGATGGCGCTGATCGTCGGCCTCGCCCTGCTCGGCCCGGCCGTCGTTCCCCCGGTGGTGCGGGTGGTCACCTGGCCGCTGGGCGTGTCGCGCGGCGCGACGGGCATGCTGGTGCGGGAGAGCGCGCTGGTCGCGGTCAGGCGTACCGCCTCGATGGCGACCCCGGTGCTCGTGACGGTGGGCTTCTCCGTGCTGATCACCGGCATGGTGCAGACGACGGCGGGCGCGTTCGCGTCCGCGCGGACCGGGTCCTTCCAGGCGAGGGCGATGGTGGTCCCGGACGGCACGCCCGGCCTGTCCGACGCGGCCGTCTCCGCGGCCGGCGCGACGTCCGTCCTGTCCACGGCCCTCTACCGGCAGGACGGCGAGGCCGTGCCCGCCGCGGGAGTCAGCCCCGAACTGCTCGCGATGGGACGGGAAGGGCTCGATGTCCTGTCCGGCTCGATCGACGGCTTCGGGGAGCGCGGCATCGTCGTCCCGTCCTGGGTGGCGACCCAGTGGGGCTGGACGACCGGCCGCATGGTGCGGGCGGCGTTCGAGGACGGCCGCACCGTGTCGTTGCGGGTCGTCGCCGTGGCCGATGGCGGGCCCGGCGGGGTGCTGGTCCCGCGGGACCTGGTCAGGGCGCATGACAGGTCCGTCCTCGCCGACGAGGGGTTCGTCACCCGCGCGATCGCCGGCCCTCCGCCGTCCGGGCTCGGCGCCAGGGCGGTCGACCTCGCGACCTACCGGGCACGGGCCGACAGCGAGGACGACCGGCTCGTGTGGATCTTCACCGTCCTGCTGGTGATCGTGTCGGCGGGCTACACGGCCGTCGCGATCGCCAACACGCTGATGATGGCGGCGGCCGGGCGCGCCCGGGACCTGACCGTGCTGCGCCTGTCCGGCGCGACGACCCGGCAGGTGCTGGGGACGGTCGCCGCCGAGTCGGCGCTCGTGGTGGTCCTCGGGACGCTGATGGGCCTGGCGGTCGCGCTGCCCGCCCTGCTCGGGATGCGCGCGGGGCTGCAGGAGGCCCTGGCGACGAAGGTCGCGCTCGTCCTGCCGTGGCCGCTCATCACGGGAGTGGTGGCGGCCTGCCTGGTCATCGCCGCGGGCACCGCCGTCCTCACCTCCTGGCCCCGCCTCCGCCCTGGTCAGGCGGCGAGATGACCGGCACGGTCCACCGCGTCCCGCGTCCCGCGTCCCGCGTCCGCCGTCCCGCGTTCCGCCGCCCGCGTGGGCGATGCGCGCTCTCCCCGTCCATCCGCGGGGACCGGGGATTGTCGGTGGCCAGGCCTAGGGTGGGGCGGCACGAAGAAGTTGCGATGCGACCGGAGGTTCCCATGACGACCCTGCCCGATCGGACGAGCGCCGCGCTTATGGTCATCGACGTCCAGAACGGCGTGGTGTCCGGCACCCACAACCGCGACGAGGTGATCGCGAACATCGCCACCCTGATCGAGAAGGCTCGC
This sequence comes from Sphaerisporangium dianthi, assembly GCF_042654065.1. Classification (NCBI taxonomy): domain Bacteria; kingdom Bacillati; phylum Actinomycetota; class Actinomycetes; order Streptosporangiales; family Streptosporangiaceae; genus Sphaerisporangium; species Sphaerisporangium dianthi. Next base: position 680,943 of record NZ_JBHSFP010000001.1, on the reverse strand, counting down.
GCCGAGGACGTGCCCGTCGTCTGGGTGCAGCACTCCAGCGACGAGCTCGTACGCGGCAGCGAGAACTGGCAGTACGTGTCCGAGCTGGCCCGCCGCGATTCCGAGCCTCTGATCCACAAGAGGCACGGCGACTCCTTCGAGGGCACCGACCTGGAGGCGGTGCTCGCCGAGCACAGGGTGGGCCGGCTCATCGTCACGGGCGCCCAGTCCGACGCGTGCGTCCGCTCGACCATCCACGGGGCCTTCGTCCGGGGGTACGACGTGACGCTGGTCGGCGACGCCCACACGACGGAGGACCTCAGCCAGTGGGGCGCGCCGGCCCCCGAGCAGGTGATCGCGCACACCAACCTCTACTGGCGGTGGCAGACCGCTCCCGGGCGCGTCGCCCGCACCGTCGACACCGGCGAGGTCACCTTCGCGGCGGCGGACGCGACCTGAGCCCCCCGAGCGACAGCCCGCCCCACGCCCGGGGGCTCGGAACTCGCCGCGTCAGGAGGGTGAGGGTGATCGCCCGGCCTGAGGGTGCGGCGAGGGGGGCAGCGTCAGCAGGGCGAGGACGGTGAGCGTGACACCGCACAGCAGGAGCGCGGCGATCTGCGCGGCGTTGACGGCGGCCATGGTCCGCGAGACCGCATCGACGCCGTCGAGGTTGATCCGGGCGAGCACGCCGAGCGTCACCGGGACGACGAGCAGCGCCAGCGCCATCGGCGGGCCGGGCGAGCGCCGGGCCGGTACGAGCGCGTGGACGCCGATGCGCGCCACGCAGGCGACGAGCAGCGCGAGGCAGGCGACTCCCGGGAGGTCCATCCACGGCCAGACCCATGCCCAGACCCGCAGGTCGATGCTCCGCGCCAGTGCCTTCGTGCCGAGGAGGCCGAGGAGCGCGTAGAGCGGGACTCCGGCGACGACGGGCAGGGCGGCCACCCACAGGGGGCGGCGGGCCACCGGCGCGTCACGGTGGAACCCGGCGAACAGCGCGAGCACGGGGAAGGCGAACAGGAGAGTCTGCACGACCATCGCCGACACGGCCTGGCCGGGGTCGACGGTCCACATCTTCAGATGGTCTGAGTACACCGACACGACGGCGAGCGACGCCAGTGCCTTGGCGGTGCGCGGGCGGCCCCGGACGAGTGCGGCGAAGGCCGCGACCCACAGGAGGGCGCCGAAGCCGTGGACGATGTCCCAGAGCCGGTCCGGCGACCCGGCGGCCGTGAGGGCCTGCTGGTGGGCGGTGGGGAGCACGCCGAAGAAGGCGTACCTCTCCAGGAAGTCCCCGAACCAGACGCAGCTCATCGCCGACTGGAAGGCCAGCCCCAGCACGGCCACCAGGCGCACCGCCTCGCCCCAGGCGAGGAACCGGGGCGCCGCGCCGATGCCGCCCAGGCGCACGCGCAGCGACAGGGCCGCCACGCTGGCGACCTCCGACCAGCGCGGCCGGGCGTCGTCGGCGCCGGCGAGGTGTCCAGCCCCCTCAAGGAAGGCGCTGACCATCTCCTCTTCTCGTTCGGCCCGATAGGAGGGAGGCAACAGCCGCAGGACGTACCTGTAGCGCTTCTCCAGAAGACTCACGCCATGCCCTCCGCATGCCTGGCGCGCAGCCGGTCGCGCGCGCTCTTGACGTTCTCGGCCAGCCGGACCGCCTCCTCCTCCAGAGCGTGCGCTCCGGCGTCGGTGAGCCGGTAGTAACGGCGCAGCCTTCCCTGGTGCGCCTCTTCGCGATCGAGGGCCACCAGTTCGTCTGCGGCCAGCCGGTCCAGCACGCCGTACAGGGTGCCGACCTTGAGCCGCAGCCGGCCGCCCGAGAGCCGCTCGACCTCCTGGACGATGCCGTAGCCGTGCCGCGGCCGGTCGACCAGGGCGGTGAGGACGAGGAAGGCCGGTTCCGTCATCGAACGGGAAGTCATGAAGGAAAGGATATATCGGAAGACAAGATATAGCACCATTCCGGCATATGCTGCCGCCTCGCGCGCGGGCCATCCCCGTGATTACGGACCGGTCCTTGAGCCCGTCGAGCATCGGGATTCGCCGCGATCCGCGATCGAAGAACCCCGCCGCCGTGACCGGTCGGGTCCGGGCCTGCCCGACACACCTGACCCGGGAGGAGCCTGACGGCTCGCCGGGATGTTGTCCGGGCAGCACGGCGGGGGGCGGCAAGGAGCCTGTGCCGCAGGTAGCGCTCGATCACGGTGGTGAGACCGAGCGGTGGACGGTCTGCTCGGTGATGCGCAGGTCGGTCAGGTCTCACCAGCGCCAGGCATTGCGTCCGGTTGCGCCGCCCCGAGCGGTGGGCCCGGAACAGCGGTCTGAGGGTGTGGCCGGCGGGGGTCAGGTGGAGCTGGGAAAGGTGACGTAGGTTCGGTCGTGGTCAGGTTCGGCGCGAGTTCAGCGTTGCGCACAGCATGTCGATCTCCTCGTCGGTGTTGTAGTAGTGCACCGATGCGCGCACCACCGCGGGGAGGTTGCGTGCGCCCAGGTCGTAGCGGGCAGAGGTGATCGCTGAGACGCTGGTGTTGATGCCGGCCGCGGTGAGACGGCGGTGGACGTCGGTGGCGGGCACGCCGTCGACGGTGAAGGTGACGATTCCGCACAGGCGCCGGCCTCGGTCCTGGACGGTCACTCCGGGCAGCTGGGCGAGCTGGGCCCGGAGCCGTGTGGCCAGAGCGGTGACCCGTTCCTCGATCGCTTCGATACCCCAGTCCAGGGCGTAGCCCACCGCGACGCCGAGGCCGATCTTGGCCGCGTAGTTGGTCTCCCAGCTTTCGAACCGGCGCGCGTCGGGGCGGATGTCGTAGGTCTGTGCGTCGGTCCAGGTGGCGGCGTGCAGGTCGAGGAAGGGCGGCTCTAGGCTTTCGACGAGCCGGCCGGAGACGTAGAGGAAGCCGGTGCCGCGCGGCCCGCGCAGGAACTTGCGCCCGGTGGCTGACAGCATGTCGCAGCCGATCTCCTGCACGTTGACGGGCAGTTGCCCGACGGACTGGCAGGCGTCGAGCAGGAACGGGACGCCGGCGGCGCGGGTCAGCCGGCCGATCTCGGCCGCGGGGTTGACCAGGCCGCTCTGGGTGGGGACATGGGTGACGGCGACGAGCTTGACGTCGTCGTCCAGGCGCCGCTCCAGGTCCTTGACCGACAGCTGGCCGTGCTCATCGTCGTCGACCACCTCGATGTGGGCGCCGGTGCGGCGGGCGACCTGGAGGAAAGCGATGACGTTGCTGGCGTACTCGGCGCGGGAGATCAGGATACGGTCGCCGGGTCCGAAGCGCATCGCGTAGAAGGCCATGTCCCAGGCGCGGGTGGCATTTTCGACTACGGCGACTTCGTGCGGCCGGCAGCCGATCAAGCGGGCGATCGTCTCATAGACGGCGTTCACCTTCGGGGCCGCGGCCGTGGCGGCCTCGTAGCCGCCAAGCCGTGCCTCCAGTTTCAGGTGATCGATGACGGCGTCGAGCACCGGAGCCGGAGTGAGTGCCGCGCCGGCGTTGTTGAGATGCATGACCTCGGCGCACCCGGGGGTGTCGTGGCGGGCGCGGGCCACGTCCACTGGCATCGGCATGGCATTCCTGTTCGCGTTCGTCATGGTGAGGTGGCGGCGGGGTTCAGGGCAGTCGCGGGCCGGCGTCCCGCTGGGCGGCGAGCCATGCCTCCACCTCCTCGGCCCGCCGTGGCAGGCCGGCAGAGAGGTTGACCGCGCCCTCGGCAGTGACCAGGACGTCGTCCTCCAGTCGGATGCCGACCCCGCGGAGCTCGGCCGGAACCAGGTCGTCCTCGGGCTGGAAGTACAACCCCGGTTCGACGGTCAGCACGTTGCCATCGCTGAGTTCGCCCTCGCGGTAGCGGTCTGGGCGAGCTGCGGCGCAGTCGTGCATGTCGATGCCGAGCATGTGGCCGAAGGTGTGCAGCGTCCAGCGCCGGTAGAGCATGGAGGCGGGATCCATCGCCTCGTCGGCGCTTACCCGCAGCACGCCCAGTTCCACCAGGCCCTCGGCGAGCACGCGCATGCAGGTGAGGTGGACGTCGGCGAAGCTCACGCCTGGTTTGATGGCCTCCATGCCGGCCTGCTGGGAGGCGTAGACGATGTCGTAGACCTCGCGCTGGAGCGGGGAGAATGTTCCCGAGACGGGCAGGGTGCGGGTCACGTCGGCGGTGTAGAGGTGGTTGTTCTCCACACCCATGTCCATCAGCAGCAACTGGCCGGGCGCGGTGAGGCCGTCGTTGCGCTTCCAGCACAAGATCGTGGCGTGCGGGCCGGCGCAGACGATCGAGCCGCATCCGACGTCGTTGCCATCATGGCGGGCGCGCAGGCCGAAGACGCCTTCGATGAGGCGCTCGGACACACCGCGGTCGGCCGGCACCACGCGGGCGACGTCTTCGAAGCCGCGGACGGTGGCGTCGATCGCGTCCTGCAACTGGGCGATCTCCCACTCGTCTTTGACGAGCTTCAGTTCGGAGATCGCCGCCGCCAACTCACGGTCGCGGGCGCCTGTGGCGGGCACGGCCGCGTCGACCCGGGGGTCCAGGCCGCGCAGCACGCGGGTGCGGCCCGGCGCGCAGCGGGCCAGGACGGTGTCGAGGTCGGCGAGCGGGGCCGTGTCGATGCCCAGTTCGGCCGTCTTCTCCGCCAGAGTACGACGGCGGCCGGCCCACAGTTCGCCATCCCTGTCGCGGAAGAACTCATCAGTCGCCCGCGAGGAGCGCTGCCTGGTGTACAGGAGGGCGTCGTGGCCGTCGCCACTCGGCCGCAGGATCAGTACGCCATCCGGATCGTGATCGCCGGTGAGGTAGGCGAAGTCGCTTCCCGGGCGAAAGCGGTAGAGCGTGTCGTTAGCGCGCACCTTGGTCGACCCGGTGGGGATGATGAGCGTTTCTCCGGGGAAGGCGTCGGACAGCGCCGCGCGGCGTCGCGCGTGATGGGTCACCGCCGGCTGAGGCCGTACCTCGATCGGATGGTCCAGCCACCCGGCCCGCATGAACTCCAGCAGCTTCTGCGGGAAGTCCTGGTCGTGCGAGGCCGTACGCGCGGTCGCGAACCGGCTCACTCCTTGGTCCGACATCGATACCTCCGGTCTTGCGTACCCACCTCCGTGAGCCGCGATCAGCAGTATGTACTATTGCACGATATTCGCAATAGCAAACAATGTGCATCAAGTGGGAAGATCGGATCCAGTCGTGGCGGCGCTCACCGGCACGTGGTGAGCGCACTCCGTCGCTGGCGAGGTCGTGGTCGGACCGGGTGCTTCGCTACGGCCTCCACTCCTCCGCGAGCAGCGACCAGACCTCCGTGTCGTGGCGTACCCCCCCATGCGGGTAGGACTGACGGAGGACTCCGTCGAGCCGCATGTCCAGGCGCCGGGCCACGTTGCTGCTGCGCACGTTGGCCGGGCTGGTGCGCCATTCGAGCCGGTGCAGGCCGCGAACGGTGAAGGCCCAGTCGATGAGGTGCCGCACCGCGGCGGTGACCAGGCCATGGCCCTGGCCCGCCGGTTCCATCCACACGCCGATCTCCCCGATGCCCGACTCGGCGTCAAACCTGACGAACATGACCCCGCCGACCAGCGTGCCGTCCAGCCAGATGCCGTACAGCCGCTTGGTGTCGGCGGCCTGGCCGTCGGCGTAACGCTGGAGGGTGGCCCGCGCGCCGACCGGGTCGGAGCTCGAGGCCGCCCACGGTATCCACGGGTCGATCGTGGCGCGGGCCCGCTCGATGTGCTCGAAGAACTCGGTGCTCTGCCACGGTTCCAGGGGTCGGAGTTGCGCGTCGTGGCCGGGGCCCGCGGGCAGGGATAGGGCGAACATGCGGGGACCTCACCTCGTACATAACAAATGTTTGGTATGTACCCTAATGCCATGTCACCGAGCAAGGAACGCTGGGATGCCCGGCGCCAGGACGTGTCCGCGGCGGTCTGGCGCGTGATGGCCACGCGCGGCTTCGCCGGACTGACGCTTCGTGCGGTGGCCATCGAGATGGGCGCCTCGACCGGGCTGCTGACGCACTACTTCCCGAACAAGCGAGCCCTGGTGGTGTACGCGCTGAACATCCTGGAGGAGCGCACGCACGGTCGGCTGCGCCAGGCGCCGCCCGCCCCCGGCCTGGCGGCGTTGCGGACCGCGCTGATCGACATCCTGCCGCTGACGCCCGACGGCACCGCGAACAACCGGATCTGGGTCGCCTCGTGGGACGTGGCGCTGGCCGACGCGGAACTGGGCGCGGACCAGGCGGCACGGTACGAGGGCATCCGGGCGAAACTGCGCGAGCACATCGCGGTCGCGCAGGAGCGCGGCGAGCTGCCCGGCAGGGACGGCGACGACCTGGCCGCCGCGGCGATCGCCTTCACACACGGGGTGGTCGTGCAGACACTGTTCGACCCGGCGGCGTTCCCCCCGAAGCGCCAGGTGGCGCTGGTAGACCGCTTCCTGGCCAGCCTTGCCCAGAACTGATCAGGTAAAGATCAGCTGACATGCCTCATGTGACAGAAGGGTCATCGGGCTCTGACCTGCGAGAAGGCCGTCATCCCAAGTAACGATGGAAGGCGGATCATCGCGGCGGGCTCACGGCGACCGTCCGCTCTCATCCGAAAACGCCGCCACGGCGGCGTCGTCCAGCGCCGAGCTGGTGACGATGTCGCGGACGGCGACGATGGCCGCATGGGCGCCGTCGCAGAGCTCGGCAATGGCCCGGGCGCGATCGGCGGTGAACGTGATCTGTCGCTTGGACGGCAGCGCCAGCGCCCGTGAGGCGGCCTTGCGGATCTCGGCAGCGGCACATCCTCACCGGGGCCGGGCTACTGGTCCGGACCGAGGGTGTGGCCGAGGGGTCCACCCGGCTCCGGGAGTGCGGCTGTTCGAGGACCCGGCGACAACCTCTGACCGACGGCTCGCCCGCGGCGCGGGTGGCAGGGGGAGCGGCAGGTCAGACCTCGCCGCGTTCGTGGGCGAGGGCCAGTTCGACGCGAGAGTGCAGGCCGGTCTTGGCGTAGACGCGCGAGAGGTAGACCTCGACGGTCTTGCGGCTGTAGTGCAGCTCGTCGGCGATCTGCGGGTTGGACATGCCCTCGGCTACCAGTTCGACCACGCGGCGCTCGACGGGGGTGAGACCGGTGGACGGCGACACGACGAGCCCGGCCTCCCTCAGGGCGCGGGCCGCGCGGTCGCGCCAGGGAACGGCGCCGAGGTCGGCGAAGATGGCGTGCGCGCGCACCAGCTGCGAACCGTCGGTGAGCGCGCCGAGGACGAGCCGGGCCTTGCCCTCCTCGAAGCGCAGGCCGTCGGCTCTGGCGGTCTCCAGCGCCGCCTCGGCCCGGGCCGCGTCCCTGAAGATCATGGCGGAGGCCAGCTCGGCGGACATCCGCGCCCGGGGGGTGCCGGTGCGGGAGGTCTCGGTCAGGGCGGTGGCGGCGGCGCGGGCGGCGTCCAGCTCGCCGGCGCTGGCGTGCATGTTGACGCGGACGGCGAGCTCGCGGTGCCGGACGTCCGGCGGCCCGGCGGCGGCCTCGTCGAGCAGGCGGGAGGCCGTGGCCCGGTCGCCCAGGGCGAGCGCCCGCCGGGCCTTGAACATGGCCCGCAGCGAGAGCTGGAGGACGCAGTTGGGCGGAGGGTCGGCGAGGAGCTTGCCGGCGTCGTCGTAGCGCCCCTGGTCGATGAGGATGTCCACCTCGATGTTGCGCAGCAGCGCGACGTTCTCCCACAGCCCGGCGTCGGTCAGGGTGACGGCGTCGGAGCGGATGTCACGCAGGGCGTGCTCCCATTCGCCGCCGAGCCGGCGCACCACGGCCATGGTGCGCGCGTGCTGCCCCGCGATGTCGCGCCAGCCGAGGCCGCGGTAGATCTGCTCGGCCTGCGACAGCAGGTCGAGCGCCCGGGTGCGCGCGCCCGCGCTGGCCAGGATGTGCGCGGCCGACTCCAGGGAGGCGAGCCGGCCGGCGGGCGGCAGCGCCGCGGAGGCCGAAAGGAGGGTGTCGAGCGCCCGTTCGGCCTCCTCCCAGCGGGCCTTGATGATCGCATCGCCGGCCAGCGCGCTGAGGGCGATCACCAGGTCCTGCCGCGGGCATCCGGGCAGCGCCTGCCAGGCCGCCTCGGCCAGGCCGGCCGAGGCGATGCCGAGCTGGGTGCTGATCACCGCCTGCTGGGCCAGCAGGGCGGTCGGGTCGTCGGCGTGGGGGAGCTGCTCGGCCGCGATCGACACCGCCACCTCGTACCGGCCCATCGCGTGCGCCGCGTTGACCATCGTCTGGGCGGTGCGGGTGTGGCGGCGCCCGGGCGCGAGCACGGCCAGGGCGGCCTGCCCGGCGCTCAGCGCGTCCGCCGGGCGCGAGCCCTTCCAGTACGAGAGCGCCTGCCGGGACAGCAGCACGCCCCGCTCTTCGGCGGGGGCCAGCTCGGCGGCCCTGCCGTACCAGTGGGCGGCCGACAGCGGCGCCGTCCAGCGGGTCAGCTCGGCGGCGCGCAGCATGGCCGTCAGCGCCTCGGCGCTGGTGCCGCCCTCGGCGACGTGGGTGGCCCATTCGAGCACCCGGCGGGCGCCGAGGAGGCCCTGGCGGTGCAGCAGTTCGGCGATGCGGGCGTGGACCCGGCGCCGCTCGGCCGGCCCGAGGTCGGCGTACAGGGCCTCGGCGACCAGCGGGTGGGTGAACTCGTACGCGTCGTCGCCGGTGTACCGGACCAGGCCGTCCCTCACCAGGCCGTCGAAGGCGCGCTCGGCGTCGGCCACGTCCAGCCCGGCGACCTCGGCCAGCGCTGGGAGGTCGGCCATGGCGGCGGGCCGGGTGCGGCGCAGCGCGGCCAGCACTCTGGCCAGCCTGCGGCCGCCCTGGTCACGCTGGAACAGGCGGCTCAGCATGGCGCCCCGGCGGGCGTCGGGGAAGGCCGACTGCAGGGCGCCGCCCTGCACCAGGGTGAGCACGGTCTCGCGGGCGAACCACGGGTTGCCCCGGCTCTGGGCGTGGACCCGCCGCACGGTGGCGTCGCTCGGGACGCGGCCGAGCATGCCGGCCACCAGCGCGGTGACCTCCTCCACCGACAGCGGGCTGAGCCGGATCACCAGGTCGGCGTCCATCGCGGGCGGCCGCCGGGCGGTGCAGGCGATCACCAGGCCGCGCACGCGGCGGGGCAGGTAGGACAGCGCCCCCACGGTGTCGGCGTCGGCCAGGTGGAGGTCGTCGATGGCCAGGAAGGTGCGGCCGGGCAGCGACTCCAGCAGGTTGGCGGTGCGCACGGCCGGAGCTCCGCCGGTGACGCCGAGCGCGGCCTGGTCGATGGCGTCCAGCAGTTCCTTGAGCGGTTCGCGCGCGGAGGGCTCGGCGTGCAGCGTCCCGAGGGCGTCGGCGAGAGAGGCGTAGGCCAGGCCGCTGCCGAAGTCGCGAGCCTGGCCGTGCAGTACGCGGTAGCCCATGGTCTTGGCCAGCGCCTCGGTCTCGGCCAGCAGGTGCGATTTGCCGATGCCGGCCTCGCCGTGGATGAGCACGGTCAGCGGCGGGCGGAGCAGCGCCGATTCGAGCTCGCGCAGGATGGTCGGCCGATCGGCCTGATAATCGCCTCCGGCGGCGGGCGCTCCGTCTGGAGAAGCAGGCACAACCGGAATGGCGGAGGCCGCCGAAGTGGCCGAGGTCACCGGAATGGCCGAGGTCGCCGAAGTCGCCGGGATGGCTGGGGCCGCCGAAGTGGCCGAGGTCGTAGAAGCGGCCGGGGTCGCCGGGATGGCGGGGGTTGCGGGAATGGCCGGGGTCGCCGGAATGGCGGGGGCCGCCGGGGTCAATGGGATGGCGGGGGTCGCCGGGACCGCCGGGGTGGGCGGGGGGGCAGGCTGGGGGGCGTCTTCGCGGTCGCCTGTCACTCGTCACCGTGCCCGGTCGGGGGACGCGTCGTGGACGGCGAGGGCGGCGGTGAGCACCAGTTCTCGCACGGTCTCCTGGGGAAGGTCCATGGTCTTGACCACGGCGAGCTGCAGGGACCCCATGACCGCCCACGCGCGCACGCGGGCGGCGTCGCCGGGCGCGGGGCCGGCGAGCCTGGCGTGGATCTCGTCGCGGAACGCCCGGATGGCCTCCCGGGGGGAGCCGGGCGCGGCCTGGTCGGCGCCGCCGATGTCCTCCATGAGCAGGCCGATGATGGCGCGGTGCCGTACGACGAAGGCGGTCAGCGGTTCGACGAACGCGCGCGGGTCGTCGCCGTGGTCGCCGTCGAGCAGCGCGACGAGGTCGTCGGCGGCGGGGGCGATGAGCTCGGCGGCCAACCGGTCTTTGGGGTGGAAGTGGTAGGCCACGGCCGTCTTGGTCAGGCCGACGCGCGCGGCGATGTCGGCCAGGGAGGTGGCGGCGTAGCCCCGCTCGGCGAACAACTGGCGTGCGGCGGCGAGAATGCGGGTGCGCGTGTCGCCGCCACGGTCGATTGTGGTCATCGTCTCACTTCTCAGCCCGGTTCGGCGTCCAACGATATTCCCGCCTAAGCTCTTTAACGTACGTCCTGCACGGTCGTACAGAATATTGTTTCTGCGGCGTTTCTGATTCCTCAATACTGTCTGGGACGGTCACCGATGGCTAGCTTGCTCGGTCGATTGGGCGGTTGGTGTGCGAGACACGGCCGCGTGGTGCTGGCCGCCTGGCTCATCCTCGCCGGGGCGCTGACCGCGGGGACGCTGGTCTTCGGCCGGCCGGTCAGCAACGACGCCTCCATCCCCGGCACCGACGCCCAGCGTGCGCACGACCTCATGCGCGACGGTTTCGGGCCAGGGTATGACGCCGGCGGCACCCTCCAGGTCGTCCTGTACGGAAAGGACGGGCCGCTCATCGCCGGCGAGCGCAAGCGCGCCGTCGAGCGGGCCATGGCGGATATCCGCGAGGTGCCGCACGTGGTCCAGGTGGACAGCCCCTTCCGCGTGGGCGGCATTTCGCGCAACCTGGTGATCGGCGTCATCGCCGTCCGGCTTTCCGGCCAGGGTTCCGACGGCCTCGCCGAGAGCTCCCGGCTGGTCTCCGCCGCGGTGGAGCCGTTGCGCGCGGCCGGCGTCGAGGCCGTGCTCGCCGACAACGGCACGCCCGCCGACAAGGAGATCAAGACCGGCAGCAGCGAGATCATCGGTGTCGCCTGCGCCCTTCTGGTGCTGCTGCTCGCGTTCGGCACGCTCGTCGCCGCGCTGGTGCCGGTCTTCACCGCGATCATCAGCCTGGGCGTCGGCCTCGGCGTGATCGGCCTGCTCGGCCATCTGGTGGACGTGCCCAAGCAGGCCTCGGTCATGGCGTCGATGATCGGCCTCGGCGTGGGCATCGACTACGCGCTGTTCCTGCTGTCGAGGCACCGCAAGTTGCTGGCCGACGGCGTGCCGGTCCATGAGTCGGTCCGCCGGACGGCCCAGGGCGCGGGCGGGGCGGTCTTCTTCGCGGGCGGCACGGTCGTCATCGCCCTCAGCGCGCTCCTGCTCGGCGGCTTCCCGATGCTGCGGACGCTCGGCTGGATCACCGGGATCTCGGTCGTGTGCGCCGTGCTCACCTCGCTCACCCTGGTGCCCGCGCTGCTCGGCCTCCTCGGCCACCGGATCAACGCGCTGCGCGTCCCGTTCGTCGGCCCGCGGCGGGACGCCGCGCATTCGGCGGCGAGCGGCTGGGCGGGCCTCGGCGCCTGGGTCGCCCGGCGCCCGTGGCGGGTGCTCGTGGTGGCCGTGGCCGTGCTCGGCGCCCTCGCCGCGCCCGCCCTGGGGTTGAAACTCGGCCCCGCCGACGACGGCTACGCCGACAGGGGCCAGGACGGCCGGCGGGCGTACGAGCTGATGGAGGCGGGGTTCGGGGCGGGGAGCAACGGCCCGTTGATCGTGGTCGGCGAGCTGGACGCCGCGGTCGCCGTCAGCGACCCGCCCGCCCCGGCCGTGACGCGCGTCGGCGACCGCCTGGCGGAGGTCCCCGGCGTCGCGCACGTGTCGCCCCCGAAGATCAACGTCTCCGGCAGGTCCGTCCTGTTCCAGGTCGTCACCGAGTACGCGCCGAGCGACCCGCGGGCGGGCGACGTCGTGCGCGCCGTGCGCGGCCTGCGCGTTCCCGGGGCGGTGCTGCACGTGGGCGGCGAGGTCGCGGGCATGGCCGACGCGAGCGACCGCATAGCCGAGCGCACTCCGGCCGTCATCGGCGTCGTCGTGCTGCTCAGCGCGCTGCTCCTGCTGCTGGCGTTCCGCGCGCCGCTGGTGGCGATCAAGGCGGCGCTGATGAACCTCATCTCGCTCGGCGCGGCGTTCGGCGCGCTCGCGATCGTGTTCTCCTACGGCCTCGGCAGCCGCCTGGTCGGCCTGGATCCACCGGTCTCCGCCCAGGATTCCTCCCTGTCGACGCTTTTCTTCAGCGTGCCCATCGACTCCTACGTGCCGCTGATGCTGTTCGCGGTGCTGTTCGGGCTGTCCATGGACTACGAGGTCTTCCTGCTGACCTCGGTGCGCCAGTCCTATCAGCGCCTGGGCGACAACCGGCGCGCGGTCGCGGAAGGGCTGGGCGCCACCGGCCGGGTCATCACCTCGGCCGCGCTGATCATGGTCGTGGTGTTCGTCGCCTTCATCGCCTACCCCGACCCGCTGGTCAAGGTGTTCGGCGTGGGGCTCGCGGTCGCCATCGCCGTGGACGCCACGGTCATCCGCGGCCTGCTCGTTCCGGCCACGATGGTGTTGCTGGGCCGGCTCAACTGGTGGTGCCCCGCCTGGCTCGACCGCGTCCTGCCCGACCTGTCGATCGCCGGGCACGGCGAGGACGACGACGAGCCGCCGGTGACCGCCGGGCCGGAGAAGGAACTGGTCCCCACCGGCCGAAGCTGAGCCGGGCAGGAGCCGGGCCGGGCGTCTCGGTCAGGGCTTGGCCGGGGCGCGGGCCTCCTCGCGCCGCCGGCGCCGGTCGGTGACCGCGGGGAGCAGCCCGTGCGGCAGGAAGAGCACGACCACGATGAGCACCAGCGCGTAGACCGCGTAGGACAGCACGCTCGGGGCGTAGCTCGGCATCCCGGGCGCCGTCCCCACCACGTTCAGCGCCTGCACGAGCAGCGTGATCGCGGCCGCGCCCACCACCGCGCCCCAGACCGTGCCGAGACCCCCGACCACCGCCATGACGATGTACTCGATGGACAGCAGCACCGGGAACGACGAGGGCGCCACGTAGCCGGTGTAGAAGGCGTAGATGCCGCCCGCCAGCCCGGCGAAGGCGGCCGACAGGGCGAAGACCACCAGTTTGTAGCGGCCGACGGGGACGCCGGAGGACGCCGCCGCGGTCTCGCTCGTCGCCAGGGCGCGCAGCGCGCGGCCGGGCCGCGACTCGATGACGTTGTGCGTCACCAACATGACCAGGGCGACCCCGCCCCAGACCAGGTAGGCGTACTGGCTCGCGTCGCTCAGCTCGAACGGCCCCACGGCGAGCTGCGGGATGCCCTGCAGCCCGATGTCCCCGCCGGTGAACGACAGCCGGCCCGCCAGCGACAGCAGGATCAGCTGCATGGCCAGCGTGGCGAACGCCAGATGGTGCCCGCGCAGCCGCAGCAGCGGCAGGCCGATCACGACGGCGAACACCGCCGCGACGAGCGGAGCGGCCAGCAGCCCGGCGAGCGGGGGACCGCCGCGCACCGCGAGGATGCCGGCCGTGTAGCCGCCGACCGCGTAGAACGCGCCCTGGCCGAGCGACACCTGGCCGGCGTAGCCCATCAGCAGCGAGACCCCGACCGTGACCATGGCGGCGAGGCCCAGGAAGATGTACACCGTCAGGGCGCTGTCGTCCAGGAACGCGGGCAGCGCCAGCGTGACGGCGGCCACGGCGAGGCCGGGCACCAGGCGCCTCGCCCGCCGCCCGCGCGCCGCCTCGGGCGACCTTGGGGAAGGCGGGCCGGGCTCGTCCTCCGCGGGCGTCACGGGCTGTTCCGCAGGACGGGTCATACGCTCTCCCCGAGGACGGCGGGGCGCCGCGCCGACTGCAGCACCATGATCACGAGCATGAGGCCGAGGGCGATCTCCGTCTGGTAGGCCCCGTAGCCGTAGCCCGCGGCCAGCGACTCGGCGACGCCCAGCAGCAGCGCGCCCACCAGGGCGAGCCCGGGGCGGGTCAGCGCGCCGAACACCGCGGCGGCGAACCCGTTGACGATCAGCGTGACGTCGGTGTCGAACGAGATGGGCCGGAGAGGGGTCACCAGCACCCCGGCCACTCCGCCGAGCAGCCCGCCGAGCGCGAAGGCCACCAGCCCCATCTTGCGGACGTCGATGCCGATGACGCGGGCGGCGTAGGGGTTGGACGCGCACGCGCTCAGCGCCTTGCCGAGGTAGGTGCGGCCGAAGAACGCGGCGAGCGCGACGATCGTCACGGCGGTGGCGGCGATGACGAGCAGGTGCTGGCGCTGGACGCCGACCCCGGCGAGCGTCAGCGAGCCCGGCAGCCCCGGGAACGACCGCGGCTGGTCGCCCCAGATCACGATCTCGACGGCGTAGGCGAGCACGCCGACCCCCAGCGTGACGATCAGCGACGACTGGGGCGTGGTGCCGCGCCTGCCGATCGCGAGGAGGCCGGTCAGAAGGCCCGCGGCGGTCGCGATCAGGACGGCGGCGACCTCGCTGAGCCCGTGCGGCAGCCCGGTGCCGAGCAGCCACGACCCGCTCAGCCCCGCGACGACGGCGAACATGCCCTGGGCGAAGTTCACCACGCCGGTCACCCGGTGGACCGCGACCAGGCCGCTGGCGATCAGCGCGAACCCGCAGCCGATCGCCAGGCCGTTGACCAGGTAGGTCAGGAACTCTGTCATCTCACGCCCCTCCCGGCCGCGCGGCGCCGGTCATCGCCGGGGCTCCTCGATCGAGCCGCCGAGGTAGGCGCGGGCGACCCGCGGGTCCTCGGCGAGCTCGGCGCACGGCCCTTCGGCCACGATGCGGCCCGCCTCCAGCACGTAGGCCCGCTCGCAGACGCCGAACGCCAGCCTGGCGTTCTGCTCGATGAGCAGCACCGTGAGCCCCTGGTCCCTGTTGAGTTCCACCAGGTGGGCGGCCAGGTCCCGGGTGGCGATGGGGGCGAGCCCGAGGGACAGCTCGTCCACGACCAGCACCTCCGGCCGCGACATCAGGGCCCTGCCGAAGGCCACCATCTGCTGCTCGCCCCCCGACAGCACGCCCGCCCGGCGCCGGCGCAGCTCGGCCAGCCGGGGAAGGATCTCGAAGACCGGAGCGGGGTCGCGCGCGCCCGCGCGCCAGCCGCCGAGCACGAGATTGTCCTCCACGGTCAGGTCGGGGAACAGCTGGCGGCCCTCGGGGATGTGCGCGAGCCGTCCGGCGACCTCGACGGTCCCCGAGGCGGGCGAGACGATGCCCGACAGTGTGTCGGCCAGGGTCGACTTGCCGGCGCCGTTCGGGCCGAGCAGGGCGACCATCTCGCCGCGCCGCACCGAGAGCCGGACGTGGTCGAGCGCGGTCGCCGAGCCGTACGTCACGACCAGGTCGCTGATCTCGATCACTCCGCGGCCCCACGACGGTCCGCGCGCGGCCTTTTCACGAGGCGTCTCCCAGATAGGCCGAGACGACGAGCGGGTCGGCGCGGACCTCGCCCGGCGTGCCCTCGGCGATGACCCGGCCGAGGTCCAGCACGGTGATGCGGTCGGCGAGCCGGGTGACGAAGGCGACGTCGTGCTCGATCAGCATGATCGTCAGCCCGTCGGCCTTGAGCTCCTCGATCAGCACGGCCAGCGCCTCGCGCTCGGCGGCCCGCAGCCCCGAGGCGGGCTCGTCCAGGAGCAGCAGGCTGGGCTGCGCGCACAGGGCGCGGGCGACCTGCATGGACCGCTGCTGCCCGAGGGGCAGCAGGCCCGCCTGGTGCCCGGCCCACGCGCCGAGGCCGACCCGGGCCAGGGCCTCGTCGGCGCGCCGCGCGATCTCGCGCTCGTCGCGGCGGTGCGGGGGCAGGCGCAGCGCGGCGGCCGCGAAGCCGGTGCGCCCGCGGGTGTGCGCGCCGACCATGACGTTCTCGCGCACCGTCATGCCGCGGAACACGCGCGCGCCCTGGAACACGATGGACATCCCGAGCCCGGCGCGGCGATGCGGCGCGAGCCGGTTCAGCGGGGTGGAGCGCATCGAGATGGTGCCGTGGTCGGCGGGCAGATGGCCGGTGATGAGGTTGAACAGCGTCGACTTGCCGGCGCCGTTGGGGCCGATGATGCCGCGCGCCTCGCCGTCCGCGATGTCGAGGCTGACGTCGCGGACGGCGTAGACGCCTCCGAAGGAACGGGAGACGCCGTCGACGGTGAGCATGCCCGGCACGTCGCCCCTACTCGGCCGTGACGGTCTTGGACAGCTGCTCCGCGGCCCACTCGGTGGGTACGAACTGCCCGTTCTTCACCGTGTTGACGGAGATGAAGTCCGGCCGCAGCCCGGAGTGGTCGGTCGGGGAGTAGCGGAAGCGGCCGTTGGGCGTCCACAGGTCCATGGTCTCCAGCGCCTGCCTGACCTTCTGCTTGTCGGTGCTCCCGGCCTTCTTGATCGCCTCGAACAGCAGCAGGCTGGCGCTGTAGCCGTCCTGGGCGAACTGCGGCGGAGGGTAGCCGTACTTCTGCTTGAACGGCACCGCCATCTGGTCGATGACCTTCTTCTGCTTGCTGTCGGGCAGGTGGTCGCCGATGACTCCGATGGCGCTCTGCACGGTCATGCCCTCGGCGGCGGAACCCATCGGCTCCAGCCACAGCTTGCTGGCCTGCGCGGCGGTGAGGAACAGCGGCACCTTCAGCCCCGAGGCGGCGTACTGCTTGCCCGCCGTGACGCCGGGGGCGCCCGACCCCCAGAACACCAGGGCCTCGGCGTCGGAGTCGCGGACGTGGGTGAAGATCGCGCTGAAGTCGGAGTTGGTCGTCTCGTACGGCTCGTCGACGACGACGGTGACGCCGTACTTGGGCGCCAGGGCGACCATCGCCTTGTGCCCGGCGACGGAGTAGGCGCTCTTGGTGTCGTGCGCCACCGCGATCTTGGTGATCTTCTGGGCCTTGATGTACTGCAGGTAGCGCTCGGCGTACATGTTCGACAGGGCAGGGGTGACGAAGATGTACGACTTGATCGGCTCCACCTGCTCCTGGGCGGGGGCCAGCGAGAGCTGAGGGATCTTCTCGCGCTCGGCGAGCGGCTCGATGGCCAGCGCGGAGTTGGAGAAGACCGGGCCGATCAGCGCGTCGATCTGGCCCTTGATCTGGTTGAACGCGACGATGGCCTGGTCGGGGGCGGTCTTGTCGTCGCGCTGGATGAGTTCCACCTTGCGTCCGAGCAGGCCGCCTTGGGCGTTGACCTGCTCGACGGCGAGCTCGACCGCCTTCTTGTCCTCGCTGCCGAGGGGGGTGTAGTTGCCGGTCAGCGAGACGATGAGGCCGACGCGGATGGGGTCGGACCCGCCGCCGGAGGAAGCGCCGCCGGACCCTCCGCCGCCCGACCCGCCACACGCGGCCACGGTCAGGACTAAGCAGGTGATCGTTGGGACGAGCTTGCGCACGTGCGCCTCCTGGAGGTCATGTCGCGGCGACAGGCTCCTGCGCCGTGCCTCCGCCGTGTGCCGGGACGCCGGAGCACGGGAGGAACGGATGAGATCAAATCCCCGATCGCCTGAATCTAGACACGGCGTTTTTCCGCTGTCAATAAGGTGCGCGACATCCTGAAAACCTCATGTGGAGAAGCGCGTCCTTCGCCCTCCCTCGCGGCAGGGGCGGGCACGATCGTGACACTCGTGACGGGCTGGCCTAAGTTGGGGCGAGATCGCCTGATCGTCAAGGAGTGGCACCATGCGGAATCAGGGATTGGGGTCCTGGCCGGCGCGGCGGGCGCGCATGACACCCGACCGGGTGGCGCTGCGCCACGACGGGCACGCATGGAGCTATGGCGAGCTGCGCGAACGCGTCGACCGGCTGGCCCACGCCCTGCGCGGTATGGGCGTGCGGCACGGTGACCGCGTCGCCTACCTCGGGGCCAACCATCCGGCGTTCGTCGAGACGCTCTTCGCCGCCGGCGCCGCCGGAGCGATCTTCGTCCCGCTGAACACCCGTCTCACCGTGCCGGAGCTGTCGTACATCGCGGCGGACGCCGGCCCGGCCGTGCTCGTCTGCGGGCCCGGGTTCGAGGAGTCGGGCGCCGCGCTGCCCGTCGAGCGCCGGGTGACGGTCGCGGAGGACTACGAGGCGCTGCTGGCCGCCGCCGACCCCACGCCGGCCGACGAGCCGGTCGGCCTGGACGATCCGTGCCTGATCCTGTACACCTCGGGCACCACCGGGCGGCCCAAGGGCGCGACGCTGAGCCACGGCAACCTGGCCTGGAACACCTTCAACCTGCTCGTGGACGTCGAGCTCGCGCACGACGAGGTCGCGCTGATCAGCGCCCCGCTGTTCCACATCGCCGCGCTCGCCCAGACGCTGGTGCCCACGGTGCTCAAGGGCGGCACGTCGATCCTGGTGCCGTCGTTCGACGTGGACCAGACCTTCGACCTCGTGGAGCGCGAGAGGGTGACGGTGATGTTCGGCGTCCCGGCGATGTTCGCCTTCCTCGCGCAGTCGCCCCGATGGGAGGGCTCCGACCTGTCCAGTGTGCGCCACCTGCTGTGCGGTGGCGCGCCGGTGCCCGAGCCGCTGATCCGGACCTACCAGGAGCGCGGGCTGACCTTCCTGCAGGGGTACGGCATGACCGAGACCTCGCCGGGCGCGCTGTTCCTGGCGGCGGAGCAGTCGGTGCGCAAGGCGGGCACGGCCGGCGTGCCGTGCTTCTTCTCCGACGTCCGCCTGGTGCGGGCCGACGGCGAGGACGCGGCGCCCGGCGAGCCGGGCGAGGTGGTCGTGCGGGGGCCGAACGTCATGACGGGATACTGGCGCCGTCCGGAGGACACGGCCGCGGTGGTGTCGCCGGACGGGTGGTTCCGCTCGGGCGACGTCGCGGTCGCCGACGAGGACGGCTACATCCGCATCGTCGACCGCGTCAAGGACATGATCATCTCGGGCGGTGAGAACATCTACCCGGCCGAGGTCGAGGGCGTTCTGTACGGGCACCCCGCCGTCGCCGAGTGCGCGGTCATCGGCGTCCCCGACGACCGGTGGGGGGAGGTGGGCAAGGCCCTGGTCGTCCTGCGGCCCGGCGCCGGGGCCGGGGCGGGCGACCTGCTGGCCCACCTGGCAGGACGGCTGGCGCGCTACAAGATCCCCAAGCACGTCGAGTTCGTGCCCGCCCTGCCGCGCAACGGCGCCGGCAAGGTGGTCAAGGCCCGGCTCCGCTCGCTGTACGGATCCCCTGGCGGCCTCACGCGGGACACGCCCGAATGAACCACGCGGAGTACCCCGGACCGGCCACGCGCGACGAGCCCTGACGAACCACGCGGGAGACGCCTGAATGAACATCGGCAGCCTCGTCGCGAGCGACGTGCACACCCACGCCGAGGTCTCCGAGCACGGCGCCGAGTCGCTCTCGGGTGAGCTGAAGGCCGGCGCGGACGACTACTTCAGGCTGGCCGGGCACCATCGGCCGACCGTGCGCGAGATGGCATAAGATCCTCAAACTGAACGCCGCCCGCCTGCTCGACCGCGCCGGGCTCTCCCACGCCGGACATCAGAAGCGGCAGCAACGTGTCCCGCAATTCCAGTGTCGCCTGGCGAATCCGTTCATGTACCGCGATCTTGTCATCAAGTGCACCGAGCGCATCACCGATGCGCCTTTGCGTGTCAAGTGGAGCGAGCGCGACGGGAAGCACGCCCATTGACCTGGTGCTGATGCTGGGGACAGCGGTCCCGGAGGAATTTCGCGCGAGCCAACCGCGTACGGCCGGGTGGCTGAGATAGTGGTTGAGGTAGCGAGGATCCACGCGATCGTCCGGCCGGAGCCTGATGACGCCGGAACCGAACACCGAGCCTTCGTGCTCATCGGTCACCAAGGCGTTGCGGCCGAGTGCTCCCGTGCGGACGCAAATGACGTCCCCGGGGGCCAGACGATAGGCGGAGAGTCTGGCAGCGGCCTGTTCGGTCATGCGATCGACCGCTCCCGTGATGCGGCCGTCCGCCAGGTTCCTCGGCTTCACGATGGCTACGGAACCCCCGGAATCGGGCGGAGTGCTCGGCCCCGCCCTCAACACGCAGACGTCCGCCAAAGGGATCTCCGTCCAGCCGTCTGGGAGCTCTCCTACCAAACCCGTCACCATCCGAGCCTCCTCAACTCCTGCTCGGCCTTCGCGTCCACCTCTGCCGCACTCCGCCGAAGCTCGTTCAGTTCTCGCCGCAGCGCTCCGATCTTCGCGATGATCTCAGGAGTCCAGGCCCATGTCCGCGTCGTGTATCTGCGCGGGTTGAGGTTGTAGTCCTGGTATCCGATCTCCTCGCGCGATATCAGGGCCGCACCCATCCCGGTGTGGTCGGGCAGTGGGCGTCCAGCCCGATGCCTTTCAATGATATTGATCAGCGTCTTGGAGTCCTCCTCCGTGAGTTCCCGGCGAGTACGGTGGGTCATCAGCCCGGAGGCGTACGCGTCGACGAACAAGATGTCCTCCGGCGAACCACCCGGATGGGTCAGCAGCCACACGGTGACCGCGACCCCTGTATGGGGGAAGAGTTGCGGCGGCAGAGCCACCAGCCCTTCGACGCAGCCGCCTTCGACCAGCCCGGCGCGGATCCTGCGCTCACGAGGATTCTCGGAGAACGATGCGTTGTTCGGCATGACGACGGTCGCGCGGCCTCCAGGCGCGAGCATCTCGACCGCGTGCTGGAGCCAGGCGTAGTTCGCGTTGTGCGCCGGAGGCGGCCCGAACGTCCAGTGCCGCGCGGACTCCTCAGCGCGCCAGTCACCGATGTTGAACGGAGGATTGGTGATGACGTACCCGGCGCGGCCGTGGGGGTGAGGCCTGTCGAACAAGGCTTCGCGGGGCTGGGTCGCGACGCTGGCCTCGACTCCGTGCACAAGCGCGCTCATGGTGGACAGCGCACCCGAGAGCGGGTCCAGCGCGTCACCGCGGACCGCGGTGGGCCACGCACCGGTCAACTCGCGCATCCGTGCCGCCGCAGCGACGAGCAGATCGCCGGATCCGCAGGCGGGGTCGTAGATCTCCGAGGGAGACTCGGGTGCGGTGAGGTCGACCAGGATGCGTACAAGGGAGGCGGGTGTGTAGAACTGCTCGCCCCTCCGGCCCTCCCTTTCGGCGAACCGCTCCAGAACCTGGCGGAATGTCACCGAGTCACCGAGTCGTCTTGCCGCTTCGTCGATGACGTCGGCGATCTCGGCGAGGTGACGCGGGGATGGCTCGCCGGAGCCGAGGTCCGGTATCAGTAGGCCAGGCCGGTCCAATGCCCATAGCGCCTCCTGCGTGTCCTTCAGGTCGCCGCGGAGCGCGGCGGACCATCCTGTACCGCCACGGGCACGAAGGCATATCAGCGCGAGTACCAGGATGAGGTCGCGTACCGATCCTGGGGAGCCGGTGAGCGCGACCAGTTTGTCTATGCGCGGCTCAACGTCCTGTGCCGCGACGGCTGAGATGGGATCCTGCGAAGGCGTTGCGTGACCCGCCACCCCTTTCGCGTTCTTGTCGAAACGTTCACCGTAGGTGGTGCCCGCCGTCTCGTCCGGCAGGAGGGCGTTGGCCGGGATGGTGCGGTGGGCGAGCCAGGCAGCGACCGCGTCCGTCGCGAAGTACTCGTCCTCACCAGAGGTGATCGGCCGGGGAAAGTCCTTGTGGCGGCGTTCCCAGTTGCTCACGGCCGGGCGCCGCACGCCGGCCAGTCGTGCGATGTCCGCCCGTGATAGGTGGCCATCAGGGATGTTCGTCACCGGTCACCTGCCTCGGGCGTCGGGCGAGTATCTCCGGCACTCGATCGAATTCCCGCAACCACATCACGATTCCCGGCTGCAGATAGCCCAGCAGACGGTAGATCTTGGTGTGATCGGCTGCCAGATGGCGGTGGTGGATGGGTTCATGGTGCATGATCCTGTTGCGGAAGAGCACCATGGATTGCAGGCCGTCGCGCAGCCGCTCCCGGCTGCCCGTGTAGTACGGGAAAGCCCGATGCAGCGTCGGAACCCAGAGGTGACGATCGTAGGCACGGGTGAGGAGCGACACCCAGAAACCGAACGACAACTCCGCTACCAGGTCGTCGGCGGTCGGGACCCGTGTGCTGTTACGTGCGTCGTCAAAGGCCTTATGGATTCTCTTGGCGTGATCCGCGCGCAGCGGGGCGACCCGCCACCAGTCCGCCCGGCCATACCGTAGACATAGCTGGTCGTGCTCGGCGTTGCGCAAGCCGATCTCCAAGCAGTGCAGGGGACCATAGAAGGCCTCTGACACCTCGATGTTCCAGCGATACAGGTGCAAAGCCGTGACGGAGTCACCCTGCATGAGGTCCAGATAGGGCTTCAGTCGCGGCGGGGAGAACGCTCCGCTGAACCACTGAGGCGGTTCAGAAGCCATCCGGCATCTGTCTCTCTCGTGAGCATCGACCGTTACACAGCACCGACCATGGGTACACTCATGGCGTAAGCCCCGGGTCCGCCTCTGCGTCGCATGCCGCCCGGGGCACGGCTTTTCCAAGGCTGGTCGGGTGACGTGCTCCCCGGCGCCATGGCTTTCCGAAGATCGATCGTCACTTCTGGGCAGCGTAGCCCGTGCACGGTGACGCGGCAAGCGTATTGCCATACGGGAAACTGTTAACACTGATTCCAGTGTCCTGCGGAGGATCCCGCGATCGTGGGGGTCGGTCACCCGAGTGGCGGGATTGGGCGTGACCGGGCGGGGAAGTACGATCAAGAGATGACCGATAAGACCGAAACCGCACCCGGGTGGCTCGCTCCGGAGGAACTGGAGTCGGTGCGGGGGCGGATGCCGATCCTGTACGTCGACGCCGTGCCCGTGCGGGTCGACGACGCCGGCATGGTCACCCACGTCGGCCTGCTGCTGCGCATCAGCCCGGACGGGGCGGTCAGCAGGGCCCTGGTCTCCGGGCGTGTCCTGCACCATGAGCGCGTGCGCGACGCCCTGCTGCGCCACCTGGAGAAGGACCTCGGCCCCGTGGCGCTGCCGCGCATCCCGGCCTCGCCGCAGCCGTTCACCATCGCCGAGTACTTCCCGACGCCCGGCGTCACGCCGTACCACGACCCCCGCCAGCACGCGGTGTCGCTGGCCTACATCGTCCCGGTCGCCGGTGACTGCCGCCCCCGCCAGGACGCTCTCGACCTGGTCTGGTTCACGCCCGAGGAGGCGGCGTCACCGCTCGTGCAGCAGGAGATGCCGGGCGGGCAGGGAGTCCTGGTCATGCAGGCGCTCGCGCATGTCGGGCGGCTCGCCTGACGATCTCGGCCGTGCGGGCGCGCCCGCACGGCCTGGCGATGGCGGGGTTCACGCGTCGCTGACGCCGATCCAGTTGACGTGCCACTGGTACTGCCGCGCCTTGTCGGGCGTTATGGGCGAGTCGTCGGACGAGCGGACGTACACGCGGAAGCGCGTCGCCGTCGGGAAGTAGATCGCGTTGGCTCCCGTCAGCGTCCACTGGCTGGAGATGCCGCCGATCGAAGCCATGTAGATGGGTGCGCCGCTGAACTTGCCGGCGCTGGTGTCGATGTCGATGTAGAGACCCGACGGGCTGTAGGAGACCCAGCCTTCTCCGGGTGTGGTGCTGCCGGCGAAAAGACGCAGACCGGTCCCTGTGGGCGCCGCCGTGGCCGCGTCCCGGGCGCCGGGGGGAGCCGGGTCGGCGTACGCGGCGGCCCCGGTCGCGAGCGTGGTGCCGCCTGCCAGGAACGCTGACAGGGCGGCCACCGTGAAGGTCTTGGCGAACATGCTTCTCCTTCGTCAAGCAGTCCCCGCCTGGCACGGCCTTTCAAGGAACGCTGCGCGGACCGCGGCCACGACGACCGGGGACATCTGATGATCACTACTGATAGTAGTTAATCGATCACGTTCTGATGCGCATCGCCACATTCAAGCGGTGTGTCGCCGTCGCGCGGCGCCGTGCCGCGTCTTCAGGCAGGCGATCAGGACGACGACGGCGATCAGCAGGGGGATCACGAGGGTCCCGGCGCCGGTGACCTCCTGGCCGGCGGTGGCGCGGACGGTCCCGGCCGGCACGCCGGCCATGGCGGCGGGCAGCGGGAACTCCGCCGCGACCGGCTTCAGGGCGGGCGTGGCGGTGGCGGACGGCTTGCCCGCCAGCGCCCGGGCCTCCGCGGCCTCCTGCTTGCGGGCCTCCGCGGCCTCCTGCTTGGCCTTCACCTTGTCGGGGTAGCCGTAGCCGACGACGTAGGTCTGGTCCCTGACCTTCGTCTTGGCGTACTGGCCGTCGATGTTGCCCTCGATGGTGTGGATCGTGTCGCCGTCCACCGAGGTCACGATGCCGACGTGGTCGATGTTCTCGACGACGTCCGAACCGCCCCAGTCGAAGAACACCACCGCGCCGGGCTTGGGTGTGGTGCCCCAGGCGCCATGGTCGGTGAACCACTCCGCGTGGAAGGGGGTGTACGCGAACTGGCCGAACCACTTCTGGTAGCCGAGCCGGTGCGCCGCCCACGACAGGAACATGTCGCACCAGGGTTGTGCCGAGTAGTCGGAGTCGAACTCCACGTTCTTGCCGTACCAGTCTCCGAACTTGGTGTATCCGCCCGCGTGTTCGCTGTAGCCGATCTGTGTCCGGAGCAGGTCGATGAGCTTCTGCATTTCAGGCGACATGGACATAGGAAGTGAGGGCCCTTCCGCTTGTGTCGACCGGCGCTGGGGCACGCCGGCGTCGACCATGTGGCGGGACCGGCGCGGGGGGCGCCGATCGTTTCCGTATGGCGGATCGGCGCTGGGGGACGTCCGTCCGTGGCGGCCCGACCGGCGCTGGGACGCCGGCCGTGCCGGTGCTGGAGGACGTTAGCCAGGAAAAGCGCAGGTCAAAAGGGGGTCAAGTGGGGGCGGCGCCGCGGCGGGCGGCGTGTCCGCGTGCCGGAAACCCCGTGCCGGCCGGGGTTTCCGGTGCCGGACCAGGCCCGCGGCGGGCAATCCTCGAACGGGATTTCTTTCCACAAACTTGACCAAAACGGTCAGAACCGAACGTCATTCCACTCTCCGGCTTAGAATCGGCGCATGATGCCCGAGCTCGTCACGCCCCAGGAGTCCGACGGCGAGGTCCGCCTCGCGGCTCTCGCCGTGCTCGCCCAGCAGGCGCGCGACCTCGTCGACGCGGTCACGCTGACCGACGTGCCGGAGGACGAACTGACGGCGGTGACC
This sequence comes from Sphaerisporangium dianthi, assembly GCF_042654065.1. Lineage (NCBI taxonomy): Bacteria > Bacillati > Actinomycetota > Actinomycetes > Streptosporangiales > Streptosporangiaceae > Sphaerisporangium > Sphaerisporangium dianthi. The sequence goes on along the minus strand of NZ_JBHSFP010000001.1, from coordinate 655,771 downwards.
GCCGAACTCGTCGCGCTGACCGAACGGCTGGGCGCGGTGCGGCGGGAAGGCCCGCTGCGGCACGAGTTCGGGCCCGATGGCCGGTTCCGCCACCTCGGCAACGCGGTCGTCGGCGACTGCAACCCCCACGCGCTCCCGCTGGTCGTCGGGCGGACCGCCGAGGGCGGCGTCCGGGCCGACCTCGCCTTCCGGCCCTCCCACGTGGGCCCGCCCGGCTCCGTGCACGGCGGCGTGAGCGCGATGATCCTCGACCATCTGCTGGGGGAGGCCGTCGCCGCGGCCGGCAAGGCGGCCATGACGGGCACCCTCAGCCTGAAGTACCGCCGGCCCGTCCCTTACGGCGTGCCGCTGCTCGGGGCCGCGGCCGTCTCGCGCAGCGAGGGCCGCAAGACGTGGGCCGAGGGAGCGATCTCCCTGCCGGACGGCACGGCGCTGGTGGAGGCCACCGGCCTGTTCATCACCCCCGCCCAGTGGGTGGGCATCGGCACCGACGGCCGAGAGACGGCCGAGGCCCGGGCGGCCGATGGGGGAGACCCCGTGGAAGGCGGCCGGTCAGGACCCCGGTGACGGGGAGACGCCGGGAACGGCGGGCGGCAGGTCGGCCGGCATGTGGAGCTGCTGCGCCAGCCAGGGCAGCGTCCGCGGCAGCTCGCGGCTCCAGGTGTTGAAGTTGTGCCCGCCGCTCGGCAGGATCAGCGAGGACGCCTGCATCGGAGCCCGCACGGCCGCGAGGAAGTCCAGCGTCGGCCGGTAGTTCGACTCGCCCCGCTCGCTGGTGGTCACCAGGGCCGAGATCGGCGGAGGCGGCAGGTTGGCCAGGCGCCACATCAGGTCGTTCTCGTTCCGCAGCCGTGGGTCGCCTCTGAACAGGTCGCCCGTCGTGGCGTCGATCGGCGGCTTGTAGTAGCCCGAAAGGGACGCCACCGCCGAGTACGCCTCGGGGTGGCGCATGCTCATCTTCAGCGCGCAGTATCCGCCGGTGGAGGTGCCCATGATGCCCCAGCTCGCGGCGTCGGCGCCCACGCGGAAGGCGCTCGCCATCGAGGCGGGCACGTCCTTGGTGAAGTACGTCTCGACCTTCGGCCCGTCGGGCACGTCCATGCACTCGGTGTCGCGGGGCGGCACGATGGTCGGCCGCATGAGCACCAGCACCGTGGGCGCCATCTCGTGCTCGTCGATGGCCTTCGCCGCGACGGCGGGCATGTCCATGCGGGTGACCAGGTTGCGGGCGTCCCCGGGGTAGCCGGTCAGGGCCACGATCGCCGGGAAGCGGGTGTGGGCGTACTTCTTCTCGAAGTACTGCGGCGGCAGGTAGACGTACGCGGGGGCGCTCAGCCCGGACGCGCCGCCGGAGATCACGACCTGCTCCAGCCTGCCGGCGGGATGGCCCTTCTTGCCGGAAAGCGGCGGCACCCGCGAGCTGTGCACCACCTGGACGCCGCCGCCCGGGCGCGCCGCCTGCCCGGGGTCGCCCGCGTCGTTGACGATGGGGGCGGCGAGGCCGTCGTCGGTGCCGAGCAGGTCGCTCCAGCTGCCGTAGAAGCCGAAGTAATTGTTCGCCGCGAGCGCGAGCGCCACGAGCAGGAGAATCTGGTTTCCCAGGAGCACCGCGACGCGCCCGAGAATCGCGGGCCAGGTGCGGACGCTCAGGCGCGGCCATATCCACCAGACCGACGTGACCAGGCCCGCGACCGCGAGCAGGCACATCAGAAGCTCCAGCTTCAAAGCTGTGAGGCCCAATCTATGTCTCCCCCGGTCTTGGTCCCGCAGCCCATCTCTTTTAAGGTGGTGCCCAAGTGAAAGTTACCCAACCGAAATAAGGTCGAGTTAAGGATGTATCACCTCTCGGACACCCGAAGCACGGACCTCACCCTCTAGTGTGTCCTGACGTGAACGAACGGACACGCATATCGCGAATGCTCCTCTCGCGGTCCTGGGTTCCGGCCGCCGCGGGATATGCCGCACTTGTCATCGGAATACTCGATATCGTCCGCGGTGTCGTTCCGCATTTCCGCCGGAGCCGCGTCAGCCTCATCGCCGACGTGCTTCCCGGAACGGTCACCACCCTCGCGGCGGCGGCCTCGCTTCTGGTGGGCGTGCTGCTCGTCATGCTCGCCCACGCGCTGCGCCGCCGTAAGGTGCGGGCCTGGCGTGCGGTGGTCATCCTGCTTCCCCTCGGCGCCGCCGTCGAGGCGCTGCGGTGGCGGCACTCCGTCACCCCCGCGATCGGCCTGGTGCTGTTCGTCGTGCTCCTGGTCAACCGCGGTGAGTTCCACGCCCTGCCCGATCCGCGCTCGCGCTGGCGCGCCCTGTGGAACCTCCTCGCCCTCGGCCTCCTCGACATGGGCATCGGGTGGGCGATCGTGAGCGTCCACCCGGCCACCATCGTCGGCGACCCCTCCGCCGGCGAGCGCATCCAGCACGTGCTGCTGGGCCTCGCAGGCATGCAGGGCCCGGTCGAGTACTCCCTAGACCGTACCGCCGACCTGGTGTACTACTCGCTGGCCGGGCTCGGAGCGCTCACCGCGATCACGACGCTCTACCTCGCCCTGCGCCCCGAACGTCCGGTCGCCGCGCTGAGCGGCGACGACGAGGGGCGGGTCCGCGCGCTGCTCGACCGGCACGGCGAACTCGACTCGCTGGGCTACTTCGCCCTGCGGCGCGACAAGAGCGTGGTCTTCTCGCCCACGGGCAAGGCGGTGATCGCCTATCGCGTGGTCGCCGGGGTGATGCTGGCCAGCGGCGACCCCATCGGCGACCCGGAGGCCTGGCCCGGGGCGATCCGGCGCTTCATGGAGGAGGTCAGGCGGCACGCCTGGGTGCCCGCCGTCATCGGGTGCAGCGAGACCGGCGGCGAGATCTGGACGCGTGAGGCGGGCCTGTCGGCGCTGGAGATCGGCGACGAGGCCGTCGTGGACGTCGCCGGGTTCAGCCTGGAGGGGCGGGCGATGCGCAACGTCCGCCAGATGGTCAACCGCACCGAGCGCGCCGGCTACAAGTGCCTGGTCAGGCGGGTCGCCGAGCTGACCGAGCAGGAGCGGGAGCAGATCCTCGCGGCCGCCCGCTCCTGGCGCGGCACCGACACCGAGCGCGGCTTCTCCATGGCGCTGGGACGGTTCGGCGACCCGGCCGACGACGCCTGCGTCGTGGTCACCGCGCACAAACCCGGCGAGGACGGCAAGGCCCCGCCCGGCGGCGACATCCGGGCCGTGCTGCACTTCGTGCCCTGGGGGCGCGCCGGCATCTCGCTCGACCTGATGCGCCGCGACCGCGACGCCGACCCCGGCCTCAACGAGTTGCTGATCGTCAAGACCCTGCAGGCCGCGCCCTCGCTCGGTGTGACAAGGGTCTCGCTCAACTTCGCCATGTTCCGCTCGGCGCTGGCCCGGGGCGAGCGGCTCGGCGCCGGGCCGGTGCTGCGGGCCTGGCGGGGCATCCTGGTCTTCCTGTCGCGCTGGTTCCAGATCGAGTCGCTGTACAAGTTCAACGCCAAGTTCCGGCCCTTCTGGGAGCCGAGATTCCTGGTGTATCCGACGGCGCGCGACCTGCCCCGCATCGGCGTCTCCGCGCTCCAGGCCGAGGCGTTCCTGACCGTGGGGCGCCTGGCCGTTCCCTTCCGCGGGCGCCGCCCCGATTCCGGTTCGCCGGGCTCCACGCCTTCGGAAGGGCCGCTGCCGGTCGCTCCCTGAAGGGTGATGAACGGGAAAGTCCACCTCCTATTCGGATATTCGCCGACATCAGATGCGAGGGCGGCGGCGGCCGGTCGGCCTGGCGCTGAATTGTCTTCAGTTGTGCCGGAGAGCGGTCTCCAGGGAGAGAGTTCCTTCCCTGGTAAATTCTTGTCCTCGTTATATGTTCGAGATGTGCGTGGCGCTTGGTTGGCCTGTGTCGCGATATCGTGCCGTCGGTGACCGTTGGTGCGCCGGATCGATACCACTTCGTCGCATTCGTCGATGACGGTTAATGCGTCTTTTGTGGTGTATGACGGGTTTGGCGGGCGGGTCCTCTGCGGTGGCAACCCCTCGTCCTGCCGCCGCGCAGCACGGAGCCTCACGATCTACCCTTAAGGTGGGCATCTCGCGAAATAGCGCGCCAGACCGGTGCTGACGCCGCCGCTTCCCGCGACGCCGGTGGGCCACAGGTGTCTCAGGGGGACGATCATGGGGCGGGCGAGGCGCCGGTGCCCGCGCGCGGCCTTATGGCCGCGGCGGTTCGACGACCGTGGTAGCTACCCTTGGAGGGCCGGCCGGTGCCGACGATGGTTCCCGCTGCTGTGCGATCGCCGATGACAGGGCGCGAGCCCGCCGGCGGCGTGTCACGGCGCGCGCGCCAGGCCGGAGGCGTGGGCCTCGGCCTGATGGGCCTGGCGATCGCCGTCATGGCGGCCATCGCGCTCCTCGGCCCGTCGGCGGCGGTCCCCGACGTGGGCGGCGACGGCCCTCCGTGGTCCCTGCGGGCGGCTCCGCCCGCCCCGCTGGTGCTGTGGCTCTGCTGGGCGGCCGTCATCGCGGGCGGCCTGGGCCTGGCCGTCGCGCTCGGGGCGCTGCGCCGCGGATGGCGCCCGAGACGAGGGCTGCTTCCCGCCGGCACGGTGATCGCCGTCGCCGTCCTCGCGTTCCTCCCGCCCGCCGGGTCCACGGACGTGCTCAACTACGCCGTCTACGGGCGCATCGCCGCGCTGGGACACGACCCCTACGTGACGACGCCCGCCTGGCTGCACGAGATCGCCGACCCGGTGGGCCGGTACGCCCCGCTCGCCTGGCGCAACGCGCCCTCGGTGTACGGGCCGCTGGCCACCTGGGCGCAGACGGCCGCCGCGATGGCGGGCGGCGGCACGATGGCGGGCACGGTGCTGCTGCTCAAACTGGGCACCGCCCTCGCGTTCCTGCTGTCGGCGGTCATGCTCGGCCGGCTGGCGGGCCGCGACCCCGCGAGGCGGGCCCGCGTCCACCTGCTGTGGAGCCTCAACCCGCTGATGCTCTGGCACGTGGTCCTGGGCGGCCACGTCGACGGGCTCGGCGCGGTCTTCCTGATGGCCGCCTTCCTCGCCCTGCGGCGGGGCGGCGTGATCGCGGGCCTGGCGGCGGGCGTGCTCCTCGGCGCCGCGGCGGCGGTCAAGGCCCCGTTCATCCTGGCCGGCGCGGGGCTCGCCTGGGCGGCGCGGCGGTCGGCGGCCACGTTCCTGGCCATGGTCATGGGCACGGGCACGGCCCTCGTCGCCGCGTACGCGACGCAGGGCACCGACGCGCTGGGCAACCTGATGGGCAAGATCGGGGCGCACTCGCTGGCCGACCCGTGGCGGGTGATCACCGACGCGATGGGCCTCGGCATGGAGTCGTCGGTACTGGAGGGCCGGCTCGCCCTCGGCGCGGCGTTCCTCATCGGCGTGCTGCTGTGCTGGGGGCTCCCCGCGGGGCCGCCCGGGCGGGAATCGGTGCGGCCCGCGCTGGCATGGTGCCTGTGCTGGCTGCTGACCTCGCCCGTGCAGCACCCTTGGTACGACGCGCTGCTGTTCCCCCTGCTCGCCTTGATGCCGGCCGGCCGGCTGGACGGGCTGATGATCGCCAGGGGCGTCGTGACCAGCCTGATCTACCTTCCGGGCGCGGCGGCGATCCTCACCCCGACGCCGTTCACCCAGTGGATAGCCGAGATCTACCGCCCGTGGGCGGCCCCGCTGGCCGCGGACCTGATCATCGTCTGCGTCGTCGCACTGGCCCTGGCCGGCGGCTTCCGTCCCGCCGTGTGGGCTCCGGCGGGCGGGCCGGTCAGGCGATGAGCCGGGCGGCGTGCAGCCGCTCGTCCAGCGCCGCCACGCTGCGGGTGCGGTGCCACGGGCTGAGCTTCTCGCGCGTCTCGATCACCGACCGCACCAGGCGCGGAGAGGTGTTGCGGCCCGCCAGGCGGGCGGCCTCGCCGAGGTGCTCGCACGCCTGGTCGATCTCGCGCAGCTCCAGATGGGCCTGGGCGATCTTCAAGCGCAGATAGGCGGCGTTGCGGACGAACGCCGGGTCGATGCCGGTCGCGGCGCCGGCCGCCACCTGGAGCGCCTGCGCGGGATCACCGGTGTCGAGCAGGCAGCCCGCCTTCGTGGAAAGGTACTGGCCCTGCCCGTAGAACGGGACGAGCCGGGCGCCGGGGTCGTCGGCGGTGGCGCCGTGCAGCTCGCGCTGGGCCTGGTCCACCAGCCGGAAGCAGCGCGTCTGGTCCTTGCGCCGCTCGCCGCGCGCCGTGCGGCGCACCACGGCCGCGTAGGCGCGGGCGCCGACGTCGCAGGAGTAGGCGGTCAGTAACCTGCTGCCCGCCCGCTGTCCCCAGGCGATCGCCCCGAGAGCGTGCTCGACGCCCAGCCGTGGGTCACCGCGCCAGGTGGCGAGCTGGCTCCAGTTGGCCAGCACCATGCTGCACATGGCGTCGTCCTCGGCCTGGTGGGCCGCGTCGCGGGCGCGCGCGTAGTGGTGCTCGGCCCCGCGGAAGTCGTTGAGGTTGAACAGCATCCAGGCGGTGCAGCGGCGGATGTCGGCGAGCAGGGACAGCGTCTTGCCGCGCATCCGCTCGGACACCCCCGCCGCGAGCAGCGAGACGACCAGCTGCTGCTGGGCGAGCACCGTGGCCAGCGCCGCGTGCGGGCCGAGCACGTCGTCCTGGCGCATGGAGTGGCGCAGCACAGCCTGGATGTGGCCGAGCGTCGCCTCGTCCACCCTGTCGGGATCGGCGCCGGCCATCGCCAGGCGTCGCGCCTCGTCGGCGTTCGCCCGGTCGACGAGCGGCGAGGCGTAGGCCGAGGTCGCGGCCGCGCCGATCAGGGCGAGAGCGTCACGTCGGTTCATCTGTGTTGCCCAATCGGTGAAGGCGTGGACGAGCTCCTCGTACTCCCGTTCACGCAGTTCTGCTGAAGACGTCGGCCCGGGGAGCGGCTGAAGAGGAAGGATGCCCTTTATGTCGCTAAAAGTGACGGTAACTGGACTCGGCGGGGTCGGGGTATTCCGCATACGGGCGACATTCGCGTTCTGGTCGGACGCCGTGTGATCCTCCCCGTCGATCAGATCGCACGCCCGGCACCCGTAGATGCGCGCCAGCCGGTTGAGCCCCGCCACCGGAGGCTCGTTGCCGCTGACCCCCGGCCAGGCCTCCCAGGAACCGAGTTTGCGGACGCTGAACGGCTCGGACGGCCACAGCGCCTTCCACTCTTCGACCACACGCTCTTGCGTGTAGCGGTGGGCCTCGCGGAACGCCTGGCGGGAGTTGAGCCGGTAACGGCGCTGGAGCTCACGCGCGATCTCGGCCCACGTCGACCCTCGCTCGCGAAGCTCGGTGGTGAGGCGGTCCATCTCCTCTTTGAGACTGCGTGGTTTACGTGGCATCGCGTACTCTCCGACCCCCGTGGATGCGTATCGCCGACACCGAGAGTAGCCACAGCAACCACCTGACTACGCAGGGTTGCCGGTAATCGGCGACGGGACCGCCGGTTTCTGCGACGACCGGCCGCCCGGACGCCGGATCAGGGGTCCCGGCCTACAGACACACTCCGTCACGTCGCCTGTTGGCGGCCACGCCGCCCGCCGGAAGGTAAAGGTCCGCCCCATTACCCGGATCGGGGGATCCGGTGCGGGGGCCGTCACGCGGCCGATGCACCCCGAGTGAAAGGCCAGGGATCAGCATGATCAGCATCCCGTCCTGTACCCGTGAGGTCCGCTGGGAGCTGCGCGCCGAACCGGGCGTCACGGCCGAGTGCCGCGCGGTGCTCCGCGTGACGCTCGCCGCATGGGACCTGCACGACCTGATCGACGACGTGTTGGTGGTCGTCACCGAGCTGCTCGCCAACGCCCTCGTCCACGGCGGTCCTCCCGTGCACATCGCGATCGGCACCGCCCCGGACACCGTGACCGGCTCGGTCACCGACCGCGGCGCCGGATGGCCGCGCCTGTGCCCGGCGGGCAACGAGTCGGAACACGGCCGAGGCCTGCGCATCGTCGCCGCCCTGACCGACGCGTGGGGGGTGGAGCCCGTCGAGGACGGCATCGGCAAGACGATCTGGTTCACCCGCGCCCGCCGGCCGGACACCGGGCCGCCCGGCCGCGGCCCCGAGCCGCCGGCCATGGCCAAGCCGGCCCGGAACAGTGGAACGAGGCCCGCTCAGAGCGGCGAGTAGAGCACCAGGACGTTGCCCGACGGGTCGCGCAGCACGGCCCTGCTCTCGTGCGGGCCGGCCTCCGGGCCGCTGACCAGCTCGGCGCCGGCCGCCGTCAGCTCAGCCACGGCCTCGGCGAGGTCGCCGACCTTGTAGGAGGGCGCGGTGAGAGCCCCCGCGACCTGCTCCTCGGGAGCGGCCAGCGCGATCGTCACGCCGCCGGCGTCCAGCGCCGCGAACCGGTCGCCGTCCCTGAACTTCACCGTCAGTCCGAGGACCTCCACGTAGAAGGTCAGGGCCTTGCCGAGGTCGTCCACCGGGACCAGGACGTTGCCGAGCTTCTGAACGCGCGCGCTCACGGGGCCTCCACCGGGTAGGTCTTCTCCCGAGAGTCTCGCGTCCGGAGGCTCGCCGCGCACCCGGCGACGTGCGCAGTCCATGCCGCCCGCCGCCACGCCCCTGCGGCGGGCGGGCCGCTCAAGACGGGACGGGGCCGTCCGCTCAGGTCAGGACGGGGCCGTCGCGGGTGCCGCCGGACGGCTCGTCCCTGGGCTCGTCTCTCGGCTCGGGCGAGGGCGGGGGGTCGGCAGGCGGGTCCTTGTCCGGAGGCTCCTCCGTCGGCGGGTCCGACTTGGTCGGCTCCGGGGACGGCTCGGCGCAGGGCCGGCCCCTGCGCGTGAGCTGGGCCGAGTCGCCGGCCGTCCCGAGGGCGGAGACGACCGTCACCGTGACCTTCCTGACGTCCACGTAACCGCACCGCGGGGTCGCGAAGCGCACCGTGAACACCTTGTCGTACACCGAGCCGCCCGACAGGGTCGCCCGGCGCGAGGCGGTGCGGGTCGCCGTGCGTTCGCCGGCCGTGACGGTCTGCTGGAAGGCCGCGGACAGCTTCACCGCGTCCGGGGTGGAGCTCCGCACCCTGACCCTCAGCGTGCTCCCGTCCCAGGAGGTGATCGAGACCTTCGGCGGGGCGCACGCGGGCCCCTCGACCCCGATCTCCTTGAACTGCGCGCCGTTCGCGGCGGTGGGCTGGGTGGTCACCCGCACGCCGAAGTACGCCTTCTCGCCACAGGGAACCTCGCCCAGGTCGCCGGACAGCGAGAACGCGTAGGAGGTGTCGCCGGACAGGGTGCGGCTCGCCTGGTCGACGACCTTGGCCGCGCCCTCGCCCTGCCTGCGGGTGAACTCGGCGGCCAGGCGCACTTCGCCCGGCCCGCCGGCGCGCACGCTGACGCGCGCCGTGCTGCCGTTCCAGCGCGTGACGGACACCGCGCCGACCGTGGGCGGCGGGCACGGGTTGCCCTTGACCTTGACCGTCCGGCTGCGGGAACCGTCCGCCGCGCCGGGCGTGGTCGCCACGGTGACCTGCCGGTAGACGCTCTTGCCGCAGGGCGTGGCGGCGAACCCGGCCGCGGTCCCTGTGGTGGGGAAGGCGGCCTGCTTGGTGTAGAAGGTGGACCCCGCGAGCGGGAAGGTCTGCGTGGCCGTTGTGGAGAGGTCGGAGGGCGAGGAGCCCTCCGCGAAGCGGACGGTCAGCGTGACGGTCTGCGGCGTCGACGTTCGCACCCGCACGGTGGCGGTGCGTCCATCGAACGCGGAGATGGACAGCGCGCGCACCGACAGCCGGGTCGGCGTCGGCGTCGGAGTGGGAGTCGGGGTGGGTGTCGGCGTGGGTGTGGGAGTCGGGGTCGGGGTGGGAGTCGGCGTGGGTGTGGGAGTCGGGGTCGGGGTCGGGGTGGGTGTCCGGGTGGGCGTGGGAGTCGGCGTGGGCGTCCGGGTGGGCGTGGGGGTCGGCGTCGGAGTCGCCTTGTGGGTGGCTCCCGGCGAGCTCTTGGGAGTGCTCCGCGGGACGGCCGGAGACGTGCGGACGGCGTGCGACGGCGACGGCGACGGCGAGGCCTCGGCCTGGCCGGTGTTCTCCGGGCTGGGTGAGACGGGCGCCTTCGCCAGCGCCTTCGACGGCTCGCCCGTCGGGACCTCCACGACGGCCCGCGCGGTCGGGGACGTGGCCAGCGCGACGTCGCGCACCGGAGTGCCGCCGCGGTTGGCGGCCAGCACCGCGATCACCAGGCCAACCGCCACGATGCCGGCGCCGACCAGCACCCGCGCGGGGTGGCGCACCCGGCTCAGAGGGCGCAGCGGCCCCCGCAGCACGGTGTTGGCCAGGCTGGTGCTGGCCTGTGCCTGCGGCCGCGCCAAGGGGAAGCCCAACGCCAGGAGCGCGGCCAGCTCGGCCAGGTGGCGGCGCCCGCGCTCTTCCCATTCGGGGCCGTACGCCGCGACCGCCGCGGACTCCAGCTCGCCGACGAACGCCCGCGCCGTCGAAGGGCGGTCGGCGGGGTTCTTCGCCAGGCCCCGCATCACCAGCGCGCGCACGGAGCCGGGCACCGCGTCCACGGGGATCGCCGCCGTCTGGTGCTGGTGCTGCAGAGCGGCCGGGTGGTCGGCGCGGTAGGGCCTGCGCCCGGTCAGGCACTCGAAGAAGACGCACGTGGCGGCGTAGACGTCGGTCGCGGGGCCGGCGGGGGAGCCGTTCCACTGCTCGGGCGCCATGTAGGGCGGGGTGCCCGACGGCATGCCGGGCCGGCCGGCCGGGGTCGCGATGCCGAAGTCGGCCAGCCTGCTGAACCCGTCGGCCTGGACCAGGACGTTCTCGGGCTTGTAGTCACGGTGCACGATGCCCGCGGAGTGCGCGGCCGACAGGCCGAGAAGCGAGCCTTTCAGCACGACCAGCGCGGCCTCGGGGCTGGTGGAGCCGTGCTCGTGCAGGATCTTGCGGAGCGAGACCCCGTTGACCAGCTCCATGACGATGGCCGCGCCGAGCGGGCTCTCGACGTACTCGTAGAAGCGCACGATGTTCGGGTCGCCGATCTCGACCATCGTGCGCGCCTCTTCGCGGAACGCCGCCAGGAAACGCGGATCGGATCTCAGCTCGTCGCTGAGGTACTTGATCGCCACATGGGCGCCGGTGCCGGTGTAGACGGCCAGGACCACCCGGCCGCTGCCACCGGCGCCGAGCACGCGTTCTTCGCGGTATCCCGGAACGGACCAGGCGTCCATCTTGTCCCCTCGGAGTGGTGCTGCTCCTGACTCCCCAGACGAAGGTCTCATCGGATACGCCTGTTGTCACGGATTTGGTAGATCTTCACGGTGACGATTCAATTACGGAAGGTATGCCCGTTCAGCATAAGTCAAGGTCATGCCCTCTTTGCCCCAAGTCCGACTTACTGCTCGCTCGCGCCCGACTCCTCCGGCCTCGGCCCGCCGGAGCCGGGTCTCCGGAGGCCGGAACGGGGCGGGGGGGGCGTCCTCGGGGGGCGGAGGTAGGACGGTGCGGTCGTCGGGGACGGCGGGATGGAGCGGGTTGTCAGGGAGGACGGGGCGGGTCGTCAGAGGAGGGAGTCGTAGACGGACTCGATCAGGCGGTGGCCGCGCATGCTTCCCGCCACCGCGTTCGCCATCTTGTTCATCGTGTACGCCACGGCCAGTCCGTGCCGCGGATCGCCGAGGCCCGCGAAACCGCCCAGGCCGGGATGGCCGAACGCCCCGGCGCCCTTGGGCGGGGTGAGGAACATCATGGCGGGACGCATGAAGCCGAGCCCGAACGAGCTGTCGACGAACATCACCCGGTCGGGACCGCTCACCCTCGGCCGCAGGGCGTCCTCCAGGGTGGCGGCTCCGATGATCTCGCCCGCCAGCAGGTCGCGGTAGAACCCGGCCAGGCCGCGCGCCGTCGTGACCAGCCCCATGGCCGGCCACCCGGCCCGCATGATCACCGGGTGGTTCGCGCCGCCCTTCAGCTTGGCGGGACTGGGGTTGGCCATCGCCCGGCTCATCAGGCTGCCCCGGTCGAGCGAGGCCCGGGCCATCTCCCACACCGGGTCGCCAGGTCCGCGCCCCGTCAGCTCGCCGACCGTCCGCCCGCTCCCTCCCTCGTGCCGCTCCGCGCCGGCGTCCGCACCGCCGCTCGTGCCGGCTCCGCCGGTTCCAGTGCCCGTCCCTGTGCCGGTGGCCGTGGCCTCGGTCCGGTCGCCGGGTCCGTTCGCGGACGCGCCGCCTGACGGGGCCGTGCGCTCGCTCGCCGGATTCGTGCGCTCGCCGGCCGAGAGCCGGGCGGCGCGGGCGATCACATCGGGAGGGGCTCCCAGCCACAGGTCCAGCCCGCGCGGGCCGGCGATCTCGGTTGCGACGATCTCGCCGACGCTCTTGCCCGTGACCCGGCGGACCACCTCGCCCACCAGGAACCCGTACGTCAGCGCGTGGTAGCCGTGGGCGGTGCCCGGTTCCCACATCGGGGTCTGCCCGGCCAGCCGGGCGGCGATCGCGGGCTGGTCCTCGAACTCTTCGACGGGCACGTCGTGCTCGATGACCGGCAGCCCCGCCTGATGGGTGAGCAGGTGCTCGACGGTCACCCGTTCCTTGCCCCCGGCCGCGAACTCCGGCCACACCTCCGCCACCGGGGCGCCCAGGTCGACCGCTCCGCGTTCGGCGAGCATCAGCACGACGGCGGCGGTGACGGCCTTGGTGCAGGAGTAGGAGAGGGCGGGGGTGTCGCGCTCCCAGGGGCGCCCGGTGTGCCGGTCGGCGACGCCGTCCCACAGGTCGACCACCGGCTCGCCGTCGAGGTGGACGGCGAAGGCCGCGCCGATCTCCTCGCCCTGGGCGAAGTGGCCTTCGAAGACTTCGCGCACGCGGGCGAACCGCGGATCGCAGTGGCCGTGGGCACCCATCAGGACCTCCGATGGCGATGGCTCGCTCGGTCGACGCACCCGGCGGCGTCTCACTAGAACGACGCTCGGCCTGCCATCCCAACCTACCGGCGTCCCACCCGCGGGCGAACCCCTTCCCACGGTCAGTGCCCTCACCCGCCCGCACGCCTCGACGACGGCGGGCGGCGACGACGAGGCGGGGACGGCGGGGACGGCGGCCGGGCGGAACGCGGCCCGCGCCGGGCGGTGGCGCGGGCGACGGCCTCCGTGATGGGGTGTGCTCGTGGCGACGAACGTGATCCTTTCCGGCGGCCTGGCACATGACTTCCCCGCGACGTCCCGCGCCCTCGCCGAGGTCCTGACCGAGGCCGGAGTGCGGTCGCGGATCACCGATGACATCGCCGGGTCGCTCTCGGCCGACCCCCGTCCCGATCTGATCACCGTGAACGCGCTGCGCTGCCACGACGACGGCGGCTGGGCGCGGAGTCAGGGCGCCGTCCCGTTCTCGCTGCCCGGCGCCGCCCGCGCGGCGGTGCTCGCCCATCTCGATCGGGGAGGGGGTGTGCTCGCCGTGCACGCGGCGTCGATCTGCTTCGACGACTGGCCCGCCTGGCGCGGGCTCCTCGGTGCGGCGTGGGTCTGGGGCTCCTCCTACCACCCGCCGCTCGGCCCCGCGGAGATCAAGATCCACGACGAGCATCCGATCGTCGAGGGCCTGGACGACTTCGAGCTGATCGATGAGATCTACAGCGACCTGGACGTCTCGCCTGAGGTGCGGCCGCTGGCGTCCTCCCTCGGCCGCCCGCTGGTGTGGGCACGGGAGGTGCGCGGCGGGCGGCTGGTGTACGACGCGCTCGGCCATGATGCCCGGTCCTACGAGAACCCGGTCCACCGCACGCTCCTCCGCCGCGCCGCCCACTGGCTCCTCGGCGACCTTTCCCGGTCCTGAGCGCCCAGCGGGAACCCCGGGTGGCACCGCGCACCGATGACGCGCTCAAGCTGATCGCCGACAGCGGAGGGACGGGGTCGGTGTCCCCGCTGGGTTCGAGACTCTCGCCGAGTCCGGCGCGCGCCTCGCCGCCGCCTGAGCGCGCGGGGGCGGTCACGGGCGAGGCCCGAAGGACGCTGGGGTGGACGTGGGCCGGCATCGAGGACGCGGGCGGACGTGCGTCAGGCGCCGAGCGGTGGGAGGACGTGCGTCAGGAGCCGAGGACGTGGGCGGACTCGGACTCGTGGGCGAGCCTTCTGAGGATGTCGAAGATCTTGCCGTACAGCACCGTGCCGATCACGAGGGACTCGACGGCCGCCTCGCGCGGGCCGTCGACGGGGATCTTGCCCATCTCGCGCTCCGAGACCAGCTGGGTGATCACATCCGCGTAGTGGCGCAGGTCGTCCTCGCCCGCGGGCCTGCCGAGCTGCGCCAGCCGCACCAGCACCTGCGCCAGCTCGTCCCGTGTGGGCGCCTCGGGGGTGATCCGCCAGCCGAGGTCGCCGATCAGCCGGTCGACGCGCTCGCGCGCGGCGCGCTGCTCCTCGTCGTCCGGGTCGGTCTCGGCCGGGGAGGCCAGGGCGTAGTGGGCCGTGCCGAGCATCCGGTGGACGGGGATCCCCTCGTCCTCCACCGCCGCCACGATCTTGCCGATCGAGGCGACCGGCACGCGGCCGACCTCCAGCAGCGCGCGGATCAGCCGCAGCCTGCGCAGGTGGGCGTCGCCGTACTCGGCCCGGGTCGCGCCGGTCTGCTCGCCCTGCTGGAGCAGGCCCTCGCGCAGGTAGTACTTGATCGTGGGGATCGGCACCCCGGAGGCGGCGCTGAGCTGGGAGATCCGCATGCGGATATCGTACCGGCTGCTGGATACCGTGCCTATCCAATGGGTCGGACGGAAGCCGGGAGCGGGGTGGTGGTCCTAGCCGGTGGGCGGCACCAGGCCGACGCCGCCGAGGCCGCCGGCCGCCGACTCGTCTTCCGTCAGGGCGTGTTCGGGACGCCACGAACCCACGTGGACCAGCCCGGGCTCCACCATCTCCAGCCCGGAGAAGTACCCCTGGATCGTCTCGCGGTCGCGGATCTTCAGCCCTCTCCTGGTCCGCGCGTAGATGGCCTCGGCCTTGGCGATCGTCGGGTCCTCCAACCGGCCGCGGAACCCGTGGGAGAGCACGAGGGCTCCACCGGGCGGGAGGATGCCGCGCAGGTGCGCCACGATGTCCGCGGCCTCGTCGTCGTCCTCGATGAAGTGCACGATCGCGCAGAGGATGACGGCGAAGGGCCGGTCGAAGTCGATGGCGGCGCGGACGGCGGGCTGCTCCATGATCGCCTTGGGGTCGCGCAGGTCGCCCTCGATGACGGTGGTCTGCGGGTTGTCGGCCAGCAGCGCGCGGGCGTGGACCAGCACGATGGGGTCGTTGTCCACGTAGACGACGCGCGACCTCGGCGCCCACGCCAGGGCCACCTGGTGGACGTTCTCACGGGTGGGCAGGCCGGCGCCGATGTCGATGAACTGGTCGATGCCCAGGCCGGCGAGATGGCGCACGGCCCTGCCGAGGAAGGCGCGGTTCTCGCGGGCCACGTGCCTGGCGCTCGGGAGCAGCTCGATGATCTGCTCGGCCGCCGCGCGGTCGGCGGCGAAGTTGTCCTTGCCGCCGAGGTAGTAGTCGTACATGCGGGCCACGCTGGGTGTCGTGGGGTCGATCCCCGGCGGAGCCTTCTCCTGCTCGCTCATCGACGCCCCCTCGCCCCCGGTCGTCCGGTGTTCAAATGCCGGTGATTACCGTCCTCGAGTTGAATATAGACGAAGCGACCGACGAGGTTGATCATGTGACGACTTTTCGTCTCATTGCGCAAGGACGGTCACAAGATCATGTCTGACCTGCGCCGCACGGCTCAGCTCACCGGCAGGTTCTTCAGGGCCTCTCGGCGGCTGAGGCCGGTGAGGCCCTTGTGCTGGACGTAGCGGACGACCTCGCGCGGGCTGGTCTTCGCGTATTGGCGCAGCGCCCAGCCGATCGCCTTGCGGGCGAAGAAGTCGGTGTCGGCCAGGCTCGGCTCGATGCAGGCGTACAGCAGGCCCGCGTCCGTGCGTTCCTTGAAGCTGTTCTGGCACAGGATGGCCGTGCGGCGCCGCCACAGATCGCCGTCGTGCGCCCACTCGAGCATGAGCGGGCGCATCGTGTCGGGGAAGGCCAGCAGGAGCGTCCCCACCCGGTTGATCGCCAGGTCGTCTACGTAGTCCCACCAGGCGCCCGTGACGATCATCTCTTCGTACATCGGCACGGTGTAGAGCGTCTGGAAGGACTTGTAGTAGCGGAAGGCGGACAGCTGCATCGCGGCGTACCGCTCTTCGCGGTACTCGGCGTCGCGCCACATCGCAAGGACGGTCTTGCGCCACTCGGGCGCGCTGTCGATGCGGTGCTCGGCCAGGACCTTGCGCAACGCCGCCCGCAGTGGCACGGCCTGCACGCCGAGGAAGGGCATCGCGGACTTCATGTACGCCTGCATGGCGGGCGCCTTCGCCGGATCGGCGACCTCGGTCAGCGCCACGCGGACGGCCTTGTGCAGAGGGGTCATGCTTTCTGGCTCGTGCGCTCGCCCGTGGCCAGACCGTCGAACAGGACGGTGATGTAGTGCTCGGCGAGGTGGGTCGTGGTGAAACGACCTCCCGGGCGGAACCAGCGCACGGCCACCCAGATGCTGTCGCGGATCATGCGGTAGGTCAGCTTCGGATCGACGTCGGCCCTGAGCTGGCCCGCGGCCTGCCCGCGCTTGATCTGCCCGATCCACATGCGCTCGACCTCGTCCTCGGCCTTGATGAGGTAGTCGAAGCGGTTGCCGGGGAGGGAGCGCAGGTAGTTCCAGTCGTTCTGCATCACGGTGATGGCGGCGCGGTGCGGTTCGAGGGTGCCGAAGCCGATGCGCACCATCTCGGACAGCACGCTGCGGGGGTCGCCGTCGCCCTCCATGACCTGGCGGTAGCGCCCGATAAGATCCTTCAGGAACGTCGAAAGGACCTCGTCGACGATCGTCTCTTTGGAGTCGAAGTGGTGATACAGGCTGCCGGAGAGGATGCCCGCCTCGTCGGCGATCTGGCGCACGGTGGTCGCCTGGAACCCCTTGCGGGCGAAGAGCTCGGCGGCGAGCCTCACGAGATGCTCGCGGCGCTCGGAGGCGGAGGCGGCCGTGGCCGCGCGGCGCGGGGGGCCCTGGCGCCGGGCCGTCGTGGCGTCGCCCCCCGGGGAGATCGCGCTGGTCGCACCTGCCGCGGGCAGCGCTCCGCCGGAGTTCTTACGCGTGTTCACGTCCTCCATTATGGCCTCCATGCAATCGCTTGTTCACCTGACGACCGGCATGAGTAACCTGCTCACCTTACGTTCTTGACACGACCAAGCGCTTGCTATCATGCCGGGCCGGACACCTCCCGGCTGCGGCGGCGGCGGCGGCCGGACGCTCCCGGCGACGCACCGCGTTGGATCGCGACAATTCCTTCCAAAGGGGCATGAATCCGCAGTTCCGGGGAAAAGACCCGTGGTCTAACAGAAAAGGGAACGGTGAAGTGAGCGGTCTCTGCGAGGGACGGGTCGTTGTGGTGACGGGTGCCGGCCGCGGCATCGGTCGGGAGCACGCCATCGAGTTCGCGCGCCAGGGCGCCAAGGTCGTGGTCAACGACCTCGGCACCGGCCCCCAAGGGGGAGGGCGCTCAGGAGACCCGGCTCACGCCGTCGTCGCCGAGATCCGCGACCTCGGCGGCGAGGCCGTCGCCAACTGCGACGACGTCGCCGACTGGGACGGCGCGGGACGGCTGGTGAAGACGGCCGTCAGCGCCTTCGGCGGGCTCGACGTGCTCGTCAACAACGCGGGGTTCCTGCGCGACCGCATGATCGTTTCCATGACCGAGCAAGAGTGGGACGACGTCGTCCGGGTCCACCTCAAAGGGCACTTCCTGCCGCTGCGGCACGCCGCCGCGTACTGGAGGGAGCAGGCCAAGGCGGGCCGCCCCGTGGACGCCCGGGTCGTCAACACCTCCTCCGGCGCGGGCCTGCTCGGCAGCGTCGGACAGGTCAACTACGCCGCGGCCAAGGCGGGCATCGTGGCGCTCACCCACACCGCCGCGACCGAGCTCGGCCGGTACGGCGTGACCGTCAACGCCATCGCGCCCTCCGCGCGCACCCGCATGACCGAGCAGGTCTTCTCCGCGATGATGGCGCCGCCGGAGTCGGGTTTCGACATCATGGACCCCGCCAACATCGCCCCCCTGGTGGTCTGGCTCGGCTCGGCCGAGTCGGCGGGCGTCACCGGGCGGGTGTTCGAGGTCGAGGGCGGCATGATCTCGATCGCGACCGGCTGGCACCACGGTCCGGGCGTCGACAAGGGCGGGCGGTGGCACGTGGAGGAGATCGGCGAGGCCGTCGCCAAGCTGCTGACGGACGCCCCCATCCCCGACCCGGTGTACGGGACGGCGGCCCAGGGCTGATCGCCGCCGCGGGCCGTCGCCGCACCGCCCGCCGGCCCGCGGAAGACGTCACAGGAAGGCGTAACACTCCACCTCCGCCCGGCGGTAGGCAAGGCCATTGTTGACGGAGTCCTGCACGCACCGCCGTTCGAGCGCGCTGAGCTTCAGCGTGCCGCAAACGGTGACGCCGGAGTAGGTGCGGCAGTCGAGATCGGTGGCCCGTGCGCCGAGACGGTACCTGCGCTGGACCTCCACACGGCAGTCATTCTGGGCCTTCGCCGTGTTGGCGTAGCGGCATTGGCGGGTCAGGATTCGATATTGGTCTGAACTGACCGACTGCCTGCCATCTTGGTCAGGCGGCCCCCCGGCCGCGACGGTGCCGAACATCGTCGTCGTGACGAGCACGACGGCCGTGGTGAGATTTCTCATGACTCCCCCCAGTCATGAAGTACTTACCCGCAGTGCCGCCTTCCGAAGAACCATTCGATCGATTGGGCACGGGACGCCTGACGCGGGCGTGGCACCCGTCATGCCGGCGCAGGACGCGTGGTGTGGGCGCGCAGGAGGCGTGACGCCGGGGCCGGACGCCGCCGCTTCGGGGCAGAGCGGGCGACGCCGGCCCCGGCAGGCCGTGGTCAGGAAGCCTGGGCGGCGAAGGTGGCGGCGAGCCGCTCGCCCCACTGGCGAGCCCTGTCCGGCTCGCCCACCATCAGCGGTCCAGGGGATCCCATGACGTAGAAGCTCGTCGCCGGGGAGGCGAACCTGACCCCGAGGCGGCGCAGCCGCTTCTCGGCGCCGCGCGCGGCCGAGCCGGGGACGAGGTGGCTTCTGATATGTGTGTCGAAGGCCGCCGCCGTCAGCGCGGGAGCGTCGACCTTCGCGGAGTCCAGCCATTCGCGCAGCCCGATGCCCTGGGAGATCACCGGTTCCGCGGCCTGCTCGGCGGCGGCGACGCGGGTTCCGGGCTTGCTCATCCCGAAGGCGTGCGTCGGGCCGCCGACCACCAGCAGGTCGACGTCCTCGCCGACGGTCGTGGGCGCCGCGCCGACCTCCACGACGTCCACGCGCATGATCGAGGACAGCCCCTCGGCCACCGCCTTCGCGATCTGCCGCGTGTTGCCGAACATGGACTCGTAGACCACCAGCGCGTACATGACAAGCCACTACCTTTCGCAGGAACGGCCCGCTACTGAGGAGGACCGGCCGCCCCTCCGAGGTGAGGAGGGGCGGCCACCGTCTCCTCGGTGGCCGGCTGGGAAGAGCTACTTACGAGCACGCAGCCGGGCGATGGCGCGTACGGTCAGCAGCACGACCACGGCGACGATCTGGCCGCCGAGGATGACGCGGTTGACGTTGACGACGGGCAGCCAGCGGACCTTGGCGTCCTTGATGACGAACATGCCCTCGGGGGTGACGCCGAGGCCGAAGCCTCCGCCGGTGCCCTCGGACGGCTGCTCGCCTTCCTGCTTGCCCTCACCGCCGCCTCCACCGCCGGAGATACGGGCGACGGGGATGACCGTCACGCCGTCCTGGGTGACGGGGTCACCGAAGACTCGGCCGACCGACGCGGTGTCCTTGGCCCGGTCGATCATTTCCAAGACGTTCATAGCGTCTCCTTCCCGGAGATGACGACCCAAGCTTCGTGCGGAACACACGCGCTGGACAGGGAAGGAGGTCCGCACCCGCGGTGCCGAAGTGCCCATAACGGGCATTGCGCCGCGTGCCGCTCGCGGTCGGGACCGTCAGCGGGCGCTCCACTTGATCTCGTAAGGACGCAGGGTGAACTCCTTGCCGTCCACGGTCGTGGCGATCCGCCCGCCGGTGGTGTTGACCATCACCATCTGCCGGGGCTGCGCCAGCACCCGGACCGCGGGTTCGGACGAGGTGAGATCCTCAAGCTCCGCTCCCGCGGGGAACCACTGGGCGAAATCGCCCATCAGGCGGCCGGTCGGCAGCAGGGCGCCGGTCCGCGGGGCCCACATACAGGCCTGGCAGGCCCCCGTCTTGACCTGCGGGTTCCAGTACAGCGCCGTGGCGGCGCCGCTCTTGGCGAACTCGATCATCGAGGCGGCCTGGACGGCGAGCCGCATGGGCTCCTGCCACTTGGTGCCGTCCTCGGGGGCGAAGTACCACTCCGACCACCAGACCGGCAGGTCGCCGGCCTTGTCGCGCAGCCAGGCGGTGACCGCGCCG
This sequence comes from Sphaerisporangium dianthi, assembly GCF_042654065.1. Lineage (NCBI taxonomy): Bacteria > Bacillati > Actinomycetota > Actinomycetes > Streptosporangiales > Streptosporangiaceae > Sphaerisporangium > Sphaerisporangium dianthi. The sequence continues at coordinate 635,297 of NZ_JBHSFP010000001.1, read as the reverse complement.
AACTTGCTCAGCGCTCCGAACGCGTCGGGCAGCAGCTCGTGGGCGTCGGTCGGCGAGGCGCCGTCGACCACGATGAAATCGGCGCCCTTCTTGTTGTCGAACCAGTACTCGAAGGCGTCCAGCGAGTTCTGGTTGACGACTCCCCAGGGGCCCCGCAGCTCGGACTTGCCGCTCTTGTTGCTGTCGAAGCCGATGTAGGGGCCGCCGATCTGGGCGTCGGGCCGCACCGCCTTCACCGCGTCGTAGACCTTGTTGTACATCTCGGTGTAGCCCTTGATGTCCGCCGGCTTCGAGTGGTCGCGCCAGAAGCCCTTGAGCTCGTTCCACACCATGAAGTACTTGACGTCGGTGTACCGCTTGGCGACGGCCGCCGTCAGGTCGGCGAAGTCGCCGAAGTGCTCAGGGTAGGGAGCGTCCTCCAGGTGCTCGGTCCACGCCGACTCCTCGGTCGGGCCCTCCGGGCCGCCCTTCATCCAGTCGGGGGCGCAGCAGAGGGTGATGACCGGAGTGCCGCCGGACTGCTTCATGAAGTTCGTCCGGCTGTCGAGGTCCTCCCAGAAGAACTCGCCGGGCCGGGGCTCGGGGTTGAGGGCTCCGAAACCCATGATGTGCTGGTTCTGCACCATCGGGGTCTGGGCGAGCGTCCGGCTCACGTCCTGCTCGAACCGCTCGGTGACGTTGTTGGCGCTGGTCCCGGTGTGGGTGAACCCCCAGCGCGGCCAGGCGGGGTCCACCCGCGGCGGCTTGGAGATCGCGGCGCCCGCCCCCGCGGGCGACTGGGAGGCCGGCCGGCGCCCCACGGTGGCCTCCGGCTTCGCGGTCCCTCCGGAGGAGCAGCCGGCCGTCACCAGCGCCATCACGATCCCCATGACCAGGGCGGCCACCCGGCCAGGACACCGCCGTGCAGATCCTCCGCCACCCGCTGACACCTGATCACCCGATCTTCGCCGTCCCGTCTACCTCAGAGCGTTCCACGAGGACTTCGAAAGTGACGAATCAGGCGCATGATTCACAGACAAGCGTTACGCCCCCCACACCCCATCACCACCCGCCCCTCCCCACGAACGCCGCTCCCAGGCCTTGGCGCCCGGGCGGTGTGCAGGGGGCGGCCGTGTTGGGGTGGCGGGGTCATCCCTGGGGTGGAGGCGATCAGGTCCCTGGGGTTGATGTCGTGGGACGGCGGGTGGGGGAGGCTGGGCGACGCGGTGGTGACGGTGGGCGTCGACGATGGAGGGTGCGGTGCGCCGGCGGTGGAGATGGGTTCTGGGCGGAGCGGTCGTGCTGCTCGTCGCGGGGATCGCCGGCGTGGCGGTGGCGTTCCCCTCGGTGGCGGCGACCGCCTGTCCGGGGTGCTACGGGCTGGAGGACCTCGGGGACGGCGTGTACGCCGAGCCGGGGACGCCGAAGGCCGGCGGGGAGCGACTGTCCGACGTCGTCGGGGAGGCGGAACGGCGGGTGGCGGAGTTCTACGGGGGCCGGAAGAGCAGCCCGCGCGTGCTGGCCTGCCTGACCGACGGCTGCTACCGCCGCATCGGCGGGGGAGGGGAGCGTGGGGTCGCGGTGCTGAACCGGGCGGTCCTGCTCTCGCCGCGCGGGCTGGACGCGGTCATCGCCTCCCACGAGATGTCGCACGTCGAGCTGCACGCCCGGCTGGACGGAGGCGAGGTGCCGCAGTGGTTCGACGAGGGGCTCGCCGTCCTGGTCTCCGGTGACGCGCGCTACCTGGCGCCGGCCGGGTCGCCCGACCGTTGCCTGGTGGCCGCGGACCGGTCCCTTCCCGCGGAGCTCGGGCAGTGGCTGAAGACGGCCGGCGCCGACCGGAACCTGTACGCCGAGGCGGCGTGCCGCGTGAGCCGGTGGGTCACCGCCAACGGCGGCTCTGGCGCCGTGCCGTCCCTTATCGACCGCCTCAACGAGGGCGAGAGGTTCGACGCCGTCTTCCGGTCCTGAGCGGTCACGCCGGCGGCTCGCTCCTCGGCCGCGCGGCGGCGCGCAGGACGGCGCGGCGGATGGGCTCGTAACCGGTGCAGCGGCAGAGGTTGGAGCCGAGCAGGGCCGCGAGCCGCTCAGGGTCGTCGGCGACGGCCGGGTCGGACTCCAGCGCTCCGGCGGCCGACATCAGCCATCCCGGCGTGCAGAAACCGCACTGGAGGGCGCGCTCGGCGGAGAACGCCTCCTGAAGCGGGTGTGGACGGCCGTCCGGCGCCGCCAGCCCTTCGACGGTGCGGATCGGCCGCCCGTCGCACTGCACGGCCAGCATCAGGCACGACCGTACGGCCTCGCCGTCCACCAGGACGGTGCATGCCCCGCACACGCCCATCTCGCAGCCCAGATGCGTCCCGGTCAGGTGGCAGTCCTCCCGCAGGACGTCGGCGAGGACGCGCCGCGGCTCGACGTCCAGCGGGTGGTCCCGGCCGTTCACCACGAGCGTGATCCTCATCCCCGATCACCTCCGGGCCGGTGGCCACCGCCGTGCGCCCGCCCGTCCGACGACGCCTCGCACAGGGCCCGGCCCACCAGGACGGCGATCACGTGCCGGCGGTGCTCGACATCGGCGTACGGCTCGGCGACGGGCTCGGCGTCGTCCTCGGCGGCGATGCGGGCCGCGCGGGCGAAGGGATGGCCCGGCGGCGGGCCGAGGCCGGGGGAGAGGTCCTCGGCGCCGATCAGCGAACGTTCGGCCGCGTGCGCGCGCAGCGGCGTGCCCGCGCAGTTGGCCAGGGCGATCCTCGCCTCGGTGACCACACCGTCGCGCACGGTGAGCGCCACGGCGACGGCGACCTGGGCGAAGCAGAACTGTGTGCGACGGTGCTCGGCGAACGCGACCCCCGTGGCGTCGCCGAGCAGGGGCAGCCGCACCGCGGTGATCAGCTCCTCGGGGGCGAGGGCGGTCGCGTGCGGGCCGTGGAAGTAGTCCCGGGCCGCGACCACGCGCGTCCCGGCGGGGCCGCACGCCTCGACGCCGGCGTCCAGGGCCACGGCGACGGCGCACCATTCGGAGGCGGGGTGCGCCCAGGCCAGGCTGCCCGCCATGGTGCCGCGGGCGCGGATGGGCGGGTGGGCGATGTTGACGACGGCGCGCGAGAGCAGGCGTCCAAGCGGGCCCGGGGCCACCCGCGGGGATTCGAAGACGCGATGACGGGCCAGCGCGCCGACCAGCAGCGCTCCCTCGTCCACCCGCACATCGGCCAGGCCGCCGATGCCGTTGATGTCGACCACCAGATCGGGGCACGACCGGCGCAGGCGCATGTCGAGGATCAGGCTCTGCCCGCCCGCCAGCACCTGGGCCCGCCTGCCGGGGACGGCGAGCGCGTCCACGGCCTCGGCGACCGTGTCCGGCGCGAGGTAGTCGAAGGCGGGAGGCTTCACCGGCCGCGGTCCGTCCTGCGGCCGGCCGCCCGGTCGCGGACCGGCCGGCCGTCCGCACGGCCGGGGAGCTCCTGGGCGCCCGCCGGGCCGCGGTCCGCCTTCGGGGCGCGCGCCGCGCGCCATACGACGTCGGGGGTGAGCGGCATCTGGAGCAGCCCGGGGTCGGCGACGCGCAACGCGTCGACGACGGCGTTGACGATGGCCGGCGGGGTGCCGATGCATCCGGACTCTCCCGCCCCCTTGGCGCCCAGCGGCGTGACCGGGCTGGGCGTGCGGGTGGCCGCGATGTCGATGGGCGGCACCTCGGCGAAGGTGGGCAGCAGGTAGTCCAGCAGCCCGTTGGGCAGCACGGGCAGCCCGGCGTCGTCGTAGGGCACCCCTTCGTACAGCGCCTGCCCGATGCCCTGCACGGCCGATCCCAGGGACTGCCCGTGGACCACCGCGGGGTCGAGCGCCACCCCGCAGTCGTCCACGGCGACGAGTCGCAGCACGCGCACGGTACCGAGGTCCACGTCGACCTCCACCACCGCGGCGTGAGTGCCGAACGGGAACGCCATGCCCGCCTCGAACCGCTCGTCCACGCGGAGCGGCCCTGTGGCCCGTACCAGTTCGCCCAGGCCGGTGACGGCCGGGGAAGCCCCCGCGGCCCGCAGGGTGCCATCGGACCAGGTCACCTTGTGGACCGGCAGTTCCCACAGAGTCGCGGCCCGTCGCCTGGCCTGGTCGATGAGCGTCCGCGCGGCCTGCTGGAGGGCCGCGCCGGCGATCTGCGCCGAGCGGCTGGCGAACGAGCCGACTCCCTCGGGCACCTCGCCGGTGTCGCCCTCGATCAGCCGGACGCGCGCCGGCTCGATGCCCAGCGTGGCGGCGACCAGCGCCGAGAAGGTCGTCTCGTGGCTCTGCCCGCTGGAGCAGGCGCCGCACCGGGCGACGACCGTGCCGTCCTGGCACGCCTCGACCGCGGCGAACTCGTGCAGGCCGCCGGGCTCGCCGCCCGAGCGCTCCACATAGCAGGCGAGCCCGATGCCGAGCGGAAGGGCGTCCGGGTCGGCGCGGCGCCGGTCCCGTTCCGCTCGCCACCGGTCGTAGCCGAGGGTCTCCAGCGCGAGATCGAGGGCGGCGGCGTAGTCGCCGCTGTCGTAGCGCCGTCCGGTCGGGGTGTCGTACGGGAAGCGCTCGGGCGCGATGAAGTTGCGCCGCCGCAGCTCGGCGGGGTCCATGCCGAGCCGGCGGGCCACCTCGTCCATCGTGCGCTCCAGCGCGGCCGTGGCCTCGGGACGCCCGGCGCCCCTATAGGGGTAGGTCATCATGGTGTTGGTCAGCACCGAGCGGACGGTGGCGTGCACGCGGGGGGTGGCGTACGGGCCCGTCGCCATGCGGGCCGTCTGCATCGGCAGCGCCGCCCCGAGGTGCGGGTAGGCCCCCACGTCGGCGTCGATCGCCAGCTCGTAGGCCAGCAGCCGCCCGTCGGCGTCGGCGGCCAGCCGCACCCGCTGGTCCTGCCCGCGTCCCCGGGTCGCGGCGAGCAGCGACTCCATGCGGTCCTCGATCCACCGGACGGGGCGTTCGAGCGCCACGGCCAGGAAGGCGGCCACGATGTACTCGGGGAAGGTCGCGCTTTTCGAGCCGAACGCGCCGCCGCTGTCCTGCACCACCACGCGGACGCGGCCGGGGGACCACCCGAGGGTCCCGGCCAGATCCCGGCGCAGCCGGTGCGGCATCTGGTGCGAGCACCACACCGTCAGCCCGTCCCCTTCCGGCACGGCGAGGAAGGCCCTGCATTCCATCGGCGACGGCAGCAGCACCTGCTGGCGGTAGGCCGCCTCGACCACGACGGCCGCGCGCCGCCAGACCGCCTCGTCGATCGGGTCGCCGGCCGAGCCTTCCATCGCGATGTTGCTCAGGCCGTCGAACAGGGGGACCGGCGCCTCCAGCGACGCGGCGGTCGTCACGGCCGCCGGCAGCGGGTCGATCAGGACGCCGACCGCCGCCGCGCCGTCCTCGGCCCGGTAACGGTCCTCGGCGAGGACCACCGCGACGGCCTCGCCCGGGTAGCGCACCCGGTCGGTCGCCAGGGCGGGCCAGTCGCGCCCGGCCACGACCTCATAGGTGGACAGGCCGGCCAGCAAGGCGGGGGGGACCTGCGGCGGATGCCGCCGGTCGGCGGCCGGCATGGCGCAGGTGGCAAGGCGGGGCAGGCCGGCGGCCGACCAGGCGCCCACGACCCCCGGCACCTCCATGGCCGGGGCGCAGTCGACCTCGCGCAGCCTGCCGTGCGCGACGGTGCTCCTGACGAAGACCGCCGCGAGGCATCCGGGCACGTCGATGTCGGCGACATACCGGCCGTGTCCGGTGAGCAGCCGCTCGTCTTCCCGCCTCGTGCATGCGAACGACACCAGGAGCCTCCACGAACATCCTTGTCGGCCGTCGACAAAGCCCGGCTCACCGCACACCTCCTAAGCCGTAAATAGTGGACATGTCCGTAGGATGCGCACGGTACTGACGTGGTGAAATCTGGATGGAGCGTCGTGAAGTTCGCTTATGTCACCTATGACGGGCCGGATGACGACCGGGAGGTACTGCTCGCCGCCTGGGAACGGGCCGGAGCAGAGGGGGCCGCGGTGCGATGGAACGACCCGGCGGCCGACTGGGAGTCCTTCGACGCGGCCGTGGTCCGCTCGCCCTGGGACTACATCCTGCACCGGGACGCGTTCGTCGAGTGGGCGTACAAGGTGGAGAGCGGCACCCGGCTGCTCAACCCCGCTTCGGTGCTCGAGCGGAACACCGACAAGACCTACCTGCGCGATCTGGGCGTCCCGACCGTCCCGACGCACTGGATCCACCCCGGGGAGCAGGTGACGCTCCCCGTCCACGCCGAGTACGTCGTCAAGCCGGCCGTCTCGGCCGGAGCCCGCGACACCATACGCACGGCCGACCGCGCCGCCGCCGAGACCCACGCGCGGAACCTCACCACGGCGGGCCGCGTCGCCATGGTCCAGCCGTACCTGGACATGGTCGAGACCGAGGGCGAGACCTCCCTGGTCTACATCGGCGGCCGGTTCAGCCACGCCCGGCGCCGCGCCGCGATGCTCGCCGACGCCGTCCCCGCCGACCACCGCTCGATCCCCGGCCGCGACCCCGAGCCGGACCAGTTCGCCCTGGCGGAACGGGTGCTCGCCGAGGTGGAGGCCGACCTGCTGTACGCGCGCGTCGACCTGGTCCGCCTCCCGGACGGGACCCCGGCCCTGATCGAACTGGAGCTCACCGAGCCCTACCTGTTCCTCAGCACCACCCCCGGCGCCGCCGACCGCCTCACCGAGGCCCTCCTCGCCCTTCTCTGACCCGAACCGGCGAAGGCTCCGGCTGTTCTGCGGATGACGACGCCGGGCGGGCCTCAGGAACACGCTTCGCCGGGGCGGGGGTTCGCGGGGGTCGTCATGAGTGCGGCCCGCGCCTCCTGGTGTTCGCAGGGGGCGCGGGCCGCGGTTGTCAGGCGGGTGGCCAGGGATGCTCCTATGGATGTCAAGCGGCGAGATCTTGATCGTTTGCTGTGATGATGATCCGGTAGAGCTCCCGGGCGATGTAGCGTTTGAGGCAGCGGATGATCTCTTTTTTGGAGAGTCCTTCTTTTGTGCGTCGTTCCATGTAGGCGCGGGTGCGGGGGTCCCAGCGCAGGCGGCATAGGACGACGCGGTAGAGCGCGGCGTTGGCCTGCCGGTCGCCGCCTCGGTTGAGCCGGTGCCGGTGGGTCTTCCCCGATGAGGCCGGGATCGGAGCAGCGCCGCAGAGCATGGCGAACGCGGCCTCGGAGACAATCCGGTCGTGGTTTTGGCCAGCGGTGACCAGCAGCTGGCCGGCGACATCGGTGCCGACGCCGTTCGCCGCGACCAGGCCGGGGTTGATGGCGGCCACGAGTGGGTCCAGGAGTTCGTTCAGATCGTTGATCTCTTGTGTGAGCTGCTGGTGGCGGCGGGCCAGCGACCGCAAAGCGATCTTGGCGGCGGTGGCTGGACTTGCGGCGTCGGCCCGATCCGGCTGCAGGCCCGCACAAAGGTTGATCAATTCCTTCACGGGCAGGGCGCGCAGTCGTTGGCGCAGGTCGTCGGGAGCGGTGACGATCAGGGTTTTGATCTGGCGCTGAGCGTCGGCGCGCTGGTCGACCGCCGATCGGCGAGCCACGCGTAGGTTGCGCAGCGCCTCGATCCGGCCATCGCGCTGTTCGGGGATGCCGGTGCGGTCGGCGGCCAGGGCGGCCTTGGCCGCGGCGATGGCATCGATCGGGTCGGACTTGCCCTGGAAGCGCCGGGTCTTTCGGCCGGGCCGGTCGACCTCGACCACTACGACGTGCTCGTTTCGCAGCAGGCGCGCCAGTCCGGCCCCGTAGGCGCCGGTGCCCTCGACACCGACGAGCATCAGCGGCCCGAAGGCACGCATCCAGGTCAGCAGGGCGGTATAGCCGGCCGGGGTAGCGGGGAAGCATTCGGTGCCAAGTACGCGGCCCACGTGATCGATCACGGCCGCGGTGTGGGTGTCTTGATGGGTATCGACTCCACCGCAGACTTCGGTGATGGTCGATTGCTGGGGTGTAATGGAGGTCATCGTCGTCCTGTCGTCTTGACCGGGGGCAGGGCGGCACGCACCAGCCGGGCGGACGGACAAGACAGTGATGGGGCCTCTGGCCAGGCTCCTATGAGGTCACCCCGCCACGTCCGGTGAGTGCAGGTGAGCGCCTCCCGACCGAGGCCGACAGATCCGCTTGAGGACCCGAAGTCAGTCAGGGGTTGGGTCAGACCCCGCCGGGAGGCGCTCACCTACATCATCACTGTCAGGGGAGGACCACCGCGAGGGGGGTCACTCCGGCGGTGCGGAGGGCGGCCGGGAGCTTGGCGGCCCAGGGATGCTCGTCGAGGGCCAGGCCCTCGGGGTTGCCCACGACGAAGCGGATCGAGCCGTCGGGGCCGGGCCGCTCGGTCCAGGCCGCGCCGAAGCCGGACAGCGCGGTGGCGACCTTGGCCTTGTCGGCGACGCCGACGGTGACGCGGATGGCCGACTCACGGCCGGGGGCGGCGGCCGCCGTCACCGTGGGGTCCGCGGCCGCGGACGGCGCGCCGGTGGCGGCGTTCCCGGGGGTCCGGCTCTGGGCGGCGGCCGGGGCCTTCGGGAGGTCCGCGGTCAGCGCGTTGGTGATCAGGCGGGCGGTGCCGTCGGTGAAGGCCCGGAAGTTGGGCTCGCCGGCGAACAGGATCGCGTGCCCCCGGCCGACGGGCTCGTCCAGCACCGCGGCGGTGCCGCCGAGCTCCTCCGCGCCGAGCTCGAAGCCCGAGACGAACCAGTCAGGGGAGTCGGCGGCCGGGTAGGAGGCCACGACCTGCGCGGGGTCCGCGGCCCGCATCAGCGGGTCGTAGGAGTAGAACTGCCAGGCGCTGGACCCGACACCCGCGGCCAGCGGGCCCTTGGCCACCTGGACGCGGAACAGCGAGCCGGGGACGTCGGAGGTCGGCTCGGCGAAGGTCGCCGTGCTCACGCCCGCCAGGGAGGCGAGCTGCGCGCCGCCGCTCCATCCGACGTACCGGCCGCCGCGGCTCACCCAGGACGTGAGCGCGTCGCGCCCCTGCTGCCCGAGGGCGGCGTTCGCCGAGGCCGCGGGACCGGCCGGGACCAGCAGCACGTCAAGGCCCGACAATCTGCCCGCCGCGACGTCCGCCGGGGTCAGCGTGGTGTAGGGCAGCTTCCACTCGCGGTCGAGTCGTTGCCGCAGCCAGCCGAGGGACTCGATCGTGGTGCCCGAGGTGGCCGACAGTCCCAGCACGCCGACCTTGGGCCGCTTGGCGGGAGCCGGAGGCGAGACGACGGCGGGGACGCGCTCGGCGGGGGAGGCCGGGGGCGCCAGAACGCCGCCGGACGAGCCGCCGGACACGTTCGCCAGCAGTGGCAGGCTCCAGGCGGTCACGTCGTAGAAGTAGGGGAAGGGCGTGTAGCCGTCCTCGCCGAGCATGGCCTGGATCCAGTGCTTCTGACCCTGGGCCATGGGGATCCAGTACGTGCCCTTGGGCAGGGTGGCGCGGGCCGGCGGGCGGCCGTACTCCTTGTAGTCCGGGACGGTGATGGCCCTGGCGAGCTTGTAGACCTTGACGTCCATGCGCTGGAGCCGGCGCACGATCGACTCGACCGCGGCCTTCTTGCCCGGGTCGCCGGCGCGCAGGAAGTAGTGGCGGACCGGCCGGTCGGGCACCTGGGTGATGACCTCGTTGCCGGGGTTGTAGACCTGGTTCGGTTCGAGCCTGCCGGCGAGGCCCTGCTCGAACGCCTCGGCGTGCATGCCGTGCCAGGTGGTGAGGATGCTCTCCCGGTGCGAGGCGGCGGCCGACAGCGACACCCACTGGGTGAGGTACTGCTCGAAGGCGCGGGTCGCGATGGGGGAGTCGCCGCCCTTCTCGTACGTCATGCCGGCCGCGTTGAAGCCGGTGGTCGGCACGGTGTCGCCGTAACCCATGTAGAACAGGTCGTACACGTCCCTGTTGGTGAAGGGCAGGCCGCGCCGGGTGAACTCGTCGATCATGGACTGGCCGTACAGGTTGCTGATCCAGTCGTAGGCGGGCTCGGCGATGTCGTGGTAGATCGGGTCGGCGTTCGGCGGGAAGAAGTACTCCGTGCCGCCCTGTTCGTGGGCGTCGATGTACAGCTGCGGCGGGTACCTGCGCAGCAGTTCGAGCTTGCCGTCGGTCTCCGGCTGGGTGCGGGCGAACCAGTCGCGGTTCATGTCGAAGCCGTAGGCGTTGCGCCGGGTGTCGGCCTCGCGCCCGTCGGGGTTCTGGATCGGCAGGATGACGACGGTGGCGTTGTCGAGGATGCGCCTGGCCGCGCAGTCGTCGCGGTCCGACAGGTCGTAGAGCGTCTTCAGCGCCGCGTCGGCGCCGCTCTCCTCGTTGCCGTGGACGTTGCCGGTGACCCACAGGACGGCGGTGGTGCGCTTGGCGATGAGCCTGGTCAGCGCCGAGGGGGTGAGCGGGTCGCGCAGCGCCTTGACGGCCAGCTCGGTCGCGGCGAGCCCGGCCTTGGTGACGTTCGCGGGCCTGCCGACGATCGCGTACTTCAGCGGGCGGCCCTGGGCGGTGGTGGCGAGGGTGCCGGAGACGACGCGGTCGCTCGACCGCGCGATCGCTTCCAGGAGCGTGTCGGACTCGGCCGAGGTGACCTCGCGCTCGCCGAGGTCGAACCCGAGCACGCTCTTGGGGGTCGGGACCTTGTTCAGGTACACGGGCGCGGTCCGGGTGGGATCGCAGGTGCCGGACGTCTGCGCGGGTGTGGGGTCCGCCTGGGCGGTCCCGGCTGGGAGGGCGAGCGCTAAGGCCAATGCGGCCGGCGCGACCACTTTGAGACGCTTGAGCATGCGATCACCGTGTCATCGGCATTTATCCGCGACAAGAGTGATTTTTTAGGTTCACGTTACATTCGAGGTGATTGCCGGGTCATCCGGCTCAGAGCCGGAGAGCGGATCGCTCAGCCGGTGGAGATCCCTCCGTCGACCGGGATGACGGCGCCGGTGAGGTACGCCCCCGCGCGGGACGCCAGGAAGATCGCCGCCCCGGCCATGTCGTCCGGGCGGCCGATGCGCCCGAGCGGGACCTGCGTCTCGATGGCGGCGCGCGTCTGCGGGTCGTCCAGCGCGAAGGCCATCATCTTGGACTCGAACGGCCCGGGGGCGATGGCGTTCACGGTGATCGACTCGGCGGCGAGCGTGTGCGCCAGATGCCTGGTGAGCATGTGGACGCCCGCCTTGGCCGCCGAGTAGGCGTAGTTCTCCACGGCCGGGGCGCGCAGGCCGTCGACCGACCCGATGTTGATCACGCGGGCCGGGTCGTCGGCCGACGCCGAGGCGCGCAGCAGCGGCAGGAAGCGCTGGGTCAGGTAGAACACGCCCTTGACGTTGATGCCCCAGAGCTTGTCGAAGGCGTGCTCGGGATACTCCTCCAGCGGTGCGCCCCAGGTCGCGCCGGCGTTGTTCACCAGCACGTCCAGGCGGTCCTCGCGCTCGGCGACCGCCGAGACCAGCGTCTCGACGCCCTGCGGCGTCGAAAGGTCGGCGGGGACGGCCGCGCAGCCGAGTTCGGCGCCCGTCTTCTCCACCTCGGCGGCCTTGCGGGAGGAGATGTAGACGGTCGCGCCGGCCGCCGCGAAGCCTGAGGCGATCATCTTCCCTATGCCCCGCGAACCGCCCGTCACGACGACGGTCTTGCCTTCAACCGAGAACAGCGTCATGTCCCCCGATGATGCCGCACCGGCCTCCGGCCGTCCATACCGACTGGTCGGTCCGACCCGCGTCGCGGGCTCAGACGCCGAAGCGGCCGTAGTCGCCGCGGAAGAACAGCAGGGGACCGTGGTCGGCGTGCGCGTCCAGCGCCAGGACGCGGGCCACGACGATGGTGTGGTCGCCCGCCACGTGCTCCGACTCGATCGAGCAGTCGATCCAGGCCAGTGCGCCGCTGATGAACGGGCCGCCGCCGGGTGACGGGCTCCAGGGCAGGCCGGCGAACTTGTCCACGCCCTTGGCCGCGAGCCGCCTGCTGACGTGCTCCTGCCGTTCGGACAGGACGTTCACGCAGATGCTCGGCGCCGCCTTGAGCCGCTGCCAGGTCATGCTGGTGTTGGCCACGCAGAAGGCCACGAGCGGGGGATCCAGCGACACCGACGTGAAGGAGTTCACCGCGAGGCCGTGCGGCGCGCCGTCGGCCGGGTCGATGCCCGTGACGGCGACCACGCCGGTGGCGAACCGGCCCAGCACACTCCTGAAATGGCCCGGGTCGCCGGCGTCACCGCTCGCCGGCAGGGCGCCGGCTTCGGGCGCCACGTGCCCGTTACCGGCCGCGCGGCGCCCGTTCGCCGCCGCGCGGCGCCCGTCGCCGGGTGGGCGGCGCCCGTCCGGGGGCGTGTGGTGCTCGCCGGAGGGGGCGAAGGACCCGCTCTCGGCGGCGGCGGCGGCGCCGCCGGGCCGCACGTACGGCAAGGGAGGCAGGGGAGGCGGGGGAGGAGGAGCGCTCGGCCTGTACGTCAACGCTCGTTCCCTCCGGAGGCGGCCCTCATGGGGCCGGGCGGTCGGTCCGCCCGGCGAGGGTGTCGCCTTCAGCATGCAACTTCAACCATGGTTCAGGTCAAGGCCGGGGATCTGTGACGGTGAACACGTCCGCGCGCTGGGGCCCTCAGGGGATGCGCCGCACCAGGGGCGCCATGACGAGGTGGTGGCCGGGCCGGCGGTCGAAAACGGAAAGCGTGTCCTGGCGGGCGTGGGGGACCCGCCAGGACACGTTCCGCCCCGGCGCGACTTCCAGGACCCCGGCGAGGGTTGGGGTCCTGGCCGTCGTTTACCGCACGGAGTCGGTGGGCGGCCGGTCGCCGGAGTCATGAGCCCAGGGGTCCCCGGGCTCCTCCTCGGCCGGCCTGCGGAGGCGGCGCTTGACGAGCTGCGCGGCGCCGGCGGGGTCGTCCGACGGATGGGTGACCGTCAGGCCGTCCTCGGTCCAGACGAACGATCCGCTCCTGCACCAGACGGTCAGGCCGGTGGTCACGGACAGCACCGACATCCCGTTCGCGCTGCTCTGATAGGTGTGGGTGAAACCCTCCCGGTGCAGCGCGTAGCGCAGTAGACGCGTCGCCTCGCGGGGATCGTGCCAGGGCAGATATGGCGTGCCCGCCCGGACTGCCAGCACAGGCCCTCACCCCTCGCCGCCTCTTTGATGGATTTGTACCAACGTTTGGATAATGCGGTGTGGAGACGCTTGGGTCAAGGGGTTGTTTGCCGTCAGATCGAGATCGTCTAAATTCGTAGGTACAAAAGGACGCAACCGTAGGTGAGATTTGGCACGGTCTACGCTGTACCAGCAGGTGGCCGGCGAGCTGCGCAGGGCGATTTACTCCGGCGAGCTTGGGCCGGGCGCTCAGCTTCCGACGGAGATGGACCTCATGGACAGCCATGAGGTCAGCCGCAACACGGTGCGCCTCGCCCTGGCCGAACTGGAGAACGAAGGCCTCATCACCCGGATGCGCCGGCGCGGCAGCTTCGTCCGTGACCGCCGCGCGCTGCTCATGCGTCCCCAGGCCGAGCTGAACACGCCTCCCGGCGTGCTGCGCCGCGAGGCGTTCGCCGAGGCGGTCACCAAGGAGGGCCGCAAGCCCGGCCAGGAGATCGAGGTCTCGATCGTGGAGCCGCCCGAGGAGATCGCCGCGAGGCTGGAGCTGGAGGAGCACGCGCTCGCGGTGGTGCGGCGGCGGCTGCGCTACGTCGATGACCAGCCCTACAACACCAACGACTCCTACTTCCCGCACACGCTGGTGCGCGATTCCGAGATCGCCCGTCCGGCGGACATCACGCGTGGGGCCAACCGCGTGCTGGAGGAACTGGGTCACCGCCAGGTCCGCGTCGTGGACGACATCTCCGCTCGTATGCCGACTCCTGAGGAGTCCGGCCGTCTGCAGCTCGAACCTGGCACCCCTGTTGTCGTATATGTCCGAGTTGGCTACGACCGTGAGGACACCCCGGTCCGGGTCGCCGTGTCGGTTCTGCCCGCCGACAAGCATCTGATCAGGTATGAGCTCGCACTGAGCTGATTTCGCGCGCGCCGTCTCGCTCCGTGACGCGGCCGCGCCGTCCTGCCTCCGGCGCGGGCCGGGGCCGTCACCGCGGCCCTGAGGCCCGCAGGCCCGGCGGCGAACGCCGTTCCCACAGGCCTTCACTGATAGGGCCGCGCGCCCCCGGTCGAGCACTTTGTGTGTTCGAGGCGCTACCCACGGCGACGAAAGGACGAGTCATGTACTCCCACACCCTCCAGCAGGCCGGTTCCCTCACCCTGCGTAACGCCACCCCCGACGACCTTCCGGGCGTCCTCGCGCTGTTGGCGGAGACGGCGGGCTGGCTGAACGAGCGGGGCATCCGCCAGTGGCCCGCCGACGGCTTCCCGGCCGCGCGCATCGAGCCGCTGATCGCCGAGGGGACCATGTACGTGCTGGACGACGAGGACGCCGCGGACGCCCGTGAAGGCGGGCGGATCCACGTCCCGGCCGCCACCATGGCCCTGGACGACCACGCCGACCCGGAGTTCTGGAGGCGTGCGGACCACCCCGAGACCGGCCTGTACGTCCACAAACTGGCCGTCAAGCGGGTCTTCGCAGGTCAGGGCCTGGGCGAGACGCTGCTCGACTGGGCGGCGCTGCGCGTGGCCGCGACCGGCCGGCGGTGGCTGCGGCTCGACTGCTCCAAGAGCAACCCCGGCCTGCAGGGGTACTACCGCAAGCTCGGTTTCCGGCACCTCCGGACGGTGGACCTGCCGCACCGCGCCTCCGGCGCGCTGTTCCAGCGGGCCGCCGACCTGGCGTCTCCCGCTCTCCCGCACGCGCGGCGCCGCAGGTCGGCGCACGTGGGAAGCCGATGAGGCCTCGTCCCGGCGTCGCCAGAGCGCCGGGCAGATCATGATGTAGCCGGTTGATCCTGGATCATTAACCGGCTTGCGGGTGGTAGCGGTCCATCTATGGACAAGAGGGTCGGATAACCTCAGGACCCATGACCGGATCGCTGCTGGAGGTGATCGCGCTCGACGTGCGCGACGCCATGGCCGCAGAGGACGGCGGCGCGGACCGCCTGGAGATCGTGGCCGACATGTCCGTCGGCGGGCTGACGCCCGCCCCGGAGACCGTGGCGGCGATCGCCAAGAGGTCCGCGCTGCCGCAAATGGTGATGCTCCGCTCCAACGCCGGGTACGGCGCGACCCCCGAGGAGCTGGAAGGGCTGGAGCGCGACGCGCGCGTCCTGGCGGACGCCGGGGCGGCCGGGTTCGTCTTCGGCTTCCTCGACGACGAGGGCAGGGTGGACCTGGCGGCGACCGAGGCGCTGATCCATGCCGTCACCCCGCTGCCATGGACCTTCCACCGGGCCGTGGACAACGCCGACGACGTCCAGGCGAGCTGGCGGGCCGTGCGGCTGCTGCCCAACCTGGCCACGGTGCTCACCTCGGGCGACCCCTCGGGCATCGCGGCGGGGCTGCCCGTGCTGCGGTCGCGGGCCGAGGCGGGCGACGCGCCGATCATCCTGGCCGGCGGCGGGCTCAAGCCGCACCTGGTCCCCCCGCTGCTGGACTACGGCGTGCGGGCCTTCCACGTCGGCGGCGGCGTGCGGTCGTCCTGGTCGGACCCGGTCGACGTGGAGCGCGTCCGGCGGTGGCGCGACCTCGTGGACACGATCTAGCGTGCGCCTCACCCTCGGGAGCCACGACGTGCCGGGCGCGGACGCCGCCCTGGCCGAGCAGGCGCGGCGCTACCCGGGGCCCGGGGCCGCCTGGCAGCCGGTGCACACCGTGTACGTGCCCGCCGACCGCTTCGACGCCCAGACGGTGCGCGCCTGGGGCGAGGAGGCCCTGGACCTGCTGGAACGCCACCTCCCGGACGGCGCCGCCCTGTCGTCGGTCTTCGGCCCGTTCCCGGCGGAGACGCCCGGACCGCCTGCGGAGGCGCCAGGGACGTCCGCGGGTGCCTCCGGGACGGCCGCGGGCGCCTCCGGGACGGCCGCGGGGGCCGCTGAACCGTCCACGGGGGCCTCTGGGACGTCCGCGGGTGCATCTGGGACGGCCGAGGACGTGCGTCGCAGGGTGGCGCGCAAGCTCGCCCGCGAGCCGGTCGAAGACCTGCGCGTCGACTTCGAGGACGGGTACGGCGCCCGCACGGACGCCGAGGAGGACGGGCACGCCGTCCGGGCCGCCGAGGCGATCGCCGCCATGCACGCCGGCGGGACGCTGCCGCGCCGCTGGGGGCTGCGCGTCAAGTCGTTCGCAGACGGGAACCCGGCACGCAGCCTGCGCACCCTCGACGGCTTCCTCACCGAGATCGTCGCCCGGGCCGGCGGCCTGCCCGGCGGGTTCACCGTCACCTTCCCCAAGGTGCTGATGGAGGACTACCTCGGGCAATTCGCCGCGAGCCTGGCGTCTCTGGAGGAGGGCCTCGGGCTGCGGGCCGGCACGCTGCGCTTCGAGATGCAGGTGGAGGCGCCGCAGACCGTGCTGTTCCTCGCGCGCTCGCCCGACCTGGTGGCGGCCCTGGACGGACGCCTGGCCGCGGCGCACTTCGGGGTGTTCGACTACACCGCCGCCTGCGGGCTCCCGCCCGCCGAGCAGCGCCTGGACCACCCGGTCTGCGACCACGCCCGCGAGGTCATGCGCGTCGCGCTGGCCGGCACCGGAGTCGAGCTGTCGGACGGCTCGCTGGCCGCCTCGCCCGCCTCCGGCTCGACCGAGGACGTGCACGCGCTGTGGCGGACGCACGCCGCGATGGTCCGCCACTCGCTGCGCCACGGGTTCTACCAGGGCTGGGACATGCACCCTTCGCACCTGGTCGCCCGGTACGTCACCGTGTACGGCTTCCATCTGGCGACCCGGGACGCCTACGCCGCGCGGGTGCGCGCCTGGGAGGAACGGCGCGACGCCGGCGGCGGCGTGATGGACGAGCCCGCGACCGTCAAGACCCTGGCCGCGGCGTTGCGCCGCGCCGGCCTCGCTCTCGAAGACGCGGCCGGCCCGGCCCGGACGGATCGCTGACCAATCGGGTCAGGCCTCGGCGGCCGGGGGGAGTGGGAGGTCGCAGGCGGCGAGCATCGCGGGGCGGCCCACGAGCTTGACGTGCTCGCCGCGGCCCAGAGACAGGGCCAGGGCCGCCTCGGCGGCCTCGATGGCGAGCCAGTTGTCGTAGGTCACCGGCCGCACCCCGCGCGCCGCCAGCACCTCCTCCAGCCGGGCGGCCGGCTCGGGCCGCTCGGGCCGCGCGCCGAGATCGGCCAGCAGGGTGCGCACGGTCTCGGCGGCGTCGGACTTGTTGGTGCCGATGACGCCGGTCGGACCGCGCTTGAGCCAGCCGGCGACGTACTGCCCCTCGGCCACCCGGCCGGCGTCGTTCGGCACCGTCATCGTCGCCGTGTCGAACGGCACCCCCGGCAGCGGGACGCTCTGGTAGCCCACCGAGCGCAGCACCATGCCGGCCGGGATGGTCTCGTACTCGCCGGTGCCCACCACCCGGCCGTCCGAGAGGCGCGTGCGCTCGAGCCGCAGCGCCTCGACCTTGCCCGAGCCGAGGATCTCCACCGGCCGGAGCCAGAACCGGACGTCCATGCGCCGCGGCCGGCCCGCCGGGGTGCGCGCGGACCAGGACCTCAGCACCTCCACGTTGCCCCGGACCTGCCGCGACAGCCCGCCGAGCTCGCCGGAGCCTGCCTCGTCGGGGCGGACGAGCACGTCGCAGTTGACCAGCTCGCCCAGCTCGCGAAGCTCCTTGAGCGTGAACTTGGCGTGCTCGGGACCGCGTCTGCCGATCATGTGGATGGTCGTCACCTGGCTCTTGGCCAGCCGGTCGAGGACCTCCTGCGGCACGTCGGTGGACCGCAGCTCGTCGGCGGTCTTGGCCAGGATGCGCACCACGTCGACCGCCACGTTGCCGACGCCGATCACGGCCACCTCGGCGCTGTCGAGGGAGAAGGCGTCGGGCGGCATGTCGGGGTGGCCGCAGTACCAGTTGACGAAGTCGGTGGCGGCCACGCTGCCGGGGAGGTCCTCGCCGGGGATGCCGAGATGCCGGTCGACCATGGCGCCCGTGCAGTAGACCACCGCGTCGTAGCAGGCGCCGAGATCGCCGGCCGTGACGTCCGAGCCGAGCTCGACGCCGCCGAGGAAGCGCACCGACGGCAGCTCGAGCACCTTGCGCAGGTAGCCGGCGATCGACTTGATGGAGGTGTGGTCGGGCGCCACGCCGTATCTCACCAGGCCGTACGGCGTGGGCAGCCTGTCCAGGACGTCGATCTCGACGGGTTCGCCCGCCTGCTTGGTCAGGGCCTCGGCCGTGTAGATCCCGGCGGGACCTGATCCCACGATCGCCACGCGCAGCGACATGCGGCCTCCTTAGCGGGACCTGCCGGCCCCACGACGTCTTGCGCCGATTCTCGCCCAGGCCGGTCCTCCCGACCAGACTCGCACGCCGGAGGCGATCGCAATAATCCGGTTCGGCTGCCTGCGCTCCCGGAACGCCCCGGCGGAGGCGCGCAGGGGGGAGGCGAGGAAGCGGCCCGCCGGACGCAGCCGGGCGGCCTGGAGGCGTCCCGGGCGGGGTTAATTCGGGCGGGGCCCCCGCCGGACTCGATAGCCTGTACACCTGTCAACCACCGCGACCGAGGAGTAGCCGTGCCGCTGCGTATGTCCACCCTGTTCCTGCGCACCCTGCGTGAGGATCCGGCGGACGCGGAAGTGCCGAGCCACAAGCTGCTCGTCCGCGCCGGCTACGTCCGCCGCGTCGCCCCGGGCATCTACTCGTGGCTGCCCCTCGGCAAGATCGTCATGGAGAACGTCGCCCGCGTCGTCCGCGCCGAGATGGACGCCATCGGCGGCCAGGAGGTCCTGTTCCCCGCGCTGCTGCCCCGTGAGTACTACGAGGCGACCGGCCGCTGGACGGAGTACGGCGACACCCTGTTCCGCCTGAAGGACCGCAAGGGCGCCGACTACCTGCTCGGTCCGACGCACGAAGAGATGTTCACCGACATGGTGAAGGGGGAGTACTCCTCCTACAAGGACTACCCGGTCATCCTCTACCAAGTGCAGACGAAGTACCGCGACGAGGCGCGGCCCCGGGCGGGCATCCTGCGCGGGCGTGAGTTCATCATGAAGGACTCCTACTCCTTCGACCTGGACGACGACGGCCTCAAGCGCTCCTACGAGCTGCACCGCGAGGCCTACATCAAGATGTTCGACCGGCTCGGCATCCACTACAAGATCTGCTTCGCGATGTCCGGCGCGATGGGCGGCTCGGCCTCCGAGGAGTTCCTGGCCCCCACCCCCACCGGCGAGGACACCTTCGTGGCCTGCCACAACTGCGGATACGCCGCCAACGCCGAGGCCGTCGTCATCCCCGCGCCCCCGGCCGTGACCGCCGAGCACCCCGCCGCGCAGGTGCTCGACACCCCCGACACCCCGACGATCGAGTCGCTGGTCTCCTTCGTCAACGAGCGCTACGGGCTCGGCGTGACCGCCGCCGACACCCTCAAGAACGTCGTGGTGAAGGTGCGCACGCCCGGGTCCGACGAGGTCGAGACGCTGATCATCGGCGTGCCGGGCGACCGCGAGGTCGACTTCAAGCGGCTGGAGGCCTCGCTGTCGCCCGGCGTCCCCGAGATCTTCGAGGCCGCCGACTTCGCCAAGCACCCCGGCCTCGTGCGCGGCTACATCGGCCCGCAGGTCCTCAAGGAGCTCGGCATCCGCTACCTGGTCGACCCCCGGGTCGTGGCCGGCTCGTCCTGGGTGACCGGCGCGAACGAGCAGGGCAGGCACGCGGCGCACGTCGTGGCCGGCCGCGACTTCGAGCCCGACGGCACCATCGAGGCCGCCGAGGTGCGCGCGGGCGACTCCTGCCCCCGGTGCGCCCACCCGCTGTCCATCGACCGCGGCATCGAGATCGGCCACATCTTCCAGCTCGGCCGCAAGTACGCCGACGCCGCCGGCCTGGACGCCCTCGGCCCCGACGGCAAGCCCATCCGCATCACCATGGGCTCCTACGGGGTGGGCGTCTCGCGCGCCGTGGCCGTGCTGGCCGAGCAACTGCACGACGAGCTCGGCCTGGTGTGGCCCCGCGAGGTCGCGCCCGCCGACGTCCACATCGTCGGCACCGGCAAGGACAACCAGGTCGAGGTGGCGCTCGCGCTCGCCGAGGAGCTCGAGGGCAAGGGGCTGCGCGTGCTGGTCGACGACCGCGCCTCGGTCTCCCCTGGGGTGAAGTTCAAGGACGCCGAGCTGCTGGGCGTCCCGACCATCCTGATCATCGGCCGGGGGCTCGGTCAGGGCGTCGTCGAGCTGCGCGACCGCGCCACCGGCGTCAAGGAGGAGATCCCCCTCGCCGAGGCCGCCGACCGCGTGCTCGCCGCCGCCGCGCCGGCGCCCGCCCAGGGCGCCTGACGCCCGGCCGCGTTGCAAAGGGCCCGCCGCCTCTCGGCCCGAGGCGGCGAGCCCCTCACGCTCGCCGTGGCGGAGTCGTACCGCACGGCGAGCGGCTCGTGGCGCCGGAGCTCGCGCCCGGCGGCCGGTCTAGCTACGGCTGCCGCCGAGCGTCTTGCGCCAGTGGAATCCGCCCGGCAGGTTGATGGTCAGGGTGCGCCGCCCGTCGGCGGTCTTGGTGACACGGAAGCCTCGTCCGCCATAGCTGTGACCGACACCGCTCCGCGACAGGTTGAGCCGGAACGGCCCCATCTTGATCGATTTACGGTAACTCCAGCCCATGTGTCCTCCGTGCGTTTATGTGATGGACGGCTAACTACCCCGGACGCCGATCACAAACGTGGACTTATGGGCGAAATCGCCTTACTGGTCGAGGGAAACGGGCGGGCTGGTGGCCGGCCGCCCCGTCGGGGAGGCGGCCGGCGCGGGCGCCGGGTGGCCGGGCAACGCGGCGATCGCTGGCTGCCAGCCGTACCCCCGCACGGCGCTCTCTTGCATGGCCAGCGCGGCCAGCCGCCGCAGTGAGGGGTCGTCCACGGCGACCAGTTCGAGGTAGGCCGCCGTCACGCGGTCTTCGACCAGCGCCGCCAGACGGGCGGCGTCGCGCGCCGCGGTCACCGGGAACGGCAGCTCGTAGGCCGCTCCGGCCTCCGAGGGGACGCCGCCCCTGGCGGTGATCAGCCCGCGGATCTGGTCGCGCCTGGCCCGGTGGGCGTTGAAGCCCGCCGTCGCCGACGAACGCTGACCGCCGGAGGTGCGGGCTCCGACGACGCCGTAGGCGTACACGGCCGCGTGCTCGGCGGCCAGCACCTTGTTCAGCCCGCCCACGGCGTCGGTCACGACGACCTCGCCAGTGCCGCCGCATGGGCGGCCTCGCACGCGCCGATGGAGGCGAGCAACTGCGCCAGCGCAGGGGAGACCGCGCCGATCTGCCGGGGACGGGACGCCGCCGCCCTGCGTTCCATGTCGCGCAGCGCGCGGATCGAGACCGCCGGAGGCGAGGAGCCCGCGGAGGCGGCCGGCGCGGGCGAGCCCGTCGCGGGCGTCCGGGGCGTCGCCGGCGTCGCGGGCAGGCGGCGCCGCAACTCGGCCAGGTGGGCCTCGTGGCGCTGCTGGAACGGGCGCAGCGTGGCGGCCACCTCGGCGCCCGAGCGCGCGGCCTGCCGGTAGCTGGCCACCATTCGCTCCTTGTCGGCGATGACGCTGGTGAGCAGCACCGTCTCGCGGTCGGGCGGACGTGGCGTCGGCGCCGTGCCGGGCGCGGGCTCGGGCCCGGAACAGCCGGTCACGGACGCGGCGACCGCCGCGGCGGCGGTGCCGCTCAGCACCGCGCGCCGGGTCAGGGCACGCTGACGCACGGTGCGGCCTCCCGTGGATGACGGCTTTTCCTGGCTTGGCACATAGCATCGTACGGCGCGTCGCCCGGTGGGTAACCGAGTGACGCTCTTTCCGTGCCCCGGTGTCGATAGGCTGGTGAACCGTTGGGCGAGGTACGCCTTCGGCCGTTCTTTGAGACGGCCGTTGAAACAACTGGGAGGTCAGCATGGGCTCAGACGCTCGACGTGACCGCCTGATCAAGCTTCTTGAACCCGTCGCGGCCGCCGAGGGCCTCGATCTTGAGGATGTCACGATCACCCCGGCCGGCAAGCGGCGGCTCCTGCGTGTCATCGTTGACGGCGACCAGGGCGTGAGCCTGGACAAGGTCGCCGACATCAGCCAGATGGTGTCGCAGGCCCTCGACGACAGCGACGTGATGGGCGGCAGCCCGTACGTGCTGGAGGTCTCCTCGCCCGGGGTCGACCGCCCGCTGACCGAGCCGCGCCACTGGCGCCGGGCCAAGGGCAGGCTGGTGAAGGCCGACCTGCGCGACGGCAGCTCGCTGGAGGGCCGTGTCGTGGCCGTCGGCGACTCCGGCGTCGAGCTCTCGGTGGGGGAGGCCTCGCGCCCGCTGCTGTGGGACGAGCTGGCCAAAGGTCGGGTGCAGGTGGAGTTCCGCCGGCTCGACGATGACGTGCTGGACGATGAATACGACGCCGACGCCGACGACGGCGACGAGGGCTAGGGGGGAGCCTTGTGGACATTGACATGAGCGTCCTGCGCAGCCTGGAGCGGGAGAAGGACATCTCCTTCGACCTGGTCGTCAAGGCCATCGAGGACGCGCTGCTGATCGCCTACTTCCGTACCGAGGGGGCGGCGTCCAAGGGCCGGGCCGAGCTCGACCGCGCCTCCGGGCATGTGACCATCTGGGCGGCGGAGCTCGACGAAGACGGCCAGGTGGCCAGAGAGTACGACGACACCCCGGGCAACTTCAGCCGCATCGCCGCCACCACGGCGAAGCAGGTCATCCTGCAGCAGCTCAGGGACGCCGAGGACGAGATCAACTTCGGCGAGTTCGCCAGCCGCGAGGGCGAGCTGGTCGCGGGGGTCATCCAGCAGGGCAAGGACCCCCGGGTGGTTCTCGTCGACCTCGGCAAGATCGAGGCCATCCTGCCGCACAACGAGCAGGTGCCGGGCGAGGAGTACGTCCACGGCGAGCGGCTGCGCTGCTACGTGGTGCAGGTGAAGAAGGGCCACAAGGGTCCCTCGGTCACGCTGTCGCGCACCCACCCGAACCTGGTGAAGAAGCTCTTCGCGCTGGAGGTCCCCGAGATCGCCGACGGAACGGTGGAGATCGCCGCCATCGCCCGCGAGGCGGGCCACCGCACGAAGATCGCGGTCCGCTCGCGCCGGGGCGGGGTCAACGCCAAGGGCGCCTGCATCGGCCCCATGGGGTCGCGGGTGCGCAACGTCATGACCGAGTTGCACGGCGAGAAGATCGACATCATCGACTGGTCTGACGATCCGGCCGATTTCGTCGGGAATGCGCTGTCGCCGGCGCGGGTTTCCCATGTAGAGGTGATCGACCTCGACGGTCGTGTCGCCCGGGTGACCGTGCCCGACTACCAGCTCTCGCTCGCGATCGGCAAAGAGGGGCAGAACGCCCGTCTCGCCGCTCGCCTCACCGGATGGCGCATCGACATCCGGCCCGATACCCAACCGGCGGCTGCGGGGGATGCGGTCGGTCCCGCCGATGCCTCCACAAGGTAAGCTTGAGAACGGTGGCCGGGCGGCCCCGCTGAGAACATGTGTGGGCTGCCGGGTTCGCACGGTAAAGTCCGAGCTGCTCCGCCTGGTGGTGGTCAGGGGTGAGATCACTCCTGACCAGCGAGGACGGCTGCAGGGCCGTGGTGCGTACCTGCACCGGGCGCTGAGCTGCCTGGAGCTCGCCGAACGTCGCCGGGCGTTTCCGCGCTCGTTCCGTGTCGCGGGATCGCTCGACGTTTCGTGTCTGCGAGCTCATCTCGCGGGGCTTGACGCCGAGTAGGACCGGGTGAATGGTTACCAACTGTCATGTAGGACGCCGAGTCGATAGGCGGGTCAGATAGCGATGAGCGCCTGATGAGCATGCGGCGATGAGTACGTCTAGGTAGCGACGGTCCGGCGGCACAGCCTCCCGGGCCGAGTTAGGGAGTGCAGTGGCGAAGGTCCGAGTCTACGAGCTCGCCAAGGAGTTCGGAGTAGAGAGCAAGGTCGTGATGGCCAAGCTCCAAGAAATGGGCGAGTTCGTGCGATCGGCGTCTTCAACGATAGAGGCGCCGGTGGTCCGCAAGCTTACGGAGGCCCTCAAGGGGTCATCCGATTCCAGGGGCGGCGATAGGTCGTCCAGGGCGCCGAAGGCGTCCCCCCGGCCGGCTCCCAGCCAGGCCGGCAACGGCGCGCCCGCGCCGGGTCAGGCGGTTCCGCGGCCGGGTCCAGGCCCGCGCCCCGGTCCTGGTCCGCGCCCGGGTCAGGGACAGGGTCAGGCACAGGGGCCGGCGAACGTCGCCCCGCGCCCGCCCGTTCCGATGCCCCACGTCAACCAGCCTCCGCAGGAGGCCCCCCGTCCGGCGACGCCGCGTCCCGAGGCCGCCCGTCCTGAGGCCGCTCGTCCCGAGGCTCCGCGCCCGGCGACGCCGCGTCCCGAGACGCCGCGCACTGAGATGCCGCGTTCCGAGGCCCCCCGGTTCGAGGCGCCGCGTTCCGACGCGGGCCGTCCGGCCGCTCCCGGGGCGCGCCCCGGCTCCGGCCCCAGGCCGGGTCCTCGTCCGGGCCCGAACCAGCGTTCCGACGCGGGACGCCCGTCCGCGCCCGGCGGCGGCGCCCCCAGCGGCCCCAGTGCCCCCGGTGCTCCCGCGGGTCCGCGCTCCGGCGCTCCGGCGTCCGGCGGCGCTCCGCGTCCCGGCGGTCCCAAGCCGGGTCCGCGCGGCCCGCGTCCGGGCAACAACCCGTTCTCCTCGACCGCGAGCGGCATGGGCCAGCGCCCGCCGCGTCCGGGTCGCGAGGGCGGTGGCCCTCCCGGTCGTGACGGCGCTCCCCGCGACGCCGGTCCCCGCGAGCCGCGCCGTGACGGCGCCGGTCCGCGCGAGCCGCGCCGCGAGGGTCCCCGCGACGGCGCGATGCCGCGTCCGCCGGGCGCCCGTTCCGGCCCGCCCGGAGCGGCCGGTCCGCGTCCGGGTCCCGGCGCCGGTGGTCCGCGTCCCGGTCCCGGTGCGGGTGGCCCCCGTCCCGGTGGTCCGCGTCCGAACCCGATGATGATGCCCTCTCGCCCGTCCGGCCCCGGCCAGGGCGGCGGCGGCGGTGGCGGCGGTGGCCGTCCCGGCGGTGGCGGCGGTCGTCCCGGTGGCGGCGGTGGCCGTCCCGGTGGCGGTGGCGGCGGCGCCGGTCGTCCCGGCGGTGGCGGCGGCTTCAGCGGTCCCCGCACGGGCGCCGGTGGGCGTCCCGGTGGTGGCGGCGGCGCCGGCGCGGGTGCCGGTGGCGGCGGCGGTTTCGCCGGTCGTCCCGGTGGCGGCGGCGGTCGTGGCCGCGGTGGCACGGCGGGAGCCTTCGGGCGTCCCGGCGGCCGTCCGACCCGTGGCCGCAAGTCCAAGCGCCAGAGGCGTCAAGAGTTCGACAACATGCAGGCCCCGTCGATCGGCGGCGTGCAGGTCCCCCGCGGCACCGGCCAGACCCTGCGCCTGCCGCGCGGAGCCTCGCTGTCCGACTTCGCCGACAAGATCGGTGCGAACCCCGCCTCGCTGGTGCAGATCATGCTGCACCTCGGCGAGATGGTGACCGCCACCCAGTCGGTGAACGAAGAGACCCTGCAGCTTCTGGGCGCCGAGCTCAACTACGCCATCCAGGTCGTCAGCCCGGAGGAGGAGGACCGCGAGCTTCTCGAGGCCTTCGACATCGAGTTCGGCGAGGACGAGGGCGACGAGAGCGACCTCGCTGCGCGGCCGCCGGTCGTGACCGTCATGGGTCACGTCGACCACGGTAAGACCAAGCTGCTGGACGCCATCCGCAACACCAACGTGGTGGCCCGTGAGGCCGGAGGCATCACCCAGCACATCGGCGCCTACCAGGTCGCGACCGAGCACGAGGGCCAGGAACGCAAGATCACCTTCATCGACACCCCGGGTCACGAGGCGTTCACCGCCATGCGTGCCCGTGGTGCGCAGGCGACCGACATCGCCGTGCTGGTGGTCGCCGCCGACGATGGCGTGAAGCCGCAGACCATCGAGGCCCTCAACCACGCCCACGCGGCGGAGGTCCCGGTCGTGGTCGCGGTCAACAAGATCGACAAGGAGGGCGCCGACCCGACGAAGGTGCGGGCGCAGCTCACCGAGTACGGCCTGGTGGCCGAGGAGTACGGCGGCTCGACGATGTTCGTCGACATCAGCGCCAAGCAGGGCCTCGGCATCGACGACCTGCTCGAGGCGATCCTGCTGACCGCCGACGCCGAGCTCGACCTCCGCGCCAACCCGACGATGGACGCCCAGGGCATCGCCATCGAGGCCCACCTGGACAAGGGGCGCGGCCCCGTGGCCACCGTGCTCGTGCAGCGCGGCACGCTGCGGGTCGGCGACTCCATCGTCTGTGGCGAGGCCTTCGGCCGCGTCCGGGCCATGCTGGACGACAACGGCGACAACGTCGCCGAGGCCGACCCGTCGCGTCCGGTCCTGGTGCTGGGTCTCACGGCCGTGCCGAGCGCCGGTGACAACTTCATCGTCGTCACCGACGACCGCATGGCCCGCCAGATCGCCCAGCAGCGGGCGGCGCGGCAGCGCATCGCCGACATGGCGAGGTCCAGCCGCCGCCGCACCCTCGAAGAGCTCTTCAGCGACATGGAGAAGGGCAAGGTCGACGAGCTCAAGCTCATCATCAAGGGTGACGTCTCCGGTTCCGTGGAGGCCCTTGAGGACGCGCTGCTCAAGATCGATGTCGGCGACGAGGTGCGCCTGCGGGTGCTCCACCGCGCCGTCGGTGCGATCACCGAGTACGACGTCAACCTGGCGATCGCGGACGACAACGCCGTCATCATCGGCTTCAACGTGCGCCCCGAGGTCCGGGCGCGCGACCTGGCCGAGCGCGAGGGCGTCGACATCCGCTACTACTCGGTCATCTACCAGGCGATCGAGGAGATCGAGGCGGCCCTGAAGGGCATGCTGAAGCCCGAGTTCGAAGAGGCCCAGACGGGCACCGCCGAAGTCCGCGAGGTCTTCAAGGTGCCGAAGATCGGCAACGTGGCCGGCTGTCTGGTCCGTTCGGGCACGATCACCCGCAACAGCAAGGCCCGCATCATCCGCGACGGTGTCGTGGTGTCCGACAACCTCACCGTCTCGTCGCTGCGCCGCTTCAAGGACGACGCGACCGAGGTCCGCGAGGGCTACGAGTGTGGTATCGGCCTCGGATACGGCGATATCAAGATCGACGACGTCATCGAGACGTTCGAGATGCGGGAGAAGCCGCGCGCCTGACGGCGGCGTGAGACAAGGCGGAGGGTGTCCGCGGGTCACGGCCCGCGGACACCCCCGGCTTTCATCGCCTCCGCACCGCGGCGTCAGCCATGTACATAGGTGCTCTGACTCTGGACATCCTGCTCGGCGACGTACGCTCGCTGAAGCAGAAGCGCTCAGTGGTGCGTCCACTCATCGCCGAGGTGCGCCGCCGGTTCCCGGCGGTCGCGGTGGCCGAGACCGGCCATCTCGACCTGCACCGGCGCACCGAGATCGGCGTCGCCGTGGTGTCGTCGACGGCCGTCAACTGCGGTGAGGTGCTCGACGACTGTGAGCGGCTCGTAGCGTTCCATCCGGAAATCGAGCTGCTGTCCGCGAGGCGGCGGCTGTACAACGAGGACGAAGATTAGGGCCCGCGGGAAGTAGCGATTCCTGCGGGCCGTTAAGCGATAAAAGCGACAAAGAGGGGGAGCGCGATCGTGGACGCAGCACGCGCCCGTAAACTTGCGGACCGCATTCAGCAGATCGTCGCCGAGATGCTGGAGCGCCGGATCAAAGACCCGCGCCTCGGCTTCGTGACGGTGACCGACACCCGCATCACCGCCGACCTTCGAGACGCGACGGTCTTCTACACGGTGTTCGGCTCCGACGCCGAGCGCGCCGACACCGCCGCCGCCCTTGAGAGCGCCAAGGGGATCATCCGTGCCGAGGTGGGGCGCCAGACCGGCGTGCGGTTCACCCCGACCCTCACCTTCAGCCACGACCCGCTCCCCGACAGCGCCCGCCACCTCGACGAGCTCATCGCCGAGGCCAAGGCCCGCGACGAGGAGATCGCCGAGCGCGCGCGCAACGCCGTGCACGCGGGCGAGCCCGACCCCTACCGCAAGCCGGGCGACGAGAGCCCCGATGGCGAGGAGCCGCCAGGGGGGTTCGAGACCGAGTCGCACGACCGGGCGGGGCGTTCCGCACAGTGACGCCCAGCACCCCCACCGGCCCTCCCGCGTTCACGGTGCGAGACGACGACTGGCGCCGCGCCGTCCGGCTCGTCCAGGACGCGCGGGAGGTGGCGCTGGTCTGCCACGTGGCCCCCGACGGCGACGCCCTCGGTTCCATGCTCGGCTTCGGCATGGCGTTGCGGCGAGCGGGCAAGCGCGTCGCGGCCTCCTTCGGCGACCGCCGGTTCGCCGTGCCCCGGCTGCTGCGCTTCCTGCCCGGCCAGGACCTGCTGGTCGAGCCGGCGGCCTACCCCGCTGAGCCCGATCTGATGATCAGCTTCGACGTGCCGACGATCGACCGCCTCGGCCTGCTCGCTCCGCACGCGGGCAAGGCGGCCGAGCTCATCGTCATCGACCACCATCCCTCCAACACCGGGTTCGGCAGCGTCCCCATCGTCGACCCCCGCGCCGCGTCGACGTCCATGCTGGTGGAGGAGCTGATGACGCGGCTCGGCTACGAGGTCGACCACGACATCGCCACCTGCCTGTACACCGGCCTGGTCACCGACACCGGCTCGTTCAAGCACGCCTCGACGACCCCGGCGGTGCACGAGATGGCGGCCCGGCTGGTGGCGGCCGGCCTGCGCACCGACGAGATCGCCCGCGAGCTGTGGGACCGCTCCCCGTTCTGCTTCCTCAAGCTCCTCGGCACGGTCCTCGGCCGCGTCCGGCTCGACCAGGAGGCCGCCGGAGGCGCCGGCATGGTGTGGACCTACGTCTCCCACGCCGACCGGGCGACGCACTGCCTGCCGTACGAGGAGGTCGAGGGCATCATCGACGTCATCCGCCGCACCGACGAGCCGGACGTCGCGGTCGTGCTCAAGGAGGACGACGACGGGGCGTGGCAGGTCTCCACCCGCTCCAAGGGGCAGGTCGACGTGGGCCGCGCCTGCACGGCCATGGGAGGCGGCGGCCACGTCCGCGCGGCGGGGTTCACCTCGCACGACACCCCCGAGGCGACCATCGCCAAGCTGTGCGCGCTCCTCGGCCCGCCGAGCTGAGCGGCGCCCGCCCGTTCCTTTCCACCGCAGACGAGACTTCGAGGATGTGCCGATGAGTACGGCCGGCAGCGAGCCGAGCGCCCCGGCGGGCGGCGAGCCGAGCGTCGCGCTGGGCGGTGAGCCGGGCGTCGCGATCGACGCGCCGGGCGTCGCGATCGACGCGCCGGGCGTCGCGACGGGCGGTGAGCCGGGCGTCCCGGCCACCGGAGGGACGCGCGTGAGGCGTCCCCCGCCGCCCAGCGGACTGATCATCGTGGACAAGCCGTCCGGATGGACCTCCCACGACGTCGTCGGCAAGATGCGCCGCCTGGCCGGCACCCGCCGCGTCGGCCACGCCGGCACCCTGGACCCGATGGCCACCGGCGTGCTGGTGGTGGGCGTCGAGAAGGCCACCCGGCTGCTCGGCCACCTGACGCTCACCGAGAAGGGCTACGACGCCACCATCCGGCTCGGCGTCACCACCAACACCGACGACGCCGAGGGCGAGATCCTGGCCGAGGTCCCAGCGGGCCACGTGAGCGACGAGGCCGTCCACGCCGGCGTCGCCGCGCTCATCGGCCCGATAGAACAGGTTCCGCCGCAGGTCAGCGCGATCAAGGTGAACGGCGAGCGCGCCTACAAGCGGGCCAGGGCCGGCGAGGAGGTCGAGCTGCGGGCCCGTCCGGTCACCGTGCACGCCTTCGAGGTCACCGGCGTGCGGCGTGACGGCGACGCGATCGAGGTGGACGCCTCGGTGAGGTGCTCCAGCGGCACCTACATCCGCTCGCTGGCCCGCGACCTCGGCGCCGCGCTCGGCGTCGGCGGCCACCTGACCCGCCTGCGCCGCACCCGCGTCGGCCCCTACGACCTGGCGCAGGCGCGCACCATCGAGCAGCTCGCGCACGACTGCGCCATCCTGCCGATGGCCGAGGCGGTGGCCGCGGCGTTCCCGCGGATGGACGTCTCGGCCGAGGAGGCCAAGCTGATCGGCCATGGCGGGCGGCTGGCCTCGGCCGGCCTGGGCAGCGGCCCCATCGGCGTCTTCGGCCCCGACGGCGCCCTTCTCGCCCTGGTCGAGGAGCGCGGCCGCTCGGTCAAGCCTCTTGCCGTCTTCGTCCCCTGAGGCGCCCGCCGACGCGTGATCTCCCTGACTACGCGGGGCCGTCGCCCGGCGGCCTCGTCGCTGGGCTACCCTCGTCCCCGTACGGGGAAAGCGCTTCGCATGGCAGGCTTGGACGAGCGCGACCATCACCACAAGGAGCGAGGTCGAGGTGCAGGGCTGGCACGGACTCGACGACGTGCCCAGGGAATGGGGCAGGTCCGTCATCACGATCGGGGTGTTCGACGGTGTGCACCAAGGTCATCAGCGCATGGTCGAACGTGCCGTCGCGATGGCGGCCGACCTGGGGGCGGCCTCCGTGGTGATCACGTTCGACCCCCATCCGGGCGAGGTGGTCAGGCCGGGCAGCCACCCGCCGAGGCTGACCACGGCCCGGCACCGCATCGAGCTGCTCGGCGCGCTTGGCGTGGACGCCGTGTGCGTGCTGCCGTTCACGCTGGAGTTCTCCCAGATGACCCCGGACGAGTTCGTCCAGGCGGTCCTCGTCGACCGGCTGCACGCCGCAGGGGTCGTGGTGGGGGAGAACTTCCGGTTCGGCCACAAGGCGGCGGGCGACATCGAGACGCTGCGCCAGCTGGGTGAGAAGTACGACTTCGTGGCCGAGGGGGTCCCGTTGGTGAGCAACGGCGAGGCGATCTCCTCGAGCATGATCCGCGAGCTGCTCGCCTCGGGCGACGTCGGGGGCGCCGCGGAGGCGCTCGGCCGGCCGCACCGCGTCGAGGGCGTCGTGGTGCGCGGCCACCAGCGCGGCAAGGCGCTGCTGGGCTTCCCGACGGCCAACGTCGAGTCGCCGGCGTTCACCGCCATCCCGGCCGACGGGGTCTACGCCGGCTGGCTCCAGTGCACCCAGTCACCCTCTCCCTACGAGGGCGACCGATGGCCGGCGGCGATCTCCATCGGCACCAACCCGACGTTCGAGGGCATCGAGCGCACCGTCGAGGCGTACGCCCTGGACCGCGACGACCTCGACCTGTACGGGGCGCACGTCGTGGTGGACTTCACCGCCCGGCTCCGCGAAACGCTGAAGTTCGACTCCATCGAGGCGCTCATCGAGCAGATGCGCCGCGACGTCGACGAGGCCCGCCGCCTGCTCACCGGCGCCTGACCGGCGCGAGAGCCGGTTCGCTCATTGAGCGCGTCGACTTCGCGACGGTGGTAACCTGACGTGTCGGCTCGGCATGGGCTTCGCGCTGCCGCCGACCTGTTACGGCGACTGTAGGCACACACGGTCGTGCGTAGTCCACCATCTGACGTGTGCCCGTAGACAGTTGAAGGAGAGCCGTGTCGCTCGACACCGCCGCCAAGAAGACGATCATCGACGAGTATGGCACCGGAGACGGTGACACCGGGTCCCCCGAGGTGCAGATCGCGCTGCTCAGCAAGCGCATCAGCGAGCTCACCGAGCACCTCAAGACCCACAAGCACGACCACCACAGCCGCCGGGGGCTCCTGCTGCTGGTCGGCCGCCGCCGCCGCCTGCTCAAGTACCTCATGAGCAAGGACATCACGCGCTACCGCACCCTGATCGAGCGGCTCGGCCTGCGCCGATAGTCTGGGAGGGAGCGGCTCGGCGCCGCTCCCTCTTCCATATCAGGGCAAAGGCCGCCTGATATGGAGAAATGGGTCGGCGCGTCCCGTGCGACGCGGACCCGTTTCCGAGCACACTGGCCTAGCGAGACAACTGAACAGCCGAGAAAGTGCCCCGCGTCCGCACAGCACAGCAACGCGCGTCCCGTGACGCCTGCGGGCCGGTCCTCGGTAGTGGCTTCCGGATGCCGACGGCGAACGCGCCGCGCAGTCCGGGTGCTTCGATCGAAGACCGGCGCTGCACATGACGGGGAGCCGGCATAACGGAGCCGGGCACGAGCCCGCCGATCGCGACGAGATACACGGTCGGCCGGTGAGTGCCCGAGCGAGTGCGAACCACAGCACGGACGCGGGCGACCGAAGAGGAGGTCCCCCGTGGAGGGTGTCCACAGCACGGAAGCCGTGATCGACAACGGCTCATTCGGCACGCGTACCATCCGGTTCGAGACCGGGCGGCTCGCGCGCCAGGCGGCGGGAAGCGCCGTCGTCTACCTTGACGACGACACGATGATCCTGTCCGCCACCACCGCGTCCAAGCATCCGAAGGAGAGCTTGGACTTCTTCCCGCTCACCGTCGACGTCGAAGAGCGGATGTACGCCGCGGGCCGCATCCCCGGCTCGTTCTTCCGCCGTGAGGGCCGGCCGTCCGAGGACGCCATCCTCACCTGCCGTCTGATCGACCGCCCGCTGCGCCCCTCCTTCGTCAAGGGCCTGCGCAACGAGGTGCAGGTCGTGGCGACGATCATGGCGCTCAACCCCGACCACCTGTACGACGTGGTGGCCATCAACGCGGCCAGCCTGTCGACCCAGCTCGCCGGCCTGCCGTTCTCCGGCCCGATCGGCGGCGTGCGCGTCGCGCTGATCGGCGGCCAGTGGGTGGGCTTCCCGACCCACTCCGAGCTGGAGGGCGCGACCTTCGACATGGTCGTCGCCGGTCGCGTGCTCGATGACGGCGACGTCGCGATCATGATGGTCGAGGCCGAGTCCACCCGCGACACCCTCAAGCTCGTCGCCGACGGCGCCGTGGCCCCGACCGAGGAGACCGTCGCCGAGGGCCTGGAGGCCGCGAAGCCGTTCATCAAGGTGCTCTGCGAGGCGCAGGGCAAGATCGCCCAGGTCGCCGCCAAGGAGACCGCGCAGTTCCCGGTCTTCCTGGACTACCAGGAGGACGCCTACGAGGCCGTCAGCGGGGCCGTGAAGAGCGAGCTGGCCTCCGCGCTGACCATCGCCGGCAAGAAGGAGCGCGAGACCGAGCTCGACCGGGTCAAGGCCCTCGCCATCGAGAAGGTCGGCTCCGACTTCGAGGGACGCGAGAAGGAGCTCTCCGCGGCGTTCCGCTCGCTCACCAAGAAGCTCATGCGCGAGCGGGTCATCAGCGAGGGCATCCGCATCGACGGCCGGGGCACCAAGGACATCCGCCAGCTCAGCGCCGAGGTCCACGTGGTCCCGCGGGTCCACGGCTCGGCCCTGTTCGAGCGCGGCGAGACCCAGATCATGGGCATCACCACGCTGAACATGCTGCGCATGGAGCAGATGATCGACACGCTCAACCCCGAGCGCACCAAGCGCTACATGCACAACTACAACTTCCCGCCTTACTCCACCGGTGAGACCGGCCGCGTGGGCTCGCCCAAGCGCCGCGAGATCGGCCACGGCGCGCTCGCCGAGAGGGCGCTGCTGCCGGTGCTGCCCACCCGCGAGGAGTTCCCCTACGCCATCCGCCAGGTGTCGGAGGCGCTGGGCTCCAACGGCTCGACCAGCATGGGCTCGGTCTGCGCCTCGACCATGGCGCTCCTGGACGCCGGTGTCCCGCTGAAGAAGATGGTCGCGGGCATCGCCATGGGTCTCATCGGCGAGGGCGACCAGTTCGTCACGCTGACCGACATCCTCGGCGCCGAGGACGCCATGGGCGACATGGACTTCAAGGTCGCCGGCACCCGTGAGCTCATCACCGCCCTGCAGCTCGACACCAAGCTCGACGGCATCCCGGCCTCGGTGCTGGCCGGCGCGCTCAAGCAGGCCAAGGCGGCGCGGCTGGCGATCCTCGACGTGATGCAGGAGGCGATCGACTCCCCGGCGGAGATGAACCCGACCGCGCCGCGCATCATCACGATCAAGGTCCCGGTCGACAAGATCGGCGAGGTCATCGGCCCGAAGGGCAAGATGATCAACCAGATCCAGGACGACACCGGCGCCGAGATCACCATCGAGGACGACGGCACGATCTACATCGGGGCGACCGACGGCCCGTCGGCCGAGGCCGCGCGCACGACGATCAACTCGATCGCCAACCCGCACATGCCCGAGATCGGCGAGCGCTACCTGGGCACGGTCGTCAAGATCGCCGCCTTCGGCGCGTTCATCAGCCTGCTGCCCGGCAAGGACGGCCTGCTGCACGTCTCCCAGATCCGCAAGCTGCACGGCGGCAAGCGCATCGAGAACGTCGAGGACGTCATGAACGTCGGCGACAAGGTCCAGGTGGAGATCGCCGAGATCGACTCGCGCGGCAAGCTGTCCCTGGTGCCGGTCGAGGTCATCGAGAAGGAGTCCGCGGCCAAGGCCGAGAGCGGCGCCGACGACGACGACGCCCCCGAGGCCGAGACCGAGCCGCGCGAAGAGCGTGCCGAGCGCGGTGAGCGTTCCGAGCGCTCCGGCGACCGGCCGCGCCGTTCCCGCACCCGAGGCGGACGGGACGACCGCAACTCGTGACGACCACCACCACTGTGCACCCCGGCAAGGACGGCGCCGGGGTCGTACGGCGCACCGTCCTCCCCGGTGGGCTGCGGGTGGTGACCGAGACCATGCCGACCGTGCGTTCCGTCGCGGTCGGCATGTGGGTCGGCATCGGCTCGCGTGACGAGGCCCCCGAGCACACGGGGGCCACCCACTTCCTCGAACACCTGCTGTTCAAGGGCACTCCCACGCGCGACGCGCTGGAGATCTCCGCGGCGATCGAGGGCATCGGCGGCGAGATCAACGCGTTCACCGCCAAGGAGTACACCTGCTATTACGCACGGGTGCTCGACGAGGACCTCCCGCTGGCCATCGACGTGCTGGCCGACGTCGTCACCTCCTCCCTGATCACCGCCGAGGACGTCGAGTCCGAGCGCGGAGTGATCCTGGAGGAGATCGCCATGCACGACGACGACCCGTCGGACGTCGTGCACGAGCAGTTCTCCGCGGAGCTGTACGGCGACACGCCCATCGGGCGGCCCATCCTCGGGTCGGTCGAGTCGATCAACGAGCTGTCGCGCGACCGCATCGCCGAGTACTACCAGAGTTACTACCTGCCCCCGCACACCGTCGTCTCGGTGTGCGGCAACATCACCCATGAACGGGTGGTCGAACTGGTGGCCGCGGCCTACCAGCGGGCGGGCGCGCTCGGCGGCTCGGCGAGTCCGGCCCCGCCACGCCTGTCAGGCCCGGGGGCCGCGCCGCGCGCGGGCGTCCGGGTGGTCGACCGGCCGACCGAGCAGGCCAACCTGGTGCTCGGCACCACCGCCTACTCGCGCACCGACGACCGCCGCTTCGCCCTGGGCGTCCTCAACGCCGCCCTCGGCGGAGGCATGTCGTCGCGCCTGTTCCAGGAGATCCGCGAGAAGCGGGGCCTGGCCTACTCGGCGTACAGCTACACGGCCCAGTACGCCGACACCGGCCAGTTCGGCGTCTATGTCGGCTGCCTGCCCGCCAAGATCGACGACGTGCTGAAGATCTGCCGCGAGGAGATCGCCCGGGTCGTCGCCGAGAGCATCACCGAGGAGGAGCTCCAGCGCGGCAAGGGCCAGATGCGCGGCGGCCTCGTCCTCGGCCTGGAGGACACCGGCTCGCGCATGTCGCGCATCGGCAAGAGCGAGCTGGTGTACGACACGCTGATGCCGGTGGACGAGGTGCTGGCGCGCATCGAGTCGGTCACGCCCGACCAGGTCGACGCGGTCGCCAAGGAGATCCTCACCCAGCCGATGTCCCTGGCGGTCATCGGCCCCTACGGCGACAAGGACTTCACCTCCTTCATCGCCTGATCCACCCGGTACCCGAGAATGCCCGGCCCTGCCTGCGCAGGCCGGGCATTCTTCGCGGGGAAGCGGTGGCCGCGATGGCGGCGTGGGGTTGGCGGTACGCTTGGGGCTCGTGATCAGGGTTGGAGTTCTGGGCGCCCGCGGGCGCGTCGGCGTGGAAGTCTGCAAGGCCGTGCACGCGGCCGACGACATGGAGCTGGTGGCCGCCGTCGACGCCGGCGACGACATCGAGTCGCTGTCGGCCGCCGAGGTGGTCGTCGACTTCACCCACCCCGACGTGGTCATGGACAATCTCAAGTGGTGCATCGAGCACGGCGTCCACCCCGTGGTCGGCACCACCGGCTTCGACGCCGGGCGTCTGGGCACCGTCCGCGGGTGGCTCGACGCCAACCCCGGCGTCAACGCCCTGATCGCCCCCAACTTCGGCATCGCCGCGGTGCTGATGATGCACTTCGCCCAGCAGGCCGCGCGCTACTTCGACTCCGTCGAGATCGTCGAGCTGCACCACCCGAACAAGGCCGACGCCCCCTCCGGCACCGCCCGGCGCACGGCCGAGCTGGTCGCCGCCGCCCGGCGCGAGGCCGGTCTCGGGGCCATGCCGGACGCGACGACCGCCGAGCTCCCCGGAGCGCGCGGCGCGGACGTCGACGGGGTGCGGGTGCACGGGGTGCGCCTGGCCGGCCTGATCGCCCACCAGGAGGTCCTGCTCGGCGGCGACGGCGAGATCCTGACGATCCGCCACGACACCATGAACCGCTCGTCGTTCACGCCGGGCGTCCTGCTCGGCGTCCGCCGCGTCCGTGAGCTGCCCGGCCTCACCATCGGCCTGGAGAACCTGCTCGACCTCTGACCGCCCGGCGCGCGCGGGCTGTGCGCGAGCGTGCCCCGGGAACTGAGGCGGCCGCGGGGCGCCCGCGAGAGGGGCCTGGCGGGGTCTCCAGGCCACCCAGAACGGCATTCAGCCCGTGAGTGTCGATTGGCTAACTATGGCCGGTCATATGCCGTTCTGACGGCTTACAGCGCGAACCCGATCGTGAACAGCAGGCCGAAGGCGAGCTGAAGGCGGCCGGTCTGCTGGAGCGTGGCGATCAGGGCCGGACCCGTCGCGCCCCCGAGCACCGTCCTGGCCGGCCCCACCGCGAGCGGCAGCGCCAGCACCGCGAGGGCCGCGAACGGGTGTACGAACCCCAGCGCCCCCGCGATGACGAAGGGCAGCAGCAGGCAGCCGACGTAGAGAACGCGCGTGCGCGCGTCGCCGAGCACGACGGCGAGCGTGCGCTTGCCCGCCGGGGCGTCGGTGACGATGTCCCGCAGGTTGTTGACCACCAGCAGCGCGCAGGCCAGCAGCCCCACCGGCACGGCCGCCGCGACCGCCGGCCACGGGAGGCTCTCCAACTGCACGTAGGTCGTACCGGTGACCGCCACCAGGCCGAAGAAGACGAAGACCGAGATCTCGCCGAATGCCCGGTAGCCGTACGGGCGCGAGCCGCCGGTGTAGAACCACGCGGCGGCGATCGCCAGTGCCCCGACGGCGAGCAGCCACCAGGCGCCGGTCGCCACGACCAGCGCCAGGCCGGCCACGGCCGCCGCCAGGAAGCACCCCAGCGCGGCGAGCAGCACCGAGCGCGGGGCGGCGACGCGGGAGCCGACGAGCCGCAGCGGGCCGACGCGCTGCTCGTCGGTGCCGCGCACGCCGTCGCTGTAGTCGTTGGCGTAGTTGACGCCCACCTGGAGCGCCAGAGCGACGAACAGGGCCGTCAGGGCCCGCCACCAGACCGCCCCGCCGTAGGAGATCGCCACGCCCGTGCCGACGGCGACGGGGACCACCGCCGCGGGGAGGGTGCGGGGCCGTGCCCCCGCGAGCCACTGAGCGGGTGTCGCCAACGTCGCCTCTTCCACGAATCCGGTCCTGCGCGGCCCTGGCGTCCACAGTCGTACGCGCTCGCCGGAGCCGCCCAGGAAAGTGCCTATGCAGGGTAAGTCATGACGGCCGCATGACCCGCGCCGGGGTGGAGTCCGGGTCAGCTGATGTCGGTGCTCAGGCGGATCATGCGTACGGGGTGGCCCATGTCCAGGACGCGCTCGGCCTCGTCGGGGCCCCAGCCCGCCGAGGTGAGGAAGTCGACCATCGCCTTGTCCTCGGCGAAGACCCAGGTGACGACCGCGGTGAAGCCGTCCTCGCGGAGATGGTCGACGGTGGCGTTCAGCAGCCGGCTGCCGTGGCCGCGGCGGGTGTGGCCGGGGTCGACGAGCAGCGTGAGCAGTTCGGCGGCGGTCTCGGGGTCGAGGTCGGGGTCCTCGGCGGGCGCGTGGGAGGCGAGCCCGACCACGCGCTGGACGCCCGGGTCGCCGTGCCCCTCGGCGAGGGAGGCCAGCGGGTCGGCCATGGAGGTCAGCGGGTCGTCGCTCTCGACGGCGACCAGGAGACGATGGTGCGGGGAGGGAGGCGCGGCGATGGCCTCCTCCCACTGGCGGCTCCAGACCTCCCGCGCCGACGCGTCGGTCATCTGCTCGAGCGGCCCCTCGGGCAGCACGTCGCGGTAGGCGGCCTGCCACGCCCGGATCTGGGTGGCCGTCACCGCCGGGACGTCCTCGCGCCGTGCCGCGCGCACCCCCACGTCAGCCATCTGGCCGCCCCCCTCTCCTATGGTCCCAACACCGTATCGGGACCCGCGTGCGGCGATGACCCGCCACCGCGGTCCACCAGGTCGCCCGAGAGCTCCGGAGGTGTCGGGACCCGCGTCCGGCGATCACCCGCAGGCCGTCAGGAGGCGGGCTCGGGGGAGAGCGGGGTGTGCCGGCGTCTGGCGCGGTAGGCACGGGTCTTGGTGCGGTTGCCGCAGACCCGCATGGAGCACCACGACCGCGACCGGTTCTTGGAGGAGTCGATGAACGCCCACTGGCAGGTGTCCTGCGCGCAGACCTTCAGGCGCGGCCAGCCGCCGTCGGCGTGGGCCGAGAGGATGGCGGCGGCGAGCAGGCCGACGCCCCTGGCCGCGCCGGCGCCGAGCGGTTCAGGGACCGGCGTGCGTCCCTCCGCCAGCCTGACCCGCAAGGGCAGCGCGGCCAGGGCGGTCTCGAGTTCGGCGGCCATGCCCGCCGGGGCGGCGTCCGTCTCCACCTCGGCGGCCATGCCCGCTGAGGTGGCGTCCGCGGAGCCCTGGTGGCGCAGCGCCGCCCGCAGCCCTTCGCGCAGGTTGATCGCGAGGGCCCAGTCTTCGTCCACCGCGCGGTCGGTCTCGGAGATCAGCTCGCGTTCGCGCAGCCAGACGGCCAGCTCGGCGGGGGAGGCCAGCTCGTCCGCGTCCGCTTCGACGTCGTAGGTGTTCACGAAGTCGCGGAGCAGCTCCGCCGGCCCATCCATGCCACCACTGTAGGGCAGCAGAAGGTTGGCGCCGCCTGCGCCGGAGTCAGCGGGACCCCCGCCCGAGCTGGGCGTCCAGTGCCGCGCCCAGGCGGCGCACGCCTTCGGCGAGCTCGGCTACGTGGGCGGTCGCGATGTGTGTGACCCGGACGTGCGGCGAGGGGGGTTCGGCGGGGTGGTAGATCGCGCCGGGGCTGACCTGGACACCGGCGCGCTGGGCGCTCTCGACCAGGGCGGTCTCGTCGACCTCGCCGGGGAGCCGCACCCACAGGTGGAGCCCGCCCGCGGGCATGAACGGCAGCTGCCCGGCGGGGAGGTGGCGGGCGAGGGCGGCCGCGAGCGCGTTCCGCCGCGCCGCCAGCTCGGCCGTCACCGATGCGCGGTGGCGCCGCCAGGCGGGCGAGCCGAGGAACTCCAGCGCGGTCTCCTGCAGCGGGCGGGCGACGAAGAACGACTCCACGAGCTGGACCGCCCGGAGCCGCCGCGCGGCGGGTCCCCTCGCGATCACCGCCGCGACCCGCATGCTCGGTGCGGTGATCTTGCTGAGCGAGTTGACGTGAACGACGGTGCCGTGGGCGTCCAGGGTGACCAGCGACGGCGGGACGGCGTCCGTGGTGAGGTAGCGCGCGTAGTCGTCCTCGACGACGAAGGCCCCGGCCGCCCTGGCCACGGCGAGGACCTGATCGCGGCGCTCGGCCGACAGCACCACCCCGGTCGGGTTGTGCAGGGTGGGCTGGCAGTAGAAGACCCGCGCGCCGGTGACGGCGAACGCCTCGGCGAGCAGATCGGGCCGTACGCCGTCGTGGTCGATCGGTACGGCGACCGCGCGCAGCCCGGCCGCCCGGGCGGCGGCCAGCGCCCCGGGGTAGGTCGGCGTCTCGACCAGCATGGCCGCGCCCGGCGGGGACAGCGCGCGGAACGCGTGGGTCAGCGCGGCCTGCCCGCCGCTGACGATGAGCACGTCCGCCTGCGTGACGCCGCCGCCCACCTCGGAGGCGAACCAGCGCCGCAGCTCGGCCAGGCCGTTCAGCGGCGGGAGCGCCCAGGCGTCCGGACGGCG
This sequence comes from Sphaerisporangium dianthi, assembly GCF_042654065.1. Classification (NCBI taxonomy): domain Bacteria; kingdom Bacillati; phylum Actinomycetota; class Actinomycetes; order Streptosporangiales; family Streptosporangiaceae; genus Sphaerisporangium; species Sphaerisporangium dianthi. Next base: position 595,009 of record NZ_JBHSFP010000001.1, on the reverse strand, counting down.
TACGGCGCGGGAGGCGGCGTCCGCGAGCGCCTTGGACGGGCGCAGGCCGGGATGGAGGTAGCCGCCGGTGAGCGGGATGACGCCCTCGGGCGGCGGGGTGAGCAGCCCGGCCACCGCGGCGTCGTCGACCGACCGGTCGCCGAGCGACACCGTCTGCCAGGACAGGTCGGCCGCCTCGCCGGTCGTCGCGGCGACGGAGTGCGCGACGAAGGCGCCGCTGCCCGGACGGGTGATCACCCTGCCCTCGGCGGCCAGCGCCGCGAGCGCCCGCGACACGGTGACCGGGCTGACGCCATGACGCCGCACCAGCTCGCGGCTCGACGGCAGCCGGTCGCCGGGCCGCAGCCTCGCCGCCTCCTCGCGCAGCGATGCCGCGATGCGGACGATACTGCTATCGTCATTCATGAGAGACAACAGTAGCGCTACTGTGCGCTGGGCAGTAGCGGTCCCGTTCACCGGCAGGTTCCGGCGCCGGGGCGGGCCGGCAGGCGCCGTGAGCGCGGGGGCGGTGGTCCCGGGTGCCGTGGCCTCGGATGCCGGGATCTCAGGCGCGGGTGTCTCGGCCGCCGTGGTCTCGGGCGCGGGCGCGGGCGCGGTCTTGGACGCGGGCGTCTCGGGCGTGGGTGTCTCGGGCGCCGTGGTCTTGGACGCGTTTGTCTCCGGTGCAGTGGGTTCAGGCGCGGATGTCGCGGGGGCCGTGGCTTCGGGCGCGGGTGTTTCGGGTGCGGGGATCTCGGGGGAGGGCCGCTGGGCGGGGACGCTGCTGGCGGGGCTGGGGGTCCTCGCGTTCTCGGGGACGTTCCCCGCGACCGCTTTCGCCCTGCGGGGCTTCGACCCGTATCTGGTGGCGGTCGGCCGGGGCGCCGTGGCCGCGCTCGTGGCCGGGGCGTGCCTGCTGGCCGCCGGTGCCCCGCTGCTGCCTCCGCGTGCCCACCTGAGGCCGTACGTCGCGATCGCGCTGGGCGTGGTGTTCGGGTTCCCCCTGTTCAGCGGCCTGGCGCTGGCCGCCGGGGCGAGCGTCTCGCACGCGGCCGTCGTGGTCGGGCTGCTGCCGGCGGCCACGGCCGTCTTCGCCGTCCTGCGGGCGGGGGAGCGGCCTCGCCCGCTGTTCTGGGTGGCGAGCGCCGCCGGGGCCGTCGCCGTCACGACCTTCACCCTCACCAGGGGAGGCGGGCGGCTCGCCGCCGCGGACCTGTTCATGGTGGCCGCGCTGGTCTGCGCGGCGGTCGGGTACACCGAGGGCGGACGCCTCGCACGGCACACGCCCGGGTGGCGGGTCATCTCCCACGCCCTTGTGGTCGCGGCCCCGGTGACCGTGCCGATGGCGGTCGTCCTGGGGTTCACGACCGGCCACCAGGTGTCGGCCGAGGCCGTGGCGGGGTTCGCTTACGTCTCGCTGGTGTCGATGTTCCTGGGCTTCATCCCGTGGTACGCGGGCCTGGCCAGGGGCGGCATCGCCCGTGCCGGGCAGACGCAGCTGCTCCAGCCGCTGCTGGCGCTGGTGCTGGCGTGGTCGCTGCTCGGGGAGACCCTCGACGCGGTCACCCTGGCCGCCGCGCTGGCCGTCCTGCTCTGCGTCGCCCTCACCCAGCGCGCCCGCTGACCCGCGCCGGGACGGTGGCGGGAACGCCGGGCCGTGAGGCGGCGGCCGCCCGGAACGTGCGTATGTGCGATCACATCTCAGGTAACGGGACGGAGTAGACGAGGCGGAAGCGGTCGCCGGGGACGACGATGTCACTGGTCTCGACGGGACGGTCGCCGGACCAGTGGGTGCGCTCGACGTGGAGGACGTGCACGCCGGTGGGCAGGTCGAGCAGGTCGCTCTCGGTCGGCTGGGGCACGCGGGTGTGGACGCTCTCGCGGAGATCGGTGATCTTGACCCCGGCGGCGGACATGCGGGCCAGGAGGCTCTTGCGCCCGTTGGTGCCCTCTTCGGGCAAGGAGTGGACGCGGCCGAACTCGACCGGTTCGTAGGAGGTGGCGAGCTGCATCGGCTTGCCGTCGGTGCGGAACACGTAGCGCGTGCGGATCACCGGGTCGGCGGCCTCGATGCGGAGGCGCCGGGCGATCTCCGGCCCGGCCTTGACGGGTTCGCTGCGCCAGTCCCACGTGGCGCGGCGCCCGCCGGCCTGCATGTCGGCGGCGAACGGGGCGTCGTGGTCGGTGTTGCGGCACCGCTGCAGGGGATAGAGCACGGACTTCTCGCGGACGTAGTGGCCCGAGCCGACCCTGCCGATGATCAGCCCTTCGGCGGCGAGGACGCGCAGGGCGTGCCGGGCGGCGGTCTCGCCGACGCGGAAACGCTGGGTGAGTTGCGCGCGAGACGGGATGGGCGCGCCCGGCGGCAGTATGCCGTCGACTATCTGCGCCCGCAGCTCTTCGACCACACGGAGGTACACCGGGTCGTTGCCAGTCATCCGTCCATCCCTCAGGGAGTTCGAGATCGTTTCCTTATCTTGCCGTAATCGAAGGACAACTAGGAGTAATGGAGAACACTTGGAGTCCCAACTTTACGAAACGTGATTCTGTGGGGACGCAGCGTTCCGCTGGACGGAGAACGGCCTGGGAGTGGAGCCGGGGAGCCGCCCGCGACCTGGGCCGGCGGGCGGAGTGGAGGGACGGGGCGCGCCCGGCGGGCGGCGCCGGATCCTTCCCCGGCGCCGCCCATGCGGACGATCGGAAAATTCTTCTCAGATGTATGTAACGCCCCCGTAAGTGGGGCCGATTGCACGGATAGAGGTCGTCGATGTGTGTACCCCCGAGCACATATCGACGGCCTCTATCCATGTCCGGCGATCTCCGCCGTAACCGGTACACACCCGGATCGGCCGTCGTGTCGCCACGAACCGGGGTGGCGGGGTCCACCGTCTTCGCGGATCCAGGTACCGTTCCGTCTATGGCATCGCCAACCGGAACCTCCGACGCGCCCTTCGGCCGCATGCTGACCGCGATGGTCACGCCGTTCACCGCCGACGGCGCCGTGGACATCGAAGGTGTCCAGCGCCTGGCCACCTATCTCGTTGACGAACAACGCAACGACGGCCTCGTCGTGAGCGGCACGACAGGGGAGTCGGCCACGACCTCCGATGCCGAGAAAGACGCCATCCTGCGGGCCGTGCTCGAAGCGGTCGGCGACCGGGCCACCGTCGTGGCCGGCGCGGGCACCAACGACACCCATCACTCGGTCGAATTGGCGAAGGCCGCCGAGCGCGCCGGCGCCCACGGCCTGCTCGTGGTGACGCCGTACTACAACAAGCCGCCGCAGGAGGGCCTGTACCGCCACTTCACGGCGGTCGCCGACGCCACGGCCCTGCCGGTGATGCTGTACGACATCCCGGGCCGCACGGGCACGGCCATCGCCACCGAGACGCTGCTGCGCCTGAGCTCCCACCCGCGCGTCGCCGCCGTGAAGGACGCCAAGGGCGACCTGTTCGGCGGCTCGCAGGTCATGGCCGCGACCGACCTCGTCTACTACTCCGGCGACGACGCGGTCAACCTGCCCTGGCTGTCGGTCGGCGCCGCCGGCTTCGTCAGCGTGGTCGGCCACGTGGTGGGGGCCGAGCTGGCCTCGATGATCAAGCTGTTCCGGTCGGGCCACGCGGAGGGCGCCCGTTCCGTGCACCAGCGCCTGCTGCCGGTGATCACGGGCATCATGACCCGCACCCAGGGGGCGATCATGACCAAGGCCGCGCTCGGCCTCCTCGGCAGGCCTGTGGGCCCGGTGCGCGCGCCGCTGGTCGACGCCACCGCCGAGCAGGTCGCGATCCTGCGTGAAGACCTGGTGGCGGGCGGCGTGAAGTTGTCCGACTGACATGCCCGCGCAGCGGGTCCCGACGAGAGTGCCGCGCGTCCCGCCGGACGCGCGAGAATTGCCTGGCGTGACCGCCGCACGTCCATCGTGAGCGGCGGAGAGTCCCATCCGGCCCGATCGCCGCGAATTGTCCGCGGCGGGGAGGAACAGAGAGTTTGAGAGAGAGACACGACGAATTCGGCCCGCGACGCGCCGGACGGCTCGGCGAGGGAGCCGTACGCGTGCGGCGGGCCGATGTACACGGGGGTAGATCATGAGTCATCCGCATCCCGAGCTCGGGCCGCCTCCGGCGCTGCCGGAGCACGGCCTGCGCATCGTCGCGCTCGGCGGCCTCGGCGAGATCGGCCGCAACATGGCGGTCTTCGAGTTCGACGGCCGGCTGCTCGTGGTCGACTGCGGCGTGCTGTTCCCAGAGCCCGACCAGCCGGGCGTGGACCTGATCCTCCCGGATTTCGAGTACATCCGGGACCGTCTCGACGACATCGAGGCGGTCGTGCTCACCCACGCCCACGAAGACCACATCGGCGCCGTGCCCTATCTGCTGCGCGAGCGCCGCGACATCCCGCTCGTCGGCTCACGCCTGACCCTCGGCATGATCGAGAGCAAGCTCACCGAGCACCGCATCCAGCCGGTCAAGATCGAGGTGGCCGAGGGGCAGAGGCAGCGGTTCGGGCCGTTCGAGTGCGAGTTCTTCGCGGTCAACCACTCCATCCCCGACGCCCTCGCCGTCGCGATCCGCACGCCCGCGGGCATCGTGCTGCACACGGGCGACTTCAAGATGGACCAGCTCCCGCTCGACGGGCGGCTGACCGACCTCGGCGGGTTCGCGAGGCTCGGCGCCGAGGGCGTCGACCTGCTGATGTCCGACTCCACCAACTCCGAGGTGCCCGGCTTCGTGCCGAGCGAGACCACCATCGGACCGGTGATCGACGAGGTCTTCCGCAGCGCGGCCAAGCGCATCATCGTGGCCTGCTTCGCCTCGCACGTGCACCGCGTGCAGCAGGTGTTCGACGCCGCCGAGGAGAACGGCCGCAAGGTCGCGCTCATCGGGCGCTCGATGGTCAGGAACATGGGCGTGGCCCGGGAGCTCGGGTACCTCCGGGTGCCGGCGGGCCTGCTGGTGGACGCCCGCGAGATCGAAGAGTGGCCGCCGGAGGACGTCGTGCTGATCTGCACGGGGTCCCAGGGCGAGCCCATGGCCGCGCTGTCGCGCATGGCCAACCGCGACCACCCCATCCGGGTCGCCGAAGGTGACACGGTCGTGCTGGCGTCGTCTCTCGTGCCCGGCAACGAGACGGCCGTCAACAAGGTCATCAACGGCCTCACCCGCTGGGGCGCCCGCGTGGTCCACAAGGGCAACGCGCTGGTGCACGTCTCGGGTCACGCCGCCGCGGGCGAGCTGCTGTACGTCCTGAACGCCACCAAGCCGTCCAACTTCATGCCCGTGCACGGCGAGTGGCGCCACCTGCGGGCCCACGCCAAGCTGGCGGCGCTCACCGGCGTGCCGGACGACCACATCGTCATCGCCGAGGACGGCGTGGCCGTCGACCTGGTCGACGGCCGGGCGCGCATCGTCGGCGCGGTGCCGTGCGGCTACGTCTACGTGGACGGCTCGTCGGTCGGCGGCGTCACCGACGTGGCGCTGAAGGACCGCCGCATCCTCGGAGACGAGGGGTTCATCTCGGTGGTCGTGGTCGTCGACTCGACGACGGGCAAGGTCAGCGGCGGCCCCGAGGTGTACGCGCGGGGCTCGGGCATCGAGATCGACGCCTTCGACGCGGTGATCCCGCTGATCGAGAAGGCGCTGCAGGACTCTGCGGCCGACGGTGTGGCCGACATCCAGCAGATGCGCCGCCTGACCCGCCGCATCGTCGGGCGCTGGGTCAACGACACCTACCGCCGCCGCCCGATGATCGTCCCGGTGATCGTCGAGGTCTGATCCGGCGGTCCCCGCGCGTGAAGGGGAGCCGCGAGGACCGCGAGGTCCGACCGGCCGGCCCCGGGCGGGGGAGGACGCGAGGACCGCCACGCCGCCGACGGCGGCGTGGCGGTCCTTTTCCCGTCCGTCCCCGGTCAGAGCAGGCGGCCCGCGCCGGCCAGCAGGGGCACCTTGACGGGTACGAGCACCGCCGGGTCCACCCGGGTGTGCAGGGTGGGCGTCCACCCGGCGTCACCGGACAGGTCGGGGTCGTGGGTGGCGTTGTGCGCGGCGAGGATGTCCACGGACCGGATCCTGGCGCCGGTGGACACCAGCGTGCCGGTGGCATGCAGGGCGGTGCCGCCCCAGTTGTAGATGATCGTTCCCGGGTCCACGCCGGCGCCGAGGCGGAAGAAGTTGTTCTCGGCGTAGATCTTCGACTGCACGCCGGCGCCGAGGCTGTAGACGTAGTCGTCCCCGGCGGGGATGTCGTAGTAGTTGTTGTACACGTGCACCTGGCCGAACCGCACGCGCGGGGCCCGCTGCAAGATGGTGTCGAACACGTTGTGGTGCACGGTCACGTTGAGCTTGCCGCTGTCGGCGGCCGGGTTGTTGGTGGAGCCGATCAGCATGGTCTTGTCGTGGTCGGCGAACCGGTTCCACGACACGGTCGCGAGGTCGGAACCGTTGGTGATGTCCAGTTCGCCATCGTGCACCTGGTAGGGCCGGCCGAAGTACAGCGGCTGGGCCGCGTCGGGGTTGTTCCCGTCGTCGAAGCTGCTGTGGTCCACCCAGACGTGCGTGGACCCGGTGACCGAGATGTTGTCGTAGAGCGAGTTCCAGTTGCCCTCGTCGCCGTCGGTGGGATCCCACTGGGGGAAGCAGTCGTAGGTGTCCTGGAACCCGATGTTCCTGATGATGACGTTGTCGGCCTTGTCGACGTGCAGGTTCAGGCCCTTGATCACGGCGTTGCCGAGGCCCACGATGGTGGTGTTGGAGCCGACCTTCGGCTTGATCTGGGCGGTCTGCCTGGCCGCCGAGGCGGCGCGCGCGTCCTCCAGCGGCCCGGACGGTTCGGCGTCGCGGCCCCACACCGCCGGGTCGTAGGCGGCGAGGTAGGCGGGCAGGGTGTAGCCGTCCGCCGCGTAGTCGTCGCAGTCGAGCCGGGCGCCCGCGTCGTCGGTGTTGCCGTCGACGACGCCCCTGACGTAGATGATCTTGGGGGTGGCGTCGCCCCTGTTGAGGGCGGCGACCAGCCCCTTGCGATCGCGGACGGTGTACACGTGGGCGTCGTCGGCGGCGGATCCGCCGGTGGTGCCGGTGGTCGCGGACGCCCACCCGTCGCCGGCGGGCAGGGTGCGCCGCCCGAGGGGGACGTCGTGGCCGGTGGCGGCCGAGGCCGGCGCCGCGGTCAGCGCCGCGGCGCACAGGGCCGCGGCCAGGGCGGCCACGGCCTTGGAAGATGCTGGCAAGGGGATACCTCCTGGGTCAGGGAGGCTCCCGCTCGGGCGGAGGAGAGCCTCCAGGGGGTTCGGGCCCGTGGGGGCGTGCCCCCGGGGCCCGGGCAGGCGCCTCCCCGACGCGGCGCCGGCCGGGTCACCGGCCTTCGGTGATCTCCAGCGCGCGCTCGATGAGCTCGCCGAGCCGCTTGACGTGCTCGGGCGCCGGCTCGCAGAGCGGGGCGCGCACGGGGCCCGCGTCCAGGCCGCGCAGCCGCACGCCGGCCTTGATCAGCGACACCGCGTACCCGGCGCCCTGGCGGCGCAGTTCGACCAGCGGACGGTAGAACTCGTCGATCAGGCGGTCGGTCACGGCGTCGTCCCCGCTGAGCAGGGCCTTGTGGAAGGCCATGGCCACGCCGGGGAGGAAGCAGAACACCGCCGAGGAGTAGCGGGTGATGCCGAGGCCGCGGTAGGCGAGCGCCGACATCTCGGCCGTGGGCAGGCCGTTGAAGTAGAGCAGGCCGGCCGAGGCGGAGCGCACCGCGCTGATGATGCGCTGAAGCAGGTCCAGGTCGCCGTGGCCGTCCTTGAAGCCGATGATGCCGGGATGACGGGCCAGCTCGACGACGGTCCGCGGCTCGAAGATCGCGTTGTCGCGCTGGTAGAGGATCACCGGGAGCCGGGTGCCGTCGGCGAGCGCCTGGTAGTGCCGCTTCAGGCCCTCCTGGTCGGCCTGCACGAGGTAGGGCGGCAGGGCGAGGAGGCCGTCGGCGCCCGCCTCCTCGGCGGCGGCCGAGAACCCCGCGGCCAGCGTCGTGGCGTACCCGGTGCCGGCGATGACCGGCACCCGCCCGGCGGTCTCCTCGACGGCGGCGGCGACGCACGCCGCGTAGTCCGCGAGGCCCAGCGAGGGGAACTCGCCCGTCCCGCAGCAGGCGAAGACCGCGCCGCACCCCGCGGCCACGCCGTCGCGGACGTGCTCGCGGAAGGCTTCGAGGTTGAGCCGCTCCTGGTCGTCGCAGGGGGTGACGGGAAAGAAGAGCGGCCCGTCCAGCCGATCCACCAGCGAAGTCATACGGTCCTCTCTCGCGTACACATGCCAGGACTGTATTCACGTATATGAACACAGGGAACGTATGGCGACTTCGCCCCGCCAGTCAAGGGAGCGGCGGGAACGCGCGGGACCTGCCGCCGAAATGCTTTGGTTACCTGGCGAAGGGTTGACAGTGCGCATGCCGCCTTCCTACGTTGACGGCGCGTCCACAAGTGTGAACCTTGTTCAAGGATGTGTCACTGAACCCGATGGCCGACCCGAACGGAGCGCGAGGTGGCTTTCGCCAGGACAGCGGCGGCGAGGGGGCGTCCTCGTGCTCTGCGCTGGGCCCCGTACCTGCTGATCTCCCCGACCGTCCTGCTGATCACGGTATTCCTCGTCTACCCCATCGGCAGCGTCCTGTACTACAGCCTCCAGCACTACAACCTGACCAAGCCGTGGGCCAACGGCTTCGCGGGCCTGGACAACTTCAAGGAGATGCTGTTCGAGGACCCGCTGTTCTGGTCCAGCCTCGGTTTCACCGCCAAATGGGTCATCGTGGAGATCGGGCTCCAGCTCGTGCTCGGCCTCGCGCTGGCGCTCATGGTCAATGAAAGTTTCATCGGCCGGGGGCTCGCTCGCTCGATGGTGTTCTCCCCGTGGGCGGTCTCCGGAGTGCTCACCACCGGCATCTGGATCCTGCTCTACAACCCGACCACCGGCATCGTCCGCTACCTCGGCGCGCCCGAGACCGCCGTCCTCGGCAACCTGGACACCGTCTTCGGGGCGCTCGTCATCACCGAGCTGTGGCGCGGCGTGCCGTTCTTCGCGATTCTGCTGCTCGCCGGCCTGCAGGGCATCCCCGGCGAGCTGTACGAGGCCGCGGCGGTCGACGGGGCGGGCCGCACGCGCCGGTTCCTGCACGTCACCCTGCCCCACCTGCGCGACGCCATCGTGCTGGCCACACTGCTGCGCTCGGTGTGGGAGTTCAACAACGTCGACCTGATCTACACCCTGACGGGCGGCGGACCGGCCCAGGTCACCACGACGCTGCCGCTGTACGTCGCCCAGCGCGCGATCGACTCCAAGGACTTCGGGTACGGGTCGGCGCTCACGACGGCCGGCTTCCTGATCCTGCTGTTCTGCTCGCTGCTGTACCTCCGGCTGAGCAGGTTCGGCGCGGACCACAAGGGATGAGGGACGCTTCCATGGCGACGGACACCATCGCGCGGCGCCCCGAGACGGTACGGGTCCAGACCGCTCCCGGCGGGCGGCGCCGCAAGGACCCGGGCAGGGTGCTCCGGCTCTACGTCCCCCTCGGGCTCTACCTGGTCTTCACGCTCGTGCCGTTCTACTGGATGGTCGTCTTCGCGCTCCGGCCCACGGGCTCGACCGCGCCGGTGCCGTGGCCGATCACCTTCGAGCACTTCGACACCGTCTGGAATGACATCGGGTACGCCGTCTTCTTCAGAAACAGCGTGATCGTCGGTGTGCTGTCGCTGTTCCTCACGACGGTGATCGCGCTCATGGGCGGGTACGCGCTCGCGCGCTTCCGCTTCCGCGGCCGGACGTTCTTCATGGTCGTCCTGCTGTGCACCCAGTTCATCCCGGGCGCCATGATGCTGATCCCGCTGTTCACGATCTTCCGCGGTCTCGGGCTGATCAACTCGCTGTGGAGCCTGGTGGTCGCGGACACGGTGTTCAACCTCCCGCTGTCGATCATCTTGATGAGCGGGTTCGTCACCGCGGTGCCCTTCCAGGTGGAGGAGGCGGCGATGGTGGACGGCTGCTCGCGGGTGCGGGCCTTCTTCGCGGTCGTGCTGCCGCAGTTGCGTCCCGGCCTGATCGCGGTCGGCTCGTTCGCCTTCATCCACACCTGGAACAACTTCCTGTTCGCGCTCATGTTCATCAGCAAGCAGGACAACTTCACCATCCCCGTCGGCCTGAGCTACACGATCGGCGAGTACAGCGCCGATTTCGGGGCCCTGGCGGCGGGCGGCGTCGTGGCGGCCGTCCCTGTCGTCTGCGTCTTCGCAGTGATTCAGCGCTATCTCGTGCACGGCATCAGCGCCGGTGCCGTGAAGGGATAGCACCCCCCGCCTGGAGGACACCACACCATGAGAACCATCACCAAGGTCCGCACGGCCGCCGTCGCGGTCCTCGCCCTTTCCGTGACCGCCTCGGCCTGCGGGTCGGACTCCGGCGGCGGAGGCGAGGCGTCCGGCGGCAAGACGACGATCACGTTCTGGGACAACAACGGAGGCGTGCGCACTCCGGTCTACCAGGAGCTGATCAAGCGGTTCGAGAAGGCCAACCCGGCCATCCACGTCCAGTACGTCGGCATCCCGATCGCCTCGGTCCAGCAGAAGTACGACACCGCGGTCGCCGGGGACGCGACCCCCGACGTGGGCGGCGTGACGACGAGCTACCTGGCCGGCCTGATCGGCCAGCAGGCGCTCGAACCGGCCGATGACTGGCTGTCCAAGAGCCCGGCGAACGGCAAGCTGCTGGACAGCATGCTGGCCTCGGTCAAGGGGACCAACCCCGACGGCAAGCTGTACATGGTGCCGGCCACCTCCAACCTCGACGTCGTCTGGTACCAGAAGGACAAGCTGTCGGCCGCCGGGGTGGAGGCGCCCAAGACCTGGGACGAGTTCTTCACGGCGGTGGACAAGCTCACCAAGACCCCCGACCAGTACGGCTGGACGATCCGCGGCGGCGCGGGGTCCATCTTCCAGCTCCTGGCCGAGGCCTACGCCTACTCGGGGGTCACCGAGTTCTTCGACGCCTCCGGCAAGAGCACCGTAAACGACCCCAAGAACGCCGAGCTGATCGCCAAGATCGCCGCGCTGTACAAGAAGAACACGCCCGAGGCGGACGTCACCAACGACTTCCCCAAGATGGTGGCGCAGTTCACCAGCGGCAAGGTCGCGATGATGCACCACAACCTCGGCTCCTACAACGACCACGTCAAGGCGTTCGGCGCCGGCAAGGTCGACGCCTTCCCGATGCCGGTCGGGGCCTCGGGCAAGCGCACCATCGTGGCCAACCCGGTCGACGGCTTCGCGGTGTTCAAGAACAGCAAGAACAAGGACGCGGCCTGGAAGTTCGTCGACTTCCTGGTGTCCAAGGAGAGCAACAGCTACTGGAACCAGCAGACCGGACAGATCCCGGCGAACAAGGAGGCCCAGGGCGACGCCTGGCTGGACGAGCGGCCGTACCTGAAGAACGCCGTGCAGGTCCTCGGCGACCCGTCCACCGTGGTCGTCTCCCCGCCGTACTACCTGCCGCAGTTCTCCTCCATCACCAAGGCCGACACCGAGCCGCTGTTCCAGAAGGTCCTGCTCGGCCAGATGAAGCCGCAGGAGTTCCTGGACACCATGGCCGAGAAGCTCACCGAGGCCCAGGCGGAGTGGAAGCAGTCCCACTCCTGACCTCGGCCGGGCACGACCCCGGCGCCCGTCACCTGACCGCGGGCGCCGGTCCCGGTCCGGCCCGGCGGCGAGGCCGGGCGGACGGATTCGAGCGGAAGGAGAGGTCATGGCCGTCATCGAGCGCGTCGGCGTCACGGTGTTCGCGACCATCACCGAATCGGTGGTGGACGGGCACGGTCACCGGCATCCCGGGCCGCCCCGGGAGGTCAAGGAGGCGCTGCTGGAGATCACCGACAGCGACGGCGCGAAGGGGTACTGCCTCGGCCAGCCGGAGACGCTGCGCGAGAGCATGATCCAGGCGCACGTGCGCCCGGTGCTGGCCGGCCAGGACGGCATCGAGCGCGAGCGGCTCTGGCACGCGCTCGCGCGCCGCCAGCGCGGCGCCCACGGCCACCTCACCGACCGCCTGCTCAGCACCGTGGACCAGGCCCTGTGGGACCTGGCGGGCCGCAAGCTGGGCCTGCCGGTCTGGCAGCTCCTCGGCGGCGCCCGGGCGGCGGTCCCCGCGTACGCCAGCACGATGTGCGGCGACGACATCCCCGGCGGCCTGGCCACGCTTTCGGACTACGCGAGCTTCGCCAAGGAACTGGTGGCGCGCGGGTACCGCGGCATCAAGCTGCACACCTGGATGCCGCCGATGCGGCACGGCGTCGACCTGGACATCAAGGCGTGCGCCGCCGTGCGGGACGCGGTGGGCCCCGACGTCGCCCTGATGCTCGACAGCAACCACTGGTACAGCCGCACCGAGGCGCTCAGGCTGGGCCGGGCGCTGGACGAGCTGAAGTTCGCCTGGTACGAGGAGCCGATGGAGGAGGCGTCGGTCCAGTCGTACCGCTGGCTGGCCGACCAGCTCGCGACCCCGATCCTCGGGCCCGAGACCTCCTGGGGCAAGCACATGGCACGGGCCGAGTGGGTGGCGGCGGGGGCGTGCGACATTCTGCGCGTCGGCGTCGTCGGCTCCGGCGGCGTCATCCCGGCGCTGAAGGCGGTGCACACCGCCGAGTCCTTCGGCATGGGCTGCGAGATCCACGGGAACGGGTCGGGGGCGCTCGCGGTGATCGGGGCGACGCTGTGCGGGGAGTGGTACGAGCGCGGCCTGCTGCACCCGCATTCGGACTACGACACGCCGCCGCCGCATCTCCGCTCGATCGTCGATCCGATGGACGATTCAGGGAATGTGACCCTTCCGACGCGTCCGGGACTGGGCGACGATCTTGACGTGGACTACATCGCCGCCCATACGGTTGCCACATGGTGAACAACATTCTGGTGACCGGCGCCGCCGGCCGGATCGGCGCCTGCCTGACCGCGGGTCTGCCCGACCACGGTCACACGTTGCGGCTGTTCGACCGCACTCCGATCGACGACGAGCGCTTCGAGGCGATCTGCGGCGACATCACCGACGCGGCGGCGGTCGAAAGGGCCATGAAGGGGGTCTCCGCGGTCGTCCACCTCGCCGGCACCCCCTCGACGAAGGCGTCCTTCGAGAAGGCGCTGACGGCCAACATCGAGGGCACCTACCGCGTCATCGAGGCCGCCCGGCAGGCGGGCGTCGAGCGTTTCGTGTACGCCAGCAGCAACCACGCCGCAGGCTTCGTCCCCCGCCAGGATCTGGTGGCCGCCGACACCCCGGTGGCGCCCGACTCGCACTACGGGGTGTCCAAGGCGTACGGCGAGGCCCTCGGCCGCTACTACCACGACAGGTACGGCATGCGCGTGGCGTGCCTGCGCATCGGCACCTTCGAGGAGCGCCCGCCCGGTCCTCGCGCCCTGTCGACCTGGATCAGCCCGGGGGACATGGTGCGGCTCGTCCACGCGTGCCTGACCGCGCCGGAGCTCACCTACGCCCTGGTCTGGGGCGTGTCGGCCAACACGCGCAACTGGTGGGACCTGTCGGCGGGGCGGGCGCTCGGCTACGAGCCGGTGGACGACGCCGAGGCCTACGCGGCGGGCATGCCCGACCTCGACCCCTCCGACCCCGAGTACGCCTGGCTCGGCGGTCGCGTCGTCGAGTCGTGAGCGGGTGACAATGGAGGTAACGTGCGGCAGGGAGGACGAGAATGACGCAGCAGGAGATTGCGGCGCCACAAGAGGGAACCGCGGCGCCGCACGTCAAGTCCGCCGTGCGGACCGTCGAGTTGCTCGACTTCTTCGCCCAATATCCCGGTCTGCACAGCCTTTCGGATCTTCAGGCCAAGCTCGGCTACCCCAAGAGCAGCCTGCACGCCCTGCTGCGCACGCTGGTGGGCCTGGGCTGGATCGAGACCGACGTCACCGGCACCCTCTACCGCATCGGCATGAGGGCGCTGCTGGTGGGCGCCACCTACATCGACGGTGACCCGGTGGTCCAGATCGCGCGCGACGCGCTCGACTGGCTCGCCGAGGTCACGGGCGAGACCGTCCACCTGGCGCGACTCGACCATTTCGACGTCGTCTACCTCGCGACGCGGGCCTCGCGCCACTACCTGCGGCCCTTCGCCCGGGTCGGCCGGCGCCTGCCGGCCAGCACCACCTCGCTCGGCAAGGCCATCCTCGCCACCCGCGACGACGCCGAGGTGGCGCGCATGCTTCCGGCCGAGCTGCCCCGGCTCACCAAGAACACCGTCGTCGACCAGGCGCAGCTCATGGCCGACCTGCGGCGCATCCGCAAGCGGGGTTACTCCATCGACCGTGAAGAGAACACCGAGGGGCTGCGCTGCTTCGGTGTCGCGCTCGACATCGCCTACCCGCCTCGCGACGCGGTGAGCGTCTCTGTCCCGGTGCCCCGCCTGACGGCGGGTCGCGACCGCGAGATCGCCGCCTGCCTGCTCGAGGCGCGCGAGCGCATCGAGGTGGCCGCCCGCGGCGTCCGCCGCACGTACTGAGCCGCCCCCGGGCGCGCCCTGCCGCGCCGCCTTGCCGACGGCTTGACCCGGCACGCCCAAGACAGTTCTATATAGCGATATCGCATTTTATGTAACGGAATGGGAGGCGTGGTGGAGGTACGGTACGCGACGGCACCGGACCAGGTGCCGGGCATGACGACCGACCGGCTCAGGAGCCGCTTCCTCGCGGAGGACCTCTTCGTCCCGGGCGAGATCCGCCTGGTGTACTCCCACGAGGACCGCATCGTCATCGGGGGAGCGGCGCCCGGCGGCGCGCCGCTGGACCTTCCCTGCCCCGACGAGTTCCGCGCCGAGTACTTCCTGGAGCGCCGCGAGCTCGGCGTCGTCAACCTCGGGGAACCCGGCGCGGTCACCGTCGACGGCGAGGAGTACGCGCTCGGCAACAAGGAATGCGTGTACGTGGGCATGGGCTCGCGCGCGGTGTCGTTCAGCGGCGGGCCGTTCTACCTGGTGTCGACCCCCGCGCACGCCGGGCACCCGACCGTCAGCGCGGGCCTCGCGGACGCCGAGCCCGTGCGGCTGGGCTCCCAGGAGGGCTCCAACGATCGCACGATCCACAAGTACATCCACGCCAAGGGCATCCAGAGCTGCCAGCTCGTCCTCGGCGTCACCGTCCTCGCGCCCGGCAGCATGTGGAACACGATGCCCTGCCACACCCACGAGCGGCGCACCGAGGTCTACCTGTACTTCGACGTCCCGCAGGACGACCGGGTCGTCCACCTCATGGGCAGGCCGGACGAGACGCGCAACCTGATCATCGCCGACCGCCAGGCCGTCATATCGCCGCCCTGGTCGGTGCACTGCGGGTTCGGCACCCGCAACTACGCCTTCGTCTGGGCGATGGGCGGCGAGAACCAGGCGTACGAGGACATCGAGCAGGTCGCGATCGGCGAGATGCGGTGATGTTCTCCCTCGAAGGCAGGACGGCGCTGGTCACGGGCTCCCGCACCGGCATCGGCCGGGCGGTCGCGGCCGGCCTCGCGAGGGCGGGCGCCGACGTCGTCCTGCACGGCCACCGCGACGACCTTTCTGAGGTGGAGGCCGAGGTCCGCGAGGCCGGCCGGGAGTCCTGGCGGTGGGTCCTCGACCTGTCCGACCTCGACCGCGTGCCCGGGGCCGCCGAGGAGCTGCTCGCCCGGCACCGCGTCGACATCCTGGTGAACAACGCCGGGATCATCCGCAGGGCTCCGGCCGCCGGGCACGCCTACGCCGACTGGCGGGCCGTGCTCGACGTCAACCTCGACGCGGTCTTCCTGCTCAGCCAGGCCTTCGGCCGTCCCATGCTCGAACGCGGGCAGGGGAAGATCGTCATGATCGCCTCGATGCTGTCGTTCCAGGGGGGCGTCAACGTGGCCGGGTACACCGCCGCCAAGCACGGCGTCGCCGGCCTCACCCGTTCGCTGGCCTGTGAGTGGGCCGCCCAAGGCGTGCAGGTCAACGCGATCGCCCCCGGGTACATCGCCACCGGCAACACCCGCGCGCTGCGCGAGGACCCCGAGCGCGAGCCCGCGATCAGGGCCCGCATCCCGGCCGGCCGCTGGGGCACCCCCGAAGATCTCGCCGGCGCGGCCGTCTTCCTCGCCTCCTCCGCCTCCGACTACGTCAACGGCCATGTCCTGGCCGTGGACGGAGGCTGGCTCGCCCGCTGACCCACCCGTCCTCCCCGCGCCCCGCCGGGCCCGCTCCGGCGCCGCGCCGCCCCCGGTGTCCGTCCCCCGCCCGCGAGACGGGCGACGGCGGCGCGCCACCCCCCCGCTGCGCCGTGCGCAGCGTGCCGCCCGGTGGCTGTTAGTAGGCTCTGGACGTGGTCAGGGAAGGCAGCTCCATCGACAAGGCGCTGGCGGTGCTCGAGGCGATCGCCGAGCACCACCGCGTGACCGACATCGCCGCGGCGACCGGCGTCTCCAAGTCGACCGTTCACCGCATTCTGCAGTCGCTCGTCGAATGGGGCTTCGCCCGGGCCGACGGCGCCGGCGGCTACGAGCCGGGGCCGCGCATCCTCACTCTGGCCGGCAGGGTCATGACCAGGTTCGACCCGTCGCGGCAGGCCTCCGCTGCTCTGCGGGCCCTGCACGAGCGCACCGGCTACACCACCCACTTCGGCATCCGCAGCGGCGACGAGGCGGTCTACGTGGACAAGCTGGAAGGCCGCAGGCCCTACCAGATGCCCTCCCGGGTCGGCATGAGCCTGCGCCTGCACACCACGGCCATCGGCAAGGCCATCCTCGCCGGGCTCGGCGACGACGAGGTCAGGGCCATCGCGGGGCGCACCGGCCTGGTCCGGCTCACCTCCGCCACCCTGACCGGCGTGGAGGAGCTGCTCGAGCACCTTTCGAAGGTCCGCGCCCTCGGTTACGCCGTGGACGACGAGGAGAACGAGCCGGGCGTCCGCTGCGTCGGCGCGGCCGTCTTCGACCACACCGGCCATGTGCTGGGCGGCATCTCCATCTCCACCCTCGCCATGGACATGGACCGCGCCACCCTTGAGGAACTCGCCCCCGTGGTCACCGCCGCCGCCCGAGACGTCTCCCACGCCCTCGGCGCCCCTGCCGCCACCCCCGCCCACTGACTCCGCGTCACCCGCCATTGCCGTGTGGCAGGGCGAGGAGCCGGTCGATCTCCTCGGGGGTGGCCACCCGGCCGGTGCCGCCCTGGCCTTCGAGGCTGACGGCGGCGGCGGCCGTTCCCGCTCGTACGGCGTCGCGCAGGGACGCCCCCGCGGCCAGCCGGGCGGCCACGGTGCCGGCGAACGCGTCCCCGGCCCCCGTCTGGTCCACGACCGTCCGCGCCCGGACCGCCGGGATGGTCTCGAACGGCTCGCCGTCCTGGCCCTCGCGGCCGTCCCTGACGCCCAGCAGGACGCCGTCCGGCCCCTGGGTGACGGCCGCCGCGCGGGCGCCGAGCTTCAGGCAGGCGCGCAGGGTCTCGGCCGGGTCGGCGGTGCCGAGAAGGGGGAGGCCGTCGCCGGGGGAGGACGGGGTCACCAGCGCGGCGAACGGGGCGACGGCGGCGAGCATCGCCGCGGCCTTCTCGGGTGTGGTGAGCCGGGAGCGGAAGTTCGGGTCGTAGACGACCTTGCCCCCGGCCTCGTGCACGATCTCCGCGGCGTGGCGCACCGCGTGGGCGCAGGAGGGGGACAGCGCGGCGGCGATGCCGCCGACCAGCAGGACGGAGGTCTCGGCCAGCGGCGCGTCCGCGACGTCGGAGGGGCCCATCCTGGAGGCGGCGCTGCACGCCCGCATGTACGTGAAGTCCCGCTCGCCGCCCGGGTCGGCCCCCACGGCGTACGCCCCCGTGGACCCGGCGCCCGGCAGCATCCACCGGGTGTCCACGCCGTGCGCGGCCGCGAACCTGATCAGCCGCTCCCCGAACTCGTCCACGCCCACCCGCGTCACCAGGGCGACGTGCGCGCCGGCGGCCGCCGCGGCGACGGCGGCGTTGAGCGCGTCACCGGAGAACGACAGGCGGAACGTCTCGGCCTCGGTGAGGGGAGCGGACGCCGAGAACTCGACCAGCGGCTCGCCGATCACTATGACGTCCACGACGGCTCTCTCCTTCTTGGTTCATGTAATGGAATCTGATTTCATGTGATGCAACACATGGAACCGGAGGACATCATGCCGAACATCACTGTGGAACTGCTCTCGGGACGCACGATGGACCAGCGCCGCGAGTTCGTGGCGGCGGTGACCGAGGCCGCCGTGGGCATCCTCAAGGCGCGGCCGGAGGCGGTGCGCATCGTGTTCACCGAGATCGAGAAGTCCGACGTGGCCAACGGCGGCATCCTGGAGTCGGACAAATAGCGGTTACAAGCCTACGAACACCGGGAGAGGGACTGTTCCCTCTCCCGGTGTTCCATTTCCCCGCCTTCTACATCCGCCCGGCGCGCCCAGGCGCCGCGTGAGCGAACCGAGCGCTCGTGAACGACGAGGAAGGGCGCCGGCTCAAGGGCGCCCGGGCACCGCGTGAGCGGAGCGAGCGCCGACAACGCGGGCTCGGGCGCGCCGGTGTCGTGACGAGGAGGGAGCGAGTGCGAGGGACGAGCGCTCGTGAGCGACGAGGAAGGGCGCCGGCTCAAGGGCGCCCGGGCACCGCGTGAGCGGAGCGAGCGCCGACAACGCGGGCTCGGGCGCGCCGGTGTCGTGACGAGGAGGGAGCGAGTGCGAGGGACGAGCGCTCGTGAGCGACGAGGAAGGGCGCCGGCTCAAAGGCGCCCGGGCACCGCGTGAGCGGAGCGAGCGCCGACAACACTGTCGTCGTTGAGGGAGTCGACCAGGTCGTCGCGGTCGGGGGTGTTCTCCGGGCGCAGCAGGCCGATGACGACATAGAGGATCAGCGACGTCACCAGCGGGGCGGCCACGACGAGCGTCTGGTTCGCCGAGGTGATCACCCACTTGACGACGGCCCACACCGTCAGCCCTGCCGCCCAGGAGACGATGGCCGCCGTGGGGCCGCTGCGCTTGAACCAGGGGAGCAGCCCCAGCATCAGCGGGATCGAGATCGGTCCCATCGTGGCCGCCACGACGTCCACGACGATCTTCAGCACCACGCCCTGGCCCTGAGTGGTGATCGCGATCGTCATGCTGACGACCACGAAGACGAAGGTCGTCACGCGGGCCAGGCGCAGCGCGCCGCCCGCCGACATGTTCCGCAGCCGCCGTACGAACACCGGCAGGATGTCGCGGGTGATCACCGCCGAGATCACGTTGGCGTCGGAGGAGACCATCGCCATCGTGTGGGAGAAGAACCCGGCCAGCACCAGGCCGATGAGGCCCGTGGGCAGCAGTTCCTGCGCGAGCCGCACGTAGGACTGGTCGGAGTCGGTCAGCCCCGGCACGATGAGGGGCGCGGCGAACATCGGGATGAACAGCACCAGCGGCCAGAGCAGCCACAGGGCGCTGGACAGCAGCGCCGCGCGCTTGGCCTGCGTGCCCGACGGCGCGCTCATGTAGCGCTGGGCGAGGTTCCACATGCCGCCGTTGTACTCGAAGGTCTTGATCAGCAGGAACGCGAAGAAGTACGTCGTGGTGTAGGGCCCGGTCAGCGGGTCTCCGTGTCCCTCGGGCAGTTCGCCCCACATGGTCCACAGCGCCGAGACCCCGCCGAGGTGCCCGAGGACGGCGGCGAACATGACGATGCCGGCCACCGCCTGGATGACGAACTGGCCGAAGTCGGTGAGCACGTCCGCCCACAGTCCGCCGACCGTCACGTAGATCACGGTCACCGCGCCGGTGAGGGCGATGCCGTACTGGATGGGGATCCCGGCGAAGCCCTTGAGCAGCACCGAGATGGCGACCCACTTGGCGGCGATGTCCACGACCTTCAGCAGCGCGCCGCTGTAGGCCATCACCTGCTGGGTGGGCAGGTTGTAGCGCCGGGTGAGGTACTCCAGCGGCGAGACGACGCCGTGCTTGGACCTGAGCCGGTTCCACCGGGCGGCGAACAGGAAGGCGCCGATGCCCACGCCGATGCCGATGGTCATCGCCCACCAGACGTAGACGGTGAGCCCGTAGTCGTAGGCGACGGCGGCGAACGCGACGAACATGACCGCGCTGTAACCCGACATGTGGTGGGAGATCCCCGACAGCCACCAGGGGATCTTCCCTCCGGCCGTGAAGTAGTCGATGACGGTCTTGATGCGGTTCTTCGACCACACGCCGATGACGATCATCACGGCGAAGTAGGCGCCCAGCACGGACCAGTCGAGTGCGGACATCACTCCTCCTTCCAACGTCCCGTTGGATGGAGATTCCATTACATGAAACGCTATGTCAATACATAGAACACAATCACTCGACGCCGCGCGGATTGCGATGGATCGCGCGGATCATGACGATCGCGGCGGTACCGGCGCGCCTTCCGCCGCCGCCCGCGCATCATGCGTACCCTCGGTACCATGGCCACCCGTACGTCGAAAAGCACCCCGAAGGGGTCGGCGAAGCGGTCCACGTCATCGCGCCCGTCCCCCGCCAAGCGGCCCGCCGGCGCGCGATCCGCGGGCGCGCGCGCGGGCGGCCGCCAGCCCGCCCGCCGTCCCGCCCCGCAGCAGCCCGATCCGATCGGCTGGGTCTTCCTCGCGATCGGCAAGCTGTTCGTCGGCGTGTGGCTCCTGTTCGCCAACGGCATCGGCACCGCCGCGCGGGCCTTCGGGCAGCAGGCGCGCGAGCTCGACCCGGCCCACCGGCGCGACGGCCTCGGCCTGGCCGTGCTCGGCGGGGCGATCGTCCTGGCCGCCATGACCTGGCGCACCACCAAGGGCGCGGTCGCCACCGTCGTCGACACGGTGCTGCGCGGCGCGTTCGGCTCGCTGGCCTGGTCGGTGCCCATCCTGCTCGCGCTGGTCGCCTGGCGCCTGCTGCGGCATCCCGACCAGAACGCCGACACCGGCCGCATGATCATCGGCTGGACCGCGCTGCTGGCGGGCCTGCTCGGCATCATCCACGTCGCGCACGCCACGCCGTACCCCTCGGGCCCGGCCGCGACCGACGGCATGGACAAGGTGTCGGCGGCGGGGGGCATGGTCGGGTTCATCGTCTCGGCGCCGCCGTCCAGCATCCTGCCGGCGTTCATCACGATCCCGCTGCTCCTGCTGCTGTCCGGGTTCGGCGCCCTGGTCATCACCGCCACGCCGGTGCACCGCGTGCCCGAGCGCCTGGCCGAGATCCAGCACATGCTCTTCCACAAGGGCGACGCCCCCGCTGAGGGCAAGCCGGGCGAGCGCACGACCCGCGCACCCCGCAAGACCCGCGGACGCGCCGCCGGCGGCAAGGGCGGCGCAGCGGACGCCGAGGTGGGCGAGCACGTCAAGCCCTACGACACCCCGGTCATCGCCGACACGCCCGGCAAGATGTCCGACCACTCGCCCGAGATCGTCCCCGGCCTGGTGGACGAGGAGCCGCCCGAGCCGTCGCGCGTGCCCGAGCCGCCCCAGCCCACCCCCGCCCCGCGCAAGGTCGAGCAGCTCGTCCTGTCCCCGCAGGCCGGGCCGTACGCCCTGCCCGACCTGCAGGTGCTGCGGCCGGGCACCCCGCCCAAGCCGCAGACCAAGGCCAACACGACCGTGGTCAACGCGCTCACCAGCGTGATGGAGCAGTTCGCCATCGACGCCCAGGTGATCGGCTTCACCCGCGGCCCGACGGTCACCCGGTACGAGATCGAGCTGGGCCCGGCGGTCAAGGTCGAGAAGGTCACCGCGCTCACCAAGAACATCGCCTACGCCGTGAAGTCGGCGGACGTGCGCATCCTGTCCCCGATCCCCGGCAAGTCGGCGATCGGCGTCGAGATCCCCAACACCGACAAAGACCTGGTCAGCCTCGGCGACGTGCTGCGCTCGCAGGTGGCCCAGGCCGACCACCACCCGATGATCGTGGGGCTCGGCAAGGACGTCGAGGGCCGCACCATCGTCGCGAACCTGGCCAAGATGCCCCACCTGCTCATCGCGGGCGCCACCGGCGCGGGCAAGTCGGTCTGCGTCAACGGGCTGATCTCCTCGATCCTCATGCGCGCCACGCCCGACGAGGTGCGCATGGTGCTCGTCGACCCCAAGCGGGTCGAACTGAACACCTACGAGGGCATCCCCCACCTGATCACGCCGATCATCACCAACCCCAAGAAGGCCGCCGAAGCCCTCGAATGGGTCGTCGGCGAGATGGACCGCCGCTACGACGACCTGGCCGCGAGCGGCTTCCGGCACGTCGACGAGTTCAACAAGGCCGTGCGCGCCGGCAAGCTGGTGCCCCCGCCAGGCAGCGAGCGCGTCTACCAGCCCTACCCCTACCTGCTGGTGATCATCGACGAGCTCGCCGACCTGATGATGGTCGCCCCGCGCGACGTCGAGGACTCCATCGTCCGCATCACCCAGCTGGCCCGCGCCGCCGGCATCCACCTGGTGATCGCCACCCAGCGTCCGTCGGTCGACGTGGTCACCGGCCTGATCAAGGCCAACGTGCCCTCCCGGCTGGCGTTCGCGACCTCCTCGCTCGCCGACTCGCGGGTCATCCTCGACCAGCCCGGCGCCGAGAAGCTCGTGGGGCAGGGCGACGCGCTGTTTCTGCCGATGGGCGCCAGCAAGCCCATGCGCCTGCAGAACGCGTTCCTCTCCGAGAAGGAGATCAACGACATCGTCGGCCACTGCAAGGCGCAGATGCAGGTCGAGTACCGCGACGACGTCGCCGCCGTGGCGACCGCCAAGCGCGAGATCGACGAGGAGATCGGCGACGACCTCGACCTGCTCGTCCAGGCCGCCGAGCTGATCGTCACCACTCAGTTCGGCTCCACCTCCATGCTCCAGCGCAAGCTCCGCGTCGGCTTCGCCAAGGCCGGCCGCCTGATGGACCTCCTCGAGAGCAGGAACGTCGTGGGCCCGAGCGAGGGCTCCAAGGCCCGCGAGGTGATGGTGAAACCCGACGAACTGCCCGGCCTGCTCGCCGACTTGCGGGGAGAGTGACCCCTCCGCGACCGTCCCCCTCGGTTACTGGTTGAATGTGAATGACTACGCATCGTCGGATTACGGGCGCGTAGCGCAGGTGCACGGCGAGGGGGACGTATGAGCATTGGAGTGACGCTGGCCGCGGCACGCAACGCGGCTGGGATGACGGTCGCCCAGCTGAGCGGCCGCACGCGAATAAGAGAGACGGTCATCTACGCCATCGAGCGGGACGACTTCTCGCTCTGTGGAGGCGACTTCTACGCCAGGGGACACGTTCGCAACATCGCCAAGACGCTCGGGCTCGACCCCGACGCCGTGGTGCACCAGTTCGACGAGGAACACGGCGGCGTCCCCCTTCCCGTGCGGGCCGCGGCCGTCTTCCAGGCCGAAAGCCAGATCAAGCTGCGCGAGCGCCGCAGCCCCAACTGGTCCACCGCGATGGCCATCGCGCTGGCGATCGTCGCCGTCTTCGGGGTGGCGCGCGTCATGAGCCGGCCCGGCGAGAACGTCGCCACCGGCGCGGACCTCAAACCGAACCCGGTCGTGCCCAAGTCCACCGCCTCGGTCACGCCGTCCACCCACCCCAAGGCCGCCAAACCGGCCGGTGACCTGGTGACATTGCGGGTCAAGGCCAACAAGCCGTCCTGGCTGGAGGTCAGTGACAACAAGGGGAAGGCCATGTTCCGGGGCACCATGCGGGCGGGCGACACCTCGACATGGAAGGCCCGCAAGCAGCTGAGGGTCACCATCGGCAACGCCGGAGGCGTCGACCTGGAGGTCAACGGCAAGCACCTCGGCACTCCCGGCAAGCCCGGCCAGCTCGTGCGCAAGTCCTTCGGACCGGAGGCGGCAGGTTCGCGGTGACCCGCGCGGCCCTTCCGCGCGCCCCGGGATGACGCCCGGGGCGCGGGTCTGGCGGGCACGGCGGGGGAAGTACGGGGGGAGTGCGTCACGTGGTGGCCAACTCCCGATACCGTAGAGCCCATCATGTCTTCCCGCCGAACCGCATCGCTGATCACACTGGGTTGCGCGCGCAACGAGGTCGACTCCGAGGAGCTCGCCGCGCGCATGGAGGCTGCCGGGTGGCGGCTCGACGACGGCGATCCCGACGTCGTCATCGTCAACACCTGCGGCTTCATCGACTCGGCGAAGAAGGACTCCATCGACACGCTGCTCGCGGCCGCCGACTCCGGCGTCAAGGTGGTCGCCGCGGGCTGCATGGCCGAGCGTTACGGCAAGGAGCTCGCCGAGGCTCTGCCCGAGGCCTCCGCCGTCATCTCGTTCGACGACTACACCGACATCGGGGCGCGGCTGGACGACGTCCTGGCCGGGCGGTCGCTCGTGCCGCACAGCCCGCGCGACCGGCGCACGCTGCTGCCCATCTCTCCGGTGGAGCGGTCCGCGGGCGCGGCGCACGGCCACATCCCCGGCCACGGCGAGCTGCCCGAGGGCCTCGCGCCCGCGAGCGGCCCCCGCACGCTGCGCAAGCGCCTGTCCGGCGGCCCGGTGGCCTCGCTGAAGCTCGCCTCCGGGTGCGACCGGCGGTGCACCTTCTGCGCGATCCCCGCCTTCCGGGGCGCGTACGTCTCGCGGCGCCCCGAGGAGGTCCTCTCCGAGGCCGCCTGGCTCGCGGAGCAGGGGGTCAAAGAGCTCGTGCTCGTCAGCGAGAACTCCACCTCCTACGGCAAGGATCTCGGCGACCTGCGCGCCCTTGAGAACCTCCTTCCGCAGCTGGCGGCCACCGACGGCATCGAGCGGGTGCGGGTCAGCTACCTGCAGCCGGCCGAGCTGCGCCCCGGGCTCATCGAGGTGATCGCCGGCACCGAGGGCGTCGCCCCGTACTTCGACCTGTCCTTCCAGCACGCCAGCGGGCCGGTGCTGCGCCGGATGCGCCGCTTCGGCGACCCGCGGCGCTTCCTCGACCTGCTCGCGACCGTCCGTGAGCTCGCTCCGGAGGCCGGGGTGCGGTCCAACTTCATCGTCGGCTTCCCCGGCGAGTCCGAGGCCGAGTTCGGCGAGCTGGCGGGCTTCCTGGAGGAGGCCCGCCTGGACGTCATCGGCGTCTTCGGCTACTCCGACGAGGACGGCACCGAGGCCGCCAAGCTGGGCGGCAAGCTCGACCAGGACACGATCGACGAGCGGGTGGCCGCGCTCACCGAACTGGCCGAGGAGCTCACCACCCAGCGCGCCGAGGAGCGCATCGGCACCGACATCGAGGTGCTCATCGAGGACGACCTCGGCGACGGCGGCTACGAGGGCCGTGCCGCCCACCAGGGCCCCGAGGTCGACGGCTCGGTGACCGTCCAGGGCATCGGGCTCCGGCCCGGGCAGATCGTGCGGGCGACCGTCGTGGACGCCGAGGGGGTCGACCTGATCGCCCGCATCAAGGCCGGGCCATGACGAACACGCCGGAGACCGGGACCGAGCCGATGACCACGCCGGTGGTCCGGCGGGTCAGCCCGTGGAACATCGCCAACGTGCTCACCGTCCTCCGGCTGGTGGTCGTCCCGTTCTTCGTGGCCTGCATGCTCGTCGACGGGTCCGGCTGGCGCTGGACCGCCTTGGTCGTGTTCCTGCTGGCCTCGCTGACCGACCAGCTCGACGGCTGGCTCGCCCGGCGGTACGGGCTGATCACCGACTTCGGCAAGATCGCCGACCCGATCGCCGACAAGGCGCTCATCGGGGCCGCGCTCGTCACGCTGTCCGCGGCGGGCGAGCTGCCCTGGTGGGTGACCGTCGCGATCCTCGGCAGGGAGGTCGGCGTCACGGCCCTGCGGGTCGCGGTGATCCGGCACGGCGTCATCCCGGCCAGCTACGGCGGCAAGGTCAAGACCGTCCTGCAGATCGCGGCGGTCGCCCTGTACATCCTGCCCGGGGTGCCGCAGCCGCTGAGGTGGGTGATGATCGGCCTCGCGCTGGCGGTGACCGTGGTGACCGGGGCCGACTACGTCATCCGGGCCGTGCGGCTGCGCAAGGTCGCCGAGAAGGCGCGCGGCGCTTGAGCGCGGGGCTCGCCACCGACGTGCTGGCGCTCCTGGTGCGCCAGGGTGCCACGGTCGCCGTGGCCGAGTCCCTCACGGGCGGGCTGATCGGCGCCACGCTCACCGTGCCGAGCGGGGCGTCCGCGGCGTTCCGCGGCGGGGTGATCGTCTACTCGACCGATCTGAAGGCGCGGCTGCTCGGCGTCCCGCGGGAGCTCCTCGAGCGGGTGGGCGCCGTCCATCCGGACGTGGCGGCGGCCATGGCGGCCGGGGTGCGGCGGGTCACCGAGTCGTCGTTCGGGCTCGCGGTGACCGGTGTCGCCGGCCCCGACGAGCAGGACGGGCGGCCCGTCGGAACCGTCCATGTCGCCGTCGCTGGTGCGCACGGGAACGTATGGCACCGCGATGTTCTTTTGCGAGGATCGAGAGAAGACATCCGTGAACGTACTGTGAAGGAGGGTTTGGATCTCCTGAGAGGTGTGCTGGAGGTACTAGTGGGGGAACAATCAGGATGATTACCGCGTTACGTCACCAGCGAACATGGTCCCCACG
This sequence comes from Sphaerisporangium dianthi, assembly GCF_042654065.1. Taxonomy (NCBI): domain Bacteria; kingdom Bacillati; phylum Actinomycetota; class Actinomycetes; order Streptosporangiales; family Streptosporangiaceae; genus Sphaerisporangium; species Sphaerisporangium dianthi. The sequence continues at coordinate 568,525 of NZ_JBHSFP010000001.1, read as the reverse complement.
GTCTGCCGTCCCATTGGCCTATGCAGGTACGGTGGAGCTGTGAGCGAGGTTCGTGACCCATCGGTGAGGAGCAGGTCCGGCGTACGCCCGGCAAAGGGGCCGAGCGAACCAATGATGACGGCGAGGAGTATGTACGAAGGGCACCCGAAGAACGGGCGATACGAACCGACCGCGCGGAGCGTAGTGAAGACGCCTGCGCCGGGGAGGGAGCGACAGATGATCCTGCTGCGTCAGCTGCTCGGTGACGTGCTGCGGCGGCTGCGGGTGCGGCAGGCGCGCACCCTGCGTGAGGTCTCCACGCTGGCACGTGTCTCCCTTGGCTACCTGTCCGAGGTAGAACGTGGCCAGAAGGAGGCGTCTTCGGAGCTGCTCGCCTCGATTTGCGGCGCCCTCGGGGTGCCGCTTTCACAGGTGCTTCGTGAAGTCTCCGACCAGTTCGCTCTGGCCGAGCTTCAACACGCGCCCGTGCTGGCCGATGCGCCCGAGCACGAGCGTCTGCCCATGGCCGAGACCGTGTCCACCACGATCTCCGGTCCCGAGTTCGACGGCTTCCCCGAAGTCAAGGACATGGTCGCCGCGTAGGTCACGGCCGCTGGTTTCACGTCCTTTCAGAGCCGGACCGTCGCGCGTCATGCGCGTGATGGCCTAGTTCACCGATGCCCGAGGGCCGGGCCCGCTAGGGCTGGCACGCGGGACAGTAGTAGATCGCTCTTTCGTATGGCTGCGCTCCGAGCTCGCCGCCGAGCACTTCGCCGCCGCAGCGAAGGCAGGGCCGCCCGGCCCGGCCGTATGCCCAGAACCGCCGTCCTGGGCGTCTGTCGCCGGTGGTGACCGGACCGCCCGATTGGTTCTTTCCCGCGTCCAGCAGCCGGTGGGCCAGCCCCATCATCCCGGCCAGGTCCGCCACCTGCCCGACGGGGCGGAACGGCGAGACTCCCGACAGGAACAGCGTCTCCGCCCGCCAGATGGTGCCGATGCCCGCCACGTTGCGCTGATCGAGCAGAGCCTCCCCGATCGTCGCCTCAGGCCGCGCCGCCATGTTGAGCGCCGCCCGCGCCGCCATTTCGTGGCCCCACTCAGGGTCGAGCAGGTCAGGTCCCAGATGGCCGACGACCCGGTCCTCCTGGTCGGTGCGCAGCAGGTCGACCATGCCGAGCCGGATGCCGACCGCCTGCCATGTCTCGTTGGCGAGGATCAGCCGGATCATATGCCCCGAGCGCAGCGGTGTCCCGGCGCGCTCGACGCGCCAGCTGCCGTCCATGCGCAGGTGGGTGTGGACGGTGAACCCACCCTCCACCCTGGTCAGCAGATGCTTGCCTCGTGAGGCCGTGGTGAGCACGACGCGGCCGGTGAGATCGGCCGTGGCGTGCCGGGGGACCCGGAAGTCCGAGCGGGTCAGCGCCCTCCCGTCGAGCGCGGCGCGAAGCCGGGCCGCGGCGCGGTAGACGGCGTCCCCTTCGGGCATGGCGTGTTCAGTCCCAGGCGGCGGGGTCGGCCGCCAGCTCCATCACCCGGTCGGGCAGGTTCTCGGAGGCGATCTGGTCGAGGGTCACCTCTTCCAGGATGGCGCGCTCGCTGGCGCGCAGCGCGATCCACACCTGCTGGAGCGAGCGGGCCGCCCCACGGTAGCCGACATGTTCGGGCCGCTCGCCGCGGACGTTGGCCAGCGGGCCGTCCACGGCGCGGATCACGTCGGCCAGGGTGATCTCGGCGGCCGGCCTGGCGAGGACGTAGCCCCCCTCGGGGCCGCGCTGGCCGCGGACCAGCCCCGCCCGGCGCATCTGGAGCAAGATGTTCTCCAGATATTTGGGTGGCATTTCCTGTTCCTTGGCCAGCTCGCCCACCGTGGTGGGGCCGCTGCCGGCGGCGGCCAACTCGGCGGCGGCGCGAAGGGCGTAGTCGACACGGGCGGAAAGACGCATGTTGTCGATTATCCCGCCTGCTAAACCCCGGTTACGCGCAACCTGACCACGAGAGGCCGATGATCTGAGAATCCGAGTCCGGGAGCCCGGGCCGCCGTCACCACCAGCCCCGGGCTCACCAGCACGTGGTCGATGCGCTCGACCGGGGCGTCCGCGGGGGAGGTGAGCGGGTCGCCGAAGGCCGTGAGCGGGTCCGACAGCCCCGCCGCGGTGAGGACGCGCATCGCCGGATCGCCCGGTGTGGTGTTCAGGTCGCCCGCCAGCAGCACCGGCCGCCCCTTGGCAAGATCCCGGACGACGGCGGCCACCTCGGGCGCCTGGCCGGGCGGCGCCTGCAGGTGGGTGTTCACGATCCCGACCTCTCTGCCGGCCACCTCGACGACCGCCGCCTGCGCCTGGGCGCCTGTCGGGTAGTCGTGCCTGCCCAGAGGGTGGGAGGTGATCCACCGGACCGGCAGGTTCGTGATGACCGCGTCGCCCCACAGCGGGTCGGCGGCGGGCGCGAAGTGATAGCGCATGCCGAGCCCCCGCGCGATGCGCGCCAGGTCGTCGTGGCCGCCGTTGAGCAGCCACCCACGGTCCACCTCGCTGAGCAGGACGATGTCGGGACGCTCATTCCGTGCCCAGGCGGCCACCCGGTCCAGGTCCAGGGTGCCCTTCAGCCCGAAGCCCATCCGGATGTTGTAGGCGATCAGTGTGAACTCGCCCGCGGAGGCCACGCGCACCGCGGGCAGCGGACGCCAGGTGAGCGCCGCGACCAGCGCCGCCGTGACCAGCGCCGCGACCGCGACCAGCCGGGGCCGCGGGCGGGCGAGGTGCTGGACGGCGCGCCCGCGCACGGCCGCGGCCGCGGCCGCGGCGACCGTCCCGGCGAGCAGCACGGGGGTCACACCGTTGGGAAAGCCCAGGTCGGTGTCGTAGGCGGCGTAGTAGAGGAAGACGGCGACGAGGAACATCAGCATCCCGCCGAGCAGCGCGATCCCGCCGCGCCGGGGGGACGTCGGCGCGGGCAGGGCCGCCATCCCCAGGCATCCGCCGAGCGCCACCGCGGTGAACAGGGCGAACGGCAGGGCGGAGGAGACGGCCAGCGCCACGGCTCCGGCCGGGAGCAGCGCGACGATGATCCAGCGCCGGTAGGGCGGGCGTGCGGCGTAGGAGGCCATCATGAACTGGCCGCAGACCAGCGCGGCGGCGACGACGGCGATCCGCCAAGGGTTCCCCTGCTCCCCGCCGGGATGCTCGGCCAGCCCGAGGGTCGCCAGGTACATGCCGTGCAGCGCCAGCGCCGGGCCGAACGCGAACCACACCCCCGCGGGGGCGGGACCGCCGACCGGGACGGGCTGCCGCACGAGCCACAGGAAGGCCGCGCTCAGGGCGATGACGGCGAGCCAGGGCAGGACGCCGTCCCTCCAGACGAGGTCGACCTGGCCGAGGGCGAGATGGCCGGTGGCCGAGGCTGCGAGCCCGGCGGCCAGTCCGGCCGGGACGGCCGCGCGGGGGAAGGTCAGCGCACAGCCGTACAGGAAGACCAGGCCGCACGAGACGCCCGCGCCGGCCAGATAGAGCTGCGGGGCGCCGCCGCCGGCCGCCTGGAGCGCCAGCCTGACCGCCACCAGGAGGACCGCGGCGCCGAGCGCGACCGGCCGTGCTCCCCACCGGCGGGCGATGGGCGCCGCGGCGAACGGGATCACGAACCACAGGGCCGCGTACAGTCCCATCTGCTCGGCAGGGGTGTCGCCCGCCCGCCCGAACAGGGTGATCAGCGACGGCAGGAAGACCCGCAACAGGTCGGTGAACAGCACGACGCCGAGGGCCAGGGCGACCGCCGCCCGGTGGCGCGCGGCGAGCGGGCGCAGGGGGATCCGGAAGGCGGGGGAGATGTCGGTGGTGGCGGCGCCCATGAATGCTCCTCAGAAAGACATGAGCGATCCTCGGGTCAATGCCACGGCGAACGCAAGGGGGAGCGGCACGGCAAAGGCGGGCCGCGAACGCGGGTGAAGGAGGCAGGCCGGAGGCGCGGTGGCCTTTCACGCGCGAATCCTGCCGCTAAACTGGCAGGAAGCTTTACTGAGCACTGGTTGAGTCACGCCGCGCGCGCGTTTTGTGATGAAACCAACGGGGACCGACGACAAGAAAGCCTGTGATGGAGCGACGTCCTGGCGTGCCCAGGTTGCTACGGGAGATCAACGACCGGGCCGCGCTGGAATTGCTGCTCGGCTCCGGCCCGCTGACCAGGGGCCAGATCGGGGAGATGACCGGCCTGTCCAAGGTCACCGCCTCGCAGACGCTGTCGAGGCTGGAAGAGCGCGGCCTGGTCGAGGTGGTCGGGGAGCAGGCCGGTAACCGGGGGCCCAATGCCGCCCTTTACGGGGTGATTCCGTCGGCGGCCTATGTGGCCGGGCTCGATGTCGGACCCGAAAGGGTGACCACTGCCATCGCCGATATCAATGGCGAAATCATGGCCGAGGCGAGTCTTTCCCCCAATGGGCACGACGATCCGGTCGCCCTGGTGCACAACGCGGTGGTGAAGGCCTGCCGCTCGGGGAAGGTCGCGCTTTCCCGCCTCAAGGCCATCGTGATCGGCACCCCCGGAGTGGTCGACCCCCGCACCGGCGACGTCCGGTTCTCCTTCGACCTGCCGGGCTGGCACGAGGGCAGCCACCAGGCTCTGGCCCAGGACCTCCGGCGGCCGGTCTCCATCGAGAACGACGTGAACCTCGCGGCGATCGCCGAGCGCGCGGAAGGGGCCGCCAAGGGCGTCGACGACTTCGTGCTGCTGTGGGTCGAGCGCGGCGTCGGCCTGGCCGTCGTCCTCGGCGGCAGGCTGCACCGAGGGCGTTCCGGCAGCGCGGGCGAGATCGGCTACCTGCCGGTTCCCGGGGTGCCGCTGGCCGAGGACGTCAAGGCCGTCCCCGGCCGGATGCCCTCGCTCGCCGGCGGCCTGCACGCGCTGATCAGCGCCGAGGCCGTCACCGAGCTGGCCGGGCCGTACGGCTTCGCGGGCGGATCCGCGGCCGACGCGGTCCGCGCCGCCGTCGGCGGCGGGGACGCCGGCGCGGCGTTCCTGGACGAACTGGCCCACCGGCTGGCCCTCGGCGTCGCCTCGGTGTGCGTGGTCCTCGACCCGACCCTCGTCGTCCTCAACGGCGAGATCGGCCGGGCCGGCGGGGCCGCGCTCACCCACCGCGTGGAGGAGGCGGTGGCGCGCATCTGCCCGATCAGGCCGGAGGTCGTGGCCAGCGAGGTGAAGGGCCGCCCCGTGCTGCGCGGCGCCGTCCTCGCCGCCCTCGACCAGGCCCGCGAGGAGATCTTCGCCTCCTGACCGCGAAGCCTGGCGTCCGCGGGATGCTCGAGGCGGTGACGCGGGCAGGACTCCGGCACGCGGCGGCCGTTCGAGCGACAGGTGCGCGGCTCGGCGGCCGGATGGGCGTCAGGCGGTCAGCAGCTCGGCGGCGGCCTGGGCGTTGGCGCGGGCCGCCCCGTAGGTGGCGATGTACGCCGCGGCCTTGGGCCGCCAGATCGGCAGGCCCATCTCCACGACGACGGCGTCCGGGCGCGCCGCGAGCAGCGCCGAGACGATCTCCTGGCACGCCCGGTGGCGGTGGGCGTCCTTCACCACGATCACCAGTGACCGGCCGCGGGCGCGTTCGAGCAGGCCGGCCGGGTCGGCGGCGTCCGGCTTGACCCGGGCGATCTCCGCGTCCGGCAGCCAGGGCGCGAACCCCCACGGCACGTCGCCGACGGCGATCGTGGGCGGGGTGTCCACCTCGACGACGAACGGGTCGACCAGCGGTGCCGCCGTGCCCGACAGCCGCACCGCCCGGCGGGCCGCGGTCAGGCCGATCACGTTGCCGTCCCTGGCCTCCTCGCGGGGCGCGCCGAACCAGCCGCGCAGCCGGGCGACGCGTTCGGCCGCCTCCTCCAGGCGGGCGAGCGGCAGCCGGCCGTCGCGCACCGCCGCCACGATCTCGTCCTTGATGGCGTCGATCTGCTCGCGCGTCGGCAGCGGGCCGAGGCACAGCAGGTCGGAGCCGGCGGCCAGCGACAGCACGGCGCCCCCGCCGAGCCCGACGCTCTCGGTGATCGCGTGCATGTCGAGCGCGTCGGAGATCACGACGCCGGTGTAACCGAGCTCGCCCCTGAGCAGCTCGGTCAGCGCCGGCGCCGAGAGCGTGGCGGGAGCCGTGCCGGTGAGGAACGGGACCCGCACGTGCGCCGTCATGATCGACCGGGTGCCGGCCTCGATGGCGGCGCGAAAGGGAACAAGCTCGCGCTCCCACAGCACCTCACGCGAGACGTCCACCACGGGGACCTCCAGATGGGAGTCCTGGCGGGTGGCGCCGTGCCCGGGGAAGTGCTTGACGCAGGCCGCCACTCCCGCGTCCTGCAGCCCGGCGACGGCCGCCACGGTGTGCCGCGCGACCAGGGCCGCCTCCGAGCCGAACGACCGGGTCCCGATGACCGGGTTGTCGTCGGCGGTGTTGACGTCCGCGTCGGGGGCCATGTCCAGGTTGACGCCGCAGCGCGCCAGGTCGTCACCGATCGACCGGTACACCCGGCGGGTCAGCTCGACGTCGTCGACCGCGCCGAGCGCCGCGTTGCCCGGGTAGGGGCTGCCGACGTGGTAGGCGAGCCGGGTGACGTCGCCGCCCTCCTCGTCCAGGCTGATGATCGGATCGCCCGCCTCGCGCAGACGCGCCGTGAGGCCCGCGAGCTGCTCGGCTCCCGCGACGTTGAAGCCGAAGAGCGTCACCCCGCCCAGGCCGTCCTCCAGATCGCGCAGGATCCAGTCGGGGGCGGTGGTCCCGGGGAAGGCGGCCAGGAGCGTGCCGGCCGCGAGGCGGCGCAGCCCCCGGTCGCCGCCCACGGGAGACACGCCCTGGGACGTGCCCGCGGAGAACTCAGACATGGCTGTACTCGACTCCTTCGATACAGAGCTGGCAGGCTGCTGACGTCAGCCTTTCACGGCGCCGGCGACCAGGCCCGAGACCATGCGCCGCTGCACCAGCAGGAAGAACGCGATGACGGGGATCGTCATCAGCGTCGAGGCGGCCATGATGCCGCCCCAGTCCGTCGACCGCTGGCTGGTGAAGAACCCCAGCGCCACCGGCATCGTGTAGGTGCCCTGGTCGCTGATCAGGGTCAGCGCGAAGACGAACTCGTTCCAGGCGGTGATGAACGAGAAGATGCTCGTCGCCACCAGGCCCGGCGCGACGAGCGGGAACAGCACCCTCCAGAAGGTGATGAAACGTCCCGCGCCGTCGATGGCGGCGGCCTCCTCCAGTTCCCTGGGCACTGCGGCCACGAACGTCCGCAGCATCCAGATCGCGAACGGCAGCGTGAAGCCCACGTTGACGACGATCAGCCCGAGCAGCTGGTTGTACAGGCCGAGTCGCTTGACCATCAGGAACAGCGGGATCAGCAGCGCCTCGCCCGGCACCATCTGCACGATCAGCAGCAGGATGAGGAAGCTCGTGCGGAACCGGAACCTGAAGCGCGCGACGGCGGTGGCGGCGAGCAGGGCGAACACCGCCCCGACGAGCACGGTGCCGAGGGCGACGACCGCGCTGTTCAGCAAGTACTGCCACACCGAGTGCCCGGCGACGCCTCGGGTCAGCACCCGGGACACGTGGTCCATGGTCGGAGCGAGGGGGAAGGGGATGAACCGCGTCGTGAAGATCTCGTCGGTGGGCTTGAACGCGGTCGCGACCATCCAGTAGACGGGGAACACGGCGAACAGGAAGACCACGACGCCGGCCGCGTTCAGGGCGGAGGTCTTGAGCCGCTTGGCGGTCCGCGGGTTCATCGCACGTCCTCCGTTCTGACGATCTGGCGGACATAGACGGCGGTGATCAGCAGCATGATCACGGTGAGGACGACGGCGATGGCCGCGCCGAAGCCCATCTTGGGCGGCGCGCTGAACGCCTCGGTGTACGCCCACAGCGACAGGTTGAACGCGTCCCGGTTGGTCGTGCCGCCGGCCAGCACGTACAACTGGGTGAACACCTTGAAGTCCCAGATGATCGACAGTACGAGCAGGACCGAGAACACCGGCCGCAGCAGCGGGAAGGTGATCCTCCGGAAGGTCGTCAGCGGCGCCGACCCGTCCACCCGGGCCGCCTCGTACAGCTCGGAGGGGATGCTCTTCAGCCCGGCCAGCACCGACACCGCGATGAACGGGAACGACGCCCAGACCACGGCGACGATCAGCACCAGGTAGATCGTCGAAGGGGAGTTGAGCCACGGCTCGCCCGACCAGGCGGCCCGTCCGAAGACCAGGTTCGAGAGCCCGTCGGGCAACTGGTCGAGCACCCAGTTGACCACGCCCGCGTCGGCGTCGAACAGCCACTTCCAGATGATCGCCGTCGCGGTGGGCGGGGTGGCCCAGGCCGCCATGATGCCCACGACGACGAACGTGGACATCGCGCGGCCCAGCCGGTTCAGCAGCAGCCCGACCAGCGTGCCGAGCACGAGCGTCAGCGCGACGGTGATCGCGGCGAACACCACCGTGTTGCGGAGCGAGGACCAGAACAGCTCCGACTGGAAGACCTGGGCGTAGTTGTCCGCCCCTACGAACTCGGCCGGCTTCGGGTTCGGCCGGATCTGCCGCAGTCCCACCTTGTGGAAGGACATCTCCACCATCTGGTACAGCGGGTAGAGCAGCAGGACGCCGATGACCAGCAGGCCGGGCAGCAGCAGGACGTAGGGGACCGCGCGGGCGGACAGCCCGCGCGACCTGCGGGCGGGTCGGGATGGGCGCCGCGCCGGGGCGGAGGGGGGACCTCCGCCCCGGGCGACGGTCGACGTCTGCGCCATCGTCACTGCTGCTGGTTGAGGATCGTCTCGAGTTCGGAGTTGGCGTCGGAGAGGGCGGTGTCGACGTTCTTCTTGCCCTCGATGACCGACCGCGCCGCGTTCTGCAGCACGGCCTTGGTGTCGTTGGCCTGGGCCCAGTCAGGGTCGGCGGGGAAGCCCTTGGCGACCTTGAACGTCTCGGCGAACGGCGCCTGCACCGGGTCGCTCGCGTACTCGGCCAGGGCGTCGGGGTAGAGCGGGAGAAGACCGCCCTCCTTGGCGTACCGGGTGCCGTACTCCTTGCCCGCGGCCAGCTTGACGTACTCGGCGGCCAGCTCGGGATTCTTGGCGTCCTTCCAGACGGCGATGTCGTTGCCGCCCTGGAAGGCCGGCGCCGGGCCGCTGCCGTCCTTGTTCGGCAGCGAGAAGAAGGCCATCTGGTCGTCGCCGATCTTGTTCTTGCTCTGCTCCTTGATGGTGGCGATGTCCCAGCCGCCCGTGACGTACATGCCGACCTTGCCGGCGGCGAAGCGCTGGCTGATGTCCACGGAGTTCAGGTTGAGCCGGCCCTTGCCCGACACGCCGTCCTCGGCGACCAGGCCGGTGTAGAACTGGAAGCCGTCCTTGAACCCGGGCTCGGTCAGCTTGCCGACCCACTTGCCGCCCTCGAAGGCGGCGAAGTCGCCGCCGGCCGACCAGACGAACGGCGAGAGCGACATGTTGGCGTCGGAGCCGCCGTTGAAGGCGAACCCGTCGACGTCCTTGCCCTTCTCGGCGACGATCTTCTTGCCCGCCGCGACGAGGTCGTCCCAGTTCTTGGGCGTCTCGATGCCGAGCTCCGAGAACCAGTCCTTGCGGTAGAGCACGGCGCGGGTGCCGCCGCCCCACGGCGCGGCGTAGACCTTGCCGTCGATGGTCTCGTATCCCCACAGGTTCTGCGGGATCTGCTGGAAGTCGGGGTTGGACTTGACCAGCTCGGTGATGTCGGCGAGCGCGTCCTCGGCCACCCAGGCGGCGACCTGGTCGTTGCCGAACTCGGTGACGTCCGGGCCCACGCCGCCGGCGAGCGCGGCGGTCCACTTCTTCTGGGCGTCGGGCCAGGGGATCCACTGCAGGTCGACGTCGGCGCCGGTCTGCTCCTTGAACTTGGTGTTCAGGTCGGTCATGTACTTGTCCTGAACGTCATTGGGGGCGCCGAGCCGCCAGACGGTCAGCTTCTGGCCGGCGAACGCCGGACCTTGCGACGCGGACGACGCCTGCGGCGCCGCGGCCTGGCCGGCGGGTTCGCCGCCGCCCCCGCACGCGGCGACGCCAACGGCGAGAGCGGCGGTCGTGGCCGTCACGGTGGCGATCTTTGCGATGTTCACGTTGAGTTCTCCCTTCCCGGCTTCGCGTCGGGATCGCGCTCTTCGAAGGGGACGTGCGGCGAAAGCCGCACGCCGCGGCGAAGGCGCCGTCCTCGCGCTCTGCGCTGCGACATCCCGAGGCCTGATCGCTTGCCCGCGGGCTGACTGCCGCTAAACTAACAAGAAACTTTCTTAAAAAAAACCCTGTTAGCGGATCGTGACGAGAGGGCCGGCCTCATGCCAGGACGACATCCGGGAACACCGCGGCTGCTGCGCCGGCTCAACGACCGCGCGGCGCTGGAACTCCTGCTCGCCAAGGGACCGCTGACGCGGGGCGAGCTCGGAGAGCACACCGGGCTGTCCAAGGTGACCTCGGGCCAGCTCCTCGCCCGCCTGGAGGAACGCGGCCTGGTCGAGGTCTCAGGGCAGCGTCCCGGGGGCCGCGGGCCCAACGCCGCGCTGTACACCGTCGTGCCCGCGAGCGCCTACGTCGCCGGCCTGGAGGTGCTCCCCGACCGGGTCACCGCCGGCGTCGCCGACATCACCGGCGCCCTCATCGCCGAGGTCGGCGTGGACCCGTGCGAGACGGGAGAGCCCGTCAAGACCGTCCACAGCGCCGTCCGCCGCGCCTGTGACGCGGCCGGGATCCCCCTCGGCAGGCTCCGCGCGCTGGTCATCGGAACGCGCGGCGTGGTCGACCCGCGCACCGGCGACGTGCGCTTCTCCTTCGACCTGCCGTCCTGGCACGCGGGCGTCCTCGCCGACCTGCGGGCGACGCTCGGCGCCTCGGTCACCATCGAGAACGACGTGAACCTGGCCGCGCTGGCCGAGCACGCCTACGGGGCGGCGCGCGGAGCCGATGACTTCGTCCTGGTCTGGGCGGGCGTGGGGCAGGGACTCGGCGTCATGCTCGGCTCGCGGCTGCACCGCGGCTTCACCGGGGGAGCGGGCGAGATCGGCTGGCTTCCCGTCCCCGGCGAACCGCTTCCCGTCAACGTCACAGAACCGCAGTCCGGCTCCTTCCAGCGCCTCGTCGGCACCGCCGCCCTGAACCGCCTCGCCGCCACCCACGGCCTGCGCCCCGCCCCCGCCCACGGCCTAGGCCCGGCCCCCGGCGCAGACCTGGTCCGCACGGCCGTCGAGACCGGCGGGGAGGAGTTCCTGGACGAGGTGGCCCGGCGGCTGGCCATCGGCGTCGCCGCGGTGACCGTCGTCCTCGACCCGGGGCTGATCGTGCTCAGCGGCGACATCGGCAGGGCCGGCGGGCAGGCGCTCGCCGGGCGGGTCGAGAGGGCCGTCGCCCGCGTCTGCCCGAGCCGCCCCAAGGTGACCGTCACCGAGGTGGAGGGAAACCCGATCCTGCGGGGCGCCCTGGCCGCCGCCCTGGATCAGGCACGCGAGGAGGTCTTCTCCAGCACGGTCGACGGCATGCCCTCCTGACCCCGGCGCGGGCGACGGCCGGGGCGCCCTGGCCGCCGCCGCTCTGGGCCGGGCAGGCGAGGAGGTCTTCTCCAGCACGGTCGACGGCATGCCCTCCTGACCCCGGCGCGGGCGACGGCGGGCTTGAGGGGTACCACACGGCGAGGGCAAAGAGCCGGTCATGTCAGACTTGCTGGTCATGCCCAATATCGTGCTCATCTCCGACCCCCGCGTGACCTCCATCCCCGTCCAGGAGAACGGTGAGGCGCTGGCCGACGTTCGCGGCGTGCTCAGTGTCGACGGCAGGCTCGCCGATCCCGCCGGCGCCTACGCCCACCTCCGCGAGGGGCTGCTGCGGCGGCTGGAGGACGCGCAGTCGCAACTGCCGTACGGCTACCGGCTGCTCGTGGTCGAGGGATACCGGCCTCCCGAGCTGCAGCGGCGCTACTTCGAGGAGTACAAGGACGAGTTGCGGGCGGCGTTCCCGGAGATGTCCCCCGAAGAGCTGCACGTCGCCGCCAGTCGGTACGTCTCGCCGATCGAGGTCGCGCCGCACACGGCCGGCGCCGCGGTCGACCTCACCCTCGCCACCGACGACGGCGCCGAGGTGGACATGGGCACTCCGGTGAACGCCAACCCCGAAGAGAGCGACGGCGCCTGCTACACCGGCGCACCGAACATCTCGGACGCCGCGCGCCAGAACCGCAAGATCCTCAGCACGGCCCTGGAGGCCGCCGGTCTGGTCAACTACCCCACCGAGTGGTGGCACTGGTCCTACGGCGACCGCTACTGGGCCATGACCACCCGCACCCCCACCGCCCTCTACGGCCCCCTCACCCTCCCCTAAGACGGCCAAACCAAGCGATCGCCCCCGCTCCCGCGGAACCCGCCACTGCCCCCCAACCACCCGCACCCTCAACCACCCTCCACGGCCTGCATCCGTCGGAGGTGCCTTTCACCTTCTGGTGCGGAGCCTGTGGCGCCGGCGACCGCTTGCTTTCGCCGGGGGGTCTCGTTCTCCGGTGGATGGTGCCTGTCGTACGGCGCCGGGTCGGCGAGGTGGGGTACGGCGGTGCCGGCGCCGCCGTACGCCGAGCAACCCGGCGAGCCCTGTGCGGACGACCGGTCAGGCGCGCAGGCGGAGGCCGCGGGGGGTGGGGTGGAAGCCGGCGGCCTCGAGGGCGGCGGCGAGGGGGGAGTCGACGATCGCGGTGCCGTCGGCCTTCTCCACCGTCAGCTTCCCGAGCGCCCCGTCGCGTACGGCCAGCACAAGAGCGTCGACGGCCGGTTGCAGGCGTTCGTCTTCGGCGAAGGACAGCAGGGTCTTGCCGCCGCGCTCGACGTAGAGGACGAGACGGCCGTCCACCAGCACCACCAGCGCCCCGGCCTTGCGGCCGGGTTTGTGCGTGACATCTCCTGGATGCGCCGGCCACGGCAGCGCCGCGCCGTACGGGCCGGCCGGGTCGGTGGCCGCCAGCACCACCGCCCGCCTCTCGGCCGCTGATCGATTCGGCGGAGACGCCGCGTACGCGTTCGTCGCCCCGTACGGCTGCGGCGTCCCATACGGCTGCGTCGCCCCGTCCGGGTTCGGAGTTTCGTACGGGTTCTGCGCTTCGTATGGACTCGGCGTTTCATGCGGGCCCGAGGTCCCGTGCGGGCTCGGGGTGTCGTGCGGGCTCGAAGTCTCGTATGGGCGGGGCGTGTCGTGTGGACTTGGGGGACCGTCTTGCGCCCGGCCCGGTGTGCCTCCGGCATCGGCGTGGCGGGTGGACGTGCGAGCCAGGGTGGCGGCGGAGGCGCGCATGCGGTCGACGGCGCCGGCTAGGGCGAACTGGGCGCCGCCCAGGCCCTCCACGAAGTAGCCGCGGCGGCACCGGCCGGTCTCTTCGAACGCGCGGAACACCGGGTAGACGCCGGCGAACCCGCCGGTGAGGCGCTCGCCCGCCACCGCGCCCTTGGTGACCACGCCATGTCGTTCGAGCAGCACCTCGGCCTGCGCGTGAGCGCGCTCGGTGGCGTCGGCCGAGATCTCGGGCAGCAGCCACCAGCGGCCGCTCACCGTCGGCGGGCCCGCCCGGGTAGGCAGCACGGGCCTTCGCCTGCGCGTGGCCGTCGGCCGGTGCGCGGGCCGTCCTGAGCCGAGCGCCGAGCGCAGCGGCGCGAGCGTGTCTCCAGAGACGCGGCCGGACCACACGAGATCCCACAGGGCGCCGGCGAGCGCGATGTCGTCCAGGGAACCCGCCCGCGAGGAAAGATCGCGGAAGAACAGCGCGCCACCGCCGCCCAGCGCCGCGAGGATCTGCTCGTGCAGCGGGGTCATCGTGATCACGGCCGGCGCGGGCAGCAGCAGCGGGGCGGTGTCGGCGAAGAACAGGGCCACCCAGCCGTCGCCGCCGGGCAGCGACCCCTGGCCGGACCACAGGACCTCGCCCGAGGCGGTCAGTTCGTCCAGCAGGGCCGGCTCGTAGCCCGGCACCCGGCTCGGCAGGACCAGAGTCTCCAGCGCCGACGCCGGCACCGCGGCGCCCTGGAGCCGCTCGATGGCGTGCACCAGGGCGTCCATGCCGCGGGCGGAGCGGCCTTCGGTGATGCCGTGCCATGCGGTGGAGAACGCTGCCAGAGCCTCCGGCGGGACCGGCTCGACCTCCTTGCGCAGCCGGGCCAGGGACCGGCGCCGCAGCTGCCGCAGCACGCCCGCGTCGCACCACTCTTCGCCCCAGCCGCCCGGCCGGAACTCGCCGGAGACGACCCGGCCCGAGGACGCCAGCCGCCGCAGGGTGTCGGTCACGACGGCGACGCCCAGGCCGAACCGGGTGGCGGCCGTGGCGGCGGCGAAGGGACCGCGGGTGCGGGCATGGCGGGCGAGCAGGTCGCCGAGCGGGTCGGCGGCCGGTTCGAGGAACACGTGCGGCACCCCCATGGGCAGGGGCGCGCCGAGCGCGTCGCGCAGCCGGGCGGCGTCCTCGATCGCCGCCCACTGCTCGGCCCCGGCGACCCGGACGCGGATCGCCCGCCGGGCCGCTTCGAGATCGGCCGCCCAGCCCGGGTCGCCGCCCCGCACGGCGATGTCCTCGGGACGCAAGGGGCCGTGCGTGCGCAGCAGGTCGGCGAGGTCTTCGGCATCGCGCAACGGGCGGTCCAGCCGCGCCAGCTCGCGTTCGGTGTCGGCCACCACGTCGGGGTCGAGCAGCTCGCGCAGGTCGGCCTCGCCCAGCAGCTCGGCGAGCAGATGGGTGTCCAGGGACAGGGCCTGGGCGCGCCGCTCGGCCAGCGGCGCGTCCCCCTCGTACATGAACGCGCCGACGTAGGCGAACAGCAGCGAGGCCGCGAAGGGCGACGCCTGGGTGGTCTCGACCTCGACCACGCGCACGCGGCGGGCGGCGATGTCGCGCATGAGCCGCACCAGCCCCGGCACGTCGAAGACGTCCTGCAGGCACTCGCGCATGGTCTCGAGGACCACAGGGAACGAGCCGTACTGGCTCGCGACCTTGAGCAGACCGGCGGCCCGCTGGCGCTGCTGCCACAGAGGGGAGCGCCTGCCGGGGTTGCGGCGGGGCAGCAGCAGGGAGCGGCCGGCGCACTCGCGGAACCGGGAGGCGAACAGCGCCGACCCGCCGAGCTCCTCGGTGACGATCTGCTCGATCTCGTCGGCGTCGAACACCGCCACATCGGTGGGCGCGCCCTCGAGCGTGTCGGGGATGCGCAGCACGATGCCGTCGTCGGAGTGCAGAGCCTGCACGTCCACGCCGTACCGTTCGCGCAGCCGCCTGCCGATGGCCAGGGCCCACGGTGCGTGGACGCGGGCGCCGAAGGGGCTGTGCACGACGACCCGCCAGTCGCCGAGCTCGTCGTGGAAGCGCTCGATGAGCAGGGTGCGGTCGTCGGGGACGTACCCGGTGGCCTCGCGCTGCTCGGCGAGGTAGGACAGCAGGTTCGCGGTGGCGAAGGCGTCCAGCCCGGCCTTGGTGAGGCGCTCGGTGCCGCCCTCGGACAGCTCGCGGGTGAAGGCGCCGAGGGCCCGCCCGAGCTCGGCGGGACGGCCCGGGGTGTCGCCGTGCCAGAACGGCAGCTTGCCCGGCTGGCCGGGCGCGGGGGAGACCAGCACGCGGTCGGCCGTGATGTCCTCGATGCGCCAGGAGGTGGCGCCCAGCACGAAGACATCGCCCGTCCTGGACTCGTAGACCATCTCTTCGTCCAGCTCGCCGACCCGCCTGCCGCCGCGCCCGGTGTCGCCGCCGACGAGGAAGACGCCGAACATGCCGCGGTCGGGAATGGTGCCGGCGTTGGTCACGGCGAGGCGCTGGGCGCCGGGGCGACCGGTCACCCGGCCGGTCACGCGGTCCCACACGACGCGCGGGCGCAGCTCGGCGAACTCTTCGCTGGGGTAGCGCCCGGCCAGCATGTCGAGGGTGGCCTCCAGCGCGCTGCGCGGCAGCGTGGCGTACGGAGCGGCCCGCCTGACCAGGGTCTCGAGCTCGTCGACGGTCCACTCGTCCAGCGAGCACATGGCCACGATCTGCTGCGCGAGCACGTCGAGGGGGTTGCGCGGGTAGCGCATCTCTTCGATCTCGCCGCTCTTCATGCGCTCGGAGACGACGGCCGTCTGGAGCAGGTCGCCGCGGTACTTGGGGAAGATCACGCCCTTGGAGACCGCGCCCACCTGATGGCCGGCCCGGCCGATGCGCTGCAGGCCGCTGGCCACGCTCGGCGGCGCCTCGACACAGGCGACCAGGTCGACCGACCCCATGTCGATGCCCAGTTCGAGGCTGGAGGTGGCGACCACGGCGGGCAGGCGCCCGGACTTCAGGGCCTCCTCGATCTGCGCGCGCTCTTCTTTGGAGACCGACCCGTGGTGAGCGCGGACGACCTCGGGGACGACCCCGGCCGACGCGCCGGCCTGCGCCATCATCGCCGCCGGAGTGGAGACCGACGCGACCGGCCTCGGCGGCCCGCCGCCTGGGGAGGACCCCGCTCCTCCAGCGGTCGTCCGTGGATCGACGGAGGAGGCGGAGCCGCTGTCAGGGGTGGTCCACAGGTCATCGGGAGGGAAGGAGGCGGGCCCGCCGCCGGTCGCCCGCTCGTGGGCCAGCTCGTTGAGCCGGGTGCACAGGCGCTCGGCCAGGCGCCGGGAGTTGGCGAAGACGATCGTCGAGCGGTGGGCCTGGATGAGACCGAGAAGATGCTCCTCCACGTGAGGCCAGATGGACCGGCGCGCCGGAGGTTCAAGCCAGGGCGCCTCGGCGTCGCCGGGCGGCGGCCCCTGCCGGGGGGCGGTGTCCAGTTCGGTCATGTCCTCGACGGGGACGACCACGTCGACCTCGATGACCTTCTCGGAGGGCGGCTGGACGACCGTCGTCGGGCGGGCGCCGCCCAGGAACGCCGCCACCTCGCTCACGGGACGCACCGTGGCGGACAGGCCGATGCGCTGCGCCGGCCGGGCGAGCAGCGCGTCGAGCCGTTCGAGGGTCAGCGCGAGATGGACGCCGCGCTTGGTGGCCGCCACCGCGTGCACCTCGTCGACGATCACCGTCTCGACGTCGCGGAGCGCGTCACGGGCCTTGCTGGTCAGGATGAGATAGAGCGACTCGGGCGTGGTGATCAGGATGTCCGCCGGGGCGGCGGCGAAGCGCCGGCGGTCCTCGGCCGTCGTGTCGCCCGACCGGATGGCCACCGAGATCTCGGGGGCGGAGAGCCCGAGGCGCCGCGCGGTCTGCTTGATGCCGGTGAGCGGAGCCCGCAGGTTGCGCTCGACGTCGACGGCCAGCGCCTTGAGCGGCGAGACGTACACCACCCGGCACCCTCGCGCGGGGCCCTGCGCGCGCGCTCGACGCCTCTTGGCCGGCCCCGCCGCGGACGAGTCGCCCGCGCCGCCGGCCCCCGCCGCCGGGGACGCCGGATCGCCCGGCGCCGCGGGCGCGGCCTGCGGCGAGCCCGCGGCCATGAGTTCGGAGGCGAGGCGGTCGAGCGACCACAGGAACGCGGCGAGCGTCTTGCCCGACCCGGTGGGGGCGACGACGAGCGTGTTGTCACCGCGCGCGATAGACCGCCACGCGCCCTCTTGGGCCGCCGTCGGCGTGGCGAAGGCGTCGGTGAACCACTGGCGGGTCACCGGAGTGAAGTGGTCGAGCGAGGATCCGGTCACCGCTTCATCATGCAACCCGCCACCGACAGAACGCGTCACCCCACCCGGCTGACGTGCTCGAACAGGGACAAAGTGGAGCACTTGGCCGTATCCCGCCCGCACGCCGGGCCCTCGAGGCTTGACATGGCGCATTCCCGGGCCGTCATCTGAGGTCATGGGCATCGACTACGCGGCCATCGAGGCGACTCGAGAGCGGATCCGCGGGCAATATCTCCAAGCACGACGGCCAGAGAGCAGCGCACGTGGCCTGCACCACTTTGCACTGATCTGTTCAAATGTCGAGCGGACCGTCCAGTTCTATCAGGAGCTACTGGAGTTCCCGCTGACCGAGATCTTCGAGAACCGCGACTACAAGGGGTCCAACCACTTCTTCTTCGACATCGGCAACGGCAACCTGCTGGCCTTCTTCGACCTGCCCGGGCTCGACCTCGGGCCGTACCAGGAGGTGCTGGGCGGCCTGCACCACATCGCGATCTCGGTCGAGCGCGGCAGGTGGGAGAGGCTCAGGGACAAGCTGGACGCCGCCGCGGTGCCCTACCAGCTCGAAAGCGACGCCTCGATCTACTTCCGCGATCCGGACGGCGCGCGTCTGGAACTGCTGGCCGATCCCCTTGGAGAGATGTACGGCTCCCGCGTCATGTGAGCCGCCCGCCCAGGCCCGGCGGGCGTCCCTGCGGGGCGTTCGCCCGGCCCGGCCCGGCACGGTGGCCTGCGCACGTGACCGGGGCGTTCGGAGGTCCCCGCAGTTCTCGCTCACGGTGGCCGCCCGGCGTGCGCGAGCCCGGGCGGCGGCCTGAGGGGTGCCCGCGGCGCCGGGCCGGCGCCGCGGGCCGGCGCACGCGGGGCCGGGACCATACTGAGAGCATGCGCTTGACGGACTTCTGGAGCCGGATGAACCGCCACTTCGGCGAGGGGTACGCCGAGTCCTGGGCGCGTGACTACGTCATCGCCGAGCTGGGCGGCCGCACCGTGACCCAGGCGCTCGCCGACGGCGAGTCCGTCAAGGACGTGTGGCGCGCGGTCTGCGGCGTCACCGACGTCGACTCCCGGCTGCGCTGAGGCGCCCGGCTCCACGCCTCTGCGGCGGTGGCGCGCGGCTGCGCCGTTGAGCTGTGATCGAACAGCCGTTCGGCTATATTGGGCATGCCGCCGCCGCCGGCGCCCTGGGCCCGTTCCGGGAAATTGTCGGTGGCACCCCGTAGCTTGCTAGCGACGGAAACGACTTCGACTCAACCCTCCAGGGGGCACCCCATGGCAGCCAACGACCGCGAGAAGGCTCTTGAGACCGCGCTCGCTCAAATCGAGCGGCAGTTCGGCAAGGGCTCTGTCATGCGCCTCGGCGATGACGCACGAGCCCCCATCGAGGTGATCCCCACCGGGGCCATCGCGCTCGATGTCGCCCTCGGCATCGGCGGGTTCCCCCGCGGGCGCATCGTCGAGATCTACGGCCCCGAGTCCAGCGGTAAGACCACCGTGGCGCTTCACGCCGTCGCCAACGCCCAGCGCGGCGGCGGCATCGCGGCGTTCATCGACGCCGAGCACGCCCTCGACCCCGAGTACGCCAAGAAGCTCGGCGTCGACACCGACGCTCTGCTGGTCTCCCAGCCCGACACCGGCGAGCAGGCGCTCGAGATCGCCGACATGCTGATCCGCTCCGGCGCGATCGACCTCGTCGTCATCGACTCGGTGGCGGCCCTCGTGCCCAAGGCCGAGATCGAGGGCGAGATGGGTGACAGCCACGTCGGCCTGCAGGCCCGCCTCATGTCCCAGGCCCTGCGCAAGATCGCCGGCGCTCTCAACAACACCAGCACGACCGCCATCTTCATCAACCAGCTCCGCGAGAAGATCGGCGTCATGTTCGGCTCGCCCGAGACCACGACCGGTGGCAAGGCGCTGAAGTTCTACGCCTCCGTGCGTCTGGACGTCCGGCGCATCGAGACGCTCAAGGACGGCACTGAGCCGGTCGGCAACCGCACCCGGGTCAAGGTCGTCAAGAACAAGATGGCCCCGCCCTTCCGGCAGGCCGACTTCGACATCCTCTACGGCTTCGGCATCTCCCGCGAAGGCGGCCTGATCGACATGGGCGTCGAGCACGGCTTCGTCCGCAAGGCCGGCGCCTGGTACACCTACGAGGGCGATCAGCTCGGCCAGGGCAAAGAGAACGCCCGCAACTTCCTGAAGAACAACCCCGACATCGCCAACGAGATCGAGAAGAAGATCAAGGAGAAGCTCGGCGTCGGCCCGCGCCTCGACAGCCCCGTCGAGCCCGCCGCTCCTCCGGCCGCCGCCGCTGCCGCCCCCTCCGGGCGTGGCGCCAAGGCGCCCAAGCCGGGCGACGTCTGATCGAGCCGATCCGCCATGCCGATGCCTGGTTCGAGCCGATCCGCCATGTCGACGTCCGATCCGAGCTCATCCGCTATGCCGATGCCTGGTTCGAAGCGATCCGCCATGCCGATGTCTGATCCGAGCTCATTCGCCACGCCGATGTCTGATCCGAGCTGATCAGCCATGCACGCGCGCGATGACGAGCCCGGTCGGCTGCGGCCGGGAGACTGGGGAGCCTGGGTCGAAGACGGGGCGGGCGACAAGCCCGCCCGCCGTCGCGGCCGGGGGAGAGGGTCCTCGCGGCAGAAAGGGTTCGACGGGCCGGTCGAGGGGTCGCCGGCGGCCGAGGCGCCTCCCGCCGACCCTCAGGCGGTGGCTCGGGCGGTCTGCCTGCGTCTGCTCACGCTGGCGCCCCGCACACGCGCCCAGCTCGCCGACGCCCTCCGTAAGCGGAACATCCCCGACGAGGCGGCCGAGGTCGTCCTCGCCCGCTTCTCCGATGTGGGGCTCATCGACGACGAGGCGTTCGCCGAGGCATGGGTGACCTCGCGGCACGCCGGGCGAGGGCTGGCCCGCCGGGCGCTCGCCGCCGAACTGCGCACCCGCGGCGTGGACGAGGAAACCGTACGCGACGCCGTCGACCAGCTCGATCCCGACCAAGAGCTCGAGACCGCGCGCCGGCTCGTCGCGCGCAAACTGGCCGGCACCCGCCACCTCGAACCCGCCGCCCGGGTCCGGCGGCTGGCCGGCATGCTCGCCCGCAAGGGCTACTCGGGAGGTCTCGCCTACCGCGTCGTCCGCGAGGCCCTCGAAGGCGAAGACCTGCCGACGGACGCCTTCCCCGACTCTTTCGAGTGACCTGCGGTCCTGATCTGCTGCCGCCCTGGTGATGTCAGGTGTCCACGTGAAACTCCTCAGAGTTACCTGACGTCACGATCCGTGGGTACGATGGTGATGTCACCTGACCGTGCAGGCGAGGAGGGGGCCGGATGACGGCGGCTTTTCCCGACTGGTTCTATCCAGGACCGCCCGGCGGCTGGACGGCCGACATGCTCGATCATCTCCCCCCCGGCGCGCCCCGGCACGTCGAACTGATCGATGGATCACTCGTCATGATGTCGCCGCAGAGCGCCTTCCACATGCTCACGCTCAGACTTCTCGAGCGCGGGCTCGACCCACCCCCTGACCTGGTCGTGGTCAGGGAGATGAGTGTGACACTCGGTCGCCGGCAGCGCCCCGAACCGGACATCCTCCTGGTGAAGCGCGCGGCGATGGCGAGTCTCGCCACGACCTCATTCAAACCGGAGGACGTTCACCTGGTGGTCGAGGTGGTGTCGCCCGAGTCGGCCGAGCGAGACCGCACCACCAAGCCCATCAAATATTCCGATGCCGGCATCCGGTTCCTCTGGAGGGTCGAACAGGAGGACGAGGCGCCGGTCGTCTACACCTTCGAGCTGGAGCAGGGGGTGAGGGCGTACGTCCCGACCGGAGTCCACCGCAAGCGGCTGCGGACCACGGTCGGGTTCGAGGTGGACCTCGATCTCGATCTGAGCCGGGTCGTCAGCTGAGGTCGCGCAGGGCGGGGAGGAGTTCCTTCTCGGCCCAGGCGAGGAACTCGCGCTGGTGGTCCCCGCCCACCTGCGCCAGCGTCACGTGCGTGAAGCCGGCGTCGGTGAACTCCTTGACCGCGCGCACGACCGCGTCGACGTCGGAGCCGCAGGGGACGTGCCCGGTCACGTCCTCCGGGCGGACGAACCGCGAGTAGGCCGCGAAGTTCACCGGTCCCGGCAGTTCCGAGAGCACCTTCCAGCCCGCGGGGAACCACTTCCAGAGCCGGTGGGCCCGTTCGGCGGCCGTCTCGGCGTCGGTGTCGTAGGAGACGGTGAGCATCCCGTACGCGGGCTTGCCCGCGCCGCCTGAGGCGTGGAAGCGGGAGACGAGGCCGGCGTCGGGATCGGTGGCGATGAGCGCGTCGCCGTACTCGGCCGCGAGGTCCACCGACTGCGGCCCTGAGGCGGCGATGCCGACCGGCACCGGCTGGTCGGGCAGGTCGTACAGCTTGGCGGAGTCGATCGTGAAGTGGTCGCCGCGGTAGCTGACGTACTCGCCGTCGAACAGCGCCTGGATGATCTCGATGGCCTCGCCGAACATCTCGTGGCGGATGTTGACCGGCGGCCATCCGCGCCCGACGACGTGCTCGTTGAGGTTCTCGCCCGCCCCGAGGCCGAGGGTGAAGCGGCCCTCCGACAGCGCGCCCATCGTCGCCGCCTTCTGCGCGACGACGGCGGGGTGATAGCGCATGATCGGGCAGGTGACGTAGGTCATGAACGGGATGCGCTCGGTGGCCTGCGCCACCGCCCCGAGAACCGACCAGGCATAGGAGGAGTGCCCCAGGTCCTCGAGCCACGGGAAGTAGTGGTCGGAGATGGTCTCGTAGTCGAACCCGGCGCGCTCGGCGGCGACGGCGTCCTGGACGAGTTGCCTGGGCGGGGCCTGCTCGCACATGAGCATGTAACCGATCTGTGCCATGGCGGCCCCATACCCGTCCGTCCGGGGAAGGTGCGGAGCGCCCCGAAGATCTTCCGAATCCGGCCGAGGAAGAGACGGCGGGCCAGGGGAACCTTCCCCACTCGACATATGATCATTTTCCCGACTTGTCGCTGCATACTGGGATTAATCCGGCGCATCGCCGCCGCACCGCCGATCCCATGAGATGACAAAACTGGCCTGACGGGCGGTCTTTGCTTGCTCGTTACCTCTCTGACGCTTAATCTCGACCACAGTGAGGAGTTACTCCGCGCGGTGCGGATTGCCATAACTGTGCACGACGGACGATCGAGACCGATCACACCCAGCGGACCGGCATCTGATGCCGGCGCGTTGGACATATTCGTCTGACCCGGATCGCCCGGTCGGGCTGGTCCGTGCTGCGCGTGTAACCCCTCGCGTGCTGAGGCTCGCGACGCGAGGAGGGGTGGGCGCGCATGAATTCGACAGTCGTGATCATGCTGGCGGTGGCCGTTGTTCTGCTGGCACTCGTCGCGATTGTCGCGCTCGTCGTGCTGATACGCCGCACCGGAGGTGATCGGTCCGGCAAGCGGGGGCCTACCGCGGAAGAGATCGCCGACGTCCAGGCCGAGCTGGAGCAGGCACGCCGGGAGGGCGCCGAGATCCGCGTGAAGGCCGAGTCGGACGCCGGAGACATGCTCCGCCGGGCCGAGGCCGCCGCCGAGGGCGCCCTGCGGACGCGCAAGGAGGTCGAAGATGAGACCCGTGCTCTCAAGAACGAACTGAAGGAGCTCAGGTCCGACCTCGAACGCCGGGAGAACCGCCTGGCCGAGCGCGAGCAGCGGCTCGATGAGGAGGCCCGCAGGCAGGCCGAGCGGAGCAGCAAGATCGTCGAGACCGAGACCCAGCTCGCCGACCGCCGCGCCGAGCTCGACCAGGTGGAGGCGAAGCGCCGCGAGGTGCTCGAACGGGTCGCCGGCCTCACCTCCGATCAGGCCAAGGCCGAGCTCGTGATGACCATCGAGAACCAGGCCAAGCGCGAGGCGGCGCTGATCGTCCGCGAGATCGAGGGCGAGGCCCGCAAGGAGGGCGAGAAGCGCGCCTGCAAGATCGTCACGCTGGCCGTGCAGCGCGTGGCGACCGAGCAGACCGCCGAGTCGGTGGTCAGCGTCCTGCACCTGCCCGGCGACGAGATGAAGGGCCGCATCATCGGCCGCGAGGGCCGCAACATCAGAGCCTTCGAGTCCACGACCGGCGTCAATCTGATCATCGACGACACTCCGGAGGCCGTGCTGCTGTCGTGCTTCGACCCGGTGCGGCGCGAGACGGCGCGGCTCACCCTGGAGAAGCTCGTCCTGGACGGCCGCATCCACCCGCAGCGCATCGAGGAGGCCTACGAGCGCAGCAAGGAGGAGGTCAAGGACCTCTGCGTCCGGGCCGGCGAGGACGCGCTGGTCGAACTGGGCATCACCGACATGCACCCCGAGCTCATCACCCTGCTCGGCCAGCTCCGCTACCGCACCTCCTACGGGCAGAACGTGCTCAAGCACCTCATCGAGTCGGCGCACATCGCCGGGATCATGGCCTCGGAGCTGCGCCTGAACCCGATGCTCCTCAAGCGCTGCACGGTGCTGCACGACATCGGCAAGGCGCTCACCCACGAGGTCGAGGGCAGCCACGCCCTCATCGGCGCCGAGATCGCCCGGCGCTACGGCGAGCACGAGGACGTCGTGCACGCCATCGAGGCGCACCACAACGAGGTCGAGGTCCGCACGGTCGAGGCGGTGCTGACCCAGGCCGCCGACGCGATCAGCGGCAGCCGTCCCGGCGCGCGCAGGGAGTCGCTGGAGGCGTACGTCAAGCGGCTCGAGCGCCTGGAGGAGATCGCGCAGTCCTACGACGGGGTCGAGAAGGTCTTCGCCATGCAGGCCGGCCGCGAGATCAGGGTCATGGTGCGGCCGGACGCCATCGACGACATCCAGGCCCAGGTGATCGCCCGCGACGTCGCCAAGCAGGTGGAGGAGGAGCTGACCTACCCGGGCCAGATCCGCATCACCGTCGTCCGCGAGTCGCGCGCCACCGAGTTCGCCCGCTGAACGGACCCTCCCGGACGTAGGGCTCATCAGGGACCGGCTTAGGGCGAACCAGAACGTCCTGGACCGGTCGGCGGCGCGCTGGGACGTTCTGAGCCGGTCCGGGGCGCGCGCAGGGCCGGGGAGCGAGGGACGCGCGGGCCTCAGAGGCGGAAGAGCTGCTGGTAGAAGGCCAGTTCGGCGGCGAGGGCGGCGCTCTTGGTCTCGGCCTTGCGGAACTCGTGCGACTCGCCCTCGAAGGCCAGGTAGACGCACGGCACCCCCCGCTCGTTCAGGCTCGCCACGAACGCCTCCGCCTGCCCCGGCGGCACGATGGGGTCGTCCTGGCCCTGCATCAGCAGCATCGGGCAGTCGATCTGGCCGCACTTCGCCAGCGGCTCGCGCGAGGCGTACAGCAGCGGGTCGGCCGGACCGACGAGCCATTCGACGTACCGCGACTCGAAGTCGTGGGTCGAGGCGGCCAGGGAGCCCAGCGTGCTGACCCCGGCGATCGCGACGCCGCCGCAGAACAGCCCCGAGGAGCAGCAGGCCGCCATGGTGGTCCAGCCGCCCGCGCCGACGCCCCTGATCGCGATGCGCGCCGGGTCGGCGTGCCCGTCCGACAGCAGCCACTCGGCGGCGGCGATGGTGTCCTCCACGTCGATGACGCCCCAGTGCCCTTTCAGGCGGTCGCGGTAGGCGCGGCCGTAGCCGGTGGACCCGCCGTGGTTGACGTCGATGATGCCGATGCCCCGGCTGGTGAAGAACGCCTTGCGCAGGTCGAGGGCGGAGGTGCTGTGCGCGGCCGGCCCGCCGTGCACGAAGACCACGTACGGCGGCGCGGCGTCCCCGGAGGTGACCGCCGGGTTGGCGGGCGGGTACACGTAGGCGTGCACGCGCCGGCCTGAGCGGCCGCGGATCTCCACCGGCCGGCAGGGCGGCAGGTAGCCGGCGTCGGGCAGCTCGCCGATGTCGCTGCGCAGGCTCTCGGCGTGGCCGGTGGCGGTGTCGACCCGCACCACCGACCGGGGCCGGCACGCCCCGTAGGCGACGCCGCACACGGTCGAGCCGTCGGCGCTGAGGAACGGCACCCAGCCGTCGTAGGGCAGGTCGAGGTCGGTGAGGACGCCGGTGCGCGGGTCGAGGATGCCGAGCCGGAGCTCCGGCGTGCCGTGCAGGACGGCGACCCTGCCGTCGTCCAGGATGGCGTACGGCGTGCCGCCCAGTTCGCGGGGCGCCCACGCGAACTCCTCCTCGGCCGGGCAGAGGGCGCGCGGCGGGCCGCCGCCGATGCCGGCCTCGTAGAGGTTCCACCACCCCGACCGGTCGGAGACGGCGTACAGGGTGGAGCGGTCCAGCCAGCGCGGGGCGAGCACCGACTCCGACGCGTCGCCCATGATCGGACGGGAGCCGCCGTCGGCGAGCCTGGTGACGCGCAGTTCGGTGCCGGTCCAGGGCAGCCGGGGATGGTCCCAGCAGACGTAGGCGATGTGCTCGCCGTCGGGTGAGATCGAGGGATGGGCGTAGAAGTCGCTGCCCGCGACGCGCTGCCGGGGCTCGGCGCCGCCGTGCAGCGGCACCGACACGATGGACCGGACGACCTTCCCGCCGCCCGCGTGGCGCTCCTGGACGCACCACACCTCGTCGCGGTGCACGGTGAGGTCGGCATAGCGCAGGGCGCAGGGGGCGTCCGGCGCGGGCGTGATGGCGACCGGGTCTCGCGCCGGCCCTGATCCGTCGTCGCGGATGAGGTAGAGCCGCTGGTCGGCATGGGAGGCGAACACGACGCCGACCCCGGGCGCCACGGCGTAGGAACGCCCGCCGTATTCGTGGACGCGGGTGCGGGCGTCCCAGGGCGGGCTCAGCAGCTCGCGCCGTGCGCCGCCGGCCGCGTGGTGGACGAGGGTGCGCCGCCCGCCTTCGGTGGGGCGGTCCTCCTCCCACCACATCTCTCCGGCGAGCGCCGTCGGGTATCCGGGACGCAGCCCACCGCGGACGACGTCGGCGGTGGAGATCGGCGAGGGCCAGGCGCCGAACGGCGACGAGGGGTGCCCGGACATGCGATCGGGGGGCATAGCGGCATCCTGCCGGAAAACCCCGGCCCGCGTGGCGGCTACGCCGCTGATCGTGCCACGCGTATCACCGCAAAGCACGTGGAGAAGGCTGTTTCGCCCGCCCGGCCGGCGTCCCGGACACGTGGCAGCCTCGTCAAGGTGGCGTCCTGACACGCGGCGGGCTCGCCAGGGCGGCGTCCTGGACACGCGCGCGAAGTCCGGGGCACGTGTCGCGAGCTCGGCCGGCCGGAGTCCGGGACACGTCGCGGGGCCCGGCCGGCCGGCGTCCACGGCGTCGTCCGCCGCGGCTCCGGCCGGCCGGAGCGTCAGAACCTGACGTCGGTCCCGGCCGCCGCGCTGTTGACCCCGACCGCGCCCGGGGCGGTGACGACGGTCGCGCTCGTGCGCCGGCTGCGCCTGCTGCGCCGTTCCAGCACGTTGGCGAGGTAGCTCAGCGCCAGGTTGATCGCGATGTACACCAGCGAGATGACGATCGCGCTCGGGATGAGGTTGCCGAAGTTCGCCGGGATCTGCTTGAGCCCGAAGTTCAGCAGCTCCTCGTAGGCGATGACCCAGCCGAGCGCGGTGTCCTTGAGCAGGACGACCATCTGGCTGACGATGGCCGGCATCATCGCGGTCGTGGCCTGCGGCAGCAGGATGATGCGCATGACGCCGCCCTTGCGCAGCCCGAGGGCGTACCCGGCCTCCGACTGGCCCTTGGGCACGGCCAGGACGCCCGCCCGGAACACCTCGGCGAGCACCGAGCCGTTGTACAGGGTCAGGCCGACGACCACGGCGGCGAACGCCGGCACACTGAGGGTGTAGCCGCTTATGGTCGCGACCCCGGCCTGGGCGAAGAAGATGAGCAGCAGCAGCGGGATGGCGCGGAAGAACTCCACGACCGCGCCCGCGGGCCTGCGGATCCAGGCGTGGTCCGACATCCTGCCCAGCCCGAAGACGACGCCGAAGAGCAGCGCGAGCACGGCGGAGACGACGGCGGCCTGCAGGGTGGCGATCAGGCCGGGGAAGATCTGCCCGGTCCACACCTCGGCCCGCAGGAACGGCTCCCACAGGCGGCCCGCGAACTGCCCCTTGTCCGCCAGGCCCTTGATCAGCAGGTAGGCGATGCCGAGCACCACGACGGCGGAGGCGAGGGTCAGGACGTTGTTGCGCAGGCGCGCGCGGGGGCCCGGAACGTCGAACAGGACGCTGGTGCTCATCGGACCACCGCCATGCGCTTGGCGAGCCAGCCGAAGAAGAACCCGGTGGGCAGGGTGAGGATCATGTACCCGGCCGCGAACCCGAGGAAGATCGGCAGCGTGCCTCCGTAGTCGTCGAACATCTGCTTCATGACCGCCGACGCCTCGATGTAGCCGGCGACGATCACGATGGTGGTGTTCTTGGTCAGCGCGATCAGGATGCTGCCGAGCGGCGCGATCACCGAGCGGAAGGCCTGTGGGAGCACGACCATGCGCAGTGACTGCGTGAACGTCAGCCCGATCGCCCGCGCCGCCTCGGCCTGGCCGGGGGGCACGGTGTTGATGCCCGAGCGCAGCGCCTCGCAGACGAACGCGGCGGTGTAGGCGGACAGGCCGAGCGTGGCCCACCAGTAGTAGTTGGTGGGGGAGTCACTGGACAGCGACAGCTGCAGGGTGTCGCTCAGGCCGAGCGCGCACAGCAGCAGCACCAGCGTGAGGGGGGTGTTGCGGAGGGTGTTGACGTAGATCGTCCCGGCGGCGCGCAGCACGGGCGTGGGGGACACCCGCATCGCGACCAGGACCGTGCCGAGGATCAGCGCCAGGATCGCGCTCATCACGGTCAGGCGGATCGTCGACCAGAAGCCTGTGAGGATCGTGCCGAACTGTTCGACGAGGGGGCTGAAGTCGAGAAGCGATTCCATCGGGCTCCACCGGAGACGGGGAGCGCCGGTGAGGGGACCTCACCGGCGCGGGGACAGGGGATCAGGCGCAGCCCTCGGCAGGCGGCGCGCCGGTCGCGGTGAACTTCAGGCCGGTGCCGGAGAAGTGCTTGTCGAACAGCTTCTGGATCGTCCCGTCGGAGTACATCTCGGTGATCGCCTTGTTGACGGCCTCGCAGGTCTCCTTGTCGCCCTTCTTCAGGCCGACGCCGTACTTCTCGTCGGTGAACGGGGCCCCGGTGACCTTGAGCGAGGAGCCCTCGCGCTTGGCGTAACCGGCGAGGATCATGTCGTCGGTGGTCACCGCGTCGATCGCGTTGCCCTTGAGCTTGGTGATGCACTCGTCGTAGGCCCCGGCCGGGACGAGCTGGACGTCGACCTTCTTGTTGTCCTTGTTGGTGCCCTCGGCGATGTTCTTCCAGGAGTTGGACCCGCTCACCTGGCAGATGCGCTTGCCCTTGAGGGTGTCCAGCGAGGTGATCGAGGTGTCGTCCGCGCGCACCAGCGTGTCCTGGTGGGCGATGTAGAACGGCCCGGCGAAGGTCACCTTGGGCTTGCGCGCCTCGGTGATGGAGTAGGTCGCGACGATCAGGTCGACCTGGCCCTGCTGGAGGAACGTCTCGCGGTTGGCCGAGCGCGCCTCCTTCCAGGTGATGCCCTCCGGCGGGACGCCGAGCTTGCCGGCCAGGTAGGTCGCCACGTCGACGTCGAAGCCCTCGACCGTGCCGTCGGGCTTCTTCAGGCCCATGCCCGGCTGGTCGTACTTGACGCCGATGGTGAGCTTCTTGTCGTCCTTGGCCTTCTGCAGAGCCGTCGTCGGGCCGCTGTTGCCGCAGGCGGCGAGGCTGCCGGCCAGTGCCGCGGCGGACAGGAGCAGGGCCCCGAACCGTCGTGAACGCATATGCGTGTACCTCAGCTTTCTTCGTGACGTGCGTAACAGCGTGACGAGCGATGTGCGGACGAGCGATGTGCGGACGAGCGATGTGCGAGGAGCGGCTTTCTCATGAGCGGCGTACGGACGAACGCATGCGAGGGACAGCTTGACGAGCCGGAGTCGCGAGACGCCGGCGGCTCGCTCGCATCCGTCCCGGAGTACGACGGCACGGCGGCCCGTACGAACCGCCGTACGAGCCGCGCGCGCGTGCACGACCGCCGATCAGTGCGTCAGGATCTTGGACAGGAAGTCCTTGGCCCTGTCGGTGCTGGCGTTGGTGAAGAACTCGTCGGGGGTGTTCTCCTCGACGATCTGGCCCTCCGCCATGAACACGACGCGGTTGGCGGCCCGGCGGGCGAAGCCCATCTCGTGGGTGACCACCACCATCGTCATGCCGTCCCGCGCCAGGCCGATCATGACGTCGAGCACCTCCTGGACCATCTCGGGGTCCAGGGCCGAGGTCGGCTCGTCGAACAGGATCATCTTGGGGTCCATCGCGAGCGCGCGGGCGATGGCCACCCGCTGCTGCTGGCCTCCCGACAGCTGGGCGGGGTACTTGCTCGCCTGGCTGGCGATGCCGACCCGTTCGAGCAGCTCCATGCCGCGCTTCTCGGCCTGCTCGCGCGGCACGCCCCGGACCTTGATCGGGCCCAGCGTGACGTTCTCCAAGATCGTCTTGTGCGCGAACAGGTTGAAGGACTGGAACACCATCCCGACGTCCGACCTCAGCCGGGCCAGCGCCTTGCCCTCGGCGGGCAGCGGTTGCCCGTCGAAGACGATGGTGCCGGAATCGATCGTCTCCAGCCGGTTGATGGCGCGGCAAAGCGTCGACTTCCCGCCCCCGGACGGGCCGATCACCACGACGACCTCCCCCCGGGAGACCGTCAGGTTGATGTCCCTGAGCACGTGCAGGGCACCGAAGTTCTTGTTGACGTTCTCGACTCTGACGAGAGGAGTCGCGTCCCCGTTGTCCGTCATGGTGGACAACGTAAGTGGTCCGGGGCACTGGTCACTAACCGGGTGGTACCGATCGCATCACGGCCTGGTCTCGACGCGGCGCCTCAGGTGATGGAACGCTTCACCAGCGGCGGGGCGCGCGACGTGCGACGAGCGTCGCGGAGCGCCTACCCTAGTCGTTGAGATGACTGTCACCGAGGAGCGCGCCCGCACGTACGAGGTCATCACGTACGGGTGCCAGATGAACGTCCACGACTCAGAGCGGCTCACCGGCCTGCTGGAGGACGCCGGGTACGTCCGCCCGGGCGACGGCGAGACGGCCGACGTGGTCGTGTTCAACACCTGCGCCGTCCGCGAGAACGCCGACAACAGGCTGTACGGCAATCTCGGCCACCTGCGCCCCGCCAAGGTGCGCAACCCCGGCATGCAGATCGCCGTGGGGGGCTGCCTGGCGCAGAAGGACCAGGGCGAGATCGTGCGCAAGGCCCCGTGGGTCGACGTGGTCTTCGGCACGCACAACATCGGCTCGCTGCCGGTGCTGCTCGAACGGGCCCGCATCGCGCAGGAGGCCCAGGTCGAGATCAAAGAGTCGCTCGAGGTCTTCCCGAGCACGCTGCCCACCAAGCGCGAGTCGGCGTACGCCGCGTGGGTGTCGGTCTCGGTCGGGTGCAACAACACCTGCACTTTCTGCATCGTCCCCGCGCTGCGCGGCAAAGAGAAGGACCGCCGCCCCGGCGACGTCCTCGGCGAGGTCCGCTCGCTGGTCGACCTCGGGGTCCTCGAGGTCACCCTCCTCGGTCAGAACGTCAACACCTACGGGGTCGAGTTCGGCGACCGGCTGGCCTTCGGCAAGCTGCTGCGCGCCTGCGGCGACGTCGAGGGGCTTGAGCGGGTGCGTTTCACCTCGCCGCACCCCGCCGCGTTCACCGACGACGTCATCGCCGCCATGGCCGAGACGCCGAACGTCATGCACCAGCTCCACATGCCCCTGCAGTCGGGCTCCGACCGCGTCCTGAAGGCCATGCGCCGGTCCTACCGGGCCGAGCGCTACCTCGGCATCATCGAGCGCGTGCGCGCCGCCATGCCCGACGCGGCCATCTCCACCGACATCATCGTCGGCTTCCCCGGCGAGACCGAGGAGGACTTCCAGGCCACCCTGGACGTCGTCCGCGCGTCGCGCTTCGCCAACGCCTTCACCTTCCAGTACTCCATCAGGCCGGGCACGCCGGCCGCCACCATGGACGAGCAGGTGCCCAAGCAGGTCGTCCAAGAGCGCTACGAGCGGCTCGTCGCCCTGCAGAACGACATCTCGTGGGCCGAGAACAAGGCCCAGGTGGGCCGCACTCTTGAGGTGCTGGTCGCCGAGGGCGAAGGCCGCAAGGACGAGGCGACGCACCGCATGTCCGGCCGCGCTCCCGACAACCGCCTGGTCCACTTCGTGCCCGCGCTGCGCGGCGCCGGCGAGGGCGGGGCGCACGGCGACCCGCCGCGGCCCGGCGACATGGTCACGGTCGAGGTCACCTACGCCGCTCCCCACCACCTGGTCGCCGATGGCCCCGCGCTCTCGCTGCGCCGCACGCGCGCCGGTGACGCCTGGGAGGCCAGAGAGAGCGCCGCCTGCGGCACCGGCGACGGCGGCGGCTCGGGCAAAGCGGGCGCGGTGCCGCTCGGCATGCCGTCCATCCGCCGCTCCTGACCAAGGCCGTTTTTCGGCGCTCTTGGCTAGGGGCGCCTTGTGTCGTTCCCCATGCCGTCGATGAGCCGCTCGCAGTAGTCCTTGCGGAAGTCGGTGAAGGTCGCGCAGGGGTTCGGCGTCCGGCGTGGCGGCCCGACCGGCGCCGGGGTGGCCTCCGGCCGCATCCTGGCGTCAGGGGGCGGCTCAGGTCGCCGGCGGTCCTGAGAGGGCGGTCGCTGCGTCTTGGGGGGCGGCGGCGCAGACCGCGGCGTCTTGAGCACGGGTGACGCCGGGCGCGGCCGATCACGGTTGTCCGAAGGCCGTTCGGGACGGTCCTCGCCGGTCGGCGAGCCGCCCCGTCCCTCGGGCGCCCGTCGCCGATCAGGTGCCTGGGAGGCGTCCGGGGCCGGAGGGCGAGCGGGCCCGCGCCGCCCGTCGTTCCCGGACGGCCCCCTGGCCCCCGCCCGCGTGCCGTGGCCCCCGCGAGCCCTGGGAGTGGTCAGCCCCTGCTCCGGAGCACCGGGTCGTCCGGGGGGAGGCACCGCGCGGGTCCATCCGCCCTCGGGCGGGCCGGGCCGCGTCCACGGGGGAGTCGAAGGCGGCTGACCTGCCCCTTCTTGGTGTTCGAATACTCCGCCGTCCTCGGAGTGCCCTCCCGCGCGCGTCGCGGGGGCCGGACGGGGGGTCGGCGTGGCCTGCCCGTGGGCTGATCGGGAAGCCGGATCGGGGGACGCCGCCGGGGATCCCGGCGCGCAGGCGCCGGCGCCGAGGACCACCGTGAGCCCCAGCATCCGGAAGATCGCCCTCGCGCCGCCGCGCGGCGGCATCGTTCGAAATGAGATCGGTCCAAGTGATGACAAGTCGTGATTCTTCCGTGATTGAGGTGCGGTAATCGGGCCTATGGGGCTAGTGTGACGACCGCCCGCGGAAGCCGGAGTGCTTTCCCCCCGATAGGCCGCAGGAGTCAACTACATGGATCGGCACGACCATCGGTCGCCGGGCCCCTATGACGAGTCCAACTCTGCAATGCCCCCGGAGTACCTCTCGTCCGAGCCCGCGTCCCCCTCGGGTTCCCGGAGACGGACCCTTGTGATCTGCGCGGCGGCCGCCGTGTTCGCCGCGGCGGTCACCGCCGGAGGGGTCATCACCCTGACCGGCGGCTCGGATCCGGTCAGCCGGCAGTCCTCCGAGCAGGCAGGCGCCGGCGGCGTCGCGGCCGCAGGCGACGGCCAGGCGGCCACGGACGACTCGTCGGCGGACGACGACGCCACCTCCGACGACGGATCCGCCGGATCGGCGGACATCGGTGGCGGTGCGGACGGTTCCTCCGGGGCAGGACAGTCCGGCGGCGAGGGACAGTCCGGCGGCGGGGCGCAGTCCGCGCCGAACGGCCAGGAGGCCGAGCCGGTCGGACAGACCGAGAGCACCAAGAGCAAGCTGGGCACGAAGACCGGCACCCAGGCCGAAGGCCAGGGCATCCCCGGGCCGGACGGGCCGGCGGGCTACGTCGAGCCCAACCCGCAGCTGCCGGGACGGTCCGCGGGACTGGGCGACCCCTCCTCAGACCCGGCCCCGAACACCCCCCCGTCCAAGTCCCCGCCGGCCACGCCCACCCCGAAGCCGAAGCCGACGGCGAAGCCCACCGCGAAGCCGTCCGCCAGACCCACTCCCAGGCCGTCCGCCAGGCCCACCCCGAAGCCGACGAAGAGCCCGGCCAAGCCGGCGCCCCCTCCGGCGGACGCGCCCTCGTCCGTCGTGGCGGCCGAGAACGAGGTCGCGCGCCTCACGAACGTCGCCAGGCAGGAGGAGGGCTGCGGCCCGCTGCGCATCGACGAGCACCTGCGCGCGGCGGCCCGGGGCCACTCGGACGACATGGCGGCCAAGAAGTACTTCGACCACACCTCCGCCGACGGGCGTTCCCCGTGGGACCGCATCAAGGCGGCGGGGTACAACTCCTCGGCGTTCGCCGAGAACATCGCGCGCGGCCAGGCCACCCCGGCGGAGGTCGTCCAGGGCTGGCTGAAGAGCCCCGGTCACCGGGCCAACATCATGAACTGCAAGCTCAAGGCCATCGGCGTGGGCGTGCACTTCGGCAGCGGCGGCCCCTGGTGGACCCAGGACTTCGGCGGCACCTGATCCCTGGGGCCGGCCGACGCTCCCACCCCGGTCGCCGGGCATCGCGGCTCGCGAGGCCCGGCGACCGGCCGGCCGGGACTAGCCTGATCTTGTGCTTGTCGCCGCGGCCGTGTGCCCGCATCCTCCGCTGATCGCGCCCGAACTCGCCGGCGCGGCGGCGCCAGAGCTGGACGACCTGCGCGCCGCCTGCGTGTCCGCCGTCCGATCGCTCGCCGAGGCGGCGCCTGACGCGATCATCGTGACCGGCGCCGCCGACGGGCCCGCGCAGGCGGTCTCCTACGGGCCGGACGCCGGAGGCAGCCTGGCACCCTGGGGAGCCGGCGTGCTGGTCGGCGCCGGAGTCCCCGTCCTCCCGCTGTCGCTGACCATCGGACGCCTGCTCGCCGACCTGGCGGGCGTCGGGCCGGTGGCCGGGTACGAGGCGGTGCCCTCCGACGCCTCGCCCGCGGCGTGCGCGCGCGCCGGCGAGGCCATGGCCCGCTGTGCGGAACGCGTGGCGCTGCTGGTCATGGGCGACGGCTCGGCCAAGCTCACCGTCAAGTCCCCCGGCTACCACGACCCGGGCGCCCAGGCGTACAACGAGGCGCTCGCGCGGGCGCTCGGCGACGCCGACCCGCGAGCCCTGGCCGCGCTCGACCCCGGCGAGGCGGCCCGCATGTGGGTCGCGGGCCGGGCGGCGTTCCAGGTCCTCGCCGGCGCCGCCGGAGCGGGCACGGGGGACGGCGGCACGGGTCTGCGGGGCGAGTTGCTCTACGATGACGCGCCCTACGGCGTCGGTTACCTCGTGGCGCGCTGGAGCCTTGCCTGAGCCGCTCGCCCCACACGGGACGAGGGCGTGCCCAAGTGTGGTTACGGTGAAGGCAGGGGGACGGCGACGGCCGTGCCCGCGGTCAAGAGCGCGCGGATGGACATGATCAGATGGTAGACGTCGCCTTCGGCAGCGTGCCGACACCACTTGGTGACGTGCTGGCGGCCGTCACCCCCGACGGCGTGGCGGCCACCGCGTTCGAGGACGGGCAGCAGGTCAGGGCCAAGATTCTCGATCGCCTCGGCGCGCACGCCGTCGACGACCCCGCCCGCACGGCCGGGGCGCGCGACGAGCTCGCCGCGTACTTCGCCGGGCGGCTCACCGCCTTCACGGTGCCGGTCGACTGGCGCCTGATGTCGGCGCTCCAGAGACTGGTGCTGGGCACGCTGTACGAGACCGTCCCCTACGGGAAGGTGACGACGTACGGCGAGCTTGCGACGAGCAGCGGCGCGGGCGTCCCGGCCCGCGCCATCGGGTCGATCATGGGGAGCAACCCGGTCCCGATCATCGTGCCGTGCCATCGCGTCGTCGCGGGCAACGGCCTGGGCGGGTTCAGCGGCGGCGACGGAGTCGAGTCCAAACGCTGGCTGCTGACCCTGGAAGGCCACCTCCCTCCGACCCTCGACTGGGAGCTGTAGTGGCACGCGAACCCGAGGCCCTCCCGAGCCCGGCGGCGCCGGGCACGCCGGTCGCGCCCCGCCAGGGGCGGCCGCAGGGCGCGCGCCCCCAAGGACGGCCGCCGGTCGTGGCCGTCGTCGGGCCGACCGCCGCGGGCAAGTCCGACCTGGCCGTGGACCTCGCGCTCCGCCTGGGCGGCGAGGCGATCAACGCCGACTCCATGCAGCTGTACCGCGGCATGGACATCGGCACGGCGAAGCTCACCCTCGCCGAGCGGCGCGGCGTCCCTCATCACCTGCTGGACGTCTGGGACATCACCGAGACGGCCAGCGTCGCCGAGTACCAGCGGACGGCCCGGCCGCTGATCGACGCCATGCTGGCCCGAGGCACGACGCCGATCCTGGTGGGCGGTTCGGGGCTGTACGTGCGCGCGGCCCTGGACGACCTGCGCTTCCCCGGCACCGACCCCGGCATCAGGGCGAGGCTGGAGGCCGAGCTGGCCGAGGCCGGGCCCGAGGCGCTCCACCAGCGACTGAAGGAGCGCGACCCGGTGGCCGCCGAGGCCGTCCTGGCGAGCAACGGCCGCCGCATCGTCCGCGCCCTTGAGGTGATCGAGCTGTCCGGGCAGCCCTTCTCGGCCACGATGCCCTCCTACGACGCCCTCTACGACAGCGTGCAGATCGGCGTCGAGGTGCCCCGGCCCGTGCTCGACGAGCGCATCGCGCTCCGCGTGGACCGCATGTGGGCGGCCGGGTTCGTCGAGGAGGTGAAGGCCCTGGCCGCGCTGGGGCTTCCGCAGGGCCGTACGGCAGGCCGGGCCCTCGGCTACGCGCAGGTCCTGCGGTTCCTCGCGGGGGAGTGGACCGAGGAGCAGGCCCGCGACGAGACGATCAGGGCCACCCGGCGGTTCGCCAGACGCCAGCAGTCGTGGTTCCGGCGCGACCCGCGCGTGCATTGGCTGCCTTTCGACGCTCCTGACATGGTGGAACGATCCCTGGCGCTCGTCGGGGCGTAAGATCTGTCGGCATGCGGTTCGTCAAAGGGCACGGCACCCAGAACGACTTCGTCATTCTTCCCGACCGTGACGGGAGCCTCGACCTGCACGCCTCGGCGGTCGCCGCGCTGTGCGACCGCCGCGCCGGCATCGGCGCCGACGGCGTGCTGCGCGTGGTGCCGGTCAAGCTCAGCCCCGAGGCCGTGAGCATCGCCGAGTCGGCCCGCGAGGCCGGCGGCCCCACGGGCGCCGAGTGGTTCATGGACTACCGCAACGCCGACGGCGGCCTGAGCGAGATCTGCGGCAACGGCCTGCGGGTCTTCGCGCGCTACCTCGTGGACGCCGGCCTGGCAGAGCCCGGCGAGTTCGACGTCGTCACCCGGGCGGGCGTCCGCCGGGTGCGGCTCGGCCGCGAGGGGGACGTCACGGTCGACATGGGCGCGCCCAAGGTGCTCGGCGAGAGCCGGGCCGGCCTCGGCGGCGCCGAGTTCGACGGGCTCGTCGTCGACGTGGGCAACCCGCACCTGGCCTGCGTGACCGGCGAACCGGTGACTCATCTCGACCTGTCCTCCCAGCCCGCGTTCGACCCGGCCGTGTTCCCGCACGGTGTCAACATCGAGTTCCTCAACGCCGTGGGCGAACGCCGGGTCGTCATGCGCGTCTTCGAGCGCGGCTCGGGCGAGACGCTGGCGTGCGGCTCCGGCGCGGTCGCCGCGGCCGTGGCGGCGGCTCGGCTCGGCGGCGATCCGCTGGGCACCTGGGCGGTCGAGGTCCCCGGGGGCCTTCTGACGGTGACGCTCGAAGAGCACACCAGCCTGCTGACCGGCCCGGCCGTCCTGGTCGCCTCCGGCGACATCCCCGCCGCCCAGCTCACCTGAACCACGCACGCCCGAAGGCTCCGGGCGCCCGACCGGCTGGTCCAGGGCGCCCGGCGGCCCGTCTCGGGCGGGACCGCGGGTTCGCCACGGGCGGCCCGCGAGCCGGCCCTGTACGGGGAGTCATCCTCACCGCACCGTCCGCATGTTTGGGACATGCTCTGCGAACTGGCAGACTGACCTGCCATGGACGTGGACATCTGGGCCTGGGTCGCAGACACCCAGCGGCAACTGCACGAAGCGGGGAACACCGGGCTGGCCATCGCGCTGGGTGACCTGCCCGCGCAGGCTTTCGAGGGCCGGTACGCCCAGCTCGACGTGATGGCGCCGGCCGTCGCCCAGCAGGCGGAAGAGCTCGAGCTGCCCTGGCTGGAGCTGTTCGCCCGCCACTGGCACCTGCTGAGCCGCATCGGTGACCGCGCCCAGGGCGTGGCCGCCCTCGGCGACGCCGAGGCGTTGATGGAGTTCGCGCGCCGCGAGGACACCAAAGACTGCCCCTCCGTCCCCGCCGCCGTCGAGGCGCTGGCCGTCTGCCAGGCCAACACCGACGGCCCCGGGTACGCCGCCGAGCGCCTGGCCGCCCTGGGCGCCGCGCTCGAGGGCCTCCGGCCCGACTCCCCCGCCTACTGCGGGCTCGTCACGCAGTACGTCGCGGCGCTGTCCGACAAGGGCGAGGTCGAGCAGGCGGTCACCTACTACGAGTCCGCCGTCGCCGGGCGCAAGGCCGCCGACGCGCAGGTCAGCTGGGAGCTGGCGGCCGCGGGTGTGCGCGCTCTGCTCGCCGCCGGCCGCACCATGGAGGCCCTCACCGAGCTCGACGCGGCCAAGGAGTTCCCGGCGGACGACCCGGTGGCCAAGGACCACAGGGAAGGCGTGCTGCGGGCTCTGGTGCTCGCCTCCGCCGACCGCAAGGCCGAGGCGCTCGAGGCCCTTCCCGATCTCGACGTCGTCGGCGAGCACCCGCGCGACTGGGTCGAGTGGGCGCGCGCCGTCCGCCTGCTCGACTCGGTGATCAGCAACACCTGGCAGCTCGGCCGTGTGCTGCGCCAGTGGATGGCCTACTTCGAGACCATGGGCGTGCATCACGGCCGGGTCGAGCTGGCGCTCATCGCCGGCGAGCTGGCGGTGGCGCGGCAGGGCATCTGGCAGGCCCGCGCGCTGGCCGACCTCGCCGAGTCGTGGCTGGGCGACCTGCGCGTCTCCGACGGGCTGCCCGAGCGGGTGGCCGCGCTGCGCGCCGCCGTC
Source organism: Sphaerisporangium dianthi (assembly GCF_042654065.1). Lineage (NCBI taxonomy): Bacteria > Bacillati > Actinomycetota > Actinomycetes > Streptosporangiales > Streptosporangiaceae > Sphaerisporangium > Sphaerisporangium dianthi. The sequence goes on along the minus strand of NZ_JBHSFP010000001.1, from coordinate 529,782 downwards.
GACGCCGCCGTGCCGCCCCCGCCGCCGGGCCCGCAGCCCGAGCTGGTCGCCTACTTCGACGCCGCGGACGGCCACAACGCCGACCCCGAGCGCTGGGTGGGCTGGCTGTGGCCGCTGTCGGGCACCGACCTTGAGGCGACCCGCCGGCACACCACCACGCTGGGCTTCCTCGGATACGCGCCGCTGGGCGCCGACATCCTGTGGAAGACGATCGTCGAGGACGCCGACCCGGCCGCCGCCGAGGACGAGGACGTCGCCTACCTCACCGGCGTGCTGATCGAGGCCGAGCAGGACGAGCGGCTGGAGCGTTTCGCGGCCATGCTGCCCCCCGCGTCCTCTCACCTGGCGCTGGCGCGCCTGCACCGGGCCCGCGAGCGGTGGACCGAGACCGCCGCCGAGGCCGAGCAGTCGATCGCGTCCGGCGCGCAGGGCATGGTCGAACTGGAGGCCCGCCGGCTGCTCGCCGGAGCCGCACAGCAGCTCGGCGACAACGTCAAGGGCGCGGCCATCCTCCGCGACCTGGTCGAGTCGGACGCCGGCGAGGAGGAGGACGTCTGGCGCATGATCGTCATGGCGACCGCCTCGGAAGACTGGGCTCTCGTGCGCGAGGGCGCGGCCAAGATCGGCATGCCGATCGAGTCCCCCGAGGGTCCCATCGAGGAAGAGTGGCACCTCGTCCGGGTCGTCCTGCCGGTCTCCGACGGCAGCCGCCGCGAGGTCCTGTCCGTCCGCACGGGCCCGGCCACCGCGCGGCTGCTCATCCCGCAGCCCCGCGGCATGGACTACAACGCCGGTGACACCGTCGTCGTCGACCCCCGTCCCCTGGAGCCGGTGCCCGAGAGCGCCGAAGAGCAGGAGAACTACGTCATCCCGTTCGCGGGCGTGGCGATGCTGCGCCCGGGCGGCTACACGAGCTGGTTCTTCGACGGCGCGGCCCCCAGCGAGGACGACTGGACCGAGTTCAACGAGGTCCTGGCCGAGCGCGGCTGGCCCATGTGGGTCTACAGCGACGAGAACTACTCGGTGACCCACCCCTCCACCGGCGAGCGGCTCCAGGGCGTCTACGGCTGGATCGCCGTGCCGCCGGGCGTCGAGGCGGTCGAGGTCGACGCCCTGCTCGACGACGCCACCGAGCGGTGGAGCCACCCGCTGGCCTGGCTCGACCTCGCCCGGAGCGCCGGCATCGAGGTCGAGCGCCACGAGCGCATCACGAAGGAGTACGGCCTCTAGCGTCCCGCGGCCCGAAGGGGACGCGGCGGTCCAGGTGCCCGGAATCCGGTGGTCGGATTCCGGGCACTCTGCCGTGCGGGAGGCGGCGAGTCGCCGCGCGGCGAGGTGTGGTGCGCCGAGGTGCGGTGCGTCGAGGTGCGGTGCGCCGCGTCGTGTCCGGTCCGTCGTGTCCGATCCGCCGGTATCGCGGGCCGCCGTCCGGAGACCTCATCCGATCAGGTGCCGTAATCGCGGCTTTCGCGGGTAGTTGCTATACCTAGGCATTACTTTCCTTTTACCTGGGGGTGGCAGTGCGCCTGCGTGGATCTCGCGCGATCGTGGTGGGAGCGGTCGTGGCCGCCATGATCGGGGGATGTGCTCCGATCGACGCCGGCGGTTCCGGTGGCGGCGGGAGCGATGGAGGGGCGCGGGGGGACGGCGGCGGCTCGACCGGCGTCAACCCGCTGGACAACCCCAAGGGCACCGAGCGCGGCCTTGGAGTGATCAAATCCGCCAAGGACCTCGCCGAGGCGATCAAGATCATTGAAAAGGTCCCGACCAAGGGACGCGGACCGAAGACGGGCTACGACCGCGATGAGTTCGGGTACGCGTGGGCGGACAACGCCGAGGAGATTCCCCTCGCGCACAACGGCTGCGACACCAGGAACGACATCCTGGCGCGCGACGGCGAGAAGCTGAAGTACCGCTCCGGCTCCAACTGCGTCCTGGTCTCGATGACCCTGGACGACCCGTATACGAGCAAGACCATCGAGTGGACCAAGCAGGACGCCTCCGAGGTGCAGATCGACCACGTCATGCCGCTCTCCTACGACTGGCAGATGGGCGCGTCGCGGTGGAGCAGGTCCAAGCGGGTCCAGATCGCCAACGACCCGCTGAACCTGATGCCGGTCGACGGCTCGGCCAACTCCTCCAAGGGCGACTCGGGGCCCGCCACGTGGCTGCCGCCGGCGAAGGGCATCCGGTGCTCCTACGTCGTCCGCTTCGCCCAGGTGGCCCTGAAGTACGACCTCCCCGTCACGGCCCCCGACAAGGACGCCATGCTCACCCAGTGCCGCTGATCCCGTCCCCGCGGAGGACGGGAGCGGCGGCGCTCTGGGTCAGTGGTCGTGCTTCTGGCGGAACTTGATGATCTTTCCGGTCGTGACGGAGATGTACACGCGGTACTCGATGCCGCGCTTGTGCAGTTCGACCTTCCACGCCCGCCGGCCGTGCTCCCACTCGCGCTCGACCTTGGTGACCCGGGCGCCGGGGACGCGCTTCTTGGCGATCCTGATCGCCTGCCGGTAGGTGATCCCCAGGGAGGTGGCCGAGCCCTGGCTCGCGGTCGCCGCCGAGGCGGCCGCGGAGCCGGTCGCGCCCGTGAGCGACGCGGCCCCGGAGGGGACGGAGAACCCGGGGGACGCGGCCGAGGCGGCGGCTCCGGTGCCGAGGACGACGGCGACGCCGGCTCCCGCGATGGCGAGCTTGGCGGCCTTGCTGATGCGGTGTGCGTTCGTCATGCGCCAACACTCGCGCCGACCGCGCTAAGCCCGCGCTGCGACGACGTTAAGGCACTCCTAAGAGCGTCCGGGACGGGACGCCGACGCCGCTTCGGGGTCGCTCGCGGGTCCCGGGTGCGCCGCGGCGGGTCGCGTCACGGTCATCGGGGGGACCCCAGGCGGAGGACGACCAGGGCGCCGCCGGTGGGGGAGGCGTCCAGGGCGAGGGAGCCGCCGGACGCCTCGGCCGTCCGCCGGGCGATGTCCAGGCCGAGCCCCGTGGAGCCGCCGCCGCTCGTGCCGCGTTCCACAGGCGGCCCGGCCCCGGGACGGAAACCCGGCCCCGAGTCGGCGATCTCCAGCAGCGCGCCGCCGGCCTCGGGCTCCAGCCGCACGGAGAAGGCGGCGCCCTCGGGGGTGTGGGCGAAGACGTTGCCGAGCAGCGCGTCCACGCAGGCCGACAGCTCGGCGGCGCTCACGGCCACCTCCAGCGGCTCCGGCGGCACCCTCACCCGCGCGGCCCGTCCCTGGTCCTCGGCGAGCACCGACCAGAAGGTCACGCGTTCGCTCACGACCCGCGCCGCGTCACAACTCGCCTGCTCGCGCGACCTGCGGCGCACGTCGGTGATGACCGAGGTCACGGCGCGCTCCAGCGCGTCCACGCGGGCGCCCAGCCGCGCCGCCTCCCGCGGGTCGGCCAGCGACTCCGCCTCCAGCCGCAGCCCGGTCAGGGGCGTGCGCAGCCGGTGGGAGATGTCGGCGGCCGTCTCGCGCTCCTCCGCCAGCAGGTCGCTGATCCGTCCCGCGAGATGGTCGAGCGCGAGCCCCACGTCGCGCACCTCGGCCGGGCCTCCCGGGGTGGTCCGCGCCGTGAGGTCCCCCGCGGCCAGCCGGTGCGACACGCGGGCCAGCCCGCTCATGGGCCGGGTCAGGGCCAGGGCCAGGCGGTCGGCCACCAGGATGCCCACTCCGATCAGCGCCAGCCCGAGCAGCAGCATGCCCAGCCACACCTCGCGGACGCCGCGGTGCAGGTCGTTCTCGCCGAGGAACGCGCGGACCACCGCCGTGCCGCCGGGCACGCCTTGCACCGCGACCAGGACCTCCAGCCCCGCGGGCGTCTCGGCCGTCAGGCTCTGCCCGCGCGCGGCCAGCTCCACGGCGGCCGACCGGGGAGCCGGAGCCCCGGCGACCCGCCCGTCCGGGAGGAACACGGTGATCGCGTGCCCGCTGCCGGCGGAGGTGCGTTCGGCGGTCAGCGTGAGACCGGCGACGTCCGCGGTGCCCACGGCCGCGGCGACCGACTGCGCCTCGGCGGTCGCCTGGGTGAGCGCGCTGCTCTCGGCCAGGGCCCGGACGAGCAGCGCGAGCGGCACGAGCAGCGCGATCAGCACCAGCGAGGTGGTGGCCGCCACCAGCAGCGCGAGCCAGCGCCTCATGACGGCTCGACCAGTTTGACCCCGACGCCGCGCACCGTCTGCAGGTAGCGGGGTTCCTGGGCGGTCTCGCCCAGCTTGCGGCGCAGCCAGGACAGGTGGACGTCCACGGTCTTGTCCGCTCCGCCGTAGGGCACCTGCCACACCTCGGTGAGCAGCTCGCGCTTGGTCACCACCTGGCCCGGGCGGGCGGCCAGGTAGTGCAGCAGGTCGAACTCCCGCGGCGTGAGGTCCAGAGGGGTTCCGGCGAGGACGGCCTCACGGCTGCGCGGATCGAGCCGCAGGTCGCCCACCGTCACCGAGGCGTCGGCGCGGCCGTCCCCGGTGCGGCGGAGCACGGCGCGGACGCGCGCGTCGAGCTGGGCCGCGCTGAAGGGCTTGACCACGTAGTCGTCGGCCCCCGCGTCGAGAAGCCGCACCATTTCGGCGTCGCCGTCCCTGGCGGTCGCCACGATCACCGGCACGCGGCTGACGGCCCGGAGCATCCGCAGCATCTCGATGCCGTCCAGGTCGGGCAGGCCCAGGTCCAGGACGACCAGGTCGGGTCGTTCGGAGACGGCGAGGCGCAGCCCTTCCAGCGCGGTGGGAGCGGAGGACACGGCGTGACCACGGTCACGCAGTCCTCGCATGAGTGCGGTGCGGATCGTCGCGTCATCCTCGACGAGCAGGACGTTGGCCATGGGCGGTTACGCTAACCGGTCAAAAGCACCGGCATAAGCCCGGTCACGGCGTCTCGGTGTCGGCATGGGCCCTGTTATGGCGCCTTTAACCCGGTCTTAGGCTTCGGCCGGGGAACATCGGGCGCATGGATCCACTGTCACGGAGGGCTCGCGGGTGAACGGCGTCGAGGGCGGCTCGCCCGAGGGTGCGGCATGAACCGGCGCCCGCTTCTGGTCGTGGGCGGCTGGCTGCTCACGGCGGCCATCGCCACCGGCGCCGGCGTCGTCGTGACCACCTTTCTCGGGGACGCCGTCACCGGCTCGGCGACCCGGGCGCTCTCGCCCGCCGACGTGCGGCGTTCTCTCGACGCCTCCGCTCGCCCTGCGGGGCCGTCGCCGTCCGCGCCGTCGCCCTCCGAGGTCGCGCCGTCCCGCCCGGCCGCCTCGCCGTCGTCGTCTCCGCAGGCGTCGCCGTCCGGCGGGGAGAGCCCGCGATCGGGCCACAGCGGGGTCATCGCCACGCGCGGAGGCGTGGTGGTGGCCCGATGCGAGGACGGCGGCCTGGTGAGATCGCAGTCGTGGACGCCGGCTCAGGGGTATGAGGTCAAGGACGCCGAGCGCGGGCCACGGGACAAGGTGCGCGTGCGGTTCGAAGGCGAGACCAGGGTCGAGATCGAGATCCGCTGCTCCGGCGGCCGCCCCGTCCACACCGTCAAGACCGGCTGAACACCGGGACCCGGCCGCGTGGACGCCGGTGGCGTCCCTCGCATGCGCGTCCGTCCGGAGGAACGCTCCGCCCGGGCCTGCGTCCGTCCGTCCGGAGGAACGCTCCGCCCGGGCCTGCGTCCGTCCGTCCGTCCGTCCACAGGCTGCCCGGCCGGCGGTCGTCCGTCCACAGGAAACCGGTCGGCTCCGCCGCGCCTCCCGCCCGGTGTTCTAGGATCGGCCGACCGTAAAGCCTGAGTAAAAGGACGGGTGGGCGATGAGCGCACGCAAAAGCACCGATGACCAGGCGCAAGGAGGGCGGCGCGGCCGGTTACTGCTGAAGACCGTCCTGCTCGCCGTGATCGCCATCGTGGTCCTGGGTTTCGTCGCCACCGGGTGCACCAAGGTCAGCACGGCGCCCGACGAGGTGAGGCTGCACTACGCCGGCGGCCCCTTCGAGGCGATCAAGTTCGTGAAGTGCATCAACCCGTCCAGCGGGGCGACCTACCTCGGCCCGGGCGACACCTCCTACTCCTATCCCTTCGGCCAGCGCACCTTCGACTTCTCCGGCTCGCCGGATGCCGAGTCCAAGCCGATCAGCATCGTCTCCAAGGACAACGTCGAGATGGAGGTCGCCGGGTCTGCGACCTTCACGCTCAACACCTCGTGCGAGACCCTGCGCCGCTTCCACGAGAAGATCGGGCTGAAGTACGTGGCGTATTTCGAGGGCTCGCAGTCCTCCGACGGCTGGCGGCGCATGCTCAACTTCTATTTCAAGCAGCCGCTCGACCGGGCGATGGACGCCGCCTCGCAGGAGTTCGAGTGGAAGAAGCTGTTCAACGACCCTGACGCCAAGCAGCAGTGGGAGGCCCGGGTCGGTCAGCTGGCGCGGCAGTTCATCAAAGAGACCGCCGGCGCCGACTACTTCTGCCAGCCCAACTTCGGGGGCACCGGCGACTGCGGCGATGTCGTGCTGACCATCCAGAAGCCCGAGCCGCCGCAGACGCTGATCGACGCGCTCGCCGCCGAGCAGTCCGCCAAGCAGCAGAACCTCGCGCAGCAGCAGATCAACACCAAGGTCAAGACCGAGCTCGAGTCCATCAAGGACCTGGTGAAGGTGCTCGGGCCGCAGGGGGCCATCCTCTGGAAGGCCATCCAGGACGGCAGGGTCCAGGTCGTGCCGGTGCCCCAGAACGGCTCGATCAACATCACCCCGCAGTCACGCTGACCCCACGTCAGCCCGTGATTTACGGGCATATGTCCAGATAATGGCTCGCTTGGGGGTCCGAGAGGGCCAGTGCCGGGTGTTGATGGAAGTATGCCCCTAAGGGGCTCATGTCTTCTCGGGGGGAGATCTGTGATGTCGGAGCGCTGCCGCTACCCTGACGGCGCACCCTGCTGGCCGGAGCTGACGACGCATGACGTCTCGGCGGCGGCCCGCTTCTACCAGGACGTCTTCGGGTGGACCTGTCAAGATCTCGGGCCCCGGTTCTGGCACTACACGATGTGCCTGGTCGACGGCATGCCGGTCGCGGCCATCACGGCGCCGGCGGTCGGTCTGGAGGGCGTCGAGCCGGCGTGGAACACCTACCTCGCCACCTCCGACGTCGAGGCCTCGGCCGTGCGGGTCGAGGCCAACGACGGAAAGCTCCTCATACTTCCGACCACCATCCGCGACGAGGGCCGGCTCGCCCTCGCCACCGATCCCGAGGGCACGTTGTTCGGGCTGTGGCAGTCGGGCGCCCGCATCGGGTCCCGTCTGTACGGAGACGTCGGCGCCATGTGCTGGAACGAGCTCAACGCCAGGAACGCCCGGGTGACCGACCAGTTCTACCAGGCGCTGTTCGGCTACCAGCCGCTCCAGATCGGCGACGGGGTCGACTTCGACTACGTCGTGTGGCAGATCGGCGACCTACCCGTCTGCGGACGGCTGCGCGTGCCCTACGAGATCGAATGGGTTCCGCGCCACTGGATGCTCTACCTGCGGGTGAACGACTGCGCCGAAGCCGTCGCCCGCATCGTCCGCGAAGGCGGGGCGGTGCGCATCCCCGCGTACGAGTCGCGCACCGGCCCGGTCGCCGTCGTCTCCGACCCCTTCGGGGCCGACTTCGCCCTCTGCCAGCACCCCTTCGGTGAACACCCCGTCGGCACCAGGATCCTCGAGCACTGACGCGCCGTCTCCGGAAGTTCCGCCTGCACCGCCCGCCGTCTCACCGTCCGGCGACGTGGCGCAGTCTCCGCTCGCGGCGCGGCGCGAGGGAAGGAGGGCGGGCGCGTCAGCGTGAGGGGGAGACGTCCTGGCCGAAGTCCGCGGCGATCTTGCGCATGCCCTCGGCCAGTTCCTCCCGGTCCAGCGCCTCGATGCGCTCCACCGGTCCAGAGATCGACATGCCGGCGATCACCCGGCCGCCGTCGCGGACCGGCACCGCCAGGCAGTGCACCCCGAGCTCCTCCTCGCCGAAGTCCATCGCGTAGCCCCGCGACCGCACGGCGTCCAGCTCGGCGAGCATCGCCTCGACCGTCGTGATCGTGTGCTCCGTCCGGCGCGGCAGGCCCGTGCGCGCAAGGATGTCCGCCGCGTCCGGCCGGTCGGCCAGCAGCACCTTGCCCACCGCGGTGCTGTGCGGCAGCACCCGCCGTCCCACCTCGGCGAACAGCCGCAGCCGCCGCGGGGACGCCGCCTGGGCCACGTAGACGACGAAGTCGCCCTCCAGCACCGCGAGATTGGCCGTCTCGCCGGACAGCGCCACCATCCTTTCCAGGTACGGCTGCGCCCACACGCCCACCATGCGCTCCGCCGCCCCGCCCAGCCGCACCAGGGCGCCGCCCAGCGCGTACCTGCGGTCGGACTCCTGCCGGACGTAGCCCCGGCTCAGCAGCGCCTGCAGCAACCGGTGGATCGTCCCGTACGGCAGCCCGGTGCGGGCCGCGATCTCCGACAGCCCGGCCTCCCCGCCCTGGTCGGCGAGGGCCTCCAGCACGTCCAACGCCCGATCGACACTCTGGACCGTGCTCACCGGCCCTCGTTCCTCGCGGTCGAGAGACCTTCGGAGGCACGGCCGAGGGTGGCGGGGGAGAGGCCGCGCAGGGAGGCGTCGAGCAGCTCGGCGGTGTGGGCGACGCGGATGTGCTCGCCCCGGCGGCGGGCGGCGGCGGCGATCTGCATGGTGCAGCCGGGGTTGGCCGACACCAGGAGATCGGCTCCGACGGTGAGCACCCGCGCGGCCTTGCGGTCGCCCAGCTCGCGGGCCGCGACCGGCTGGAACAGGTTGTAGGTGCCCGCCGAGCCGCAGCACATCGCCGCGTCAGGCACCTCCCGCAGCCGCAGCCCCGGAACGGCGGCCAGCAGCGCCCTGGGCTGCGCCCGGATGCCCTGGGCGTGGGCCAGATGGCAGGCGTCGTGGTAGGCGACCGTGATCGGCAACGGGTGCCGTTCGGCTATCGGGCCGAGTTCGGCCAGGTATTCGGCCAGGTCGGCGAACCGCAGCGCGCGCGCCCGCGCCGCCCACGCGGGATCGCCGGCGAGCAGGTCGGTGTACTCCTTGGTGCTCGACCCGCACCCCGCAGCGTTGACGATCACCGTGTCGACGCCCGCCTGTTCGAAGGTCTCGATCGTCCGGCGCGCGAACCGCGCGGCCTCCTCCGGCCGTCCCGAGTGGACCGACAGGGCGCCGCAGCACCCCTGCCCCGGCGGGATGACCACGTCGCACCCCTCCATCGCCAGCACCCGGACCGTCGCGGCGTTGACGCCGGGAAAGAACTCGCCCTGGACGCACCCCGTGAGCACTCCGACGGTCGCCCGGCGCTCGCCGCGCGCCGCCACGCGTCCCGGCAGCCGCACCCGGCGGCGGGGCAGGGGAGGCGCCAGCTCGGCCATGGCGGCGAGCCGTGGGTCCAGCCGCTCGAGCAGGGGGCGCATCAGGGGCGTGAGGCTCTTGCTCAGCCGCAGCGGCAGGCGCAGCGCCCGCAGCCGCCGAGGGTAGGGGAACAGGCCGAAGACCAGTGCCCGGAAGGCCCGGTCGGTCCGTGAGCGCGGGTGGACCCGTTCCACCTCGGCACGCGTCTGCTCGATCAGCCGGTCGTACCTGACGCCCGACGGGCAGGCGGTGACGCAGGCCATGCAGCCCAGGCACGCGTCGAAGTGGCCGGCCATCTCCGGGGTGATCGGGGTGCCCTCGACGTGCTGTCTCATCAGGTGGATGCGCCCGCGCGGGGAGTCCATCTCTTCGCCCCAGAGCTCGTAGGTGGGGCAGGTGGGCAGGCAGAACCCGCAGTGCACGCAGTCGTTGATCAGGTCGGGGTTCATCGGCGTAGGCTCCTCACGCGCGTTTCCCGCCCCCGGACGGCGGGCCGCCCGCGGGCAGCCGTCCGGGAGACAGGCGGCCCTCGGGGTCGAATCGCTCTTTGACCCGCCGCATGAGCGTGGCGGCCCCGGCCGGGCCCCACCGGTCGAGCAGGCCGGCCGCGTCCGCCGGGGCGGTCCATACCACCAGTCTGCCGCCGTGCGCGGCCAGGTCGGAACGCAGCGCCGACACGAACGTCAGCGCCCGCGCGGGGGAGGCGTCCGCGGGGAGGGCGAGGTGGACGACGGCCGAGGCGGCCGACCCGCGCAGGCGCACCGGCAGGTCGCCGGCCTCCCGCGCCGCGCCGGCCACCGCGGCCAGGGCGGGGACGGCGGCGCTCGGCCGCACGCGCATCTCCAGCAGGAACTCCTCGCCGGGGAGCCTGCCCCACCAGGCGGGCGGCTCGGGGCCGGTCACGGCCGTGGCGTCCAGCAGTTCGGCGGCGGCCTTGGCGCGCTCGCCGGCCGCCACGCCTTCGAACAGCGCGGCGACGGTCAGCGGGCCGTCCGTGGTCGGCCGGTCGACCTCCACGGCGCTCGGCTCGGTCTGCGAGCCGGCGAGGGCGGCGAGGTCGGGGAGCCGGTCGAGGCCGGGGACGGTGGCGGTGATCCACGCGCGCGCGGCCGGCAGCGGGTGGAGGCGGACGGTGGCCTCGGTGATGACGCCGAGCGTGCCGAGGGAGCCGGTGAACAGCTTGCCCAGGTCGTAGCCCGCGACGTTCTTGACGACCTTGCCGCCCGAACGGGCGACCGTGCCGTCGGCCAGGACGACCGTGATGCCGATCAGCAGGTCGCGCCCGGTGCCGTACCGCAGGCGGCGAGGGCCCGCGGTGGCGGTGGCGAGCGTGCCGCCGACGGTGGCCCCTTCGAGGGGGACGTCCAGGGCGAGTTCCTGGCCGGACGCGGCCAGCACCGCGGCGAGGTCCTGCGTGCGCACGCCGGCCTGCACGCGCGCGACCAGGTCGCCCGCGGCGTGCTCCAGCACGCGGTTCATGCGGCCGGTGCTCAGCAGCAGGTCGCACCGCTCGGGCGGCGGTCCCCAGCCGAGCTTGGTGCCTCCGCCCTCGGCGACCACGGCCAGCCCGTGCTCGGCGGCGGCGCGCATGACGGCGGCCGCCTGGCCGGTGGACTCCGGCAGGGCGATCCAGCGGGGGGTGAGCCGGCCGAGGCCCGGCGCCCGGGTGGCCGCGTCGTCCGCGGTGGCGGCGCGGATGGTCGCGCCGCTCGCGGCGAGGGTCTCATCGAGGGGAAGGGGCATCAGAACAACTCCGCCTCTCCCGAGGCCACCAGGGGGTGGACGCCCTTGCGGACGCCCGGCGCCTCGCCGCACAACCGCGGCGTGGGGAAGATCTTTCCGGGGTTGGACAGGTTCTTGGGGTCGAAGGCGCACCGGACGAGTTGCATGGTGTCCAGATCATCCGCCGAGAACATCTTGGGCATATATCGAGACTTGTCCACACCGACGCCGTGCTCTCCGGTGATCGACCCGCCCTTCTCGATGCACAGGTCGAGGATCTCGCCGGACACCAGTTCGGCCCGCTCGCCCGCGCCCTCCTCGGCGTCGTCGAACAGCACCAGCGGGTGCAGGTTGCCGTCCCCCGCGTGGAAGACGTTGGCCACGCGGATGCCGTACCGCGCGGACAGCCGTTCGATGCCCGCCAGCACCTCGGGCAGGGCGGTGCGCGGCACGACCCCGTCCTGGACCAGGTAGGCGGGGCTGATGCGCCCAACGGCCGCGAACGCCGACCTGCGGCCCCGCCAGATGGCGGCCCGCTCGGCCGGTTCGTCGGCGACGCGCAGCTCGAAGGCGCCGGTGTCGCGGCAGATGGCCTCCACCTGGGCGAACTGGTGGGCGACCTCCGGGGCCGGGCCGTCCAGCTCGACGATCAGCACCGCGCCGGCCCCGGCGGGGTAGTCGCAGCGCACCGCGGCCTCGGCGGCCTCGATGGCCAGGGCGTCCATCATCTCGATCGCCGCCGGGACGATGCCCGCGCCGATGATGGAGGACACCGCCCGCCCGCCCGCCTCGACGGTGGTGAAGGCGGCCAGCAGGGTGGTCACCGTCTCGGGGACGCGCAGGAGCCGCACGGTGATCTTGGTGGCGATGCCCAGTGTGCCCTCGGAGCCGATGAAGGCCCCGAGCAGGTCGTACCCGGGGTCCATCGCGTCCAGCTCGACGATGTCGCCGTCCGGGGTGACCAGCTCGATCGCCAGGACGTGGTTGACCGTGAAGCCGTACTTCAGGCAGTGCGCGCCGCCGGAGTTCTCCGCGACGTTGCCGCCGATCGAGCACACCTGCTGGCTGGAGGGGTCGGGCGCGTAGTAGTAGCCGTACGGGCGGGCCGCCTCGCTGATCGCCAGGTTGGTGACGCCCGGCTCCACCACGGCCAGCCGGTCGGCGATGTCGATCTTGATGATGCGGCGCATGCGGGAGGTCACGATCAGCACGCCGTCGGCGCGCGGCAGCGCCCCGCCGGACAGGCCGGTGCCCGAGCCGCGCGCCACGAACGGCGTGCCGGTCTCGTCGCAGACCTTGACCACCGCGGCGACCTGCTCGGCCGTCTCGGGCAGGACGACGACGGCCGGGGTCGCGCGGTGGTAGGTCAGGCCGTCGCACTCATAGGTGCGCAGCCGCACGGGGTCGGTGATCACCCCGTCGGGACCCAGGATGGACATGAGACGGCCGGACAGCTCGGCCGGTGCCGGTGTCATGGCATCCGGGCGTAGGCCGGGAGAGTGAGGAAGTCGGCGAAGTCGTCGTCCAGGGCGACCTCCGTGAACAGCTCCGCCGCCTGCCCGTACAGGGCCCCGTCGAAGCCCGGCTCCCGGCGGATGTTGTCCAGTTCTTCGGCGATGACCCGCTCGACCAGCTCTTTGGTCACCACCTCGCCGGTGTCGGCCAGCTCGATGTCGTTGTGCACCCACTGCCAGATCTGCGAGCGGGAGATCTCGGCCGTGGCGGCGTCCTCCATCAGGTTGTGGATGCCCACCGCGCCGCTGCCGGCCATCCAGGCCGCCAGATAACGGAGGGCGACGTCGACGTTGTTGCGCAGGCCCGTCTCGGTGATGTCGCCCGGCGTCTTGGAGACCGCCAGCAGGTCGGCGGCCGAGACCGAGACGTCCTCGCGGAGCCGGCCGAGCTGGTTGGGCCTGTCGCCGAGGACCGCGTCGAAGACCTCCTGGCAGATCGGCACCAGGTCGGGGTGGGCGACCCAGGACCCGTCGAACCCGTCGCCCGACTCGCGGGTCTTGTCGGCGCGGACCTTCTCCAGCGCGACCTTGTTGACCTCGGGGTCGCGCCGGGAGGGGATGAACGCGGCCATGCCGCCGACGGCGTGCGCGCCGCGCTTGTGGCAGGTGCGCACCAGCAGCTCGGTGTAGGCGCGCATGAACGGCGCCGTCATGGTCACGGCGTTGCGCTCGGGCAGCAGGAACTCGCGACCGCGGGTGCGGAACTTCTTGATCACGCTGAACAGGTAGTCCCACCGCCCGGCGTTGAGGCCCGCCGAGTGGTCGCGCAGCTCGTAGAGGATCTCCTCCATCTCGAACGCGGCCGGATAGGTCTCGATGAGGACGGTCGCCCTGATGGTGCCGTGCGGGACGCCGAGCAGCGCCTGCGCGCGCGTGAACACGTCGTTCCAGAGGCGGGCCTCGAGATGCGACTCGATCTTGGGCAGGTAGAAGTACGGGCCCTTGCCCTTGTCGATCTGCCGCCGCGCGCAGTGGAAGAAGTACAGGCCGAAGTCGAAGATCGACGCTGAGAACGGCTCCCCGTCCACCAGGACGTGCTTCTCGGTCAGGTGCCAGCCGCGGGGCCGGACCACGATCGTGGCGAGCTCCTCGTCGGGACGCAGGGCGTACCGCTTGCCGCCGGCCTCGAAGTCGATCGTGCGGTCGAGGGCGTCGCGCAGGTTGAGCTGGCCGCCAACGACGTTCTCCCAGAGCGGGGAGTTGGCGTCCTCGAAGTCGGCGAGCCAGACCTTGGCGCCCGAGTTGAGGGCGTTGATGGTCATCTTCCGGTCGACCGGCCCGGTGATCTCGACCCGGCGGTCCACCAGGCCCGGCGCCGGTTCGGCCACGCGCCAGGAGTCGTCCTCGCGGACGGCCTTGGTCTCGGGCAGGAAGTCGAGCGTGCCGCCGGCCGAGAGCTCGGCCTGGCGGGCCTGCCGGACGTCCAGCAGCTCGCGCCTGCGTCCTTCGAACTCCCGCTGGAGGGTGGCCACGAAGCGCAGGGCCTCAGGGGTGAGGATCTCGTCGAAGCGGTCCAGCGAGGGACCACTGATCTCAACGCCTTCCATGGCCATCCTTTCCACCATGCGGAAAAATACTTCTGAATTGTGGAATCGACGCTACCGCTGCCGGGCTAGGGGGTCAATGTCAGGTCCCCCTGAGGGACCGCTAAGGGATGCCTCCGGGCCTTCCCTGATGGGCGTGGCCGTCCGTGACCAGCAGTCTTGGACCATGACGAACCGAACGTCCCCAGCGAACACCTCCCCCCGCGCCGGCTCCGCACGCGTGTCGGCGCGCGCCCGGCGCGTCATGGCCGCCGGGGCCGCGCTCGGCGCGGGGCTCATGCTCACCGCCTGCGGCGTGACCGACCTGGCCGCCCCCACCAAGAAGGCCACCAACACCTACGACGTGACCGGAGAGACGGCCGTGCTGCACGTCGCCGGCGGCGCGGGGGACGTCCAGGTGACCGAGTCCGGCCGCACCGGGTTCCACGTGACCGAGAAGCTCTACTGGAAGGGCGACAAGCCCGTCACGCGGCATCCTGTGGACGGCGACACCCTCACCCTCGACTACACCTGCGTGGACTCCGGCTGGGCTTGCGGCGTCGACTATCTGGTCGAGGTCCCGCGCGGGGTCCAGGTCAAGGTGGAGGCCGGGTCGGGCGACATCACCCTGCGCGCGCTGTCGGGAAAGATCGACGTGCACACCGGGTCGGGCACGATCGACGCCGGCGGGCTGGGCGGCAAGCAGGCGGTCGCCAAGGCGGGCTCGGGGGACGTCGACCTGCGCTTCACCGCCGCGCCGGACAAGGTGGACGTCCAGACGGGGTCGGGCACCGGCACCGTGCAGGTGCCGGGAGGCGCGTACAACGTCACCGTGGGCACCGGCTCCGGCGACAAGGAGATCGGGGTCACCGACGACGACTCCTCGCCTCGCACGATCGTCGTCAGGGCAGGCTCGGGCGACGCCAAGGTGCTCGCCACCTGAGCGGGGTCGTGGCATGGACGGTCACCGATGGCCGGTGACCGCGGGTGTGACGGACTCCCTCGGGCGTGACCGATGACGCCGGGGGCTCCCTGATCGCGGACGCGACCGATAACAAGGTGAATCCGCGTGGCCGACGTGGCACCATTCGGGGAAGACACCGGCGGGGTCCCCGTGTTGAATTGAGCGGAGCGGTCCACCCACGAGCGGTGACCCATGAGCGCTGAGGAGCGCGACCATAGCCACAGAGAAGACTTATATGTACAACGAGTCCAACGAAGACCTCGCCACGGGTGACTACGACCTCGAAGAGCGGCAGGCGCTCCGGCGTGTGGCCGGCCTGTCGACCGAGCTCGAGGACATCACCGAAGTCGAATACCGGCAGCTCCGCCTCGAGCGGGTGGTCCTGGTCGGCGTCTGGACCGGCGGAACCATCGTCGACGCCGAGAACTCCCTGGCCGAGCTCAAGCTGCTGGCCGAGACCGCGGGGTCTCAGGTCCTGGAAGGGCTCATCCAGCGGCGCCAGCGTCCCGACTCCGCGACGTACATCGGTTCGGGCAAGGCCATCGAGCTGCGCGACGTCGTGGTCTCCACCGGCGCCGACACCGTGATCTGCGACGGCGAGCTGACCCCCGGTCAGCTCCGCCAGCTCGAGGAGATCGTCAAGGTCAAGGTCATCGACCGCACGGCCCTGATCCTCGACATCTTCGCCCAGCACGCCAAGAGCCGCGAGGGCAAGGCACAGGTCGAACTGGCCCAGCTCAGCTACCTGCTTCCGCGGCTGCGAGGCTGGGGTGGCAACCTGTCGCGCCAGGTCGGCGGACGGGCGGCCGGAGGCGTCGGCATCGGCGGCCGCGGCCCCGGTGAGACCAAGATCGAGCTCGACCGGCGCCGCATCCGCGAGCGCATGGCCAAGCTGCGGCGTCAGATCAGCGGCATGTCGACCGCGCGAGAGACCATGCGTTCCCGCAGGACGCGGCGCGAGGTGCCCGCGGTGGCGATCGCCGGTTACACCAACGCCGGCAAGTCGTCCCTGCTGAACCGGCTCACCGGCGCGGGGGTGCTCGTGGAGGACGCCCTGTTCGCCACGCTCGACCCGACGGTGCGCAGGGCCCGCACGCCCGACGGCAGGCTTTTCACGCTCGCCGACACGGTCGGGTTCGTCCGGCACCTGCCGCACCAGCTGGTCGAGGCGTTCCGCTCCACGCTGGAGGAGGTCGGCGACGCCGATCTGATCCTGCACGTCGTGGACGGCTCACACCCCGATCCGGAGTCCCAGATCGCCGCCGTGCGCGAGGTGTTCTCCGACATCGAAGGGGTGGGCGACATCCCCGAGATCATCGTGGTCAACAAGGCCGACGCGGCCGACCCGGTGGCGCTGGCCCGGCTGGCGACGCGCGAGCGCCACAGCGTGGTCGTCTCCGCTCGCACCGGCGCGGGCATCGACGAGCTGATCGCCATGATCGAGCGGGAACTTCCCCGGCTCGACCACGAGGTCCACGTGCTGGTCCCGTACGAGCGCGGCGACCTCATCGCCCGCGCCCACAAGGAGGGCGAGGTGCGGTCGGTGGATCACACGGGCGACGGCACCGTCCTGCACGCGCGCGTTCCGGCCGGCCTGTACGCCGATCTCGAGCGCACCGCCAAGCCGGTCGAGACCGTCTGATCCCGGCCGGGGGTCCCAGGCCCCCGCCCGGGACCCCCGGGTGCCCGGCTGAGCACGTTCTCGCGTAATAACACCCCGCCCGGAGATCGTCCTTGGTAGCCTCTTGAACCGTCGAGAGGGCCTCAGGGCCGGCGGCGGGGGTCGGCGAGCCGAGATGACGCGCCAGGGAGGGCTTGGTGCGGCGTCGTCGGCGGCTTCGCCGATATGCGGGCGAAGGCTGTACCGCCATCGGGGAGGCGGGCGTCATAAGGTACATATCAGGATGTAGCGGCTTAAAAGGTATAAAAGTACGACAGGGTGGGGAAACCTCGCAAAGGCGCAGGAAGGTGGCTGTGGCCTGCGGGGGTTGATTATTGCTACGATATGGGCACCCTGACAAGAAATTCTGGCGCTGGTTTCGCATGATGACGCGTGTGACTGCTGCTACAGCAGGGGCTAGGTCGGCACCAGGCGTTCCCGGGGACAGGTTAGCGACATGCCGGGGTGCAGAGGGCCTCGACGCAGCACAGGTGAGATGAACTGGCGTTCTTCTCAATAACCCTGTACAGCGAGCCGACCTGTGAAATAACGTAACTGAACTGAAATCGCCTGGCCAAGATCCCGGGCGATACCGTCATCGCACACCAGTGCGGATGAGATCAGGAGACCCCCCAATGACGTCCGGAAACGGAGCGGACCCAGCGGGCGTGGCGCCCGGCACCAACTGGGCCCCGGCGGCGTTCCCGGATGCTTCCACGGCCCTGGGCCGGGCGGTGATGCCATGACGGTGCGGCTACTCACGAACATCGGCCGGCTATGGACCGGCAACGATGTCTGCAGCAACGCCGCGATCCTCGTTCACAACGACCGCATCGCTTGGGTCGGGCGTGCCGCCGATCTTCCGCAGAGCGTGCCCGGTGTCGTGGACGACATCACGGACGTCGATCACGTCGAGAACCTCGGCGGGTCTCTGGTGACCCCGGGCCTCATCGACGCGCACACTCATCCGGTGTACGCGGGCAACCGCTACGCCGAACTGGCCATGCGCTCGGGCGGCTCGACGCCGAGCGCGATCACCGCGGCGGGCGGCGGCATCGGCTCCACCGTCACGGTGACCCGCGGCACCGACCCGTGGACGTTGTGCAACGGCGTGCGCGAGCGTCTGCGCGACTGGATACTCAACGGCACCACCACCGTCGAGGCCAAGACCGGCTACCACCTCACCCGCGACGGCGAACTGGCCGACGTGCGGCTGCTGCGCGAGCTCGAGAAAGAGCCGATGATGCCGCGGGTGCACGTCACCTTCCTCGCCGCCCACGTGGTGCCGCCCGAGTACTTCGGACGCCAGCGCGACTACGTCGAGGCCGTCGGCTCCTGGTGCGGCGACGCCGCCGCGGCGGGCGCCGACAGCGTCGACGTCTACTGCGACGACGGCCACTTCACCACCGACGAGGCCCGCTGGGTGCTCGCCTCCGGCCGCAACGTCGGCCTGCTGCCGCGCATCCACGCCGGCGCCCACAAGCGGCGCGGCGCCGTCCAGCTCGCCGCCGAACTCGGCTGCGCGTCGGCCGACCTGCTGCACAACACCACCGACGAGGACATCGCGCTTCTCGCCCGCTATGGCGTGCCCGCGGTCGTGTGCCCCGGCACGGCCCTCCAGCAGGGCAACCTGCCCCCGGTGCGCCGCATGCTCGCCCAGGGCGTCACGGTGGCACTCGGCAGCGACCACAACCCCGGGCACTGCGGCATCACCTCGATGTCCCTGGTGATCAGCCTCGCGGTCGCCGCGTTCGGCATCAGCGTCGGCGACGCCCTGCGCGCCGCCACGCTCGGCGGGGCGACGGTCCTCGGCGCCCCCGACCGCGGCGTGCTCACCCCGGGCCGCCTCGCCGACATCGTCCAGTGGGACGCCGACCACGAGGGCGCCTTCGCCTGGGGCTTCGGCCTCAAGCCCCGCCGCGTCTGGCGTGGCGGCACCCCCGTCCAGTAACTCCGCCCCCACGCCGTCCCCCGTGCGGCGCCCTCCCCACCACGCGCGGTCACACCACCCCCCGCGGTGGTCACACCACCCCCGCGGCGGCCACGCGCACCCTCCCCCCGCGGCCACGCGTACCGTCCCCCTGCGGCGGCCAGGCCGTCCCACCGCACGCGGCCCTGACCGGCAACCGATAACCGATGACCGGCAACCGCAGGGAGCCGATGGCGGAGCCCCGGCGAAGTCCAGTGGCGGTCCCGCGGCGCCACCTGGGGCGGTCCCGGGTAGCCTTCGGTCATGTCGCAAGCGGTCGCCGTGGTCACAGATTCCACCGCCTACCTCGACGCCGAGGAGACCCGGCTGCTGGGCGTCATCGTGATCCCCCTGCAAGTGGTCGTGGGGGGACGCGCGCTGGACGATGTGGCCGAGATCGACGCCGGTGGCGTGGCCGCCGCGCTCCGCCAATGGTCGCCCGTCTCCACTTCCCGCCCATCCCCGCAGCGCTTCGCCGACGCGTACGAGATGGCCGCGGCGCAGGGCGCCACAGGGGTGGTCTCCATCCATTTGTCGGCCGAGATGTCCGGCACGGTGGAGTCCGCGCGCATCGCGGCCGCGGAAGCGATGATCCCGGTCGACGTCGTGGACAGCGGGTCGCTGGCCATGGGGCTCGGCTTCCCGGTGCTCGCGGCGGCGCGGGCGGCGCGCGAGGGCGCCACGCGCACCGAGGTGGTGGCGGCGGCGAAGGCGTGCGCGGAGGGCACCAGCAGCTTCTTCTACGTCGACACCCTCGAACACCTGCGCAGGGGAGGCCGCATCGGCGCCGCGGCGAGCCTCCTCGGATCCGCCCTCTCGATCAAGCCGCTGCTGCACATATCAAAGGGCACCATCGAGCCTCTGGAGAAGGTGCGCACCGCCGGTAGGGCGATCGCCAGGCTCGAGGACCTGGCGGTACGGGCGGCGGGCGACGAGCGGGTCGACGTCGCCGTGCACCACCTTGTCGCCGCCGAGCGCGCCCGCACGCTGGCCGATCATCTCGCCAAGCGCATCCCGTCCCTCGCACGGCTGCGCGTGGTGGAGGTCGGCGCGGTCGTCGGCGTACACGTGGGCCCCGGCATGCTGGGCATCACCCTGGCCCCCGCCCTCCCCGATCCGGCCGCCTCCCCAGACCCCGATCGCTAGGACGCGGTCCCTCGCGGCGGACTTATCCACAGAACGCCGTTCGTGTCAGATCGACGGCGGCCCGGCGGCCTAATGTCCACCGCGTGAGAACAGCGGACAGGTCCTTGCGCAGCGATGCCGGCGAGTCACGCCTGCACGCCCTCAGCCCCCTCGGCCGGCACCGCCCGCCCGTGATCTCGGCGCCGTGGCATGACCACGCCGACCCCGGTCTCCTCCATCCACCTCGATCGACGACGACGAACGTCCCGGAGTCCCCGGCGGCCTCCGCCGAGGCCGGCGTCCCCTGGGGCGGCGAAGGCTCACCCGCGCACATTGGTGAGCCGACGCAGGGCGAGGCGGCGCCGGCAGGCCGCCTGCGGTCGCAGCCGATGCCCGCTCTGTCGTTGCGCGCCCGGCTGGCAGATCTCGTCACCGAGCACGGAGCGCGCCTCGACCCTGGCCGCCCGGGCGTGCGCGTCTTGGTCGTGCTCGGCCTCCTCGCGGCCCTGGCAGCAGGCGTCTATGCCTGGCAGGCCCGGCCCGAGGTCGAACCGCTGAGCCCGCCGATCCCGACCGGCGCCTCGCCGGCCCTGGCATCCGCCGCGCCTGTGCTCGCATCGAGACCTGCATCGGCTCCTCAGGTGTTCGTCCACGTGACAGGGAAGGTGCGCAGGCCGGGTGTGATCACGCTTCCCGGCGGGTCCCGAGTGGCCGACGCGGTCGCGGCGGCGGGAGGCGTGCGCGCGGGTGCCAAGGCCGGCGCGCTCAACCTCGCCCGGAAGCTGATCGACGGGGAACAGATCGTGGTCGGACAGGCCGGCGGGCTCGGCCTCGGGGCCGGTGCGGCATCGAGCGCCGATCCGGCCGCCGTGCCTGGTGCGCCCGTCGACCTGAACACCGCGACCGCGAGCCAGCTGGAAGGGCTGCCGGGGGTGGGGGAGGTCCTCGCCGGCCGCATCATCGAGTTCCGTCAGGGCCACGCCGGTTTCCAGAGGATCGACCAGCTCCGTGAGGTGACCGGCATCGGCGAGCGCAAGTTCGCCGATCTCCGCGACAAGGTCCGCGTATGACGGCCGCTATCCGCGTCCCCACCCGCAACGCCGTCCCGCAAGAAGAATCGAGACCAGTCTCGCTTGGGCGGGGTGATCTGCGGTTGGCGGTGCCGGCGCTCGCCGCCTGGGGAACGGCCCTTGTGCTCTTGAGGTGTTCCGTCACGATCAGTGTTGTCACGGCCGTCCTTGCCATGATCGCAATGACCGTCATCGCATTCGCCCGTCACCCTCTGATCGCGCCCCGTACGACGGTCGTCCGCCCCGATACGGGCTCGGGCCGTGAGCCGAAACCGGGACAAGAGTGGGGGCCGGGATCGAGATCGAGATCGGGGGCGGAATCGGGAGGGGGATCTGGAGGGGGGTGGGGATCTGGAGCGAGGGCGGGATGGGGGGCGGGGCTGGGGCAGGGGGCGTGGCGTGGGTGGCGGTACACGCTGCTCGGGGTGCTGGGGTGCGTGGCGGCCGTCGCCGGGGCGGTGGCCTTCCGGGTTCATGCGGTGACATCTGGACCGCTCGTCGATCTCGCTGAGAAGCGGGCGGTGGTCACCGTGGAGCTGTCGCTGACCGGTGATCCGCGCGTCCTGCCCGGCAGGCGAGGGCTGGTACGGCGAGAACGGGTCATCGTCGAGGGCTCCGTCGAGCGCGTCGAAGCCTCTGGCATGCGGGTCGGCACGGCGGCGCCGGTGGTCGTGTTCGCTCAGGGCGCGGCCGACTGGGCGTCGCTGCTGCCGAGCCAGCGGGTCCGCGTCCAGGGCAGGCTGGCTCCGTCGGATCCGGGCGAGCTGACGGCCGCCGTGCTCCTGGCGGGGAAGCCTCCGGAGGTGCTCAGCGGTCCTTCCCCGCCGCAGCGGGCCGCTGCCGCTCTCCGCGAAGGGCTGAGACAGGCCTGTGCCGTGCTGCCGCCGGCCGAACGCGGGCTCCTGCCCGGACTCGTCGCCGGTGATCTGTCCCTTATGGATGAGCAGGTCAGGCACGATCTCAAGACGGCCGGCCTTAGCCATCTGACGGCCGTGTCCGGAGCGAACCTGGCCATCGTCGCGAGTACGGTGCTCGCGCTCGGGCGGCTCGCCGGACTGCCGCTGGCCGTCCGGGCGGCCCTCACCATCGTGGCGATGATGTGCTTCGCCGTTGTCGCGAGACCTTCGCCGAGCGTGCTCCGCGCGCTGGTGATGGGTTCGGTGGCCGCTGTGGCACTCGGCACCGGACGCGCCGGGGACGGCGTCATCGCTCTGTCGGCCGCAGTCCTCGGGCTGATCCTGTTCGATCCGGGGCTCGCCGCCGAATACGGCTTCGCGTTGTCGGTCTTGGCGACCGCCGGCATTCTGGCGTTCGCGCCAAGGTGGCGTGACCGCATGTCCAGGCGGATGCCGCGCTGGGCGGCCGAGGCGATAGCGGTGCCCTGCGCGGCGCAGGCGGCGGTGACGCCGTTGCTGGTGGTCATGGCTGGGGAACTGGAGCCGGTGGCGATCCCGGCCAATCTGCTGGCCGGACCGGCGGTGGCCCCGGCGACGGTTCTCGGGTTCGCCGCGTCGGTCGTGGCCCCCGTCCACCTGGAGACCGCGCGGTGGCTCGTCCGTCCTGCGGGGTACGCGGTCGGCTGGATCATCCTGGTGGCCCGGCGGGCGGCCGGGTTTCCCGCCGCCA
Organism: Sphaerisporangium dianthi; assembly: GCF_042654065.1. Classification (NCBI taxonomy): domain Bacteria; kingdom Bacillati; phylum Actinomycetota; class Actinomycetes; order Streptosporangiales; family Streptosporangiaceae; genus Sphaerisporangium; species Sphaerisporangium dianthi. Next base: position 507,247 of record NZ_JBHSFP010000001.1, on the reverse strand, counting down.
TCCTGCCGTGGCCGGGCGGGGCGATCGGCCTGATCCTGCTGGTCCTCCTGGCCGGGCTGGGCTGGGTGGTGCTGCGCCGCGCGGCTTTGCGGCTCGTGGCGTGCGCCATCGCGGCCGGCGTGGTCTTCACCGTGGTGGTCGTCCGGCCGGTCGTGGCGTCCTGGCCGCCGCGTGGCTGGCTCATGGTGAGCTGTGACATCGGTCAGGGTGATGCGCTCGTCCTGTCGGCGGGCGTAGACAGGGCGGTGGTCGTCGACGCAGGGCCCGACCCGGTGTCGGTCGATCGCTGCCTGCGCGCGCTCGGAGTCGAGCGGGTGCCCCTGGTGATCCTCACCCATCCGCACTACGACCATGTAGGAGGGCTCGACGGCGTGTTCCGCGGCAGGAGGGTCGGGGCCGTGGTGACCAGTCCGGGCCGTGAGCCGCGTCAGGAGAGTGCGCGGGTGTCCGCGGATCTCGGCCGCCGCCACGTGCCCGTCTGGGCGGCTTCCCCGGGCATGAACTGGCGTCTCGGCCCGGTCGAGTTGCGCATCATCGGGCCGGTGGGCGAGGCGATGTCGGCGGGCCCCGGCGAGGGTTCCATCGCGAACAACGCCAGCGTTGTGGTGCACGCGCGGTGGACATCCGGATCGGCCCTGCTGTCAGGGGACGTCGAGATCGAGGCGCAGTCCGAACTGTTACGTCAGGGGCTGCCGCGGGCCGACATCCTCAAGGTGCCGCATCATGGGTCGGCGCGCCAGGACCCCGCCTTTCTCGCCGCCACGGGCGCGAGGGCGGCGTTGATCAGCGTCGGAGCGGACAATGACTACGGCCACCCGGCCCCGTTGACGATGCGACGCCTTCACGAACTCGGCATGCGGGTCTACCGCACCGACCGGCAGGGCGACGTGGCCGTCGTGTCCGACCACGGCCGTCTCGCCGTCGTACCACGAGGCCGCTGACGCGAGGTGTCCCGGACACCGTCGGCGTGGGGCGGCATGTGGCGTCGGGTGGCGGGCTTGGGGCCGCGACCGATCCCGAGGTGGCGCCGGTACGAGTGCGGCGCGCCGCCTGAGTCACCGTTGTGAGTGTGGCGCGCCGTCTGACCTGCCCTTGGGCGGGTGATGTGCCGTCTGGTTCACAGGTGGATGGCGTTGCCGGCGTTGGTCGCCATCGCGGGCCGGCGTGCCGGGTGGCCAGAGGTCTTGTCGGGCCGTTGGTCAGTGTTGCGCGGCGTGGTGGGTGTGGAACTCGGTGTCGAGGTCGGCGGCATACACCGAACGACGGCACGGCGCGCAGCGGTACAGGATGGGACCGTCGTCCAACACGGCTCCGCAGCGAGGGCAGCTATGACGGCGCTTGTTCATGGTGGAGTTCACCTCCTCGTCCGTTGTTCGTTGCTTCCAACTTGCCCGACACTACCTGCAGTTGAATTGCTGATGACTTGCAGCGTTGCCGCTGATGCGGGAAGTGAATGCTGTGACTGAGCCTTTGCCGGATCGTGGAGATTTGTGGACTTATGGGCGCTTCGCTCTGTCTTGGTGACCAGATTCGGCCGGTCCCGCGTGTCTCGGAGGTGCGGTGTGGGCTGGGGCGGGCTGATCGGTGATCGGTAGCCGGGATCTGGGGCCTGTGGTCCGTGGCCGGCGTCCGGGGCTTGGGGTCTGTGGTGGTGGTTGGTTGCTGGGCGGGGGGTGGGACGTGGGATGCTGCTCGCATGGCGACGCAACCAGCACCCGTGAGCCTCGTCGTCGGTGATGAGGAACTGCTCGCCGATCGCGCGGTCGCGTCGATCATCACGGCCGCGCGCGCGGGCGATCCCGAGACCAAGGTGCACGATCTGTTCGGCGGCAAGGTCGAGCCCGGCGAGCTGACCCGCATGACCTCCCCGTCCCTGTTCGGTGACCGTTCGGTCGTGGTGTTCCGCTCGGCGCAGGATCTCGGCAAGGACGTCGTCGCCGAGGTCGTGGCGTACACCAGGAATCCTTCGGAGGACGCGGTGGTGGTCCTCGTGCATCCTGGCGGAGTGAAGGGCAAGGCCCTGGTCGACGGGGTCAAGAAGGCCGGAGCGGCGGTCGTCACGGTCACCAAGCTGACCAAGGCGGGGGAACGGCTCGACTTCATCAAGAACGAGATGAGGAACGCCGGACGGTCGATCAGCGGCGACGCCGCACAGGCGCTGCTCGACGCCGTGGGCAACGACCTGCGAGAGCTCGCCGCCGCGTGCGGCCAGCTGGCCTTCGACACGCCGGGCAAGGCGATCGACGAGGCGGCGGTCGCGCGGTATCACCGGGGCCGGGCGGAGGTCAGCGGGTTCACGGTCGCGGACAAGGCGGTCGAGGGTCGGCTCGCAGAGGCGCTCGAACAGCTGCGGTGGGCGCTCGCCACCGGGGTCGCACCTGTGCTGCTCGTGAGCGCGCTGGCCGGCGGGGTACGGTCGCTCGCCAAGGTGGGCAGCGCTCCACGCAACCTGCGCGGCGGGCAGCTGGCCAGCCATGTCGGCATGCCCCCGTGGAAGATCGACCGGGTGAAACGCCAGCTCAACGGCTGGGGTCCGGAGGGCATCGCGCGAGCTGTGCAGGCCGTCGCCCTCGCGGACGAGCAGGTCAAGGGCGGCGGCACCGATCCCGCTTACGCTCTTGAGCGCACGGTGCAGGTCATCGTCGCCAGCCGCACCGGCCGCTGACGGCCGGATCCTGCAGGAGGTTCGCGCCCGGTCGGCAGGACCCCGCATGGGGCATGGCGGACACCGGCGGACGGATCGTCTCCGCTCCGCGATGTCACCCGTGTTCCGTGTTCGAGGGTGTTGTGCCGCCCTCGCCTCAGGCCGTCAGCCTCAGGCCGCCAACCTCGCCTCAGGCCGTCAGCCTCAGACCGGTCCTCGCCTCAGGCCGGCCGGCGTCTCCGTCTCCTCCGGAGGGTCAGGCCGGGGCGGAGGTGGGGACGAGGTCGGGGTCGGCGAGGGTGCCGTCGTGGAGTTGCAGGACGCGGTCGGCCAGAGAGATGAGGGCGGGGTCGTGCGTGGCGACCAGGGCGGTCACTCCTTCGCTGCGCACCAGAGCCCGCAGCAGCTGCATGATCTGCCGGCCTGTCTGGGAGTCGAGCTGCCCGGTCGGCTCGTCGGCGATCAGCAGGCGCGGCTTGTTCGCCAGAGCGCGCGCGATCGCGACACGTTGCTGCTGTCCGCCGGAGAGCTCGTAGGGCCGCTGGTTCATGTGCTTCTCCAACCCGACCAGCGAGAGGAGCATTCGTACGCGTTCGTCCCGTTCGGCGACGGCGGTGCGGGACAGCCGCATGGGAACGCCGACGTTCTCGGCCGCCGACAGCACCGGGATCAGGCCGAAGGACTGGAAGACGAAGCCGATGACGTCTCGGCGCAGCTCCAGCAGGCCGGTCTCGGGCAGTTCCGTGACGACGCGCCCGGCGACGGTGACGCGGCCGCTGTCGGGGCGGTCGAGGCCGCCGATCTGGTTGAGCAGCGTGGTCTTCCCCGAGCCCGAGCGGCCCCTGATCGCGATCAGCTCACCGGGGTAGGCGTCGAAGGAGACGCCGCCGAGGGCCACGACTTCCTTGGGCCCGCTGTTGTAGACCTTGCGAAGCCCCTGGACGACGACCAGCGGCTCGCTGCCCGGCGTCGAAGAGGGGGCGCGCCCCTCGGCCATCCCCGCCACAGGGCCGGGGGCCGGGGTGGCGAGCCGGTGCTCGATGGGGGTTGCGGGCTGGTCGGGGTTTTCGGGTCGGGTGCTCATTCGGTGTCCCCCGCTTGCGGCTTGTCGGGCCATACTCCGATGTGGTCGCGTTCGAGCTCCAGCCGTACGCGGCGCTCCATGTCCAGGGCGTTGGTGAAGTCCCTCGGAAGCTGCAGGCGCCCGACCCGGTCGAGGACGGCGTACTCCTCGGCGATGATCTCGCCGTCGGAGGAGGCGCGGCGGAGCGTCTCGCTGCTGGTGCGCCCGTCGCGGATGCCGACGGTCCGGTCGACCTGCTCCGACACCAGCGCGTCGTGGGTGACGATCACGGCGGTGACGCCGAGCTCGCGGTTGGCCCGGCGCAGCGCGGCGAAGACGTGCTCGGAGTTCTCGGTGTCCAGTTCGCCGGTCGGCTCGTCGGCCAGGATGACCTGCGGAGAGTTGGAGAGGGCGACGGCGATGGCGACGCGTTGCTGCTCGCCGCCGGACATCTCGCCCGGCTTCCGGTCGGCGCAGTAGGCGACGCCGAGCAGTTCGAGCAGGTCATCGGCGTGCGCGGCGCGGGCGCGCTTGCCGGCCAGCCGCATGGGCAGCCGGACGTTCTCCCGGGCGCTGAGGTAGGGCAGCAGGTTGCGGGCCGTCTGCTGCCAGATGAACCCGACCACCTCGCGCCGGTAGCGCAGGCGGTCCTTGGCGGTCATGGCGAGCAGGTCGGTGCCGGCCACCCGCGCGATGCCGGCGGTCGGCACGTCCAGCCCGGACAGGACGTTGAGCAGCGTGGACTTTCCTGAGCCTGACGCGCCCACGATGGCGATGAGCTCGCCCTTGTCGATGAGCAGGTCGAGCCCCTGCAGGGCCACGACCTCGACGCCCTCGGTCTTGTAGATGCGCACCAGGTTGTCGCAGAGGATGTGCGCGTGCTCACCGAAGGCGGGCTGAGCCCGCCCGGCCTGCGCCTCCAGTTCCGACAGCGTGGGCGTGTCCACGTCACCGGCCGCGTTCACCGCGCCCGGTGTGTTCACTGTGCCCGGTGTGTTCACTGTGCCTCCAACGTGGGCGGTGCCGGTGCGGCGGTCATTCGCCCACCCGCAGGGCCGAGCCGAGTGAGCGGTGGGCGCCGAATCTGGCGTGCAGGAACGCGCCCAGCACGGACACGGCGGCCAGCCCGGCGGCGAGCAGGGCCGGCATGGTGGGGCTGAGCCGGTAGTCGCCGACGGTCAGGGCGCCGGCGTAGGGGCTGAGGTCGATGGCCGGGCCGAGCGCGGAAGGCAGCGCGAGGCCGAGCACCAGTCCCGCGAACGCGGTGATCAGGATCAACGGGGTGATCTCCAGGACGGTCAGGGTGGACGCCTGGCGTTCGGACAGGCCGAGCGTGCGCAGGTAGGACAGGGCGCGTGCCCGGTCGGCGGCGCCGATCACCAGGGCGATGATCACGGTGAGCAGCGCGTACACGGCAAGGGCGACGGTCACGACCCGGAAGCTGGTCATGATCGTGCCGGCGAGCGGCGTGCCGGTGACCTTGCGCAGCGACTCGCCGAACGTGGACACCAGGATGTCGGCCCGGCCGCCCGTGGCGGCCCTGAGCTTGGCGCCGTCGATGTCCTCGCCTCCGATGAGCAGCACGTTCGTGTAGAGGCGGGCGCCGGCCCGCTGGGAGGCGTCGTAGGGAAGCACGATCAGGTTGTTCACGGTGAAGCTCACGCCGGGGAGCCCCCCGCGCAGGACTCCCGCCCTGGTGAGCTTCATGCGGACGTGCCAGCCGATCTCGACGTCGGCCAGATTGGCCAGGTCGGGGGAGACCAGGGCCGGGATGGCCGGAGCGGGCATGGCGGCCGGCGCGCGCGGGACGTCCAGCGGGGTGTCCGCCACGGCGCGGCGGTAGGCCTCGAGGTCGACGGCGACGACCGTGACGGTCTTGCCGCTGAGGCCGATCTGCGCCGTGCCCTTGTCCGCGGGGATGACCGTCTTGACGCCGGGGACGTGCCGGACCCGTTCGATGACGTCCGCGGGCAGTTCGGCGGAGGCCTCCACCCGGGCGGCGGCGCCGGTGGCCTGCCAGGCGGCCAGCCGCTGCGTGGTCTCCAGCGCCCCGCCGACGACGGCCCCGTACACCGAGACGGTGAGCGCGGGCAGCAGGATGATGACGGGCAGTGCGGTGACCGACCGGGCGCGGGCGGCCAGGGTCAGCCCGACGAACGGGACGGCGGAGCGCGCACGGCCGGCGACCCACACGATCAGTCGCAGGGGGTAGGGGTAGCAGCGCAGCGTGATGAGCGCCGTGGCGATGGTGAGCGCGGCGGGGACGAGCATGAGGAACGGGTCGGCGCCGCGCCGCAGGGTCTGGGTGGTGAGCCCGCGGGTGCGCAGCAGGTAGGCGCCGACGAGGGCGAGGACGATGACCACGACCTCCAGCGCCACGCGTCGCGGCGAGAGGCGGCGGGCGACCACGTCATCGCGGCGGTCGTCGATCGGCCTGCGGTGCCCGGTGGCCAGGCGCGCCGCGGTGAACGCGAGCGTGACCAGGGTGATCAGCAGGGTTCCGACGTGCACGGCGGCGGTCGCCGGGCCGGGGTAGGCGAACGCCAGCGCGTAGCCGGCCAGCACCGGCGGCAGCAGCGCCATGGCGACGACGGCGGTGCCGGTCAGGACGATCTGGCGCAGCGACGCGCCGCGGGCGCGCGCCAGGGTCAGGCCGGCGCGCATGCGCTCGGCCAGGAGCTGGACCGCCAGGATGAGGACGCCGACGGCCACCGTGACCAGGCCGCCCAGAATGAGGAACATCAGCGTCTGGGCGGTGCTGAGCCGGCCGAGGAAGCCGGACAGCACGTCGGGCAGCGAGGTCAGCAGTTCGTAGGGGGCGACCCCGATGCGCGGGTTGTAGGGGATGGGCCCGCCGGGGTCGACGACGATCGTCCGCAGGTACGCGCCGACGCCGTCGATCACCGAGAGGGCGTTGCGCGCGGTGAGCTTGTCGTTGTCGACGGCGAAGACCCACCGGTAGTCGAGCTGCCTGGCCTCCCCGGCGAGCTTGGTCAGCGACGCGGGGCTGGTCAGGCCGGTGATGTAGTTCTCTTCGATGTCCAGCGACGGCTGGCGCAGGACGGTCACGGTGAGCATGTCGTGGTTGTGGTCCCAGTAGCGGTCGCGCGGGGCCAGGGCTTCGTACACGCCGGTGACCTTCGCGAGCGTGGGAAGGCTGTGGCCGAGGATCAGCGTCGTGCCGATCGGGATGTCCATCTTGTCGGATGCCTGCTTGGACAGGGCGATCTCGAACAGTGTGACGTTCCGGAGCTCGGGGTGGCCGGGGACGCGGGCGACCGTGGTGGGCGCCCCGGGCGGCTTGCCCGCCACATACCGGATCCGCTGGTCGGCGCCGGACACCCAGGCCATGTCGACGTACTGGTACGGCCGATGGCCGCGGCCGAGGCGGCCCGCGACGGGCGTGCCGACGGTCTTGGCGCCGTAGTGGCTGCGGTCGCGGGGCCCGTGGTAGAGGACCTCCGACACTTCGCCGGGCAGGAGGCCGCGGAAGTGCCGGTCGCCCGCGGCGAAGGCGTCCACGGTGGTGAGCGCGCTGGTGTCGAACGCCCGCACGCTGACGGTCACGTCGGTCAAGGTGGCGGCGGTATCGTCCAGGACGCCTTGCAGCGCCCCGTCGTAGGACGCCTCGAACGCCCGGGGCAGCGCGCCCACCAGCAGCGTCGCGCTGAGCGCGAGCAGCGCGAGGACGGTGGCGGCGCCCCGGTGGACCTTGAGGAGAAGCAGCGGGTTCATCGGTCCTCTCCGATCCGCAGGGCCCGGCCCAGACCCCGCCGGCGGAGCGAGCGGGCGAGGCCGGCGACGATCGAGAACAGCAGCGCTGCGACCACGGCCAGCAGCGCGATCGTGGCGGGCCAGGGGATGTCGAGCAACACGGACGGGGTCACGGAGACCGCCTGCCCGGTCAGCACGATGTGCGGGACGACCAGTCCGGCGACGCCCACGGCCAGCAGTGTGCCGCCCACCAGTGACAGTCCGATCAGGAACGTCTGCTCGACGGCGAGCAGCCCGAAGATCTGGCGGAAGCTCATGCCGAGGGCGCGCAGGATGGCGAACTCGGCGATCCGCTCCCGCGCGGCGACGGCCGCGTTGACCAGGAAGCCCAGCAGGGCGAAGATCAGCGCGGCGACGAAGCCGAGGATCAGCGCGCCCTGCAGGCCGCTGGCGAGGGGGTCGTCCCTGAGCTGCCGGGTGAGCGATCCGAGGTCGACCATGGTCTGGTCCCACTCGGGGTGGCGGGTGAGCTCGCCCGCGGCCGCGGCGGTGTCGTCGTCCCGGGTCTCCATCCACCATTCGCCGACCGGCCGCGGGTCACGGCCGCCGAAGACGTCCCTGGTCAGCAGCGTGGGCAGGTCGGCGAGGACGGCGGGCGTCCCGGGCGGGGTGCCGGGCATGGACTGCACGACGCCCGCCACCTGGACGGTGACCTGCTCGCCCTCCATGTTGATCACCGCGGTCTTGCCCGCGGCGAGATTCTGGCTTGCCGCCAGATCGGCGGTGAGCACGACGGGGACCGGCCGGAAGATCTTGCCGTCCGGGCCGTCCGTGCGCTGGAACAGGGCGTCGTTGGGGATTCCGGCAGGCGCGGCGACGACGGCCAGGCGCTCGGAGTCGTCCATGTCGGAGGGCTTGCGCGCCTTGGGCGCCGGCACGTCGAGGGTGAGCAGGGGAGCGCCGGAGGCGGCGGTCCGCTCGGCGAGCATGACCTTGGCGTTGTCGATGAGGCCCCGGCCGCGCACCATGTGGCCCCATTGGAAGCCCTCGGGCAGGACGACGGCGGTGCCCGCGTCGGTCCGCGCCGCCTCCAGCGCCAGGCTGAGGCCGCTGCCGCTCGCGGGGACCGGGAGGTCCACGTAGAAGCCGCGCAGGCTCAGCGGATAGCTGAGCGCGCCTGACCGGCCGGCGAGCGCGGCGAGGTCGACGCTGACGGGATGGGGGCGGCCATCGGGGGTGAAGGGGCCGATCTGGACGTCTCGGTGGACGCCGAGCGCGTCGGCCAGGACCACGCGGATCCGCAGCCCCTCGTACTCGGGCAGGGCGGCGGGGACGTCGAGCCGGAAGCGGACGTCCATGGTGAGCGTCTTGGGCCTGCCCGGCAGGGGGACGCCGGGGGCCGCGGGCCGTCCGGCGGTCAGGCGCCCTGCCAGCGTGCGCACCGAGTCGGGGGAGAGGTCGGGGCGCAGCATGAGCGTCCGCTCGATCTTGGCCGCGTCGGTGGCGAGGAGCGTGGGATTGGCGCCCGAGAACGAGGTGACCCCCCGGTAGACGGGGCTGACCGCGGTGACGCCGGTGAGCCCGCCATAGGTCGCGCCGCGCCCGAGCGGGCCGAGTTCGGAGGACTCCGGCGGGCCGGCGACCCGCAGGTCCGCCGCCGCCTGGTGGCGGGCCTGGTCCTGCTGGGAGGTGCGCCAGGTCGCGGCGGTGGCCATGGAGACCACGCCGATGGCGACCGCCATGGTGAGCAGCAGGGCGGGCCCGGAGTAGCGCAGGGGACGGCGGCTCACCTGCCAGGCGCCGAGGGCGGGGGCGAGGCCGGGGCGCCGCGAGGTGAACCGTTCGGCGATCCGGGAGACGCGCGGCACCAGCCGCAGCCCGAGCATGCCGCCGCAGAGCAGGGCGAGCGCGGGCCCGGTGACGATCAGCGGGTCGATGCCGAGGTCGCCTTCGGCGGTGGCGGTCACCGGCGCGCCGTAGTGCTGGAGCTGCCAGATCGCGAGGACGGCGACGGCGAGCAGCGCGATGTCGCCTCCGGCCCGCTCCACCAGGCCCTGGCGGTCGCCTCTGCCGCGCGCGGACTGCTCCTCGACGTAGGTGCGGCGGGTGCCGCGCAGCGCGGGCATGACCAGCAGCAGGGCGCACGCGAGCGCGACGCCTGCCGAGATCGCGTAGGTGGCCGGGCCCGGCTCGGGGGCGATGTGGACGCCGGCCGCCTGGATCCACGGGATCGCGTTGACCAGGCGAAGCAGGGCGGGCGCCAGGAAGGGCGCGACGACGGCGCAGGGGAGGGCGACGAGCAGGGCCTCGGCGCCGGTGAGGACGGCCAGCCGCAGGCTTCCCGCGCCGCGCGAGCGCAGCAGCGCCACCTCCATCCGCCGGTGGTCGGCCAGCAGCCGCGCGGTCAGGACCAGCGAGTACGCGGCGAGCAGGAGCAGTTGCAGCACCGGGACGAGCATGGTCGAGCGGGCGACCAGCGCGGCCTGGTCGAGCTGCGTGAGCATGTCGGGCAGCCGGGTGAAGGTGGTGCACTGCGAGCAGTCCCGCTGGAGGTCGTCCTTCAGCGCGGCCACCGACGCGGCGAACGGCCGCAGCCGCTCGGGCGTCACCTTCCGCAGGTCGGGCAGCGCGGTCCAGGTCGCGGCGATGCTGGTGGCGGTGAACCTGCCGAGGAAGGTCTCCCGCGGCACCATGAGCGGGCCGTACGTCGTGTAGTTGCCGCGCTCGACGCCCCTGCGCAGCAGCTCCTCGCCGTTCCAGCGGTCGGCGTAGGGGTCCTGGAGCTGGAAGACGCCCGTGACCTTCACACGTACCGGCTTGTGGTCGAGCCGGCCGACGACGGTGAACTCGCTCCCGGCGGCGAGCTGCATCCCCCGGGCGGCGGGCTGGGAGAGCGCCGCCTCGATGGTGCCGACGGGGGCGGGATGGGGCCAGGAGCCCTCGACGAGCCGGGCGGCCTGGCCGAGGCCGTCGTAGACACCGAAGCGGGTGAGGTCGGGCTGGGCGCGGCGCTCCTGGCCAGGCATGGCGTAGGAGTCGGAGCGGGCGCTGAAGGTGATGCGCTCGGGCACCTCGGCGCGGCCGTCGCGGACGCGTTCGGCGAGCCGGTCGCGCACGGCCCGGTCGATGCCCCCGAAGGTCGCGTGCTGGACGGGCGCGGTGATCCGGATGGCCGTGAGGTCCGCGGAGGCCGTCTCCATCGCCCGGCGGACGCCGACCTCGGCGACCGAGGACGCGTACATGGCCAGGGCGACCAGGGTGGTGGTGGCCAGCAGGATGGAGCCGAAGGCCGCCAGCAACAGGAGCGGCTCGCTGAAGGCACGCCGCAGCACCAAAGGTGTCCGCCCCCGCATGAACCCCGCCTTCCGCTGTGCTGTTTGTGCTTTACGCACCATACGGGCGGTTTTGCGGCCACAGAGCGCGTCGGCGGAGAAGGTGACGGAGCCGATATCGCCTGGCAACGGCGGTGTTATGCCGAAATCGTGACAATTGAAGGTGTAACGCGGTGGACAGCCCTGCGCGGAAGGCATTCCGCGCGGGCCGCCGGCGCCGCGTACGCCGGACGAGCCCTGCCCGAGCACGATGGACGGCGCGTGGAGACCGCGGGCGTACGGGTCGGCGGGTACGGGCGGCGGGCATACGAGGGCGCGGAACGGGCGACGCCGGGACGCGGGTCACGGACATGCCGAACGTCATGTCGATGGACGCGGCGGTGTGCGGACATGCCGAACGCCACGTCGACGGACGCGGCGTGTGCGGACATGCCGAACGCCGCATCCTCGATGGACGCGGCGCTGGGGAATGCCCGGGCTAGCGGGCAGGTCGGATCGCTCGGGCGGACGCCCGGCGAGTCACTCGGCCGGCTGAAGGGAGGCGACGCGCTTGGCGATGGCCGACTTGCGGTTGGCCGCCTGGTTCTTGTGGATGACGCCCTTGCTGACAGCCTTGTCGAGCTGACGCGAGGCGGCGCGCATGAGAACTGCGGCCTCCTGCGCGTTGCCCTGCTCGGCGGCCTCGCGGAACTTGCGGACGGCCGTCTTCAGGGACGACTTGACGGCCTTGTTGCGCAGCCGGGCCTTCTCGTTCTGCCGGTTGCGCTTGATCTGGGACTTGATGTTCGCCACGAAGAAGCCTCGGTGAAAGTCGATTGGATGGGGCGCGCGGGCAGAGAGGGCGCGCCACACGCAGTTGAACAGGGTACCAACATGCCGAGGTCACGCTCAAATCGACCGACCACGGCACACGCCTGCGGCCTCATCGTAGCGCAGTGACGAGCCCGACGGTCTTGGTGCCCGGTAAACTGAAGGCGAAGCGCGGCACCGGCACGCCCGCGAGGCGAGACCGGCCCTCACCGGCCGGCGGCCCACGGGCATCGCGTCGCCGCGCCGATCTGCTGTCCGGGTGACGCTGCCTGGGTGACCACCCGGGCGTGCCACCATGGGTGGCGGCTGCCCCGCCAGCCTCTGACTCGTCTCGAACCTGCCGAAACGGACCCCGGTGCCCAACCAGCCTGGCCAGACCGACCCCGCGCTGATCCGCAACTTCTGCATCATCGCGCACATCGACCATGGCAAGTCCACGCTTGCCGACCGGATGCTGCAACTGACCGGTGTGGTCGACGCACGGCAGATGCGCGCCCAGTACCTCGACCGCATGGACATCGAGCGCGAGCGCGGCATCACGATCAAGTCGCAGGCCGTCCGGCTGCCCTGGGACGGGCACGTGCTCAACATGATCGACACGCCCGGCCACGTCGACTTCACCTACGAGGTCTCGCGGTCGCTGGAGGCCTGCGAGGGCGCGGTGCTGCTCGTCGACGCCGCGCAGGGCATCGAGGCGCAGACGCTGGCCAACCTCTACCTGGCGATGAACGCCGACCTGCACATCATCCCCGTGCTGAACAAGATCGACCTGCCGGCCGCCCAGCCGGACAAGTACGCCGAGGAGCTCGCCGGGCTCATCGGCTGCGACGCCTCCGACGTGCTGCGGGTGTCGGGCAAGACCGGCGAGGGCGTGCGCGAGCTGCTCGACCACGTCGTCGCGAACGTGCCGGCCCCGGTCGGCGACGCCGCGGCCCCCGCCAGGGCGCTGATCTTCGACTCGGTGTACGACACCTACCGCGGCGTGGTGACCTACGTCCGGGTCATCGACGGACAGCTCACCAAGCGCGAGCGCACGATCATGATGTCGACCGGAGCCGCGCACGAGACGCTGGAGCTCGGCGTCATCTCGCCCGAGCCGGTGCCGTCCACGGCGCTGGGCGTGGGCGAGGTCGGCTATCTGATCACCGGCGTGAAGGACGTCAGGCAGGCCCGCGTCGGCGACACGGTCACCACCACCGCCCGTCCGGCGCGGGAGGCCCTCGGCGGGTACGAGCACCCGAGGCCCATGGTGTACTCCGGCCTCTACCCCATCGACGGCGACGACTACCCCGAGCTGCGCGAGGCCCTGGACAAGCTGCAGCTGAACGACGCGGCGCTGGTCTACGAGCCCGAGACCTCCGCCGCGCTGGGCTTCGGCTTCCGCTGCGGCTTCCTCGGCCTGCTCCACATGGAGATCGTCCGCGAGCGGCTGGAGCGTGAGTTCAACCTCTCGCTGATCTCCACCGCGCCCAACGTCATCTACCGGGTGATCATGGAGGACGGCAAGGAGATCGTCGTCACCAACCCCTCCGAGTTCCCGGCCGGGAAGATCGCCGAGATCTACGAGCCGGTGGTGAAGGCCACGCTGCTTTCGCCCGCCGACCACATCGGCGCCATCATGGAGCTCTGCCAGACCCGCCGCGGCTCGCTGCTCGGCATGGACTACCTGTCCGAGGACCGCGTCGAGATCCGCTACACGCTGCCGCTCGGCGAGATCATCTTCGACTTCTTCGACCAGCTCAAGTCCCGCACCCGCGGGTACGCCTCCCTCGACTACGAGCCGTCCGGCGAGCAGGAGGCCGACCTGGTCAAGGTCGACATCCTGCTGCAGGGCGAGGCGGTCGACGCCTTCAGCGCCATCGTCCACCGTGAGAAGGCCTACGCCTACGGCGTCGAGATGGCCAAGAAGCTCAAGGACCTCATCCCGCGCCAGCAGTTCGAGGTGCCCATCCAGGCCGCCATCGGCGCCCGGGTGATCGCCCGCGAGAACATCCGCGCCATCCGCAAGGACGTTCTGGCCAAGTGCTACGGCGGCGACATCAGCCGCAAGCGCAAGCTGCTGGAGAAGCAGAAGGAGGGCAAGAAGCGCATGAAGATGGTGGGCCGCGTCGAGGTCCCCCAGGAGGCCTTCGTCGCCGCCCTGTCCACCGAGAGCGGCAGCGCCGACAAGGCCAAGAAGTAACTCCTCCGCCTCGTCGTCCCTCCCGTCGTCCTTCGCGAGAGGCGGCGGGAGGTTGTCCACAGGCCGTGCGAGGCATGAGTCCGGGGGCGGCAGACTGGGGGCGTGCCTTCCGTACTTCTCGACGGCGACGCCGTTCCCGCCTCGGGTGAGCTGCCCTCCGGCGCCCTCCGGGGCCTCGGCGCGCGGCCGTTCGGCTTCTACGTCCACGTGCCCTTCTGCGCCACCCGCTGCGGCTACTGCGATTTCAACACCTACACCGCGACCGAGCTGGGTCCTGGGGCCTCGCGCGCCGACTACGCCGCCACGGCGGTCGAGGAGATCCGGCTGGCCCGCCGGGTGCTGGGCGACGCCGAGCTGCCGGTGCAGACCGTCTTCTTCGGCGGCGGCACGCCGACGCTCCTGCCCGCCGAAGACCTGACCGAGATCCTGCGGGCGATCGACGGCGAGTTCGGGCTGGCGGCGGGCGCCGAGGTCACCACCGAGGCCAACCCCGAGTCCGTCGACCCCGCCTCCCTGGAACGGCTGCGCGCCGGCGGGTTCACCCGCGTGAGCTTCGGCATGCAGAGCGCGGCCGAGCACGTGCTCACCGTCCTCGACCGGCGCCACACCCCCGGCCGCCCGGCCGAGGCCGTGCGCGAGGCACGCGACGCCGGGTTCGCGCACGTCAACCTCGATCTGATCTACAGCACGCCGGGGGAGACCGACGACGACTGGCGCGCCTCCCTGGCCGCCGCCATCGAGGCGGGCCCCGACCACGTGTCGGCCTACTCGCTGATCGTCGAGGACGGCACCCGCCTGGCCACGCGCATCCGCAGAGGCGAGCTGCCCATGCCCGACGACGACGTGGCGGCCGACCGCTACGTCATCGCCGACACAATGCTGTCGCAGGCCGGGTTCTCCTGGTACGAGGTGTCCAACTGGGCCACCTCGCCGCAGGCGCGGTGCCGGCACAACCTTCTCTACTGGACCGGCGGAGACTGGTGGGGCGTGGGTCCCGGGGCGCACGGCCACGTGGGCGGCACTCGATGGTGGAACGTCAAGCATCCCGCCGCCTACGCCTCGCGGCTGGCCGCGGGGTCCTCGCCCGGTCACGCGCGCGAAGAGCTGTCGGCGGCCGACCGCCAGGTCGAGCGGCTCATGCTCGAACTACGCCTCGACTCGGGGTTCCCACTCGCCGAGATCGCCCCGAAGGCCCGCACGGCCGTGGCCCGCGCCATTGGGGAGGGCCTGTTGCAGCCCGAGCCCTTCAAACGGGGCCGGGCCGTTCTCACGCTGAAGGGCCGCCTGCTCGCCGACGCCCTGATCCGCGACCTCACCTGACCTGTGTGATGTCACCTGACCTGGGCGATGTCAGCCGACCTATGGATCTCAGCCGACCTATGCGACCTCACCCGACCTGCACGATCTCAGTTGACCTGCACGACCGCACCTCTGTCCGTGGCCGACGGGCCCGAGATCAGCTGATGAAGCGGATGTTCAGCGGGTAGCGGTAGTTCTCCCCGCGGTTCGCCGCGACGGCCGCCATGATCATCAGGATGAGAGAGCCGACGCCCACGACGAGCAGCAGGAGCACGCCGATGATCGCCAGCACCAGCACGGCGGAGACCGCGTAGGCGATGAAGAGCGTGATCTGGAAGTTCAGCGCCTCGGCCGCCTGGTCGCGCACATACGGAGACTCGTCCTTCTTCACCAGGTACAGCACCAGCGGGCCGAGGAACGAGGTCAGCAGGCCGAGCAGGTGGGCGAGCATCGCCATGGTCGTGTCGTCCGAGCCGGGGCGCGGCCCGTACCTGCCGGGGACGTGAGGACCGGCCGCGAAACCCGGCTGCCCGTAGCCATGCTGGCCGTACATCGGCTGCTGGTACGGGGGCGGCGGCGGCGCGTACCCGTACTGGGCGTGGCCCGGGTCCGGATGCCCGGCGCCGTACCCGGCCTGCGGCCCATACCCGGGGTGCTGGACCTGCTGGTCGGCAGGGGTCCCGTACCCGGGGTGCGGGGCCTGCTGGTCTGAGGGGGGCTCGTATCCGGGGTGCTGGGCTTGCTGGTCGGCAGGGGGTCCGTACTCGGGGTGCTGGGCCTGCTGGTCTGAGGGGGGCCGGTACCCGGGGTGCTCGGCCGGTCGGTCGGCAGGGGGGCTGTACGCGGTGTGCTGGGCCGGTTCGCCGGTGGGCGGCTCGAAGGCGGGGGGCTCGAAGGCGGGGGACTCGAGGGGCTGCGCCGCGGCGCCCTGGTGCCCGGAGCCGCCGGCCGCCGGCTCGCCTTCGGGACGGAGCTCGCTTTCGGGGCGGGGGTCGCCTTCCGGACGAGGGTCGCCTTCGGGGTCGGGGTCGCCCTGCGGGCGGGGGTCGACTCCGGGCCGAGGGTCGCCTTCGGGGTCGGGGTCGCCCTGCGGGCGGGGGTCGACTTCGGGGTTGGGGTCGCCTTCGGGGCGGGGGGCGTCGGCGGGGTGGTCGTTCGGAGGACGGTTCATCAGTTCTCCTCGGTCGACACGAAGTCGATGAGCTCCTCGACCCGGCCCAGAAGCTCCGGTTCAAGGTCAGTGTAAGTCTGGACGGCGCCGAGGATGCGGTGCCAGGCTTCCGCGGGTTCCAGCCGCCAGCCGAGCGCCTCGATGACGCCTTCCTTCCATGGGATTCCCCGAGGCACCTGCGGCCAGGCCGGGATGCCCAGGACGGAGGGCTTCACCGCGGCCCAGATGTCGATGTACGGATGCCCCACGACGAGCACGTGGGCCGACGCGGACACCCGAGCGGCGATGCGGCTCTCCTTCGACCCGGGGACCAGGTGGTCGACCAGCACCCCGAGGCGCCGTCCCGGGCCGGGCTCGAACTCGGCCACGATCGCCGGCAGGTCGTCCACACCCTCCAGGTATTCGACGACGACGCCCTCCACCCGCAGGTCATGGCCCCAGATCTTCTCGACCAGGGCCGCGTCGTGCACCCCTTCGACATAGATGCGGCTCTCGCGGGCGACGCGCGCCCGCAGGCCCTCGACCGCGATCGACCCTGACGCGCTGCGGGCGGGCCCCTTGGCGACGGCGTCCGGGGCGGGGCGCACGAGCGTCACCGGCTTGCCGTCGAGGAGGAACGCGGCCGGCGCCAGTGGGAACACCCGCCGCCGCCCGAAGCGGTCCTCCAGGGTGACGGCCTCCTTGTCACAGGCCACCACGGCTCCGCAGAAGCCTCCGCCGGCGTCCTCCACCACCAGGTCGAGCTCGGCCGGCACCTTGGGGATCTTGCCGCGCAGCGGTCGCCGCCAGTCTCCGGCCAGTACGTCCCGTCCGTAGTCCCGCATAGCTGGGCACGCTAGCAAAGATCACGCCCGGGGCGGGGCGCCCTGGGGCCACCCGCCGCCGTAGGGGACGGCGGCCGCCGCCTGCCGCTTGCGGTTACGGCTGCGCCGCACGAGGACGACGATCGTCGTGACGACCGCGAGGAGGAACCCGGCCAGCGGGACGAGGATCAGGAAGGCGACGCCGCCCGCGAGGGCGCCGGGGTCGGCGGTCAGCGACTTGCCGACGCCGAACAGCGCCTGCTTGCCCGCCTCGGCCTCGCAGCTCACCTTGTAGGTGCCGGGGGCGGGCACGCCGATGTCGAACACGGCCTCCCACGCCCGCCCGTCGGCGCTCACCGTCTGGGAGGCCTTGGGCGAGGTCAGGCCCACCTTGTTCCCGGCGCCGTCCGTGGCGAGGCAGGTGACGTCGGTGGGCCCGGACGCCGAGGCGTACAGGATGGGCTTGTCCTTGGGGTCGATCGCGACCGTCACGCTGCCGCCGCTCTGGAACGTCCGCGTCGGCGCCGCGTCCGTGATGGTCTTGAAAAGGCCGCCGGCGAAACCCACGACGCCCACGACGCCGCAGATCACGGCGACGAGCCAGGCGAGCACGATCCACAGCACGCGCGGCCGCACCGGGCCGGGCGCCGCCGGGGCGGGCGTGGCGTAGAGAGGGTGAGCGGCCCCGGGCGGAGGCGTCCCGTAGGAGGGGCCTCCGTAGGAGGGGCCGCTCGGGGCGCCGGACGGGCCACCGGCGGGAGCGCCGTAGGGGGAGCCGGCCGGGGCGCCGTATGGAGAGGAACCGGCCGGGGCGCCGTAGGAGGAGGATCCGGCTTGGCCGCCGGAGGCGGAGCCGTACGGAGCGTCCGAGGGTGAACCGGACGGCGGCCCCTGCGGGCGGGGAGGGACCTGCGGACCTGAGGAGTCCGGACGCGGCAGCCGGGTCGTCGCGTCGGGCAGGCGGGGATCGTTCTCGCTCATGCCGTGAGTCTGGATTAGATCACTTGCCAGCGGATAGCAAGCCGCTTGTCACCGGCCGGGCCGTCTGCCGTCCATGTGCGGCTTGTCACCTTTGAGGCCGCTTCTCGCCGGCTCATCTCACCGGCTCGTCTCACTGGTTCACCTCACCGCTCGGCAGGCTGATCACCGGTTCGGCGGCCTGTCATCGGCTCGTCTGCCGTGGGTCCGGTGGCTCGCTCGTCGCCAGGGACGGGTGTGCCCGGCGGGCCGGGCGGGTGGACGGGAAGGGAGCGGTTCACGGTGCGGGACGAGGGTGGGATGGCCTGAGTTATCGCACCCTGTGGCCAGGAGCCGTACACTTGGCACTCGGGAACACTGAGTGCCAGACCCGGTGTTCACGCAGGCACGGACAGGCAGGGAGGTGAGCATGATGCTCGATGAGCGGAAGCTGGCCGTTCTGCGCGCCGTCGTCGAGGATTTCGTGTCCACCAACGAGCCGGTCGGGTCGAAGGCACTGGCGGAGCGTCACAATTTGGGGGTCTCTCCGGCCACTGTGCGCAATGACATGGCCGTCCTCGAAGAGCAGGGCTACATCGCGCAACCTCACACCAGTGCGGGGCGGGTTCCCACCGACAAGGGATACCGGCTGTTCGTCGACCGGCTGTCCCAGATCAAGCCTCTGTCGGCCGCCGAGCGTCGCGCCATCGAGACGTTCCTGGCCGGCGCCGTCGACCTCGACGACGTCGTGACGCGCACGGTGCGGCTGCTGGCGCAGCTGACCCGCCAGGTGGCCGTGGTGCAGTACCCGTCGCTGATCCGCTCAGCGGTCCGGCACGTCGAGCTGGTGCCCCTCGCCGAGCGGCGCATCATGCTCGTGGTGATCACCAACACCGGCCGGGTCGAGCAGCGGGTCGTCGACCTTCCCGACGTGGTGGAGGACGACCAGGTCGCCCACCTGCGGGCGGTACTCAACGCCTGCCTCGACGGGTGCCGGCTCGGCCGCGTGGCCGAGACGGTGGCCGACCTGCCCGAACGGCTTCCCGAGGCTGACCGGCCGATGGCGACCACCATCCTGTCGGTCCTGCTGGAGACCCTGGTCGAGCGGCACGACGAGAAGATCGTCTTCGC
The DNA here is from genome assembly GCF_042654065.1 of Sphaerisporangium dianthi. Classification (NCBI taxonomy): domain Bacteria; kingdom Bacillati; phylum Actinomycetota; class Actinomycetes; order Streptosporangiales; family Streptosporangiaceae; genus Sphaerisporangium; species Sphaerisporangium dianthi. The sequence goes on along the minus strand of NZ_JBHSFP010000001.1, from coordinate 488,141 downwards.
CGGCGCGGCCAACCTGGCGGGCGATTTCAGTGTCGGCCTGCGCGAGGTGCTGGAGGCGCTCGAAGAGCAGGTCGTGCTGATGCGGCTGCTCGGCGAGGCGAACGACCCCTCCGCCCTCACCGTGCGCATCGGCTCCGAGAACCCTTACTCGGGGCTTCACGGCACCTCGATCGTCGCCGCCGGGTACGGTTCGGGCGACAATGAACTGGCTCGGCTCGGAGTGCTGGGCCCTACGCGAATGGACTACCCGGTGACGATGGGAGCGGTGCGCGCAGTGGCACGCTATGTCGGCCAGATCCTGGCGGGGTCCTAGGTGGCCCGCGACTATTACGGCATCCTCGGGGTCCGCCGTGACGCCACCCAGGACGAGATCAAGAAGGCGTATCGCCGCCTCGCACGTGAGCTCCACCCTGACATCAACCCCGACCCTGAGACGCAGGAGCGCTTCAAAGAGATCAACCAGGCGTACGAGGTCCTCTCCGACCCGAACAAGCGCCAGATGTTCGATCTCGGCGCAGACCCGTTCGGCGGCGCCGGAGCGGCCGGGGCGGGCGCGGCGGGCTTCGGCGCCGGCTTCCCGTTCAGCGACATCATGGACGCCTTCTTCGGTGGCGGCGCGGGCGCGCGCGGCCCCCGTTCCAGGGCCAGGCGCGGGCGCAACGCCACGATCCGGGTCGAGCTCGACCTGGCAGAGTCGGCGTTCGGCACCACGCGAGAGCTGGTCGTGGACACCGCCGTGCTGTGCGAGGTGTGCCAGGGGTCGGGCGCGGCGGCCGGCACCCACCCGGACACCTGCGACATGTGTCACGGCCGCGGCGAGATCTCCCAGGTCACCCGGTCGTTCCTCGGCCAGGTGATGACCGCGCGGCCCTGCCCCCAGTGCGGCGGGTTCGGCTCGGTCATCCACCACCCGTGCCAAGAGTGCTCCGGCGACGGCCGGGTGCGCACCCGGCGCACGATCAAGGTGCGCATCCCGGCGGGCGTCGAGGACGGCACGCACATCCAGCTCGCCGGCGAGGGCGAGGTGGGTCCGGGCGGCGGCCCGCCCGGCGACCTGTTCCTCGAGATCGTCGAGCGCCCGCACGAGATCTACGAGCGGCGGGGCGACGACCTGCACTGCACGGTGCAGATCCCGATGACCGCGGCGGCGCTCGGCACCATCCTCACCGTCGAGACGCTCGACGGCGCCGAGGAGCTCGACGTGCGGCCCGGCACCCAGGCCGGCCAGGTCATCCCGCTGTACGGGCGGGGCATCCAGCGGCTCAACGAGACCGGCAGGGGCGACCTGCTGATCCACGTGAACGTGGAGACCCCGAGCAAGCTCGACTCGGCCCAGGAAGAGCTGCTCAAGGAGCTGTCCAGGCTCCGCGGCGAGGAGCGCCCGCCGGGGAAGTTCGCCCCCGGCCAGCAGGGTTTCTTCTCGCGGCTCAGGGACGCCTTCAACGGCCGATGAGCGGCGGTGTGCGGTGAGCGTGCCGGTGTTCCTCGCCGGCGACCTGTCCGGTGAGGAGATCGTCCTCGACGGCCCTGAGGGACGGCACGCCGCCACCGTGCGGCGGCTGCGCGCGGGCGAGCGCGTCGACCTGACCGACGGGGCCGGAGCGGTGGCCGAATGCGTCGTGCGCGACGCAGGGAAGGACTCCCTGCGTCTCGGCGTCCTCGGCCGCCGCGTGGTCCCCGCGCCCGAGCCGCGCCTGGTCGTCGTCCAGGGGCTGCCCAAGGGCGAGCGGGGCGAGCTGGCGGTCGAGATGATGACCGAGGCCGGGGTGGACGTCATCGTCCCGTGGGCCGCGGCCCGGTGCGTCACCCAGTGGAAGGGCGAGCGCGCGGCCAAGTCGCTGGCCCGCTGGCGCTCCACGGCCCGCGAGGCGGGCAAGCAGGCCAGGCGGTTCCACATGCCCGAGGTCGCCGAGCAGGCGACCACGGCCGAGGTGGCCACCCTGCTGAGCGGCGCCGCCGTGGCGGCCGTCCTGCACGAGGAGGCCGCCGTGCCGCTGTCGCGCGTGCCGCTGCCCGCGAGTGGCGACATCGTCGTCGTGGTCGGCCCCGAAGGCGGCATCGCCGACGACGAGATCAAGCGCTTTCAGGACGCCGGGGCCACCCCGGCGCTGCTCGGCCCGACCGTGCTGCGCACCTCGACCGCGGGCGTCGCCGCCGCCGCGGTGCTGCTCGCCCGCTCAGGCCGCTGGTGAGCCCACCGGCGGCTGGTGAGCCCTACCGGCCGCTGGTGAACGCCGCGGCCGGCGGTGAACCCGATCGGCCGCTGGTAGAGGCGCACCTTGGAAGGGCGGCTACTCCTGCGTGGCGGTCTGGTCGGTGTCGGTGTCGGCCTCGGTGGTCATCAGAGGGCTGGCCGTGGGCTCCGGGGGGTCGCTGGGCGCCTGGGAGGCGGTCGGGGTCGGCTGCTCCACCGTCGGCTTCGGGCTGGACGTGGCGGTTCTCGTGGGCGTCGGCGTGCCGCTCTGACGCGTCGGCGTCGGACGGGGCTCGGTCGTCTGGTCCGGCTGCGACTCGGTGCTCGTGGGCTCGGCGCAGGGCTGCGGCGAGTCTCCCGCCTCGGGCTCCACGGTGGTCGGCGGGGCGGTGACGCAGTCGTTGCCCGGCGAGGTCGTGACCGACGGCGTGGGGGCCGTCGCGGGCGTCTCGCCGGCCGACGTGGTCGGCTGCGGGCGCTGGGAGCCGACGACCGCCGGTGAGTGGCCGCCGTTCCAGGGGCGGCGCGTGCTGGACTCGTCAGGAGGCGAGGTGTCGTACTGGACCTGGACGATGGGCTGCTGGTCGATGTCCAGCCGCTCTCGCAGGCCGGGCACGACCATCACGACGGTGGCGGCCACCAGGACGGCCCCGAACGCCGAGGCGGCGGCCCTCCACCAAAAGATCCCCCGCACACCGCGTTGCTCGATGCGGGTGCGGATGATCTGCAATCCTTCCGCGGAGGGCACGACAGAATCCGCCTCCGCGCGCAAGACACGGCGCAGGACCTCGCCGTACTCGTCGGGGGACTCGGTCATGACAATTGCTCCAGTACCGTGCGTAGTGCGGCCATGCCGCGGGCTGTGTGGCTCTTCACCGCACCCTTGCTGATGCCCATGGCGTGCGCGATCTCGGCTTCGGACAGGTCGCCGTAGTAACGCAGCACCAGCGCCTCGCGCTGCCTGGTCGGGAGCCCGCGCAGTGCCTCGATGACGGCGGACCGCTCGAGCTCTCCTATGGCTCCGTTCTCCGCGCTCGGCGCGTCGGGCAGCCCCTTGGGCGCGTATTTCTCCACGACGGCACGATGGCGGAGCACAGAGCGCGATCGGTTGACGACCGACTGGCGCAGGTAGGCGAGTGCCTTGTCGGTGTCGCGCAGGCGGCGCCACGCCCCATGAAGGGCGACGAACGCATCCTGCACGACTTCCTCCGCGGTCGCGCTATCGCGGACCAACAGCATGGCGAGACGCACAAGTGACCGATAGTGGGCGCTGTAAAGCGCCGTCACGGCCATGTCGGCGTCCCATCCGACGGGCACCGCCCCGAGCGACCTTTCGGCCACGAGGGTCTCGGTGGTCACATCTGTTGGACGCACGGCCTTTCCAGAGGGTTTACTCTCTGGCGATTCTTTAGGGGGCATGACCCAGTTGTGTCCTCGCCGATGGCCTGGCCGACACTGACCGCTGACTGACGCTGAAGTGTCGCACACCAACCCTAGCCGCGCGGATCTTTCCGCGGGACCTCCTCGGTATTACCGATTGGCAACAGAGGTGACTACCATGCGTGCGTGACAGACTGCCTGTTCTGCAAGATCGTGGCCAAGGAGATCCCGGCCAAGGTCGTCTACGAGACCGAGCGCACGCTGGCCTTCGGGGACCTCAATCCTCAGGCGCCCACGCACGTCCTGGTGATCCCCAAGGGGCATTACCAGGACGCCGCCGCCCTGGCCGCCGCGGACGACGGCCTCGCGGACGAGGTGCTGAAGACCGCGCACGCGGTGGCCGTGCAGGAGGGCGTGGCCGACTCCGGCTACCGCCTGGTGTTCAACACCGGCCCGCAGGCCGGTCAGACGGTCTTCCATGTGCACGGGCACGTGCTGGGAGGCCGCGACCTGCAGTGGCCACCGGGCTGACCCCGGCCCAGATAGCATGGGCTTAACCAACACGGCGTGGTCGGGCCACATCACAGGGGCTGGACGCCGACGAGCGCGACGGCAGACACGCATGAGACCGGGAGGCGAGCAGGCCGCAAGGGCCGCCCATGTCCGAGTCATACGAACCCCGCAGCGCGCCCAACGGCGCGCAGACCAGCGAACCGCCTCGCACCAAAGGCCCGTCCCGCACGCAGGCCAAGGTGGTGATCCCGGACGAGCACTCGATGGTGGCCATCCTCGGTTCCCGTGACGAGCTGCTGAGGGTCATCGAGGGCGCGTTCCGCGCGGACGTCCACGTCCGCGGCAACGAGATCACCATCAGCGGAAGCCCGGAGGAGAGCGGCCTCGTCGTCCGGCTCTTCGAAGAGATGGTCGAGCTGGTGCGGTCCGGAGCGCAGCTCACCACCGACGCCGTCGAGCGCAGCATCGCCATGCTCCGCATGAGCTCGGCCCGGCCCGCCGATGTCCTGTCGCTGGACATCCTGTCCTCGCGCGGGCGAACGATCCGCCCGAAGACCGTGAACCAGAAGCGATACGTCGACGCGATCGACAGGCACACCATCGTGTTCGGCATCGGGCCGGCGGGCACCGGCAAGACCTACCTGGCCATGGCCAAGGCCGTGAAGGCCCTGCAGGCCAAGGAGGTCAACCGCATCATCCTCACCCGGCCGGCGGTCGAGGCCGGCGAGCGGCTGGGCTTCCTGCCCGGCACCCTCTACGAGAAGATCGACCCTTACCTGCGCCCGCTCTACGACGCGCTGCACGACATGCTCGACCCCGACTCGATCCCGAGGCTGATGGCCGCGGGCACGATCGAGGTGGCACCTCTCGCCTACATGCGCGGGCGCACGCTCAACGACGCCTTCATCATCCTGGACGAGGCGCAGAACACCTCGCCCGAGCAGATGAAGATGTTCCTCACCCGCCTGGGCTTCAACGCCAAGATCGTCGTCACGGGCGACGTCACGCAGATCGACCTGCCCGGCGGGCAGGACAGCGGCCTCAAGGTCGTCCAGGATATCCTGGAAGGTATCCCGGACATCCATTTCTGCAGGCTGACGAGCGCGGACGTCGTGCGGCACAAGCTGGTGAGCGACATCATCGACGCCTACAGCCGCCACGACCTCGCGACCGCCGAGCCGCATGCCATCAAGGGCGGCAAACGCCCGCGGGGGAGATAAGAAACACCATGAGTATCGAGGTGGCCAACGAGTCCGGCGTCGAGGTGGACGAGTCCTCGCTGGTCGAGCTGGCCGGTCACGTGCTCGGCCGCATGGGCATCCACCCCTTGGCCGAGCTGTCCATCCTGATCGTGGACGAGGCGGCGATGTCGCAGCTCCACGAACAGTGGATGGGCGAGCCGGGGCCGACGGACGTCCTGGCCTTTCCCATGGACGAGCTGCGGCCCAACCCCGGCGGCTCGCGCCAGGACGCCGACGCCCCGCTCGACCCGGCGCTGCTGGGCGATGTGGTGCTGTGCCCGCAGGTCGCGGCCAAGCAGGCCGCCGACGCCGGCCACAGCACCCGTGACGAGCTCGAACTGCTCTGCACACACGGCATCCTGCACCTTCTCGGGTACGACCACGCCGAGCCCGAGGAGCACGCCGAGATGTTCGGGCTCCAAGGCGAGCTGCTCGAAGCGTGGCGGGGGGTGCGGCGGGAGCCGTGAGTTCCCCCAGCGGGTGGCTGCTGTCCGCCGCCCTTCTGATCATCCTCGGTGGCCTGCTGGCCAGCGCTGAGACCGCTCTGGCGCGCATCTCGCGGGTGCGCGCCGAAGAGTTCGCGCGCAAGGGGCGGCGGGGGGCGCAGCGCCTGCAGGCGATCGTCGCCGATCCGCCCCGCTACCTGAACCTGCTGCTGCTGCTCCGGCTGAGCTGCGAGCTGATCGCCACGGTGATCGCGACGCTGCTCTTCATCGACTGGCTGGGCGACGAGGGCCAGGCGTACGCCGTGGCCGCGGGCGTCATGATCGTGATCAGCTACGTCATCGTCGGCGTCTCGCCGCGCACGCTCGGCCGCCAGCACGCCGAGCCGATCGCGCTGGCGAGCGCGCCGATCGTGTACGGGCTGACGCGCATCTTCGGGCCGCTGCCCAAGCTGCTGATCCTGCTGGGCAACGCGCTCACCCCCGGCAAGGGGTTCCGCGACGGCCCGTTCACCTCCGAGGCCGAGCTGCGCGACCTGGTCGACCTGGCCGAGGAGCGCCGGGTGATCGAACCGGACGAGCGGCAGATGATCCACTCGGTGTTCGAGCTGGGCGACACCCTCGTCCGCGAGGTCATGGTGCCCCGCACCGACATGGTGTTCATCGAGCGGGGCAAGACCCTGGGCCAGGCCCTCTCCCTCGCGCTGCGCGGCGGATTCTCGCGCATCCCCGTGGTCGGCGAGAACGAGGACGACGTCGTCGGCATCGCCTACCTGAAGGACATCGTCCGGCGGATGCACGAGGCGTCGGCGGCCGGCGACGCCGAGCGGGAGAAGATCGGGTCGCTCATGCGCCCCGCGACGTACGTGCCCGAGAGCAAGCCGATCGACGAGCTGCTGCGCGAGATGCAGGCCCGCCAGATCCACATGGCCATCGTGATCGACGAGTACGGCGGCACGGCGGGACTGGTCACCATCGAGGACGTCCTTGAGGAGATCGTCGGCGAGATCGCCGACGAGTACGACCAGGAGGCGCCGCGGGTGGAATGGCTGGAGGACGGCGGCGCCCGGGTGACGGCGCGGCTGTCGGTGGACGAGCTGGGCGAGCTGTTCGACACCGAGCTGGAGGTCGACGACGTCGACACGGTGGGCGGCCTGCTGGCCCACGCTTTGGGGCGGGTGCCGATCGCCGGTTCGCGCGCCACGGTGGACGGCCTGGACCTGACCGCCGAGAGCACGGCCGGCCGCCGCAACCGCATCAGCACGGTGGTCGTGCGCCGGGTGGTCCCCGTCGAGGGGGACCAGCCCGTCTCCGCCTCCGCCGAGCACGAGTCCTGACCCTCGCCCGACGGCGGCATGAGCACGGTCGTCCGTCCGACGGCGGCATGAGCACGGTCGTCCGCACCCCTTCGAATGGCACGCGGTCACCGGAGGTCCGCCGTGCCTATCCCTGGCGGGGTGTGGCTGGGTGCGGCCCCGGCCGCGAATACTGTGAGCCATGAACGCGAGACGACAGCTCGGAGAGTTCCTGCAGACGAGGCGCTCCCAGTTGCGGCCCGAGGACGTCGGCGTCGTCACCTACGGTGATCGGCGCCGGGTTCCCGGGCTGCGCAGGGAGGAGCTGGCGCTGCTGGCCGGGGTGAGCGCGTCGTACTACTCGCGGCTGGAGCAGGGCCAGGCGCGAGGCGCCTCGCCCGAGGTGCTGGACGCCCTGGCCGAGGCGCTGCTCCTGGACGACGCGGAACGCCGGCACCTGCACGAACTGGCCGCCGGCACCCGCCGCGGGGGCACCGGCCGCCGGCCCGCGCCCGAACGGGTCGGTCCGGCGACACGTCAGCTGATCGCGGTGCTGGGGGACGTGCCCGTGGTGGTGCTCGGCCGCCGGAGCGACGTGCTGGCGTGGAACACGCCGGGACACGCGCTGTTCGCGGGCCATCTGGCCTCGGACGGTCCGGACACGCCGCGGCTGCGGCCCAACATGGCGCGCCTGATGTTCCTGGACGCGCACACTCGTGACCTGTACGCCGACTGGAACGGCAAGGCGCGTGCCGTGGTGGCGACCCTGCGGATGGTCTCCGGGCGGCGCCCCGACGATCCGCTGCTGGCCGCGCTGGTCGGCGAGCTGACGGTCAAGAGCCCGGAGTTCGCCACGATGTGGGCCGACCACCGGGTCAAGGCCGGCGGTGACGCGGTGTACGAGATGCGTCATCCGCTGGTGGGCGCCATGTGGGTGACCCAGCAGACGTTGCAGACCACGGACGACCAGGCGGTGGTGGTCGCCACCACCGAACCCGGGTCTCCCTCGCACGCCGCGATGACGCTGCTCGTGCACAGCGCGGTCACCGGACGTGTCTCCGCCGCTCACGACCCCCGGCGCGACGCGCCGGCGGGAGATCGGACCGGCTGATCGTCCCCCGTTCTGCCAGGCGCTCCGAGCGGAGCGTCTGGTCTCGCATGCCTGCGAACTCCCGTTCGCGAAACCTTCTGGAAGGACCAAGAATGCGCAAGAGCACGCTTCCCCTCGCGGTCGTCGTCGCGGCGGCCGGGATCGGTCTGATGACCGTCCCGCCGTCGAACGCGGCGACGGTCACCGCCGCGCCGGCCACCGTGCAGACCCGTCCGCCGGCGGTGACGTCACGGATCGGGGTGCACTTCGACCTGGCGAAGGGGCAGATGCCGGAGAACATCGCGCTCGGCCCGGACGGCACGGCCTATGTCACCTTCGCGGCCGCCCGCCAGGTCGCCGCGATCAGCCCCGCCGGCGCCACGCGGATCCTGGCGACCCTCCCCGCCCCAGCTGACGGCGGCGCCGGGACCCCGGTCCTCGGGTTCGCGCTCACCACCGGAATCGTGCGTACCGGCGACGGCACGCTGTACTTCCTTTACGCGAGCGGCGACGCCGCGAGCACAGGCCTCTACCGGCTACGTCCTGGGAAGACGCCGCAGCGGATCGCCGCGCTGCCCGCCGCCGGGCTGCCCAACGGCCTGGCGTACGACGAGCCCGCCAAGACCTTCTACCTGACCGACTCGGTGTCCGGCAGCATCACCACCGTGCCCCTGAACGGGGGCCGCGCCCAGGTCTGGTCGTCGGCGCCGGAACTCGCCTCGACCGGTTTCCTCGGAGCCAACGGCATCAAGGTGCGGCGCGGCGCGATCTGGGCCACCAACCTCGACCGGGGCACCCTGCTGCGGATCCCGATCGAGCGCGGCCGGCCCGGCACCGTCCAGGTCAAGGCCTCGGGGCTGGCCGGCATCGACGACATCGCCTTCAGCGGGACCGGCGGCGACCAGGTCATCGCGGCTCTCAACGGGCCGAACAAAGTGGTGCGCATCGACGCGGACGGGCACGTCACGACGGTTCTGACCACCGCCGAGGGACTGCAGAACCCGACGTCGGTGGCCGTACGCGGACGCACCCTCTATGTGCTCAGCGCCGCCTACACCACCGCCACCGACCCCAACCTGGTGCTCGCCACCCTGCCGCGCCGCTGATATGTGGTGATTAGCGGCATATGTGTCAAGCGGGCTTCAAGTGACCTGCAAGTGGCGCGTGAAACCTTGATGCCAGGCGCCCAACGGCTCGGGGCGCCGGCAAGGGGAGGGCCGGTGTACCGGGGAGGGGTTCGCGGGACACCGGCAGAGCCGGGGGGACGCGTGGCGGCCCTGGCCGGGTGACCGGCCAGGGCGCGGCACGCCGAAAAGGGTGCTCCGGCCTACGCTGGGCGGGCGGGAGCACCCTTTTCGGTATGTACGGGCGCCGCCGGGTGGGAGGGGTTGAGAGGCTCCCACCCGAGGCGGCGTGCGACGTCAGCAGATGATGTTGGGGGCGCACTGCTGGTTGGTGCACCAGTCGTCCTCGTCGCCGGTCAGCCAGGTGGAGCGCTGGCGTTCCTGGTTCTCTCCGCCGGTGTTCGGGCTCATCGGCATGAACGGCATTCCGCCCATTCCGCCGGCGGTTCCCGTGCCGATGCCGCGGGCGAGGTTCGGGCCGGCCGCCCCGCCGTACCCGCCGCCGTAACCGGTGCCGCCGCCCAGTCCCGCGCCGCCCGACCCGTTGACGCCCGTGCCGATCGGGACGCCGCCCACGCCCGTGGGGGTGGTGAAGGTCGTCCCGTTGACGCCCGTCGGCGGGTTCAGCCCGACGCCGGTGGGCGCGGCCAGGTTGGTGGGATTGTTCAGCGCCGGATTGGTGAGGCCGTTCGTCGGGTCGAACCCGGCCAGGTTGGTGGAGCGTGGATCGTTCGGGTTGAGCCCGGCGTTCCCCAGGCCGTTCCCTCCGAGACCGTTGCCCGTTCCATTCCCCGTGCCGTTGCCCGTGCCCGTGCCGTTACCCGTGCCGTTACCCGTGCCGTTACCCGTCCCGGTGCCCGTGCCGTTGCCGTTGCCGGTCCCCGTGCCGTCACCCGTTCCCGTCCCGGTGCCCCCGCCTCCGGTGCCGACGCCCGGCACGGTGGTCGACCCGTCGCCCGTGCCATTGGCGCCGGGAAGGCCGGTCGTGTCGAAGGCGTTCTTCGCGTTCGGACCGGTGAAAGGGGAGTAGTCCGTGCCGTTCCCGCCGTTCCCATGCGTGTTGGGCATGGTGAAGTCCTTCGGGAACTTCGGCAGGTCGGGGATGTCCGTGCTCGGGGCCAGCTGCGGCATCTCGTACTCGACCCGCGCGGGGAGGGCCTCGTACAGCTTGAGCATCTCTTTGTTGAGGTTCTCCAGGTGGTGGCGGGCGCGGCTGTTGGGGGAGTCGGTCGCCTTCGCCGCCGTGGAGTTGGGGTCGTCCTCGCCCCAGTCGCCGGGCACGAAGTCGATGCCGTTGGACCACGACCCGAAGACGTCGTCCTTCACCTGGTAGTTCTCGCGATACCAGGTCAGCCTCTCGCTGAGGCTCTGGAGGGTGTTCCCCATGCCCTCCATCTTGGTGGCGAGTTCGCGCCCGGTGCCGACCAGCTTGTCGGTGGCCTGCCGGAACAGGGTCGCCGCGGGCCCGTTCCACGCGTCGGGCATGTCCGTGGCGATCTGCTTGTACAGAGCCTCGGCGCTCTCTTTGATCGCCTTGGCGGCGGCCAGGTGGACCGCGCCCGCCTCGTGGACCGCGCCCGGGTTCGTCGCGTTCAGCCAGTTCCGCACGCTGCCGACGTCGCCGTCCGGGACGCCGGTCTCCGGTACCGCGCCCCGGATGTTCTTGAAGTCGATTCCCACGAAAACCCCCAGGCGGCCGTGCCGCCGTCGTCTACGAACCTCAGTTGGCGCCGGGCGCGGGGATGGTGCTCGCGTCCTCGGCCGCCGCCGTGTTGATCTTCCCTGCGCGGAGGGTCGCGATCAGTGCGTTGTACTGCTGGACATAAGTGGCGTACAGCCCCAGCAACGCGTTGACACCGGTGTCCGGGCCGCTTGAGCCCACCGTCTGCGCGAACGTCTGAGCCGCCTGCCACTTGCCCAGCTGGTCAGGGGTGAGTTGCCCGTTGTAGCGCAAGGAGTACAGGGAGCCGGACTGCTCTCCGCCGGAGCCCGCACGGCCGTTCTGTCCCATGGCATCGGCGTGCGACTGCAAGGCTTTCGCGATCCGCTCGACATCCGTATGAGAGAGGTTGATGTTCTGGTCCCCGTTTTCACCACTCATCGTCGTCCTCACAGAATGTGCAAGCCGCGCGGTGCGGCGAGGATGGGTCGTGCGATACGGCGGCGGCCTACCGGCCGTCGAACATCGCGACGTTGGCCTTCTCGGTCAGGTGGAAGTTCTCGTGGCCCTGCTGGACCACGGCGCCGAGCTGCTGGAGCAGGCCCGCCATGCGGCCGGAGGCGGCGTCCCACTGCGCCCGGGCGGCCCAGTACGCGGCGCGCGCGTCGCCCTCCCACTCGCCGAGCAGCCGGTCGAGGTTGCCCTCGAGCTCCTGCAGCGTGCCTTCCATCGCCTGCCACTGACGGGCGAAGTCCTGCGCACCCGTGGTCATCGACCCGAAGTTGACCAGCGTGCGGTCGATGTCGTTGTTGATACCAGCCATGATGATCTCCGTTGTCCGAGGCGTTGCGGGTCAGGCGTTGATGTTGCCGGAGAGCGAGCTTCCGCTGATGACGCGGTTCGCCGCCGCGGTCTGGTCGGCTTCGGTGTTGCGGTAACGAGCCTCGACCTGGTGGAGCTTCACCGAGAGGCCCTGGAGCTCGCCGAGCACCTTGGAGAGCTCGCGGTTCCACTCGTTGTAGACCGCCTCGAACGCCATGCCGGACTGACCGCCCCAGCCTGCCCGGAGCTCGGCGACGTGTCCCTGCAGCTGGGTCTGGATGCTGCCGATGAGCCCGTGGGCCGTCTCGGTCTTCTTCGCGGACTCGACGATCTGGGGAAGCTGTGCTGACGTCTGCTGGGTCACGGGTACCTCCAAGGAGTGTGGCCTGGCCGTGATACGCGTGATGGCCCACACTGCAATACGCATCGTGCGCCCCCGCGATGCTGATCAACACAAACACTAGGATCATTCACCACAACATGGCCAGGCGTCGCATTGCGAGTCAGTAACGGTTTTTCGTACCAATGGCCATAAATCGCATCATGGGGTCAATGTCGCGGCCGGTGTGATAGAGAGCGGCGTCCTGGCGGCCACCGGGTCGAGTGTGGGCCCTTCGGGGATCAGGTGCCAGATGCCCGCCGGGAGCGGCGCCACGTCGCCGGTGTCGTAGCCGAGTTTCGTCAGCAGGTCGCCGGAGGCCAGCGCGAACTTGCGTCCCTGGTCGCTGACGAGCGCGAAGTTCTGGATCGCCCCGAGCTGCCCCTCGCCCGGCAGCAGCCCGGCGAGCACCGCGCTGCCGGGCGGCAGCAGCACCTGGTCGAAGTGCTCCTGGTCGGACCCCGCGTTCGGCGGCACCGGGATCCGCATGCGAGAGCCGATCGTCAGCCGCGCCCGGGTGGATCCCTGAGGGGTGTCGGAGTAGACGGTGCACAAGGGGGCCGCCGGGTCGGGCGTCGCGATCTTCGGCATCGTCGTGGGCAGGCCGTTAACGGCAGGCGACGTCTTGGACTGCGGGAACGCGAAGGCCCTGGCCGCGTCCACCTCGATGGGCCGCACCGGGTACCTGCCATAGGCGGCCTTGCTCGCCGGGTCCTCCAGCAGCAGCGTCGCCTGTGTCTGGGAGATCACCGCCAGCCCGTCGCGCAGGAGGACGTACCAGCGGACCTCGCCGCCGGCCACCGCCGGCACGGTGTACACCCGGCCGACGGCGGAGGCGCGGCCGTCAGGGCCGCGCAGCCTCTGGCCCAGCCCGGAGATGCGCGGGCCGCGGAAGTCCGGGCCGATGGGCAGGGCGTTGAGCCAGGTCGCGGGGATCTGCCGGGGCGGGGTGGGCGACAGCGCCCGCGCTCCGGAGTCCGAGACCCGCATGCGGCGGTCGGCGAGGATGACCCAGGACTGCTGCCCGTCGTCGGCGATCATGGCCTCGGAGCCGAACGGCCGGCCGCCGACGTCCATGCCGCCCACCAGTGAGACGTACGGCTTGCGCGCCCCGCCCGGGTCCATGGTCTCGGCCACGCACGCCGACCACGGGCCGCGCACCAGCTTCTCGCGCGCGGGCAGCGACTCGGGCGCGCCCGAGATGCCCACGAGGGTGCCGCGGGTGAAGCCGGCGAGCGACGCCGACGACACCGTGCGCACCGTCACCTCCGGGGTGTCGAGCATCAGGCGGGCCGAGGTGTAGTTGGCCACCGGGATGAGCTTGGACTCCTGCTGGCTGTAGACGAAGGTGGCGCCGGTCTCCTCCTCGACGATCAGCGTGCCCGGCGCGGTCAGCGACGTCGCGCCGCCGGGCTTGAGCAGGCCGTAGATGCCGAAGCAGGCCGCCACGAGCACCGCCACCAGCACACCGCAGAACATGGCGACGTTGTGCCTGCGCATGGGCGACTCGGGGATGTCCGGTTCGCCTTGCAGGAGGGCCATGCCCAGGCGCTGCATCATCAGCCGGTGGGCCTGGTAAAGATCACGACGGGTCTGCATGCCACCTCAGCCTTGCCTGGCGGGTCATCGCCGACAGCATAGAAGCGCGCCCGCGAACGGGAGCCTTCACCTCGCGACCGATATAGCGCGTATATCGACATGAAGGCGATATGTCGGGTTCGCTGCTCTGCGCGTGCGGTGCGCCATCTGACCGCCGAACAGCCGTTACGGCGGAAAGGGGGATGGAGACCGACCTTGATGGCTTTCTGTACGGTCCGATGGGCACTGGGTTAGTCTGCCGTCTCACAGGCTGATCAAGAGCCTGGCTGCCGGAGACGGGGGGACGGAAGGTGAGCGAGCAACACGGGTTCGACGCTCTGCTGAACGCGGGTAGCCCATCCTCCCCCGGAGGCGCGGGCGACACCGGGGCGGGCGATACCGGCGCGGGCGGCGCGTACGCCGTCTCCGGCGGCGGAGCGGACGGCCATGCGAGCGGGATGGACGGCCAGGCGGGCGGGGCAGACGGCTCTGCCTACGTGAACCAGACCTTCGCGGGACCGGGCCAGCCCGACGCCCTGGGCGGCGCGGGGCACCCGTTCACGCAAGGAGATCCCCTCGGCGCGAACCCGGTCGCGACCGGTGATCCCGGTCAGCCGTTCTCGCCGGGGCAGCCGTTCGGCGCCGATCCGGTGGGTACCGGTGGTCCGGGGCAGCCGTTCAGTATTGACCCGGTGGGGACCGGAGGTCCCGGTCAGCCGTTCTCGCCGGGGCAGCCGTTCGGCGCCGATCCGGTGGGTACCGGTGGTCCGGGGCAGCCGTTCAGTATTGACCCGATGGGGACCGGTGGTCCCGGCCAGCCCTTCTCGCCCGGTGACCCGTTCAGCGCCGACCCGATCGGGACCGGGAACCCGGGACAGCCCTTCGGCCTGGACCCGATGGGCACCGGGAACCCGGGGCAGCCGTTCGGCTTGGACCCGGTGGGTACCGGGGATCCCGGGCAGCCCTTCTCGCCGGGGGATCCGGTCATCGTGAGCCCCGTGGGGAACGACCTCGGCGGGGGGCCCTACACCACCGACCCGAACGTCGGCGAGCCCGGAGACCCCACCACTTCGGTGCCGTTCAACCCGGTCACCTCGATTCCCGGTGATCCGACGAACTCGGTGCCGTTCACCCCGATCACCTCGAACCCCGGTGACCCGACGAACTCGATCCCGGACATCCCGCAGATCCCCGAGCAGACCATTCCCGGCCTGCCAGGCGGCAACAATCCCGGAGGGCAGGACCCGACCATCCCCACCGGGCAGGACCCGAGCATCCCGGCGATCCCGAACGTGCCCGCCGGGCAGAACCCGGTCGTCACCGATCCCACGGGGACCGGCTCGGGGGGTGACCCCGGCGGCGGCCTCAACCTGCCATCGCCGCTCGGCGGCACGGGAGGCGGCGGCACCGGGGGTGGCGGCATTCCCCAGATCCCCGGCCTGCAGGGCGACGGAGGCGGCAGCGTCCCCCGGACGACCGGCGGGAACAACGGGAGCGGCTACACCCCCGGCGCGGCGGAACCGTCGGCCACCCAGCACGTGAAGCACCAGGCCGTCATCGACCTCGGCAGCAACATCTACACCAACGTCGGCACCAACGCGGAGACGGCCAAGAAGGTGCCCGCGGGCAACCACATCGGCTGGAGCGACTGCGGGCTCATCGGCATCCCGATCTCCGCCAAGCACGGGGACATGGCCAGAGGCTCGGTGGAGTACATCGAGGCCGTCCGCCGGCAGATGGAGCAGTGGAAGGGTGACCTGAGGCTTTCCGGCGAGAGGTGGAAGGCCTACGAGGAGGACATGGCGGCTCGGTCCGACGCGCTCAAGAAGGAGATGGGCAAGTGAGCTACGAGCACTGGGAGTACGGGTTCTACACCGGGCTCGCCGGAAGTTACGCCTACTGCCTGGTGAATCCGGCGCGCGGCCTGATGATGGCCGCCGCGGTCACCGCCGTGGTGTCCAAGCCGAGCGCTCTGACCGGCGCGGGCGAGAAATGGGGCACGACGTCCGAGAGCATCAAAACGCTCGGGGTCGACCTGCAGAAACACCTCGACGACGTCCCCGTGACCGACTGGACCGCCGATGACAAGGTGGCGTTCAAGCACGCGGTGGACAAGGTCGTCGGCAATCTGAGCGAGGGGGCGAACGCCCACTCGGACGCCGCCAGGTTCATGAACGGTCTGGGGCATCTGTCCGCCAACGCCGCGCTCTTGTCGGGGGTCGCGGGAGTCTTCCTCACCGCACTGACGATCTACACGATGGCCACGCGCCCCGTCCCGGGCCTCAACGTGGCGGCGCAGGCGTCGGCGGAGGCGGCCGCGACCACCACGCAGCTGACATTGAGCGGCATGATGCGAAAGTACGGCGTCGTGATCACGGCCGCCTCGCTGGTCGCCGCCGCCGTCTTCGCCAAGCAGGGCGAGCTTGCGGGACAGCTCGCGACCCTGCAGGGGAAGACCGAGGAGATGAAGCAGCTGGGGCTCCCGCTTTCCAACGTCCAGCCGGTCGACACCACCGGGCAGAGCGGTGCCCCGACCGGGCAGAACCTCGGCGTCACCGGGCAGAACGGCGGTCTCACCGGGCAGAATGGCGCTGTGACCGTGTAGGAGGTCACCCCTGGACCGTGTAGGAGGTCACCCCTGCAGGCGGCGCCGGATCTCGTCCAGGTCGGACATGACCTCTTCGAAGGTGCGGTCGTAGGCGGCCTCGGCCTGCTTCACCTGCGCGAGCGCGGCCTCCGGATCCTGGAGCAGCTTCATGGGGTTGTCCTCGCCGAACAACTCCTCCATCAGCTCGTTGGTCTGGCGCTCCAGGTCGAGCCCGGCCTCGCGGACCACCGTCTTGATGAGGGCGGCCAGGTCCGAAGAGGGCAGGCGCATCGCCCGCGGGTTCAGTTCGAGCTCGTGCAGCCCCTGCCCGGTGTACTCGACGGTCACGTAGCCGTTCTTGTCCGCGGCGCGCCCGACCAGCTCCGCGGTGCGCCGCTGGAGCTCCTCCACCTGGGCGAGCTGCCGCTGTGCTCCGCTCATCAGCTTGTCGATGTCGAAGCCCGCGAAGTCGCCGAACTCGGTCACGTGATCTTCACCCTCCGTCGCCCGTACCGGCACAGTCCGACCTGAGGCACCCTACAACCGCCGTCTTCCGGCCGCGGTGCGCGTGAACGCTGATCATCGCCGATCTTGCCATCATCTACGACTGGATGAACAAATAAGACAGGGCGGCCGAATGATCCCGGAGTGCTGATAGACATCACTCGCGACATCGGATCATGGAGGCGGCATGGCGCAGGAAAGGTACGTCACCTCGGAGGCGATCCAGAGCATCATCGACGAGATCACCGAGGACGTGATCCCCGCCGTGAAGCAATGGCGCGCCATGGTGGACAGCACCGACGTCGGGTTCCCCGGCTGGGGCCTGCTCGGCGAGGTGGTGATCGGCCGCCGGTACGACCACCTCCAGGACGATGTGCGCGACAAGCTGACCCAGGCCATCTCGGTCCTGGAGACCTGGACCCACCAGCTCGACACCGCGCGGGGCAACTGGCGTACGGCCGAGGAACGCTCCACCGCCGTGTACGCCTGACGACCGAGCGACGCGAAGGAGCTGTCGGACACCATGCCCGCTGGGGTGTACGGACCGTCTCTCAGGACCGCGGGAAGCAGCGCGCTCGCGGTCCTCGACGACCTGCGCAAGGCCGCCCTGCTGTCCCGGCCGCTGCTGGTGGGCACCGCCATCGCCGGCACCGCGGTCGCCAACGTCCCCGGCATGGCGGACGCCTACAACAACTGGGAGTCGATCCACTCCCGCCTGGACACGGCGATCAAGAGCTACATCCGCAACCTCGGCGACAAGGGCAAGGACGGCTGGGTCGCCGAGGACCACGACGCGTACGCGGACGCCGTCGAGCGGTATCAGGAGGCCTTGGAGAGCCTGCGCGGGTACGTGAAGAACATCGCGGGCATCGTGGACGAGCTGGGCGACGCCTACCGCGCCTACTGGGTCTCCCTGGCCCGGGTCGCGGCGGTGCTCGCCGCGGCGCTGCCGATCGCCGCCGCCATGCTCGCGACGCCGTACGCGGCCGCCGGGTACGCGCGACTGGAGGCGCTGGGAGCCATGGCCACCAGTACCATCGCGGCGGCGACCAGCCTGCTCGCGAAGGTGGTCTCCTCCGTGGCGGGCGGAATGTCGGTCTACTTCGCCGGCAAGGCGCTGGCGCAGATGTTCAATCTCGAACCCACCGCCGGCGCGAAGATCGACTTCAGGCAGGCGGTCATCGACACCCACGGCCTGCCGCCGTTCCAGCAGCCGCCGGCCGTGCCCGCCGGGCAGCCGCCGTCGCTGCCGCCCTCCGGCGGGTTCGAGTGGCGCGAGCCCAAGCAGGACCGGCCGGAGCCGTACCACCCCTGACCAGCGCGGCCTCGCCGCCCCCGGATCCATCTCCGAGGCCTTGGAACCCCGATCCATCCCCGGAGCCTCGGATCCATCCCGGCGCCCTCATCCACGAGTCACGTACGCGCGTGAGCCCACGTGCTTCCAGCGAAGGAGCGGTGCCGTGTTCCGACCGGACGACTTCCGCCTCGAGGACCTCGAACGTGTCGCGCGGCAGAACGAAGAGGCCGTCCAGCGCCTCAGCGGCGTGTTCGGCGAGCTGCGGACCGTCAAGGGCGAGGGCGCGGCCGCCGGCGGGCTGGTGGGGGCGGTGGTGGACGGCGGCGGTCAGATCGAGGAGGTGACCCTGGACCCGCGGGTCATGCGGCTGGACAGCGCCTCCATCGCGCAGGCCGTGACCGAGGCGGTGCGCGCGGCCCAGCAGGACGCCCAGCGCCGGAACGCCGAACTGCTGCGCGAGGCCACCGGCGGCGAACCGCCCTCGCTGGACCCGGCGAGCGCGGAGACCTGGCTGAAGGACGTGGCGGACGCCATGGGCGCTCCATGGTCGGACGACCGCTTCTAGCGCGCCGTCCACGGACGTTCGCGGGGCCGGGCGTCGTACGGCGGCGCCGGCATCGCCGTACCACGACCCGCCGACCCGGCGCCGATCACATCCGTCAGCACACGGGGTGAAGACCGCTCCCGGCGAAGGTGAATGATCACCGCCCGGTCGCTCCGGGCCCCTGCTCCCTGTCGCTCTGCGCCTCTGTTCCGGTCGCTCCGGGCCGTTGCTTCCGGTCACTCCGTGCCTCTGTTCTCGGTCGCTCCGGGCACCCTGCTTCTGGTCGGCGGGTTCGAGGGCGCCGGTTCCGGGGGCCGCCCCGGCGGCGGTCTCGGCTAAGATCACGGGTTGTCCGGTAGGTAGGATGTGTATTCTCGATCATGCCGATCGGTGAGACCCGAACATGTGCGCCGGCCGGTCGCGAGCGTTGGACAGGCAGGGGTCCGGCGGGCGGTGGCCCCCGGTGTACCGCCCCATCCCGACACGGGGGGACGCACATGTCGAAGGTACCCGCCGAAGATCCGGTCCCCGGGCCGTCCGGAGGGCCCGGCCAGGTCCTCGACGTGTCTCCGTCCGGCATCGGCGACATAGGCAGGCTCTTCGACGGCCAGGGCGAGGAGCTCGCCGACGCGGCACGCGAGGCGACGCGGCGGCTGATGGACATCGGCGACTTCTGGGGGAGCGACGACGCCGGGCGCGCATTCCACGACGGCAAGGACGGCAAGGCCGGGTACGGCGCCCGCGCCGCCGATCTCGAATCCGAGGTCCACGCGCTCGCGACGGCGTACGCGCTCATCGGCGACCGGCTGGTCATGATGGGCAGGAACGTGGCGGTCGCCGACTGGGCCTCGATCGCCCGGATGCTGGAGGGCGACCGGTGACGTTCGCCCGCTGGATGCTCTATCCCGCCGGTGGAGCGGGCATCGCCGGCTTCGTGGCCTCCATGATCCTGGTCCAGTGGCCGGACGGGGACCCCGGCGGGGCGCGCGACGCGGCCAAGGTGTGGCGGTCGTTCGCCGGCAAGATCGAGGCCAACACCACCGTGACCGGCCACCTGGCCCAGAGGGTGTGGACCGAGCACCCGAGCCAGGGGTCGGAGGCGTTCCACGCCTTCTGGTCGACGGCCGGGTCCGCGGGGGCGCCGGGAGGCGTCTCGGCCGTCCCTCCGGCGCTGTCGGCCTACTGCCGCCGCATGGCCGAGGCGTGCGATGGGTACGCCGAGGCGCTGGACAAGACGCGCGACGCCCTGCGGGTGATGGCCCTGACCAGCTATGCCCAGCTCATGCTGGCCGCCTCCTGGCCGTGGATCGGCGCCCAGACGGCGGCGCTGTCGCGATGGCTGGTCGACCGGCTGTACAAGAAGATCCAGGCGCAGGTCCTGCTGAAGCTCCTGGAGACCGCGCTCGCGAGGCTCGTCGTGGAGAAGCTCGCCGGGTACACCGTCGGCAGCGCCGTGTTCGCCCTCGGGGACGAGGCCCTGGCGCTCGGCGCCAAGGCGGCCTTCGGCCAGGACCTCGGCTCCTTCTCGGAGAACGCCACGACGACGCTGAAGGACTTCGCCGCGTGCCTGGCCTTCTTCGGCGTGTGGGACCTGACCAAGCTCGGGCCGATGCGCAAGGTGTTCCGGGACAACGACGCCGGCGACTTCGCCTCCTTCTACGTCGGCTCCAACGCCTACACGGTCGTCTACAACATGGAGAACGGCAAGTCGGGAACCGAGGTGCTGCCGACGCCGAGCCAGCTGATCGCAAAGCTCCTCATCGGCACGTCGCAGCGCGGCAAGGACCCCGGCTACCCGGTGGTCCCGTAGGCCGCGCCGCAGCGGGTCAGCCGGCCAGGCCGCGGATCCAGGTGTAGACGTCCAGGACGCCCAGGGCCAGGGGGAACAGGGCGACGATCAGCGCGAACTCCACGATGTCCCCGGCCCTGCCCCAGAAGGGGGTGGGCCTGCGCTGGGGGAGGAACAGGCCCATTCCGGCGCCGATGGCGGCCACGGCGACCAGCGCGGGGACGACGAGAAGGGCGGCGCCCGAGCCGCCCAGAGCCATTCCGGCCAGGAAGGCGACCAGCCCGGCGGCGCCGGTGCCGATCAGCCACACCCGCTGGCCGACGCCCTGGAAGACGCGGGCCCTGAGCATCACCGCGAGGGCGAGCACCACCAGCATGGCCCTGCCCGTCCAGTCGCCCGCGCCGAGCAGGAGGAACGAGGTGACCAGGGCGACCAGGGCGACGCCGGAGGCCAGGCCGGTGGCGAACCGCTCGGCCTCGACGGCGCGCCGCTTCACGTCCGGCCCGTCCAGTTCCTGGTCGTCGGCGCGCAGTTCCTCGGCGTTCCTCGGGGCGGAGGGAAGGGGGAGCCGGGCCAGGCGGAAGGACAGGGTGGGGATCAGGGGCGTGCAGGCCAGGACGACCGCGACCAGCAGGGCGGCCACGCCCGCGGACGGGGGGTGCCAGATCATGACGATCGCGGCGCCGGCGGCTCCGGCCATCGAGGCCAGCATGATCCCGAAGAAGTTCGGCAGCCCTTCGGCGACCGCCCAGCCGGCGACGGTCGCGGTCAGCGCGGTCATGGCGAAGGCGGCCAGCAGGTTGGGCGCGCCGAACCACAGCATGCCCACGTTCTTGGCGGGGGCGAGCAGCCCGGTCAGGAAGGCGTACGGGAGGGCGGTGTAGCCGATGACCGCGCCGGCGGCGCCGTCGCCGAGGGCGCGGGACAGAGCGGCGCCCGCGCCGACGAGCAGGAGCGCCATGACGCCGGTGACGATCATCGGGAGCGTCCAGGGCGGCCCTGACACCGTGAGCACGACGGCGCCGGCGACGAGGGACGCGACGGCGGCGCCGAGGCCGGTGGCCCGCGTGTGCCGCGGCTGCCACCGGCCCGACCTCTCCTTGATGCCGGTGGCGATGGTGTCGGCGACGTCGTCGAAGACGGCCTCGGGCAGCTCGGAGGGGCGGGGCAGCAGGTAGAGGACCTCGCCGTCGCGGATGCCCAGGGCGGTCATGCTGGCGTCCAGCGCGAGGCCCCGGCCGCCGATCCGCTGCAGCACCCAGCCGGTGGTGGACAGCACGCTCTCTTCGCCGTTCTCGCCGACGGCGCCCAGCAGGCTCGGCAGCACGTGCGCGAGCGGAAGGTCGGAGGGGATGGCCAGGTCGATGCGCTTGCGCGGGGTCACGATCGTGACCCGGGTCGTCGCGATGGCCGATCCCGGCGTCCGCAGCACGGCCGGCTTCGGCTGGCCGTTCATCACGTCGAGCGCGCCGCCGGGACCCCCCGGACCGCCGGGGCCCGCGGGTCCGCCGGGGCCGGCCGGGCCGCCGGGGCCGCCCGGGAGGCGCATGGGAGGAGGCCCGCCCATCGGGTTGAGGGTCACACCGACTCCAATGAGATCACGCGGATACCGTATCGGGCCGCCCTGCGGCATGCGGGTGGACATATGCATCTTTTGGCGGATACTCCGGGTTTCCGAGTCCGGGCCGGTGCGGTGATCCGAGTTCGCTACGGTTAGCTGCGGTACGACAGATCCCTGCCCCTCGCCCGGTGCGCGGCCCGCCGGCCCGCCGGACCCGGGGGACAGGTCCTCGCGAACATGGAGCGACGTGGGCATAGTCGTCATCCGGCGACCCGAGCGCCGTCCGCCTCCGGCACCGCCGCGAGGCGAGATCCTGCTGGAGTCGCCGCCGGAGATCCCCGAGACCATGTCCGGGGGATTCATGCAGATCCTCACCTTCCTGCCGATGGCGGCGGGCGGCGCCGCGATGGCCCTGATGTTCACCGGGGGCGGCGGCGGAAGCCCGATCATGTACGTCGCGAGCGGAATGTTCGCCCTGTCCATGGTGGGCATGAGCATGAGCCAGCTCGGCCGGGCCTCCGGCGAGCGCAAGATGCGCCTCAACGGCCTGCGGCGCGACTATTTCCGCTATCTGTCGCAGACCCGCGCCAAAGTCCGCAGGGCCGTCCGCCAGCAGCGCGAGGCGCTCGACTGGAACGGGCCCGACCCCGGCTCGCTGTGGTCGGTCGCCATGGGGCCGCGTCTGTGGGAGCGGCGGCCCCGTGACGGGGACTTCGCCGCCGTGCGGGTCGGCACGGGCACCCAGCGCCTCGCGGTGCAGCTCATCGCGCCCGACGCCAAGCCGGTGGAGGACCTCGACGCCATGTCGGCGGGAGCCCTGCGCCGTTTCATCAGGGCCCACTCCACCGTGGACGACCTGCCGATCGCGATGGCGCTCCACTCCTTCGCCCGCATCCTGCCCGCGGGCGACCCCGCCGCCGTCCGCGACCTGGTGCGGGCGCTGGTCGCGCAGCTGGCGGTGTTCCACTCCCCGGACGACATGCGGGTGGCCGTGTGCGCCAGCAAAGAGTGGATGGCCCAGTGGGAGTGGGTGAAATGGCTGCCGCACGCCCTGCACCCCGAGGAGTTCGACGCCGCGGGCCCCGTGCGGCTCATGGCCGACGACCTGCGCGACCTCGACCGGCTGCTCGGCGGCGAGCTCAAGGACCGCGGCCGGTTCAAGCAGGGACTGTCCCCCGAGTCGCTGCCCTACCACGTGGTGATCGTCGACGGCGGGCACATCCCGCAGGACTCCGCGCTCGGCGCGGACGCCATCCAGGGCGTCACCGTCATCGACCTGAGCGGCTCGACCTCGCTGGTCGAAGAGGGGATCACCCTGCGGCTGGAGGTCCTGCCCGACCGTTTCAACCGCGTCCAGCTCGACCACGCGGGCAAGGAGCTCGTCACCGGCCTCGGCCGGCCCGACCGGCTGTCGTTCCTGCAGGCGGACGGGCTCGCCCGCCAGCTCGCGCCGCTGCGCGTCTCCACGGCCAAGAGCGGCGACAGCCAGGACGTCCTGTCCTCCAACATGACGCTCGCCGACCTGCTCGGGGTGCCCGACGCGCGGCGGCTGGACATCACCGCGCTGTGGCGGGCGAGGGCGCCCCGTAACCGCTTCCGCGTGCCCATCGGGCTCGGCGCCGACGGCCGCATGGTCGAGCTGGACATCAAGGAGTCCGCCCAGGGCGGCATGGGCCCGCACGGCCTGGTCATCGGCGCGACCGGTTCGGGCAAGAGCGAGCTGGTGCGCACCCTGGTACTCGGGCTGGCCACCACGCACTCCTCCGAGATCCTCAACTTCGTCCTGGTCGACTTCAAGGGCGGCGCGACCTTCCTCGGCATGGAGTCGCTGCCGCACGTCTCGGCGGTGATCACCAACCTGGAGGACGAGCTTCCCCTGGTCGACCGCATGTACGACGCGCTGCACGGCGAGATGGTCCGCCGCCAGGAGCTGCTGCGCTCGGCGGGCAACTACGCCTCCCTGCGCGACTACGAGCGGGCCAGGGAGCAGGGCGTCGATCTGCGGCCGCTGCCCACGCTGTTCGTCGTGCTGGACGAGTTCAGCGAGCTGCTGTCGGCCAAGCCCGACTTCATCGACCTGTTCGTCATGATCGGCCGGCTGGGCCGGTCGCTCGGCGTGCACCTGCTGCTCGCCTCGCAGCGGCTGGAGGAAGGGCGGCTGCGCGGCCTGGACACCCACCTGTCCTACCGCATCGGCCTGCGCACCTTCTCGGCCATGGAGAGCCGGGTCGTGCTGGGCGTCGCCGACGCCTACGAGCTGCCCTCGGCCCCGGGCAACGGCTACCTGAAGTTCGACACCACCGGCATGACCCGGTTCAAGGCGGCCTACGTCTCGGGCCCGTACGCCGAGGAGGCCCGCCAGGAGCGTCGCGGCGCCGCCGAACAGCGGCAGGTCGTCCTGTACGGCCCGGCCTACATCCCGCCCCCCGTCGCCCCCGCGCAGCCTGACCCCCCGCCCGAGGCCACCGTCGTCGGCAGGGACAGCCTGCTGGACATCATGGTGCGCCAGTTCGACGGCTACGGGCCGCCGGCGCACCGCATCTGGCTGCCGCCGCTGGCCGAGCCGCTGACGCTGAGCCACCTGCTCCCGCCGCTGAGCATCACCCCCGAGTACGGCCTGACCACCGGCGGGTGGGCGGGCCGCGGCAGGCTGCGCGCCGTGCTCGGCATCGTGGACCGGCCCTTCGAGCAGCGGCGCGACCCGCTGGCCGTCGACCTGTCCGGCGCGGCGGGCCACCTGGCCGTCGTCGGGTCGCCGCAGAGCGGCAAGAGCACGATCCTGCGGACGCTGATCGCCGGGCTCGCCCTCACCCACACCCCGCGCGAGGTGCAGTTCTACTGCCTGGACTTCGGCGGCGGCACGCTCGGCTCGCTGGAGGGGCTGCCGCACGTGGGCGGCGTCGCCAACCGCCTCGACGGCGACCGCGTGCGCCGGACCGTCGCCGAGGTCAGCGCCCTGCTGCAAGAGCGCGAGCGCGAGTTCGCCGAGCGGGGCATCGACTCGATCGCCACCTACCGGCGCCAGGTCGCCGAGGGGCAGCTCACCGGCGGCAGGTACGGCGACGTGTTCCTCGTCGTGGACGGCTGGCTCACCGTGCGCCAGGAGTTCGACTCGCTGGAGCCGACCATCACCGACCTGGCCGCCCGTGGCCTCGGCTACGGCATCCACGTCGTGGCGGCCACCAACAAGTGGTCGGAGTTCCGCCCCGGCATCCGCGACCTGTTCGGCTCGCGCCTGGAGCTCAAGCTCGGCGACGCCTACGAGTCGGAGGTCAACCGCAAGACGGCCCTCGCGGTGCCCGAGGGGGTGCCCGGCCGCGGGCTGACCCGCGACGGGTTGCACTTCCTCGGCGCGCTGCCGCGCATCGACGGCGTACGGTCGGCCGACGACCTCACCGTGGGCGTGCGCGCCCTGGTCGACGGCGTCCGGGAGGCCTGGCGCGGCCAGCCGGCCCCGCGCGTGCGGCTGCTGCCGTCGGTGCTGCAGGCGAGCGCGCTGCCGGGCGTGGAGGAGACCGGGGCGCGCATCCCCATCGGCATCGACGAGGCCACGCTGTCGCCGGTGCTGGCCGAGTTCGACGTCGATCCGCACCTGACCGTCATCGGCGACACCGAGAGCGGCAAGTCGAACCTGCTGCGCCTGGTCGCCGAGGGCATCGTCGCGCGGCACGCTCCCGCCGGCGCGCGGCTCATCGTCATCGACTACCGCCGCTCGCTGCTGGACGCCGCCTACACCGAGCACCGCATCGGGTACGCGGCCTCCAGCACCACGGCGGCCGAGATGGTCGCCGAGGCGCGCGAGGCGCTGGTCAAGCGGCTCCCGCCGGCCGATCTGAGCCCCGACCAGCTGCGCGCGCGCAACTGGTGGAAGGGCGCCGACCTGTACTTCGTCGTCGACGACTACGACCTGGTCGCCACCGGCACCAACCCGCTCGCGCCGCTGCTCGACCTGCTGCCGCAGGCCAGGGACATCGGCCTGCACCTGGTGCTGTCGCGGGCGATGGGCGGCGCGGGGCGCGGCATGTTCGACCCTGTCATGCAGCGGCTGAAGGACATGGCCAGCCCGGCGGTGATCCTGTCCGGCGACCGGGACGAGGGCGTGCTGTTCGGCGTGCGGCCGCACCCGCTGCCGCCGGGCCGCGCCTACTACGTGGACCGCAGGTACGGCTCCCGGCTGATCCAGACCGCGTTCCTCCCGCAGGCCGAACCGAACGCTCAGGAATGACGTTTTCGTCCAGATTCACGGGTCATGATCACCTGAGCCGGATATGATCGTTCGTTGGCGGTTCCGGGTGGACGGTGGGCAAGGCCCGGAACGCGGCCGACTGGTCCTGGCCGACGGCGGAGGGAGCCGGCCCCGGTGAGTCTCGACATGAACTACGACGCGCTGGCCAAGCTCCGCGTCGCCGTCAACACGCAGGCCGGGCGGCTCGCCTCCATCGGCGACGACTTCCCGGCCAAGAACGCCGCGACCTCCACCCTGTTCGGCACGCTCATCGGGGCCGCGGAGCTGGTCACGGCCATCGGCTCGGTGGAGAGCCACGTGGACGACGAGCTCGCCACGGTCAAGACGCGCCTCGACGGGGTCGAGCGCGCGCTGGACACCGTCGAGACCAACGTCAAGAACGCCGAGCACGGCACCAAGAAGAATCTGCCGGTGGTATGACCGACGCCGCCGCGGTCGCCGCGCTTCCCGGAGGCCAGGAACTGGCCGCCCTGCTGAAGAAGACCGACGGGGACCCCGACGCCGTCGAGGCCATCGCCAAGCGCTGGCGCGCCGCGGCCACCGGTTCCGCGGGCAAGCTCAAGACCCTGGGCGACGCGGTGGTCAAGGTGGACGGCGCCTGGGAGGGCGACTCCGCCGACGCCTTCGTGGTCTACATGCGGCGCTACGGCAAGGCGGGGAGCGCCCTGCACGACGCGCTGGTGAACTGCGCTGGCAGCCTGGAGACGGCGGCGGGCGCGGTCAGGACGGCCAGGAAGAACGTCGGCCGGCTGTGCGACGACGTGCTGGCCTGGGCGGCCGAGTACCGCCGCCTGAACCCGCACGCCACAGAGGAGCAGCTCAAGCCCGGCATCGAGCGCGAGGTCGGGCTCGCCGTCCACAAGGCCAAGGGGCAGGTCGAGACGGCCGAGAGCGCGCTGTCCACCGCGCGCGGCGACATCGGCAAGCATCTCGGCGAGGCGATCCCGACGTTCGCCGGCATTCCGGCGGCCGACCGTCAGGCGTTCGTCCCCGGGCCCGGCCAGACCACAGAGTGGCTGCCGACGCCGCTGGACGACAAGCGCACCACCCAGCTCGCGGGCACGAGCGGAGGGCCGCCTGGAGGGTCGTCCGGCGGGTCGTCCGGCGGCGGGGGGTCCGGAGGGACGACGGTCACCGGCGGCGGCGGTGGCCGCGCCATCCCGTTCGAGGTGACCGGGAGCGGCACGGGAGCCGACATCGTGGCCGCCGCCCGCAGCCACCTGGGAAAGCCCTACGTCTGGGGCGCGGACGGGCCGAACGCGTTCGACTGCAGCGGCCTGGTGCACGCCTCGCTGAACGAGGCCGGCATCAAGATCGGTGACAACACCGCCGCCGGGTACCAGGCCAGCGGCAGGCCGATCACCGGTCCGCCGCAGCCGGGGGACATCATCTTCTTCGGTGACCCGCCGACGCACTGCGCCATCTACATCGGCGACGGGAAGATGATCGCCGCTCCGCACAGCGGGACCGTGGTGCAGATCCAGGACGTCGCGGGGAAGGCGCCCATCACCTACCGGCGGTTCGATTGAGGCGCCGCGGGACGGGAGCCGGGGCGCGTTGACCGACATCGACGCGGTGGCCGCTCTTCCGGGCGGCCAGGAGCTCGCCGGGCTGGCGCGCAAGGTGCAGGGCGACCCGGCCGCGCTCCGTGAGATCGCCAAGCGCTGGCGGAAGGCGGGAAGCGGCGCCGTCGAGCGGCTCAACGCGCTCGGGACGGCCCTGTCCAGGGTCGACGCCGCCTGGAAGGGCGCGTCGGCCGACGCCTTCGTGACCTACATGCGCCGGTACGGGCGCGCGGGCGACGCCCTGAACGGCGCGCTGGCCTCCTGCGCCGACTCCCTGGACACCGCGGCGGGCGCCGTGGAGACGGCGAAGCGGAACGTCCACGGCGCGTGCGACGACCTGCTCGCCTGGGTGGCCGAGTACCGCCGCCTGAACCCGCAGGCCACCGAGGAGCAGCTCAAGCCGGGCATCACAGAAGAGGCCGGCGAGCAGACCACTCTGGCGCGGACCTACGTCGCCACGGCCGAGAGCGCGCTGTCCACCGCGCGCGGCGACATCGGCGCCCACCTGAAGGAGGCCACGCCCGCGTTCTCCGACATCCCGCCCGCCGGTGACCAGCCGTTCGTCCCTGGGCCCGGGCACGCCACCGAGTGGGTCCCGGCGCCGAAGAGCGAGTACGACCGGTACTTCGGCCGCGGCGCCTACGCCGGCTCCGAGGGAGGCGGCGGAGGGGGCGGGGGCGGTTTCGGCGGCTACGGCGCGAGCGGCCCGCCTCCGCCGGGAGGCGGCCCGGCTCCGCAGGGGCAGGTGGCCGAGTGGATCCGGCAGGCGATCGAGATCCTCAAGGCCCACGGCTACCCCGTGGAGAAGATGAACGTCGACGACATCTGGATGATCATCCAGCACGAGTCGGGCGGCAACCCGCATGCGATCAACAACTGGGACTCCAACGCGGCGGCGGGCACTCCGTCGAAAGGCCTGATGCAGACCATCGACCCCACGTTCTCCCGGTGGTCGCTTCCGGAGCACCGCGACATCTACAACCCCGTGGACAACATCATCGCCGGCGTGCGATACGCCATCGAGCGGTACGGGTCGGTCTCGAACGTCCCCGGAGTCGTCGGCATGAAGGACGGCACCGGCTACCGGGGCTACTGACGGACGCCCGCCGGACGGGTTCCGCCGAAGGCGCTCCGCTCGCCTCGGATGTCGGCGCGGCGCGCCGGGCAGGGGCGATGTCGCGGAGGTGTCAGGGGGCTCACTTTGGCGATCTTCTGGAAGATCACATCTCGAAAATCGGGTGAAACCACGCTTTCCTACCATTGAATTCGATCATGTGGACAGGGAACGCGGAGGCGCCGGCGTGGCAGAAACGGACGACCCGGTACAAGGCGGCCCGCCCGGTGTCACGACGGACGTCGTGCCCACCGTCCTCACGCGGCGGCTGGACGACTTCCACGACTGCCGCGACGAGCTGGGCCTGGCGTTGAAGAACGCCATGACGGCCCTGTCGGGGCTCGGCCCCTTCTGGGGTGACGACGAGCACGGCCGGGCCTTCTACGAGGGCACGGGAAGCGGCAAGGGCTTCCGGGCGGCCACCGAGGAGATCGTCCGGCACGTCGGGAACATCACGACCGCCTACGACCGCATCGGTGACAACGTCGCGCAGGCCGGGGCGAACCTGGAGACGGCCGACTGGGCCACCGTCGGCCGGCTCGCGCAGGCGGTCGACGCCACGGGCTTCGCCGTCCCGGTCACCAAGGCGGAGGTGAGGTGAGCCCGTCCCTCTCCGGGCTCACGGCCCCCTTCGCCGCCTTCGGCAGGACGGCGGGCAGGCATCCCGTCGGCACCACCTTCACCGTGGCCACCGTGGCCCACGGGGCGTTCGTCACGGCGATGCTCGGCGTCCAGTGGCCCGAGGGCGACCCCGACGGCCTGCGGACCGCGGCCGACACCCTGGACGGGCTGGCGAAGAAGATCGACGACGGGCTCATCGCGGCGGACGAGGCGGCGAGGCAGGTGTGGACCGGCCATTCGGGGCCGGGCGTCGAGGCGTTCAGGTCCATGTGGCAGGGCTCGGGCACCCCGCTGGCCGGCTTCCGCCCGGACGGCTTCTCGGGGTATCCGCCGGACGTCGCGGACTACTGCCGGCGGGCCGCCGCGGCGTGCCGCGCGTACGCCCACCACATCGACACGACCCGGCACCTGCTGGTCGTCATGGCGATACAGGCCTGGGTGAACATGCTGTTCACCACGATGTACGCCTGGCCCACAGCGGGCATGGCCAAGTTCGCCGAGCAGGCGGTGCAGAAGTACTTCACCTCGCTAGCCCGCTCGCAGCTCAAGATCTTCAACATCGGGGTCGCGCAGATCGTCCAGAAGGCCTTCTACTACACGATCGACAGCGTCGCCTACGCCGGCATCCAGCAGGCGCTCCAGGCCGGCGTCTACGCCGCCTCGGGCGTGCGCAAGGACGCCGACGGCAACGACGTGCTCTCGCTGCGCACCAACGCCGTCGAGTTCGGGCAGGCGTTCGTGGCCAACCTGGCCTTCGACGCCGCCGCCGACTCCGTCTCGCTGCTGAAATTCTTCCCGGGCGGGCGCCTGGGGAGCTTCACCGCCCGCATGACCGGCTCGACGACGTACAGCATCGTCGCCAACCTCCAGCAGGACCCGGGGGAGAACCCCGTCCCCACCGACTGGGAGACCTGGGTGACCAAGCTGCTCATCCACGGAACCCGCACCATCAAGCCACCGGCCTGACCGGCCTCACGGAGCCGGCGGGCGGGGCTCCGCGCGAGGTCACAGGTCGCGGCCGGTGTGCGCGAGGATGAAGTCGTCGAGGGTCTCCTGGTAGAAGGCGATGTCGCCCTCCAGGGACGCCCGGGTGAACCGCTCGGGCGCCTCGCGGCGGATCGCCGCGCCCTGCTCGGTCCAGAACGCCGTGCCGGGCACCTCCGAGGCGCCCGGCGGCAGGAACTTCGCCGCCTCGGCGGTCGCGTCACGGGCCGACTCCCAGGTGAGCACCACGCGCTCGAACGCTTCGGGGTCGCCGGGGGACGCCGCGAACAGCAGGTCATCGCGCATGGCGCGCCGGGCGTAGGCGGCGCCGAGCACGCGCCACTGGCCGGCGTCGATCAGCTCGGAGCGCCCGGCCCCGAAACGCAGCCGGCCGCGCCGTGCCTCCAGCTCGGTCGCGTACGGCACCCGGACTTCGACGCGCAGCGCGAGACCGAGGTCGTGCCCGTCGAAGCGCAGCGTCCACTCGTCCTCGCCCTCGGTCAGCGTCGTGCGGGCCTCGTGGTCGAGCTCGGGCTCGGCGGCCCGGCCGGGGTCGTCCCGGCTCGCGGCGAGCGTGATGTACAGGTGCGCTTCCATGAGCGTTCTCGCGCGAAGCGGCGACATGCCGTCCCTTCCTCTGCCGGCCCGGGCCCTCTCGCGACGATATCGGCCCGGCCGGTCACCGGCTCTCGGCGAGCCGCCGGTAGGCGTCGCGCACGATCAGCAGCCGGTCGACCTCGAACCGGCCGGGCTCGGCGATGCGCACCTGCCGCCCCAGCTCGGTCCAGAACGCCCCCTCGGGCACCTCCTCCGCGCCCGGCGGGACGAACTTCACCACCTCCTCGACCGCCGCCACCGCGATGGCCAGGGCCTGCCGCGCCGCGTCCGGATCGTCCGCGGGGACGCTGCCGGCCGTCAGGTCGGCCACCCACAGCCACTCGCCGGCGTCCAGGAGCCGCGACGGCTCAGGACCGCCGAACGTCGGGAAGCGGCCGGCCGCGACCTCGCGCTCGGGCACGCCGAACAGGTGGCGGCGTTCGGCGCCGCAGCCCGAACAGGTGCCGGAGTACCGCACGGCCATGCCCTCAGGCACGGCGACCAGCGCGTGCTCCCATGCCGTGTCGGCCGACCTGCACCGCCCGCACGGGTTCAGGTCGAGATACAGGTGCGCCTCGTCACGGGTGCGCGCCACCGGAAGCGTCATCACGTCCCCTTCGATGCCGGTTCCCGCGCCGGCGGCACGAGCTCCTGCCCGGCGCGGATCACGTCGGGGTCGTCCCCGATCACGTCGCGGTTCGCCCGGTACCAGTCTCCCGCGGCCCGCCGGACCTCCTCCTCGCTCGCGCCCGGCCCGAGCCACCGGCGGGCGATGAGGGTCAGCGAGTCGTTGTCGCGCACCCTCACCGTCCTCGCGCGCGCCTCGCCGAAGAGCGGCGGCCCGGCCTCCACCGGCTCGCCGTCCCCGCCGCCACGACCGGGCTTGGACGGGGACGACGCGCGCTCTTCCTCCTCCTCCGGGGGGATCCAGCCGGTGGTGTTGCTCATGCGGCGCATCCGGGCCCAGTACTCCTCCCGCGACTCGCCCCTCGGCCCCGGCGGAACGGGGTTCGCGGCCGTCCCCGAGCCGTTCCCGGCGGGCGTCCCGGCGGCGTTTCCCGCCGCGGGGTCCGGGGGCGGCTGGTTGAGCAGCCTGCTGATGCTCCCCCGCGGGAGCGGCACGGCCGGCGGTCCGCCGGACCAGGGCGGCGGCGGGGCGACGAGCCCGCGCGCCTCGATGAGGCGGGCCAGTCCCTCGATCTGCGGCCGCAGGCGCGCCCGCCGGCCGGGCGCCCCTTGCGTCCACGCGCGCGACAGGTGCCGGTACTCGTCCACGCGGGCCTCGGCGCACGCGTCGAAGGCGGGGGCGGGCCTGTTCGGGTCCGGCGCCGCGAGCTGCGTGCGGATCACTCCCTGCGGCGCGCCGTGCGTGATCGCCGTCAGCTCCCGGAGGGCGTGGCTGACCTCGTGGAGCATGGTCCGTGCCACCAGGTGCGGAGGGATGTCCGGGTCGAGCCTGATGGTGAAGGGGGAGCCCGACCGCAGGTCGGTGCTCGCCATCCGGTCGTCCGGCACCGTCTCGACGGTGGGGCGGAAGCGGACGGGGCCGATCTGGCGGGTGATGACCAAAAGGACCGGATCGCCGTCGGGCCACACCACGACGCGCGCGTTCTCGCCCAGGTCGGAGGCCTCGACGGTCCGCCAGGCGGCGCGCACCTCGGGCATCTCCAGCGGGCCGTCCGCGGGGGCCCGTCCCTTGACGAAACCCGAGCCCGGGTCCACCGGGGCCGGGACGCCCATGCTGCCCAGCGTGGCGGAGCCGGCGGACTCCTCCGGGCCGAGGCCCCACAGAGGGCGCGGGAAGATCGGTTCCTGTCGCCGTGGCGGCGTCACCCCGAGGTCGCGCAGCTCGGCCTCGACCTGCTCGGCGAAGGCGCCCTGCCGGGCGGACCGGTTGAACAGCCGGCGCAGGTCCAGCTCGTGGGCCACCGCCGTGCCGGCCAGATCCGTCGGCAGGGTCGCCACGGCCGCGGCGAACCCGCCGTCGTCCTGCGTGACGCTCTCCAGCCCGCCGGTCGGCGTGGCGAGATAGCCGCGCACCCCGCCCTGCTCGGCCACGTCGAGGCGCACCTCGATGCCGAGCTCGCGGGACAGCAGGCGCGCCCAGGTCAGCGGCACCGGCAGGTCGGCGGGAGCCGACGTCGCCCGCAGCGAGACCGGGCCGGTGGATCGGCCGAGCCGGGGCAGGCGGCGGCGCAGTTCCTCGGCCACCATCTGGACCGGCCTGTCGGAGAAGTGCTCCCGGCCGCTGACGGTGTCCACCAGCTCGGCCAGCGACTGTGGCGGGTGGCCGGACGGGGTGCGCCGCCACGGGGCGCGCCGGCGGCCCGCCCGTTCCTCTTCGCCGTCGAAGGTCCAGCCCCTGCCATGCTCGGCGCTCCGCTGCCGGGCGAGCATGGCCTCGTAGTCACCCAAGGTCATCATCACCTCGGTGGCGCCGGTCACGGGAGCGGGCAGCTCGATCACGCGGCCGGGGCGCTCGCTGCCGTCCCTGCGCACGGTGGCGGTCCTGAGCGTGACCGTGTAGTCCACCCGGGAGGCGACCGTGACCACGAGGCCCTTCTCGTTGAGGACCTTCTCCCGGCGGACGCCGCCATTGGCGGACAGGTGCTCGCCCGCCTGTTCCCCCGAGGAGAAGCTCTGGCTCGTCCCCCATGCGCCCTGGCCGGGGTCGACGTTGCGGCTCAGCGGGCCCAGCCTGTTGCGGTCGGTGCCGGTGCCGTGGGTCACCTGCCTGCGGTAGGCGTTGCCGACTTCGACGTTCTCGCGCGGCCCGATGACGAGCTGATCCTCGGAGGTCCTGGCCTGGATCCACACGTCCACCACCCTGCCGCCCTGGATGGGGATGCGCAGCATCGGATGGCCCTCGGGGTCCATCATCAGCTTCAGCTTGGCGTTCAGCGCCATCCGCGACAGCGCGTGCGACACGCGCGTCCACTGCTCCTGGACGCCCTCCTTGCCGAGCAGGTCGTCGGCGGCCAGCGCCGCGCGCACCGCGTCGACCAGCGTGTCGGCGGTCGTCTCCACCGGGAAGTAGGACTCGGGCAGGTCCACGGGCCGGGCGTCGGGCAGCGGCCCGTCCAGCGGCTTCACGTGCCGCTGGAGCGCCGTCAGCCCGTCCGGCACCAGCCGGACCGCCGAGCCGATCAGTACGAGCGGCGGCGGGTCGGCCTGCCCGGTGGAAGGCGCGCGCCGCGCCGCCCTGACCGCCGCGCCGGTCGCGGTGCGCGCCATCCGGCCGGCCTGATGGGAGAGGGAGTGCAGCGGCCGGGTGAGCCGGTTGCCGACCCGGCCCTGCGAGAGGGGCGTCCGTCTGACCGTCACGGTGACCTTGAGGTTCTGCCGGACGAGGTCGGCCCCGTCGAAGGACGCCGTGCGCTCGAGCTGGGTGTACTGCTCGCCGGTCGACTCCGAGCGGGTGTACCCCCGGTGACTGCCGGCGCCGACGCCCACGCCGTGCCCGCCGCCCGCGAGCCCGCCGTTCGCCCCGCCGCCGACCGACCAGCCGGCCGACCGGGCCTGCCCTTCCTCGGCGTAGCCGTAGGGCTGCCTGATGTGCACGGTCTCGTCGTTGCGGCCCTCGAGCACCGCCGGGTCGTCGAGGATCTCGGTGTCGATGGCGATCTGCAGCAGTTCCATCCGGTGCCGGCCCACACGCACCGGCTGCTCCCACTCCATGCCCTCGGGGGACAGCTGGTTCCGGACGGTTCCCTGCCAGTTGTCGCCGACGAGCATCCCGGCCAGGGCGCGGGTCATGACCAGGTCGCGGACCTCGGCGTCCGGGATGGCCGCCCGGATGCGGTTCATCACCGCCTCCAGCACCTCCATGCGGACCGACGTGCCGGTGGTGGTGTACAGGTCGACCGAGTCGAACGTGGTGAGCCCCATCCTCGTGCGGACCTGCTCGGGCATCGCGACGATGATCTTCTTCAGCTGGCGTACGGGGTCGAGCAGGTCGCCCAGGTCCCGGGCGCGTTCGGCCAGCTCCCTGCCCAGCCGCTCGCTGATCCCCTCGAAGAGCGCCTGCGGCGTGTGCCCGGCGACCAGGGGATGGGCCGGGACGCCCGGGTCCCGCGCGGCGGCCGACCGCTGCTGGAGATACCTGCGCGCCACTCTCATGACCAGGGCTTGGTCGAGCTTGAGGTGACCGGTGAGGAAGCGTTCCATGGCGTCGGCCACGATGTGCAGCGGCAGCGGCAGCTCTCCCTGACCGTAGAGCGCGAGAGCGCTCAGCTCGGGCAGGTAGTAGCGCACCGTGCGGTCGGCGAGCACCTCGCGGCGGACCTCGCCGCCGTTCTCGGATCCGGAGACGAAGAAGGTCGCCGCGGCACGGTAGCGGTACTGCTTGCCGGTGCGGACCGTGATCGGCTCGTCGCCGGTGATGGTCGTCCGCGAGTCCGAGTGGTCGCCGCTCACCGACACCGAGCCGCCCACCCCGACGCTCCCCGGGCTGCCGACGCCCCAGCCCGCCGAGACGTTGACGCCGTTGGCGCGGGCGGCGCCGGCGTTCGCCGAGGTGCTGGTCAGAGCCAGCGCGATGTCGCCGGTCACCGGGTCGCCGACCCCTTCGAACTCCGAGTCGCCGAGCTCGACCCGCACCCCGGCCGACGCCTGGACCGGACGGAGCCCCTTCGGGCGGACGACGACGTCGGCGCGGTGCTCGGAGTACAGCCAGCCGGTGTCGGACAGGAACGTCCGGGTGTTGGCGAAGGCCGCCAGCTCGTGGAGGGCCGCGGAGTCGGCCAGGGCCGCGCGCGGGAGCACGCTGCGGAGCTTGTCCATGATGCCGGTCACGTCCACGCCCGTCAGGGTCGAGCGGCGCATGATGTCGTTCGTCGTCGGGTGGGTGACCACCGGGTGCGGCACCGAGTCGGCCTCCGGGAGCTGGTCGGCGGGCACGAACAGGCGCCCGGACACCGGCTCGGCGACCGACTCGGGGGACAGCAGCGACTCGGCGCGGCCGTTCGGGTGGATCCGGTCGACCTCCATCGTGTACCGCTGCCCGAACCGCGCGGTCGGCACGCCCTCGATCAGCGTCACCTCGTTCAAGGTGGAGCCGGAGGCCCAGCCGAGGATCCTCTTCAGGGTGCCCGAGTAGCCGCCCTCCGCGCCGCTCCAGTGGAGGCCCAGCTTCTTCGCGATCCGGCCGAAGGACAGCCCGATCGAGATGCCGAGCGACCTGGTCCGGCTCCTGGAGCGCACCGCGGTGTTGGAGCTGATGTTCAGCGACACATGGCCCTCGGCCTCCGACCACCCTTCGTACCTGGGTCGGCCGACGGCGCCGAGGCGGACGCGCATCGTGAAGTACCGCACCCCGCCGCCGGCCCGCACACGGGTCAGGCGGAGGTACACGCCGTCCTGGGAGGCCTGGTCGATGCGGCTCTGCAGCCCGTTGACCGACAGCTGTTCGCGCACCTCCCGCAGGTTGGCGAGCTGGGCCGCCGCCTCCAGGGTGTCGGCCGACGGTCTCGGCAACCCGTCGCGGATCCCGGGCACCAGGCCGAGCCCTCGCAGGCTCCTCAGCACCTCCTCCCGCTTCCGCGCGACGTCCACCGGGTCGAGGTACAGCGTCGAGGGGCCGCCCCAGCCCTCCCTGCTCCCCAGCCCGGCCGGGGCCTCCGCCTTCCGGCCCGGAGGCGGGCCCGGTACGGGGTCGTCGCGGAACCGGACCGTGCCGTCGGCGTTCCTGGCCATCTCACCGGCGTCGTCCCTGACGACGGCCTCCGGGTCCACCTCCCAGCCCGCGCGGGCCGAGTCCGGCTCCGGAGTCTGCAGCAGCATCCGGCTGTCGCCGGTCACGGTCGGGCGCGGCCCGCCTTCGTCGGGGAAGTAGATGGTGACGTGGTGACGCATGACCACGTCGTGGGTGTTGGTCCGTCCCATCCAGCGCCGCACCAGCGGGTAGATGGCGACACGGGTCGCCGACACGCTGTCCGACCGTGACCAGCCCCACTGGAAGGCGCCGGACAGCAGCACCTTCAGCCCGTGCCAGCCCTTCGATCCCGGTGAGTCGCCGGCGAGGCCCACGCCGGCCTTCACGTTGATCCCCGAGGACCGGGCGGCCGAGGCCGACCCCGTGATGCCGGAGAAGGTGACGCCGAGCCACTCCTGGAACTGCTTCCAGCCCGGACGCGACGCCATCCTCGTGGATACCGGCTCCGACCGCACGCGCAGGACGCCCGGGCGGCCGCCGTCGTTGATGTTCCGCTCGAAGCCGGCGGGGTCGTCGACGGCCACGTCGAGGTGGCCGGGCAGGTCCTGGGTGAGGATCGCGCGCACCTGCTCGCGGGCCGCGCCGGTGAGCGGCACCTGGGCGGTCCCGGCGGTGGTCACGGCCTGTTCGGCCAGCGACTCCAGCCCCTCCACCTGCAGCGGGACGTACCTGGGGAACCTCGCCTCCGGCCTCTCCTCCGCGGGGAGCCGGAAGGGCCGGTCGGGGGCGTGCTCGGTGTGGGCGTGCGAGAGCCACATCTCCACGGCGTTCTTGTCGTTGCCGACGCCCTCGCTGACCTGCGCCAGGGTCCTCCACGCGGCGGGGAGCCCCCGCCGGGTGACCGGGCGGAGGCCGATCTTGTAGGTGCCGGGGACGTGGAGCAGCGTCGCGTCGCCCCGGTTGTCGGCCACCTGGCCCGGCAGGACGTGCTCGGCCTGCGCACCCGTCTCGGACTCGGAGTGGCCGCCGCTGAACTTGACGCCGAGGTGGACGATCTTGGCCCAGGTCTTGATCTGGGTGAGGACGCCGCCGTCGTGCGGAGCGAGCTGCACCAGGGTCGACAGGTCCAGGCCGAAGGCCGCGTTGATGGCCCGGGTGATCGTGGCCGAGACCCAGCTTCCCCCCTGCGGCAGCGACCCGATCATTCCTTGGGAGAAGGTCCTGCCGGAGTTCGGCACCTCGACCGGCTCGCCCAGTTCGAGCTGGATGCGCAGCTCGCCCTGACGCCTGCGCCCGAAGCGCAGCGGCCACCTTCTCCTCAGATCGAAACGCAGGACCAGGCCGTCCTCGGAGGCCAGCGCCTGGACGTCCGAGCGCATGTGCCACAGCAGCTCTTCCCTGCTGATCGGCGCCGCGGCCCCGTTGTCGGCCAGGATCCGGTTCACCACGTTGGTGAGCCTCGTCAGGTGCGGCAGCCGTCCGCTCGGCAGGCCGGCGGACAGCAGATCCTGAGGCGGACGCGCGGCGGTCATCGCCGCGCCGAACTCCGCGAACGCCGTGTCCGCCTCGCGGGTGAGCCGGGCGACCTCCGCGGCCAGGTCGGCGGCGGGCGTCGGATCCTGCCCGGAGGCGAGCCGGTCGATGGCGTCCGCCACGGCCGCGTAGGCGCCGGACACCGCGCGTGCCCGCGTGAGGGCCGCGCCGTAGTTGCGGGCGATACGGCTGTAATGTTCGCTCGCGATGCGTTCGAGACGGCTCTCCTGGAGCTGGGCCCGCCGGCGTTCGGCGTGCCACGCGTCCAGCGCCTGGGCGGCCTCCTTCGCCTTCTTGCGCGCGGACCTGCCGCGCTTGACGGCGTCCTTCGTCTTCTTGTCGTTCTCCGCCGCGCGTACTCTCAGCCCGTCCTGGGTCGCCTCCAGGGCCGCGCGCATCCGCCGCACCCGGTCGGCCAGCTCGGCCACCGCTTCCGGCACCGGCGTACCGGAAGGCGCCGCCGCCGCAGCGGAGGTCGCGGGGACGCCCGAAGGGGACGCCGCCGAAGCAGTGGAGGCGGACGCCGCGGAGGTGGCGTGAGGGGACGTCGCCGGCGGGCCCGCTGCGGGGGCGGTCGCCACCGTGTGGATCCTGTGCGTCGCCCAGGGCGGCACCGGCGCGGGCCGGCCGTGCGCTTCGAGATCGGCGATCACCCGGCGGAGCGCGGCCTCATAGTCGTTCCGCCGGTCGGGGGCGCCGTTCGACCACAGCCCGGCCAGGTGCCGGTACTCGGTGAACCGCGCCTCAATGTAGGCGTTGAAGGCACCGGTCGCCCCGGCCAGCGGGCTCCGCACCGCGCCCAGGAACCCGCGGATCACCCCCTGCGCAGGACGGGACGCCGCCGGCCCCGTCACCCCAGGACCGGTACCGCCGACGGAGGAACCCGGCACGGTGCCCGCCCGCGGCGCACCGGGGGTGCCGCTGGTGGAGGAACCTGGCGTGGTGCTCGCCTGGGGTGCGGTGGTGGTGCCGCTGGGGGAGGAACCTGGCGCGGTGCCGCTCAGGGGGGCGGTGGTGGGGCTGTTCGAGGTGCCCGCGGCGGTGCCGGTGCCGGTGTTCGTGGCGGACGCGCTCGCGGTGCCGGCGGGCCCGTTCGTGGCGGCCGTGCCCGTCCCGCTCTGGTTCGCCAGGTCGGCGCCCAGTGCCGCGGCCCGCTCGGAGATGGCCCGTCGCCGGTCGTCGAGCGGCCCGACGCGCATCGCGTCGAAGTTCGACGCCGCCTCCGGGAGGCGGCCGTTGGCCTCCTCCGCCACGCGGAGTCCCGCTTCGCTGAGATCGTGCGACCGCAGGCGGCCCCACCGTTCGCCCACGACCTGACGTGCCACGTCCGCGATCACGTCCATCATGCCGGGCGAGGCGTCGGCGAGCCGGCCGAGAGCGTTCAGCGAGCCTTCCATGGGCGACATGTGCGCCGCTCCGGCGATGGCGGCGCCGAGCCGGGCCGCCGTCTCGGCACGCAGCCTGTCGTCCTGGGCGCCGTCCGCCACCCGCACGCGCAAGCGCCGCTGCACGCGGGTGACCACGTCGGCCGGGACGTGGCGCACCCGGCGGTCGGGGCCGGTCACGCGGATGGTGCCGTCCCGCAGCGGCAGCGCGTCCGGCGCCACCAGCGGCAGCGCGTCGCTCAGCAGGCGGTTGACGCGGCGCCTGACCCGAGGATCGGTGGGGAGCAGGACCGCCGGAGCGTTCACGGCACCACCGGCCGCCGCCGGCACGGTGGCGGGAACCACGGCCCCGGCCGCGGCGCCGCGGCCCGGTGCGGCATTGGCGGGGGCAGGTGTGGTGTTGGTGGAGACCGGTGTGGCGTTGCCGGGGCCGGATGTGGCGTTGGCGGGGCCAGGTGTGGTGTTAACGGGGCCGGGTGTGGTGTTAACGGGGCCGGGTGTGGTGTTAACGGGGCCGGGTGTGGTGTTGCGGGAGCCCGGTGCGGCGTTGGCGAGGTCTGGTGAGGTGGC
Source organism: Sphaerisporangium dianthi (assembly GCF_042654065.1). NCBI lineage: Bacteria > Bacillati > Actinomycetota > Actinomycetes > Streptosporangiales > Streptosporangiaceae > Sphaerisporangium > Sphaerisporangium dianthi. The sequence continues at coordinate 447,872 of NZ_JBHSFP010000001.1, read as the reverse complement.
AGGGCTCGGCGCGGGGATCGCGGGAGTCGGTGAGGTGGTGGCGGTGCCGGCCGCGGAGGGCGCGGGGGGCGGTGCGGCGTTGGCGGGGTCCGGGGCAGGGAGTGCGGGGTTCGGTGTGGTCTTGGTGGGGTCCGGGGCCGGGGGTGCGGGGTTCGGTGTGGTGTTGGCAGGTCCGGGGTTGGCCGCGCTGCCGGTCGCGCCTTGCGGTGATGTCGTGCCCCGCCCCATCTGAACGGACGGCATGCCGGGCATGAAGAGCGGCGCCGGGCCGGTGGCGGAGCCCGAGGACGGGACGCCGATCGCCGGCGCCGTGCCGGCCGAGGGCGCGCCGGGCGTCCCCGGAGTGCCGATCGCCGGCGACGCGGGTGAGGAGGGGCCCGCCGTGGGCGCGGCGTTCGGCGTAGCCGGTGCGGTGGCGGCGGGGGCCGCCTGGGGAGCTCCCGATGCCGGCGCGCCGGACGGCGGCGGTGTGGTCGGGTTCGACATCGCGGCGGCGACGGCGCCGGACGCCGGAGCGGCCTGCACAGGCGCACCTGGCGTGCCCGTCGTGCTGGGCGCACCGGTGGAGGTCGGGGTGCCCGGAGAGGTGACCGTCCCGGACGGATCCGGGTTCACTCCGGGTGGCGTCACACCCGAGCCCGGTGGCGTGATCGCGGCCCCAGGAGGGGTGGTACCGGAGCCGGGTGGAGTGGTGGCGTTCCCGGGCGGGGCCGTGCCCGAGGCCTGCGGGGCCGATCCGGACGGGGTGGCTCCGGCGGGGTTCGACGCGGGGGGCGGGGTGGCCTGCTGAGCCGTCGCGGGTGTCCCGGTGCCCGGTGACGATGGCGCCGGTGTGCTCGAGCCGGACGGGGCGGCGGGTCCTCCGGGACTGGAGGACTGCGAGCCCCCGCCGGCACCAGAGGGCTGAGACCCTCCGCTGGTGGTCTGGGAGCCCGCGCTGGTGGTTTGGGAGCCCGCGCTGGTGGTCTGGGAGTTCCCACCGGTGGTCTGGGGGCCGCCGCCACCCGTGGATTGAGATCCTCCGCTCGCGTTGGTGGAGTGCTGGTTCGCGCCGGTGGCGGATTGGGGGCCGGCGTTGGTGGGTTGCGGGTTTGCGCCGGTGGGTTGGGGGCCTCCGGCGGTGTTGGTGGATTGCTGGTTTGTGCTGGTGGCGGATTGGGGGCCGGCGTTGGTGGGTTGCGGGTTTGCGCCGGGGGGCTGTGCGCCTGTGCTGGTGGGCTGGGCGCCCGCGCCGGTGGTGGAGAGGGTGGACGTCGCGGGTGGGGCGCCCGCGGGGCCGGCGCCCGAGCCGGCGGGGGGGCCGGAGGCGTTGGCGGTGCGGGCGGCGCGGGCGGCGTCGTCCGCCGCGGCGGCGGCGTTGGCGGCCTGCAGCGACTGCACCGGATGCGTGATCGCGTGGAAGACCTCGGGGTTGGTCGGGCTGATCGTCCGGGTGCGGCCGGCGCCGCCCATGAAGGCGCCGCCCAGCGACTCCGCGGTCAGCGAGTGCAGCGGGTTCCAGTCCCCGTACACCGCCCCGTTGGCGAGGAAGCTTCCGGCCGGAGAGGCGACCATGTTGTTCAGGCCGGTGTGCATGGCGTCGCGCCCGAACCCGGCGAGGGCGCTGGAGAACCCCGAACCGTCGCGGGCCGCGTCGTCCAGCCGGTTCATCAGCGGGATCCGCCCGCCGTAGCGGGACAGCAGCGGGGCGGCGACCTTCATGCCGACGACCGCGCCGCCGCCCGCGCCGATCGCCGAGGCCTTCGTCTTGTCCCAGTCCCAACTGGTGCGCGTGCCGAGCCGCATCTGCTCGTGCTGGGTGTAGGCGTCGATGAAGACTTCCTCGCCGATCTCCTCGATGATCTCGCGCCCGAGGTGGCTCGTCAGCATGGTGCGGACCAGGCTCCTGCTGCCGGCCTGCGCGGCCCTGCCCGCCGCCAGCCGGGTGGCCATGCCGGCGCCGAAGTCCCGCCCGGCGGCCGCCGCGAGCCGCGCGAGGATCCGGCCGATGGCCGCGCGGGTGGAGGCGGCGATGGGGCCGATCACCGGGGTGGTGGCGCCGGCGGTGAAGAACGCGCTGACCAGCGCGATGAACGCGGCGGTGACCCCGATCCAGAACGCCACGTTGATCGAGATCTTCGAGTACTGCGTCTCGCGGGCGAAGTCGTCCACCTGCAGGGCCTTGATGCGGTGCTGCTGTCCAAGCCCGTAGACGCCCGAGTCGCCCTTGAGCACCAGGTCGGCCTGCTGGACGTACAGCGGCGTGGCGGGCACCTGCCATCCGGCGAGTACGGCCTTCCCGGCCGCGATGCCGGGGTCCACCGCGCCGTGCAGGCCCTCGCCGAGCGCCTGGTGCTCCTTGGCCAGTTCCCACAGCAGGCTCTCGCTGGCCTTGGGCCAGCTCTGCCCGGAGGCGAGCATGGCGATGAAGGTGTCCACCCAGGCGGGCAGCGACTCACCCCAGGCGGGGGTGACGTCGGTGGAGGAGGTGCCGCCGATGCCGGTGGACGCGCCCCCGCCGGGGGTGTTGGGGTTGACGTTGGGGCCGGTGCCTGACATCACCTCACCCCAATCCGGTCATCGTCGCAGGTCCGAGTGGCGCCTGGCCGGCTGGGCCGGCGGTGGCCGCCGTCCGCGCTCGGGGAGGCGGGTTCACATGCTCAGGGTGTTGCCGGCCTGGGTCCGGTCCGTCCGGCGCGTGTGCGTGACGGCCGTGCGGACGTTGCCGCCGAGCGTGTCGACGTCCTCCATGATCCTTTTGCCGATCCTGGCGATGACCTCCGGCCCGCCGTCCTTGGTGTACGCGGCGTGGAAACTGGCGCCCGCGGAGTCGTCTCCCCAGGGCGCCGCCGCGGCGAGCTGCTGGATGCGCGCGGAGCCCTCCGCCCACAGGCGGGTGATGCCCGCGGTCGCGGTGTCCCACTGTGCCAGTGCGTGGACGGCGGTCGGGGAGTGGACGTCGATGTCATCGGGCATGGGCGGTCACCGCTTCCTGAGCATCTGCTCGGCCATCCGTTCGAGGACGCCGTCGAGGTCGCCTTCGAGGTGGGCCTTCATGTGCTCGCTCGGGATGAGCGGCGCGAACATCTCGATGACCTGTTCCTGGGCCTTGGCCGCGGCTCGCTGCACGGTCTCGGTGATGGAGTCGGCCAGTTCGCGGGAGTCCGGCCGCCGGTACACGCGGGGGTCGATGTCGAGGCGGATGAGGTCGCCGCGGGCGCCGACGGTGGCCGCTATCAGCCCGTCGCCGGACTTCTCGGTGACCTGGACGGCCCTGGCCTTCTTGTGCATCGCGGGCGCTTCCTCTTGCAGCCGCACGAAGGTGGCGCGCAATTCTTCGGCGTAGGCCCGCATGTCCGCCCCGTCCCCGCTGGAGATGCCCTCCATGTAACCTCCCCGAGCACCTGTCCACATGGTTGCAGGTGCTTAACTGCACCGTAACCACGGCCTAACTTCAGGGAAACAGTCGCTAGATCGGCCATTGTGGCATTTGTGAATTGACTCGGCAAGCGTTGTGCGTCGATTGCGGCATCTATTAGGCGTTGCCGGTTATGTCGGTATTCGGGATGGCCGATGGCGAGAACGGGAGGAGAGAGCCCGCCGCGCAGGTCAGAGGTCCAGGGGGACGGCGTGCTCGTGGAGCTCCAGGACCTCTTCGCGGGGGACCCAGGCCCGGTGGACGCCACGCTCGACCCGCTCGAACCCGAGCGCGAGCGCCTCAGGCAGCAGCCCTCCGACGTACTCGACCAGCAGCCGGCCGTCGCGCTCGTCGTGCACCTGGCACGGGGCGCCGCGCCACCGGCCGGCCGTCGTCACGAAGACGACCGCCTCGCACTCGTGCGCCGGCACCGGCCGGACGAAGCGCCCCGGCGCGACCGGCTCGAACCCGGCTGCGGGCTCCGGCGCCCGCAGCCGCATCCACAACCCGTCCGGGCGCGGGTCGGGCCCGGCCTCGTACTCCACGCCCCGCCAGCGCGCGCGGTAGGCGTGCCACCTCATCGCGGATCCCCGCCGGCGGAGGGGCCGGGCTCCCCGTCGTCCGCCGCGCCGGTGGAGTCCTGGCCGGAGGGGCGCGGCCGGACCAGCAGCCAGCGCTCCAGGTCGCCGTCGTACACGGCGCGGCGGCGCTGGACCCCCGCGTCGGTCAGCTCCCAGATCTCGGCGCCGTGCGGCAGGCCGACACCGTCCAGCTTGTACTCGCGGATCACCTGGTCGACGTTCGGCGCCAGCCCCAGCCCGACGAACGGGGGCTCCTCGACGAGCCACCCGTCCACGGCGGCCATGCTCTCTTCGTCCACGCCGCCGTAAGGGGTGCGATAGAGGTTCAGTCCGACGGCGGCCCACCTGAGCATGTTCACCGAGCCCTCGTCGGTGACCACCCCCTCCACCGAGGCCATGCCGACCGCGTCGGCCAGCACGGCGGGGGTCGCGATGTGCGCCACGTCCAGCGCGTTGTGGCAGTACCCGGACACCCGGGACTCGCCCTCCGCCAAGTAGGCGTACAGGTCGCGGGGCGTGAGCAGCTTCTGCATGACGGGCAGGCCGGCGCCGGGGTCGGCGAGGCGTTCTTCGGCCGGCGAGGGGACCGCGAGCCTGGCCACCGTGCCCGACCGCAGGAACAGGTGCACCGGGAGGCCGGGGTTGACCGCGAGCCCCCAACGCGGGTCGGGCCAGCCCGCGGCCAGTTCGGGCAGTGTGACGACGCGGTGGTGCGGGCTCGCCGCGCCGATGCCCGCCCGCATGGCCCCGGCCGAGGTGTAGGCGAGGATCCAGGTGCCCTCGGAGTCGGACGCGGCCGGCCAGGCCACCGGCTCGCGCCCGGCGGCGGCCGCCGGGCTGACCGGCAGCGCCAGCTGCGCGAGCCGGAGCAGGGCGAGGCAACGGGCCAGATCGTGCGCCGCGAACGCCGAGCAGAGGTTCTCCTCGAACGGGCCCGCCGGCTCCCATGCCCCCACGCCGATCACTCTAGTGCGGCGCGCGGCGAGGTCAGCCGCGCGGGAAGCCGCCGGGGTGAGGGGGCTCCTCCACGAGGGAGGCCATCAGCGACTCGGCCTGTCCGGCGGCGTCCGCCTCCGCGAGCCGGGCCGCTGCGAGGATCGCCTCGGCCAGCGCCTCTGACCCGAGCCGCATCGCGCGCGGGTCGATGCGCAGGGACACCACGGAGCCGCCGGGCAGCGCCTCGACGACCACGCGGCCCTCCTCGGCCTCGCCGCGTCCCCGCGTCTCGGAGATCCGCAGCCCGACCGCCTGGAACGTGGCCGACTGCGCGGCGAGCCCTTCGAGCACCTCGTCGACCTCGGGGTCGCCGGTGGGGGAGAAGGGGCCGCCGCTGGTCGTCATCCGGTCGTCCTCTATCCGCAGTTGCCGAACGGCGCGTTGGCGGAGCCGGCTCCCGCGCTGCCGCCGAACCGCACGCACTTGCCCTTGGCCTGGAGGACCACCGGGCCAGCGTAGTACTTGAACGACCCGCTGTCGGTGACCGGGGCCGACCCCTGCACCTCGAGCGTCGCGGACACCGGGCTGGCCACGCCGATGTTCTGCGTCTTGATCGTGACCACGCAGTTGGAGCCCGTGGCGGCGCTGTACAGCTGGTAGGCGACCCCGCCGTTGAACGCGGCCTGCCGCTGGACGCTGAAGCCCGAACCCTTGCCCGACGCGTTGCACACCTGCTGGGGCGAGTACGGGTTGGCGGCCGGCGCCTGGCTTCTGGACGCGGTCGGCGTGGCCGTGCTGGGACGGATGACGGGCGGCCTCGGAGTGGCAGTCCTGGTCACGGTCGGCCTCGAGGTGGGCCTGGGCGAGACCGTCACCGTCGGCCGGGGCAGGCTCGTGCGCGTGGGCCGCGGCGCGAACGTCCTGGTCACGCTCGGGCTGGGCGTGGCGGACGGCGAGCTCGGGTGCGGGGTGGCGGGGCCGGACGTGGTCGGCGACGGCGTGCCCGTGGGCACCAGGGCCTGCGGCCCGCTCGGCGACGGCGTCGCGGACGGGCTGCCCGACGGCGACGGCGTGGCCCCGTCAGGGGTGGGGCTGCCGCCGCCGGACGGCGACGGCGACGCGTTCGGGTGTTCCTGGCTCGGCTCCGCCGACGGGGTGATCGTCGGGCCGGGAGTCGCGGTGACGGTGACCGTCGGGACCGGGGTCGGCGACGACGGCTGCGAGGGCGAGGCCGTCACGGTCGGCGGGGCCGACGGGATCGGCGGCGGGGTGAACTGCGGGCCGGGCGACAGCGTCGGGAGCCCCACCGAGGGGGTCGAGGTCGTCAGCTGCATCGGGTACACGCCGGTCTCCTGCGGACCCGGAGTGGCGGCCCACGGCGCGGTCACCTGGGGGCGCGGCGCGGTGCTCTGGCCGACGCCTCCGACGTCGCCGAGGCCGCCGGAAGGCTCGGGGACGCTGCTCGCGTTCACCTGTCCCTCGGCGGCCACGCGGCCGATCTGCTGGCTGCCGCCGCCCGCGTAGTGCCCGGCGCCCCACAGGCCGAGACCGGACAGGCCGATCACGACGCCCACGCCCGCGGCCAGGCCGACGGGGAAGTGGGGGCCGGTCTTCTTGCGCGGGGGCGCGGCGGGCGGCGCCTCACCGGCGGCGGCGGGCAGCTCGTGCCGCTCGGGCTCGCCGGACGGGAGCGCGGGGGCGCCCCACACCTGCTGGGCCGGCGGCTGCGGCTCGGCCGCGTACACCGTCGGAGCCTGGCCTTCGGGACCCTGCGGGGGCACGGCCGGCGGCTGTGCGCCGGTGCCGCTCACCTCCACCCAGGGCTGCTGCGCCGGGACCGCGGCCGGGCCGGCCGGCCCAGTCTGTCCAGTCTGTCCAGTCTGTCCGGCGGGGACGGTCGGCGTGCTCGACGGCGCCGCACCGGGGATCGGCGCGCCCGGGACGGGGACACCGGGCACCGGCACTCCCATGATGGGCGCGGCGGGGATGGCGGGGGCGGGCGGGGCCGCCTTCTCCTCGCCGAGCAGCCACAGCATCGCCCCCTGGGCGGTGGGCCGTTCGGCGGGCATCTTGGCGAGGCAGGAGGCCACGACGTCCCGCAGCGGCGCGGCGAGGCGGCCGAGGTCGGCGCGGGCGGTGGCGATCGCCTCGGCGTCCTCGCCGAACGGCTCCTCGCCGGTCGCCGCGTACACCATCGTGGTCGCCCAGGCGAACAGGTCGGCGGCCGGGCCGGTCGGCTCGCCGCGGACCTGCTCGGGTGAGCGGTAGGCCGTCTCGCCGAGGCCGAAGTCGCAGACGCGGGGGCCGTCGGCGGCGAGCAGGACGTTGCCGGGGGTGAGGCCGCGGTGGGCGATGCCGGCCAGGTGGACGGCGGTGAGCGCGGTCAGCGTGCCGACGGCGACGCGCTCCAGGGCGTCGCCGGTCAGCGGGCCGTCCAGCTCGACGGCCTCGCGGAGCGAGCGGCCCTCGACGTGCTCGCGGACCACGTAGGCGCGGTCGTCCAGCCAGCCGGCGTCGACGCTCCTCACGGCGTAGGCGCTGGACACCCGCTGCGCGGAGGAGAGGTCGTCGAGCACCCGCGCGCGGGCCTCGTCGCCGGCTTCCGGCCACGGGGGCAGCAGCTTGACGACGAACAGCCGGTCGGGCTCGCCCGTGACGGGGGAGGGCGCGGGCTCGGCGGACGCCTCGGCCGTGTCCGGGGCCTCAGGCTCGGCCTCCGCGGCCGGCGTTTCACCAGAGAGGCGGCCAAGATAGACGACGCCCCGAGTTCCCTGACCCAGGCGCCCGATGAGCGTGTACGCGCCCACCTGCTTGGGGTCGTCCGGCAGCAACGACAGCATGTCCTTTATCGCCTTCCCCTGTGGATCAACTCAAGCATCATGACACCACACGCTTGTGTCGCACTTGGCGTAATTTGTCACGTCTGCATCACATGTTACGGACCCGTCGATCTTCGCGATGGGGAACGGGTACGGAAAATCCGGCATCGGACCGAATGCCGGTTCCCATGGCCGGATCCCGCCGCATGACCGAATCCGGCTCAGTCGCCGGGCGCCGTCGCGCGCCCCGGTTTCCAGCCGCGGCGGCGGCCCAGGGGGATGACGATCCCGGCGGCCGTCACCAGACCCGCGGCGAGGACCGCGATCACCGCCACGGCCGCCGAGACGTCGATCGCCTCCTGGTCGGGCGGCCGCGGCTTGGTCACGACCGACGACGGCAGCGCCTCGGGCCGCCGGGGGGCGATGGCCACCACCTCCGACGGAAGGATTTCCGACACGGCCATCAGCGGGTTCACCATGCCGGCGCCGGTCCCCGCGCCCGAGGCGCCGTCGGCGGTGATCTCGATGCGCCGCCGCACCCGGACGCTGTCGAGTTCGGGATGGCGCGAACGCACCAGCGCCGCGACCCCGGCGACGTACGGGGCGGCGTAGCTGGTCCCGCTCAGGTCCTGGCGGTAGGCGGCGCCGGGCCAGGTGCTGGTGATGTCCTGTCCCGGCGCGATGACCGAGACCGGCGTGGCGGAGTTGGAGAAGTCGTTGCGCTTCCCGTCCGGCCCGGCGGAGCCGACCGACAGCACGCCCGGGTAGGAGGCCGGGTAGGCGGCGGCGGGGGTGCCGTCCTCCTTCTTGATGTTCCCGGCGGCGGCCACGATCACGACGTCCTTGGCGATCGCGTAGTCGACGGCGGCCTTGAGGTCGGGCTGGTCGCTGGTCTGCACGGAGATGTTGACGACCTGGGCGCCGAGGTCGGCGGCCTGCCTGATGCCCCGCGCCAGCAGCGCCACGTCCCCGTTCTCGCTGTTGGTCTGCTTGATGGAGATGAGCCGCGCCCGGGGCGCCACGCCCGCGAACGGGATCTCCTTCATGTCGGCGCCGGCGATGATCCCGGCGACGGCCGTGCCGTGGCCGACGCAGTCCAGCGGGCCGGTCCCGGTCAGGTCGACCGACTTGGCCACCCTCACCTGCGGGTGACGGGTGTCCACGCCGCTGTCGATCAGCGCCACGGTGACGCCTTCCCCCATGGTGAGCGGCCAGACGCCGGTGAAGGCCAGCCGCCGCTGCGCCCACGACTCTCCCACCTGCGCGCCGCCGCGCGGTGGCGAGCACTGTTCCGGCGCGCGCGCGGACGCCGCGGCGGCCGCGCCGGGACCCGTGGCGAGCACGATCGCCAGCGCGCCGGTGATGATCCCCCGACCGGCCATCCATCAGCTCCATCTCTCGGCGAGGTGACCGCCGGGCCGCCTTCGCGGGCGACCGCCGGACATGCGGCGCCGCCTTCGCGGGGCGACCGCCGGACAGGCGGGCCACCGCCCGAACACGTCGGAGAAGCCTAGCCAATGGCATGTCGCTGATCACCGATATATCCGGATCGTTGGCGTTTCTCCGTCGTCCCCTGAAGGCCGGGAGCCGCAGGGCCGCCGAGTAGCCTTCTGCCGTGACCGACACCAACCTCGATCCCGAGGACAGCAAGATCATCACGCTGGCCCGTGCCGCCCGCGCCCGCAACGGGACGGTCCAGGGCGCCGCCGTCCGCGACGAGACGGGGCGCACCTACACCGCGACCAACGTGGACCTGCCTTCTCTGCGGCTGTCCGCCGTCCAGGTCGCCGTGGCGATGGCCGCCTCCAGCGGGGCGGTCTCCCTCGAGGCCGCGGCCCTCGTCAGCGACGAGGAAGAGCCCGAGGACGAGGACATGGCGGTCATCCAGGATCTCGGCGACGCGATCCTCTTCTTCGCGGCCCCCGACGGCTCGGTGAAGGGCCGCTACCGCTGACCCGCCTTCCCCGGCGCGGACCACGGCCCGCGGCGGGCGCCGTCCCTGTGGGGGACCGCGGCCGGCGGCGGGCGCCGTCCCGATGGGCCGTCACGATGGGCGCCGTCACGGCCGGGCGGGCCGCCGGTGGAGGCCGCGCACCACCCGGCGGGGGAGGGCGGTCGGTCTGATCGGCGACAATGGGTGACGTGAGTTCCTCAGCCGCTGAGTTCCGTTCCGGGTTCGCCTGCTTCGTCGGCAGGCCCAACGTCGGCAAGTCGACGTTGATGAATGCGCTGGTCGGCGCCAAGGTGGCGATCACCTCGTCCAAGCCGCAGACGACCCGCCGCGCCATCCGCGGCATCGTCAACCGGCCCGACGCCCAGCTCGTCGTCGTCGACACGCCAGGCCTGCACCGCCCGCGCACCCTGCTCGGAGAGCGGCTCGACAGCCTCGTGCTGTCCACCCTGACCGAGGTCGACGTGATCGGCTTCTGCATGCCGGCCGACGAGCAGATCGGCAAGGGCGACCGGTTCATCGCCGAGAAACTCGCGGCCGTCAAGAAGACCCCCGTGGTCGCCGTGGTCACCAAGTGCGACCTGGCCTCCCGCGAGCAGATCGCCGCCCGGCTGCTCGACGTGTCGCGGCTGGCCGACTTCGCCGAGATCGTCCCGGTCTCCGCCGAGTCGGGGGAGCAGCTCGACGTGCTGGGCGACCTGCTGATCGAGCGCCTCCCGAAGTCACCGCCGCTCTACCTGGACGGCCAGCTGACCGACGAGCCCGAGCAGGTGCTCGTCGGCGAGCTGATCCGCGAGGCGGCCCTCGAAGGCGTGCGCGACGAGCTTCCCCACTCCATCGCCGTGGTGGTCGAAGAGATGACCCCCAGGGAGGGCCGCGACGACCTGCTCGACGTCTACGCCCACATGTTCGTCGAACGCCCCTCGCAGAAGGCCATCGTCATCGGCCCGAAGGGCGCCCGCCTGAAGGACGTCGGCACCCGCGCCCGCAAGCAGATCGAGGCGCTGCTCGGCACCCACGTCTATCTCGACCTGCGCATCAAGGTCGCCAAAGACTGGCAGCGCGACCCCAAGCAGCTCCGCCGCCTCGGCTTCTACGACTGAGTCTCCACGACCGCTTCGGCTTCTACGCCTGAGTCTCTACGACCGGGTCTTCACGACCGGGTCTCTACGACCGGGTCTTCACGACCGAGGGCCGGCGGGCGGCTCGCCGCCGGTCGGCGGGACGGCGCCGAGACGGCGACCGGCGCCCAGCCGTGCTTCGCCCCAGGCGAGCCGCGCGCGCAGCGCGGGCGCGTCAGGGGCCAGGGCCGAGATCAACGTGCCCGGGCCGGCGAGGGGAAGCACGGCGCAGCCTTCTGAGAGCGCGCATTCGCCCGCCTCGTAGGGGAAGCGGGGGCCGGCGACCAGGACGGTGCCGACGCAGCGCGCGTCGCCGTACACCGCCGGACTGCCGTCCACGGCCGGGTCGCCGGCCACGAACTCCTGGCGCAGCAGCGGCACGCCCTCGACGGTCGCGTCGAAGCGGGCGTGGCATCGGCCCGGCGCCTCGCCGTACCGGCCGAAGACGATCTCCTCGCGCCACGACACCGACGCGCCCTCGGCCAGGGCCAGGCGGACGATCATGCGGTGGTCGCAGCCGGCCGCGAGCACGGTGGGCTCGGGGGCGTACACGAGCGTCGCCCCCGCGCCGACCCGCGCCTCGACCGTCATGACGGACCGCCCCGCCCCGGGCAGGACCAGCGTGCTCGCCACCGAGGCGATGCGCAGGCGGGTGCCCGGGGCGACGTCCACCACCAGCTTGAGACGGTCGCCGCCGAGCGGTCCGGCGGCCGTCGACACCAGGTGCACCGTGCCCGGCCCGGTCTGCCGCAGGGTGAGCGGCGGATCCGACCGCAGGGTGCCGAGCACGGTGCGCCCGCCGGACAGCTCGGTGACCACCGCCGCCCGTGCGTCGAACACCCGCCGGCCGGCGCCGCGCACCGCCCTCGCGTCCTGTCCGTCCTTGGTGATCTCGTGCATGGGCGGAGGTGCGGTCAGGCGTTGGCGGTGGGGATGGCGGGGCCGTGGGGATGCGCGCGGGTGTGCGCCCAGGACTGCGCCACCCCGTGCACCCATTCGGCGACCGCGTACACCTCCGGCACCTCCCTGATCGAGGTGAACAGCACCGGTTTGCCGTCGCGCACGGCCGCCGCGTCCCTCGACATCACCGTCAGGTCGGCTCCCACGTGTTTCGCCAGGTCGGTCTTGTTGATCACGAGCAGGTCGGCGGAGGTGACGCCGGGGCCGCCCTTGCGCGGCACCTTGTCGCCCCCCGACACGTCCAGCACGAAGATCTGCTGGTCGGCGAGCCCCCGGCTGAAGGTCGCGGTCAGGTTGTCACCGCCGCTCTCGACGATCACGACGTCCAGTGGCCCGAAGCGTTCCTCCAGGGTCTCGACCGCGTCGATGTTGGCGGCGATGTCGTCGCGGATCGCCGTGTGCGGGCAGCAGCCGGTCTGCACGGCGACGATGCGCTCAGGGTCGAGCACGCCGGCCCTGCGCAGGAAGTCGGCGTCCTCGGTGGTGTAGATGTCGTTGGTGACCACGCCCATGCGGAGCACCGGGCCGAGCGTGCGGCACAGCGCGGCCACCAGGGCGGTCTTGCCGCTGCCGACCGGGCCGCCGACGCCGAGGCGCAGTGCTCTTCCGCGGGCGTCGGGGGAGTCGTGGCGGTCGTCGTGGTTAGCTGACAAAGAGCCGTACCTCCGTGCGTAGGTGCTGTTCGGCCAGCAGATCGAGTGCGGGAGCGGCGTGCGCGGGAAGGTTCTCCCACGTTGTACGGGCGACGGCCTCACCGGCCGTGCCCTGGGCGGCCGCACGTGCCGCGCTTGCGGCGGCCGTGCGGGCGACGCCGGAGATGTCCGGCGCGAGGCCGGCGAGCACCCGGTGCACGACGACGGGGTCGAGCCCGAGCAGCCGGACGGCGGCGGTGGCCGGTCCGGTGATCGAGGTGTACGCGGCGGCCAGCGCCGCGTCGTGAGGCGAGCACCCGGCGGCGGCGGCCACCGCGCCGAGCGCGATCGGATGGTGGGCGCCGTCGGGCACGGCGCGCGCCAGGGTGTCGAGCGCGGGGGACGGCCAGATGCGGCGGCCGCTGCGCACCAGCAGCCTGCCCTGGGTGCGGGCCGCGCCGCGCTGAGCCGGTGACGCCGTACGGGCGTCGGCCTCGGCGTCCAGCTCACGCCACTCGCGTTCGGCGGCGGCCGGTCGGGCGTCCTGGTCTTCGCGTCCGGCGGCGCCGATGGCGGCGTCCCCTTCCTGCCGAGCCCGATCGGAAGGGCCGGCGGACGGGTTCGCGGGCGTCGTCGCGAGGGAGCAGGCGGCGGCGGACAGGGCGGCGGCGACGAGGCCGGACGTGGCGAGCCGGCCACGGAGGAACCGCGCCAGTTCCTCCGGGCCGGTGATCGCCCCGATGCGTACCGCCTGCTCCGCGCCCCCGGAGTGGCCGTGGCCACCGGCCGGGAGCCGGGAGTCGGCGAGGAGCAGCAGCGCCGCGTCCATGTCGAAACCGTCAGAACAGGAAGTAGCGCTGGGCCATGGGAAGCTCCTCGGCCGGGGCGGGCTCGATGAGCTCGCCCTCGACGCGGACCGCGAACGTGTCGGGGTCCACCTCGATGGCCGGGAGCGCGTCGTTGAGCGGCATGGACTCCTTTCGGCGCGTGCGCACGTCGGCGACCGGCGCCAGCCGGCGGTTCACCCGCAGCCGGTCCGCCAGGCCGTTCTCGAGGGCGAGCGGCGCGACGAAGTGCAGGGATGTGGCGGCCGCGGTGACCGGGACCGCGCCGAACATCGGGCGCGGCATGACGGGCTGGGGGGTGGGGATGGAGGCGTTGGCGTCGCCCATCTGCGCGTAGGCGATGACGCCGCCCTTGACGACGAGCTGCGGCTTGACCCCGAAGAACGCCGGCTCCCACAGCACCAGGTCGGCGAGCTTGCCGACCTCGACCGAGCCGACGTGCTCGTCCAGCCCGTGGGCGATGGCCGGACAGATCGTATATTTCGCGATATAGCGCTGTGCGCGAAGGTTGTCGGCCCGCCCGTCGCCGGGCAGCGGGCCCCGGCGCTTCTTCATCACATGAGCGGTCTGCCACGTCCTGATGATCGTCTCGCCGACCCGCCCCATCGCCTGGGAGTCCGAGCCGATCATCGAGATGGCCCCGATGTCGTGCAGCACGTCCTCGGCGGCCATCGTCGTCGGCCGGATGCGCGACTCGGCGAAGGCCAGGTCCTCCGGCACGGACGGGTTGAGGTGGTGGCAGACCATCAGCATGTCGAGGTGCTCGTCGAGGGTGTTGACGGTGTGCGGGCGCGTCGGGTTCGTCGAGGACGGCAGCACGTTCGCGTAGGCCGCCACGCGGATGATGTCGGGCGCGTGCCCGCCGCCCGCGCCCTCGGTGTGGTAGGCGTGGATCGCCCGGTCGCCGATGGCCGCCAGCGTGGACTCGACGAACCCGGCCTCGTTCAGCGTGTCGGTGTGGATCGCGACCTGCACGCCGGTGGCGTCCGCGACCCGCAGGCAGGCGTCGATGGCCGAGGGCGTCGTCCCCCAGTCTTCGTGCAGCTTGAACCCCGAGGCGCCCGCCCTGAGCTGTTCGAGCAGCCCTTCCTCGCTGACGGTGTTGCCCTTGCCGAGCAGCGCCACGTTGACCGGCATGCCGTCCATCGACTCGAGCATCCGGGCCAGGTACCAGGTGCCGGTGACGGTGGTCGCCTTGGTGCCCTCGGCGGGGCCGGTGCCGCCGCCGATGAGGGTGGTGACGCCCGCGGCGAGCGCCTCGTCCACGATCTGCGGGCAGATCAGGTGGACGTGCGAGTCGATCGCCCCGGCGGTGACGATCTTGCCGTTGCCGGCGAGGATCTCGGTGGAGGGGCCGATCACCAGGTCCGGGTGGACGCCGTCCATCGTGTCGGGGTTGCCCGCCTTGCCGATGGCGACGATGCGCCCGTCCCTGACGCCGATGTCGGCCTTGACCACACCCCAGTGGTCGAGGATCACCGCTCCGGTGATCACCAGGTCGGGGGCGCCCTCGGCGCGCGTGGTCCGCGCCTGGCCCATCGACTCGCGGATCACCTTGCCGCCGCCGAAGACCACCTCGTCGCCCGCGCCGTGACGTCCACGGGAGAGGTCGTCCGCGACCTCGACGAACAGGTCGGTGTCCGCCAGCCGGATGCGGTCGCCGGTCGTCGGGCCGTACAGCACGGCGTAGCGGGAGCGCTCGATCGACGGATGCGGCTCAGTCATCGGAGTCTCCCTCGGCCGTGCCGGCGCTCTGCTCGGACGGGCCTTCGCCGTCCGCGCCACCGTCCGCGGCGGCGTCCGTGCGCGCCGTGCGCGCGTCCAGCGTGCCGGCCCATTCGGGGCGCAGGCCGGGGACGACGCGGCGCCCGGCGATCGGCACGAGCGTCACGTCCCGCTCGATGCCCGGCTCGAACCTGATGGCGGTGCCCGCGGGCACGTCCAGGCGCATGCCCCAGGCGGCGTCCCTGTCGAAGCCGAGACCGGGGTTCGCGGCGGCGAAGTGGTAGTGCGAGCCCACCTGGATGGGCCGGTCGGCGGTGTTGACCACGCGGAGCACCACGCGCTCGCGGCCCGGGTTCAGCGGGATGGGCCCCTCGGCATGGAGGATCTCACCCGGCGTCATCGGATCGCGCGTCACAGGATCGGCCGGTGGACGGTGACCAGCTTGGTGCCGTCGGGGAAGGTCGCCTCGATCTGGACTGATTCGAGCATCTCGGGGATCCCCTCCATGACGTCCTCGCGGCGGAGGACCTTGCGTCCCGCCTCCATCAGATCGGCGACGGTCCGGCCGTCCCGCGCGCCCTCGAGGAGGAACGACGCGATGATCGCGGTGGCCTCCGGGTGGTTCAGGCGCAGCCCTCTGCCCTGACGCTCGCGGGCGACTCCCGCGGCGACGTGGATGAGCAGGCGTTCCTGTTCGTGTGGGGTGAGCCGCATGGCCGGACCCTAGGCAACCGCCGTTTCGGTGACGTGTCACCGGCATTTCCGGTCTGTGTCGGACGCCCGAGCGCCCGCGCATTCTTCCGCCCGGCCTTCCCAGGCCATTTCACAGCAAAGGTGACCCGATGTGCGCGGGCCCGTCCGGCGCCAAACGGCCGGACGGGAAACATCCAATTCGGCCGGACCTTGCGGACCGTTCGTGTTGTTCCGGTGAAGAGCCGGTAAACGGCAATTAACAATCGCGACGTCGGCGGGAAACGTGGCTCGATCACCTTGGCGGCAGATGGGTCGGTGCGGGGGCCGTGTCGGCAAGGAGGAGTAATTGCGGAATTCAGCTTGGCGCATCGGGGCCGCGGTGGCGGTCCTGGCAACCGGGCTCGCGGCCTGCGGTGGTCAGCCATCGACGACCACGGGCGGCACCGCCGCATCGGGTGGGAGCGACACGATCAAGGTCGGGCTGCTGCACTCGCTGAGCGGCACCATGGCGATCAGCGAGGTCACCGTCCGTGACTCCGAACTGCTGGCCATAGAGGAGATCAACAAGGCGGGCGGCGTGCTGGGCAAGCAGCTCGTCCCCGTCGTGGAGGACGGTGCGTCGGACTGGCCGACCTTCGCGGAGAAGGCCACCAAGCTGATCGCCCAGGACAAGGTCGCCACCGTCTTCGGCGGCTGGACCTCGGCCAGCCGCAAGGCCATGCTCCCCGTGTTCGAGAAGCGCAAGGCGCTGCTGTGGTACCCGGTCCAGTACGAGGGCCTGGAGAGCTCGCCCTACATCTTCTACACCGGCGCCACCACCAACCAGCAGATCGTCCCGGGTCTGGACTATCTGAAGGAAAAAGGCAAGAAGAAGATCTTCCTGGTGGGCAGCGACTATGTGTTCCCGCGCACCGCGAACAAAATCATCAAGGCGTACGCGGCGGCGAACGGAATGCAGGTGCTCGGCGAGGAATACACCCCGCTCGGGCACACCGAATACAGCACGCTGGTGAACAAGGTCGTCCAGGCCAAGCCGGACGCCGTTTTCAACACGCTGAACGGCGACAGCAACGTCGCCTTCTTCAAGCAGCTGAAGAGCGCCGGGGTGGGCGCCGACACGATGCCCGTCATGTCGGTGAGCGTCGCCGAGGAAGAGGTCAAGGGCATCGGCGTCGACAACATCGCCGGCCACCTGGTCGCCTGGAACTACTACCAGACCACCGAGAACGCGGCCAACGCCAAGTTCGTCGAGGCGTTCAAGGCCAAGTACGGCGCCAATCGCGTGACCTCCGACCCGATGGAGGCCGGTTACAACTCCGTCTACCTGTGGGCCGAGTCGGTCAAGAAGGCGGGCTCGACCGACGTCGAGGCCGTGAAGAAGGCCGCCGGGGGCATCGCGCTGGAGCGGCCCGAGGGCGAGGTCACCATCGACGGCGAGAACCAGCACATGTACAAGACGGCCCGCATCGGCGTCATCGAGCCGGACGGCCAGATCAAGGAGGTCTGGAACTCCGGCAAGCCGATCAAGCCGGACCCGTACCTGAAGACCTACCCCTGGGCGGGCGGCCTCACCTGACGGTGGGACGGCTCACGAGAACGCGGCCGGGGCGAGGAGCGACCCTCGCCCGGCCACCCACGACGGCACACGGCTGTGCGAGGAGCGCCTGCACCAGTGACAGCGAGACGGCCGCTCGGCGGCACTCGGATTCGGCGGGGAAGGCAAGGGAGGTGAGGCCCGGATGGAGGCCATAGTCAACCAGCTGCCCATCGGGCTCTCGATCGCGGCCGTGCTGCTGCTGATCGCACTCGGCCTGACGTTCACGTTCGGCCAGATGGGCGTGATCAACATGGCCCACGGCGAGTTCATCATGGCGGGCGCCTACACCGCCTACCTGCTCCAGGACTGGGCGGGACGGCAGGCGGTGCTCGTCGCGCTGCCGGTCGCGTTCGCCGTGGCCGGGGTCATGGGGCTGATCCTGGAGCGGCTGGCCATCCGGCACTTCTACGGCCGCCCCCTGGACACCCTGCTGCTGACCTGGGGCGTCAGCCTGGTGCTGCAGCAACTGGCCCGCGACCTGTTCGGCGCGCCCAACGTCCAGGTGCAGGCGCCCACGTGGCTCCAGGGCGGCTTCGGCATCCTGCCGTACAACCGCCTGTTCATCTTCGCGCTCGCGGTCGGCAGCGTCGTGGCGATCTGGGCGTACATGAACCGCACGTCACAGGGGCGGCGCATGCAGGCGGTGATGCAGAACCGGCAGCTCGCCGCCGTCAGCGGCATCAACACCGGGCGGGTCGACCAGCGCACCTTCTTCATCGGATCCGGCCTGGCCGGCATCGCCGGTGTGGCGCTCACGCTGATCGGGCCGGTCGGCCCGGCGCTCGGCACGTACTACATCGTGGACGCGTTCCTCGTCGTGGTCGCCGGCGGCCTCGGGCAGTTGCGCGGCGCGGTGATCGCGGCCGTCGCCCTCGGACTGCTGAACTCCTACGCCGAGTTCTGGACCAACGCGAGCCTGGCCAAGGTCATCGTCCTCGTGGTGATCATCGGGTTCCTGCAGGTGCGGCCGCAGGGACTGTTCGTGCTCAGAGCGAGGGCGCTCACATGACGGCGATCGCGCGCATACGGAGGGCGCTCACATGACGGCGGTTCCGGGCACACGGAGGGCGCTCACATGACGGCGACCCCGCGGAACGTCGCGTCGCTCGCGTCGCCGGACGGCGGCGGCGGATCGTGGCGCGACCGGCTCAAGGGCCCGGCGGTGTTCACGCTCGTGGCCGTGGTGGCCCTGGTGGTCGCTCCGATGCTGCTGGAGCCGTTCCGTCTGGGACTGCTCGCCAAGTACCTCTGCTTCGGCATCGTCGCGCTCGGCATCGGGCTGGCGTGGGGCCAGGGCGGCATGCTCACCCTCGGCCAGGGGGTGTTCTTCGGGCTCGGCGGCTACGCGATGGGCATGTACCTCAAGCTGCACGACGCGGGCGGCGACCTGCCCGACTTCATGGTGTGGAGCGGGGTCGAGAAGCTGCCCGCGCTGTGGGCGCCGTTCGGCAACCCGCTGTTCGCCATCGCCTTCGCCGTCGCCGGGCCGGCCATCCTGGCCTTCCTGCTCGGCATGCTGGTGTTCCGGCAGCGCGTCCGCGGCGCCTACTTCGCGATCCTGACGCAGGCGCTCGCCGCCGCCACCGTCATCCTGCTGGTCGGGCAGCAGGGGCTGACCGGCGGCACCAACGGCCTGACCAACTTCTTCGACCTGTTCGGCCAGGACCTGGCCGCCGACCAGACACAGCGCGGGCTGTACCTGGTGGTGGCGGCGGTCCTCGGCCTGCTGTACCTGCTGGCCTGGCAGCTCGTCCGCAGCCGCTTCGGCCGGCTGCTGGTCGCCATCAGGGACGGCGAGGACCGCGTCCGCTTCCTCGGCTACAACCCCGCGACCGTCAAGACCATCACCTTCGCGGTGTCGGCGGGCATGGCCGGGCTGGCCGGGGCGCTGTTCGTGCCGGTCGTCGGCATCATCTCGCCCGCCCTGCTCGGCGTGGTGCCCTCGCTGGAGCTCGTCGTCGCCGTGGCGGTCGGCGGCAGGTTCTCCCTCGCGGGAGCCGTGCTGGGCGCGGTGCTGATGGGATACGCCAAGACGGCGTTCAGCGAGCAGTTCGCCGACGGCTGGCTGTACCTGCAGGGTGCGCTGTTCATCCTGGTGATCAGCCTGGCGCCCAAGGGCGTGTTCGGGCTGGCCGCCGCCGCCCGCGACCAGCTGGCCGCGAGGATGCCGCGCCGCACGCCGCGGACCACTGGACCGGTCGCCCCCGGCGGCCAGAGCGAGGACCGGAGCGCTCCCTTGATCGAGGTACCGGAGCCCAGGGCATGAGCGGGCCACTGCTGGAGGTGCGCGGCCTGTCGGTGGTGTTCGACGGGTTCCGGGCGCTGGACGGGGTCGACTTCACCGTCGAGCCGGGCGAGCTGCGCTTCCTCATCGGCCCGAACGGCGCGGGCAAGACCACGCTGATCGACGTCATCACCGGGCTGACCAAGCCCGCCGCGGGCACGGTGCGCTTCGAGGGCGGTGACCTGGTCGGCCGCAAGGAACACGAGATCGTCCGGCTGGGCGTGGGCCGCACCTTCCAGACCTCGGTCGTGTTCGAGGAGCTCACCGTGCTGGAGAACCTCGACCTGGCCGCGTCGTTCCGCAGGCCGCTGTGGTCGCTGGCCCGCAGGCGGCGCGGGGTGTCCGAGGCCGTGGCGGCGGCCATGGAGACCACCGGCCTCCACGCGCTCGCCGACCGGCCGGCCGGGGTGCTGTCCCACGGGCAGCGGCAGTGGCTGGAGATCGGCATGCTCATCGCCCAGGGACCCCGGCTGCTGCTCCTGGACGAGCCGGTCGCCGGCATGTCGGCCGAGGAACGCGTGAGCACCGGCGAGCTGCTCACCGAGATCGCCAAGGACCACACGGTGATCGTCATCGAGCACGACATGGACTTCCTGCGGCGGTACGCGTCCCAGGTGACCGTCCTCCACGAGGGCAAGGTGCTCGTGGAGGGCTCGGTCGACCAGGTGCGGGCCGACCCCCGTGTACAGGAGGTCTACCTGGGCAGGGCCGAGGAGAAATCCAAGGACGCGGCCACCGCCGGAGAGGTGAAGTGATGCTGTCGGTGCAGGGCTTGTCAGCGGGGTACGGCAGG
Organism: Sphaerisporangium dianthi; assembly: GCF_042654065.1. Taxonomy (NCBI): domain Bacteria; kingdom Bacillati; phylum Actinomycetota; class Actinomycetes; order Streptosporangiales; family Streptosporangiaceae; genus Sphaerisporangium; species Sphaerisporangium dianthi. The sequence goes on along the minus strand of NZ_JBHSFP010000001.1, from coordinate 427,538 downwards.
GCGCGGGTGCTGTTCGACGTGTCCTTCGAGGTGGGGGCCGGCAACCTGGTCTGCGTCATGGGGCGCAACGGCGTGGGCAAGACCACCCTGCTCAACACCGTGATGGGCGTGCTGCCCGCCACGGCGGGGACCGTCACGTTCGAGGGCAAGGACGTGACCCGGCTGCGCCCGCACGAGCGGGTGCGGCTCGGGCTCGGCTACGTGCCCCAGGGGCACGAGACGTTCCCCCAGCTCAGCGTGATGGGCAACCTGCTGGTGACGGTGGAGGCGTCCACGCACAAGGACGCCGGCGCCATCGAGGAGGCGCTGGAGGTCTTTCCCCGGCTGAAGCCGCTGCTGAAGAAGCGGGCGGGCTTCCTGTCGGGAGGCCAGCAGCAGCAGCTCGCCATGGCGCGGGCGCTGGTCACCCGGCCCAAGCTGCTGATCCTGGACGAGCCGACGGAGGGCATCCAGCCGTCGATCATCCTGGAGATCGAGGAGGCGATCGAACGGCTGCACGACTCGGGGCTCGCGGTGCTCCTCGTCGAGCAGTACCTGGACCTCGCGCTGCGGCTCGCCGACCGCTTCCTCATCCTGGACGCCGGGCACGTCGTGCGCGCCGGAACCTCCGACGAGCTCCGCGAGGAGGAGGTCCACCGCCTGCTGGCCGTCTGAACGGCGGCGCCGCCCTCTCACCCGCCGGTCGCGGTCACTTCTTCCTGGCCACCCGCTCGATCTGGATCGGCAGGTGGGAGTAGTGCAGGTCGAAGGCCGGGCGCTCGGAGCGTATCGGCGGGATTTTGAGGAAGTTGTGCCGCGGGGGCGGGCAGGAGGTCGCCCATTCGAGGGAGTTGCCGAATCCCCACGGGTCGTCGATGGTCACCCGGGGGGCGTGCCGCCAGGAGTACCAGATGTTGAACAGGAACGGCAGCGTCGAGGCGCCCAGGATGAACGCGCCGACCGACGAGATCATGTTCGCCACCTGGAAGCCGTCCGTCGGGGCGTAGTCGGCGTACCGGCGCGGCATCCCCTGCGCGCCCAGCCAGTGCTGCACCAGGAAGGTGGTGTGGAACCCGACGAACAGCAGCCAGAAGTGCCACTTGCCGAGCTTGTCGTTGAGCATCCTGCCGGTGAGCTTGGGCCACCAGAAGTAGAACCCGGAGAACATCGCGAAGACCACGGTGCCGAAGACGACGTAGTGGAAGTGGGCGACCACGAAGTAGGTGTCGCTGACCTGGAAGTCCAGCGGCGGTGAGGCCAGGATGACGCCGGTCAGGCCGCCGAACAGGAACGTCACCAGGAAGCCCACCGCGAACAGCATCGGCGTCGGGAAGGTGAGGTGCCCGCGCCACATCGTCCCCACCCAGTTGAAGAACTTCACCCCGGTCGGCACCGCGATGAGGAAGCTCATGAACGAGAAGAACGGCAGGAGCACCCGGCCGGTGACGAACATGTGGTGCGCCCACACCGTCATCGAAAGGCCCGCGATCGCGATGGTCGCCCCGACCAGGCCCATGTAGCCGAACACCGGCTTGCGGCTGAAGACGGGCAGCACCTCGGTGATGATGCCGAAGAACGGCAGCGCGATGATGTACACCTCGGGATGCCCGAAGAACCAGAACAGGTGCTGCCACAGTATGGCGCCGCCCGTGTCGGCGTCGAAGATGTGCGCGCCGAGCTTGCGGTCGGCCGCGAGGCCCAGCAGCGCGGCGGCCAGCACCGGGAAGGCCAGCAGCGCCAGCAGGCTGGTGAGCAGGACGTTCCAGGTGAAGATCGGCATCCGGAACATGGTCATGCCGGGCGCGCGCATGCAGATGATCGTGGTGATGAAGTTGACCGCGCCGAGGATCGTCCCGAGACCGGACATGACCAGTCCCATGATCCACAGGTCCTTGCCGACGTCGGGGGAGTAGGTCGAGGTCGACAGCGGCGTGTAGGCGGTCCAGCCGAAGTCCGCGGCCCCGCTGGCGGTGAAGAAGCCGGACACCACGATGACGCCGCCGAACAGGAACAGCCAGAAGCTCAGCATGTTGAGCCGGGGGAAGGCCACGTCGGGCGCGCCGATCTGCAGCGGCATGATGGCGTTGGCGAAGCCCGCGAACAGGGGAGTGGCGAACAGCAGCAGCATGAGGGCGCCGTGCATGGTGAACATCTCGTTGTACTGCTTGTTGCCGACGAACTGCAGTCCGGGCCTGGCCAGCTCGGCCCGGACGACCATCGCCATGAGGCCGGCGAGCAGGAAGAACCCGAACGACGCGATGAGATACATGTTGCCGATCACCTTGTGATCGGTGGAGGCGGCCCATCCGGTGAGGAGCCGGCCCTTGCGGGCCAGCTTGGTCGACGGGACCTGTGCCTCGCGCGTGTAGATCACCAGCCCGCCTCCCCGCCACGGTCCCTGCGCTCGTCCTACGAGTCGTTCCGTACGTCCGATTACAGCGCGCAAAAAGGACTTAGTGTCGAAAATGCGAGCAAAAACCGCAAGGGTGACGGCCAGGCTTTCTTTGCCGAGAATGCGGCCCGTGATGTGGCACGTCGCCTGTTCAGGGTCGACCGCAGGTCGCGGGGCAGAACGTGACCTCGGGGTAGCGTGATGACGGCTCGTCCAGGAGGGGGCGCCGCCGTGATCTCAGGTGCTGGTCGAGGAAGGCCGCCACGTAGGCGCGGGTGAGCTCCGCGCCACGGGCCGCGGGCAGCATGCCGGGGAGAGGTTCGAGGCCGAGGACGTCCGCCACCAGCGAGATGTCGGTGAAGGACTGGTGTCCGGCGTCCGGCAGCACGATCCAGCGCTTCCACCCGGTCAGCAGCTTCCAGTCACGGTCCCACGAACTGTCCTGGCCGCCCGGTACGTGACCCTTCGCACCGAGGAACATGAACGGCCGGGAGAGGCCGCTCTTGGGGATCCGGGCGTAGGTGGTGCCGTCCATGTCGATCCCGGCGCGCACCCGAGAGTCCTTCACCATGGCCGCCACGACGCCGGCCCCGCCGATCGACTGGCCCGCCATCGCGATCCGGGTGCGGTCGATCAGGTCGTGTCCCTCCCACTCGGAGGTCAGCCGGTCGAGGACGAAGGAGACGTCGGCGGCCCGGCCCTGGACCAGTCCGGCGCCGAAACCGGGGTCGCCGTCGCTGTCGCAGGCGAGGCATTCGGCGACCCGCCCGTCGGCCAGGGTGGTGGCGTGGCTCTCGTAGGTGTGGTCGATCCCGGCCACGACGTACCCGCGGCTGGCCAGATCCTCGGCCAGGGACGTGAGCGTGCTCATCGGTTTGGTGAAGCCGGGTGAGAGCACCACCAGCGGAAGCCCGCGTCCATCGGGGGCGGCGTCCTTGACGGCGTTGGTGCGGGTCTCGCTCAGCGTCTCGTACGGCGCGGTCGAGATCCCGGAGCCTCTCAGGAACAGTTCCGCTTCCTTGGGCGTCATGTAGGCCGAGCGCCGCCCGCCGCGCCGCTTGGCCGGGTACCACAGGGTGACCTTGAGCTCCCTGGCCTTCACGTCGAGGTTCCAGGGATCGGGGCGGGAAGTGTCGGTCAGATGCAGGGCGGTGGTGCCGACCGGCCGGGGGCCGGTGGGAGCGGGCAGGGTGACGTGGCCGGCCGGTGTGGCCGGCGGGGCGTCGGAGCGGGGCGGCGCGGGCGCGGAGCAGGCGGACGCGGCCAGGACGGCCAGTCCCGCGGCGAGGGCGTGGAGTCTTCTCATGGCGAGGTCCCTTCACGTGTGCAGCAGGGTCAGGGCCTCGGCCAGGACGGGGTCGCGTCCTGCGGCCGCGTCCTTCGAGGTCAGCGGCACGTAGTGGTCGGGCGGCACGCCGATCCGGTCGATCACCTCGCGACCGGGCCCCAGGTGGTGAGTGGCGGGGAGGCTCAGCACGGTGTTGTCGGCGAGCAGGTAGCCCTGCGCCGGGCCGGAGATCACGCCGGCGGTGCGGGTGCCGGCCAACCGGCCGGCGCGCAGGTCCTTGACCGCGGAGCTGAAGTGCTCACAGGCCGAGACGCAGCCGCGGTCGATGAGCACCACCAGCGGCAGGCGCAGCAGCCCGACCGTGTCGTCGGTCGGCATGGCCGCGCAGTTCCCGGCCACGCCGCACTGGTAGGCGGTGACCTTGCCGTGGACGAACGCGCTCAGCAGCCGGACCGCCTCCGTGGGGCTGCCGCCGCCGTTGCCGCGCAGGTCCAGCACGACGCCGGACAGCGTCCGGCCGGTGCGCAGCCTGGTGATCGCTCGCAGCACCCGGTTCGCGGAGCCGGGAGCGAACCCGGTCATCCGCACGTAGGCGATGTCGTCGTCCAGCAGTCGCGACCGCACCACCCGCAGGCCGGCCAGGTCGCGCTGGTAGAGGCCGGGCACGAGCGTCACGCTCCAGCGGCGGCCGGTGCTCTGCCGCAGCAGTCGCAGCCGCACCGGCCGCGCGTCCGGATACTCGGGGGAGAGGGCGGCGATCGCGGAGGTGGGCCTGCCGTCGATGAAGGGCGCCGACGTGTTGATCGATTCGATGAGGTCGCCCGGGCGCAGTCCGGCGGCCCGCGCCGCGCCGCCGAGCACCGTGGTGACGAACAGCGGGCCGGCGGCGGTGCCGGGGGCGGCCTCCACCTGCCGGCGGGAGACGTTCGCCGCAAGGCCCAGGCCGTAGCCGTCGCCGTCGTAGTAGCCGGGCGGCCGCTCGGGCCGGTGCTCCCAGCGGGCGTGGTCGTCGCCGAGGGCGGCCACGATGGCCCGCAGGGTGACGGCGGCCAGCTTGTCGCGCAGGCCGGGAACCTCGTCGGTGATCGTGCGGTAGGCCTTCTCGAAGGCCGCCCAGTCGGCTTCGCGGTCGCCGGTCAGCGCGGGCATGGTCGCCTCGGGCAGGTCGCGCCCGTCGCGGTCGAGCTGCTGTGTCAGGGCGGCGAATCCGGCCGTCAGCAGCGAGCGGGCGTCCAGCGTTTCGCCGCTGTAGTAGTTGCCGAGGACGCAGAAGTACGCCTGCTCGATGACGTCGATCGTGGTGGCCTTCTCCGCCTCGGGGACTCCCGAGGGTGGCGCGCAGACCGTGGCGGCCGGCGTGCCCGCCTGGCCGCGCGGCGGCGCCGGCGCGGTGCAGGCCGCCGCCAGGATGAGCGCGAGCCCGGTGGCGGTGACGGTTCTGACGGTGGTCATGACAGGCGTCTCCGCAGCCACCACAAGGACGACCACGCGAGGCCGAGGGCGAGCAGGGCGTAGATCCCGGTCTCGATCCACTGGAAGGGCCAGAACCGCTCAAGCGGCTGGTAGGTCGCCTGCTGCCGGTAGCCGAGCCGGTTGATCTCGGCCAGGCACCCCCCTGCGGACAGGCCTTGGAATGAGCAGGGTCCCGACGTCGTGGAGACCGGGACGGCCCGCACGATCGTCGACGACGGTCCCGAGCTCCCGTCTCCGCCGAAGACCGTGCGTCCGGACGGATCGACCAGCTCGCTGGACAGCACCCAGGCGCCCGCGTGGCCGGAAACGGCCGACGTCCTCAGGAAGATCTGCAGGGATCCGCCGCTCGGCGCGCTGAGGCCGTCCACGTTCTCCCGGCCGAGCTGGAAGGTCCCGGCCACCGGGGGCATCAGGTGGGGACGGACCAGCAGCGGCATGGCGATCTGGATCGCGACGAAGACGGCCAGGGTGAGGGCCATGGCGGGCAGTGTGCGGCGCACCAGCATGCCCACCGTGACCCCGAGGACGAAGGCGAAGGCCGCGTACCCCATCGGGGCGATGCCGCGCGCGCCGAACACCACGGGAGCCATCTGCGCCATTTCCGGAACGGCCGACTTGTCCAGAGGAGCGGACCACCAGGTCACCGCGAGGCCGCACACGCCGGCGGCGGCCATGGCGACCAGGCCGGTGAGCCCGAGCTTGACCGCCAGCCAGCGGCCGCGGGTGACGCTCTGGTTCCACACCAGCAGATGCGTGCCCGTCTCCAGCTCCCGGGTGATCAACGGCGCTCCCCAGAAGAGCCCGACCAGCGCCGGCATGATCAGCACGACGAGGGTGAGGGCCAGGAAGAGGAGGTCGTACTCGCCGAAGAACCGGTCGAAGAAGTCGAGGCAGGTGTCGTCCGGGGTGCAGCGGGCGATCCCGGCGGCGTAGCCGGAGGCCAGATCCGGGCCGGTCAGAGCCAGTGCGGCGCCGAGGACCACGAGTACGGCGGCCATCATCGTGGCCGAGCCGCGCAGCTGGCGCCAGGTGAGCCAGATCATCGCCGCACCTCCTGGACGGCCCGCCGGTCGTCGGCGGCGCGCTTGTCCATGTAGGCCAGGACGAGGTCCTCCAGGCTGGGCCGGGCGACCGTCCAGGCGGGGTCGTGGATCGGGGCGTCGGCACGCACCACGTACGTGCTCCGCCCCTCGGAGTGGCCGGCGGAGACGACGTGATGGCCGGCGGGGAACAGGCCGGGATCTCCGCGTGGGCCGGTGAGCCGGTGATGGGCGGCCAGCAACCGGTCGACCTTCCCGGCCAGCTGGACGCGGGAGCCGGCGAGCACGATCACGTAGTCGCAGACCCGTTCCAGGTCGGAGACCAGGTGGGAGGAGAGCAGCACGCTCAGCCTCTGCGCTGCGGCGGCCTCCGTCAGCCCCCGCAGGAACTCGAGGCGGGCCAGCGGGTCGAGCGCGGCGACCGGCTCGTCCAGGATCAGCAGTTCGGGGCGTTTGGCCAGGCCCAAGGTGAGGGCCAGCTGGGCGCGCTGGCCACCCGACAGCCTGCCCGCCCGCTGGGCGGGGACCAGGCCGAGCCGCGCGATGCGCTCCCGCGCCATGGCGGCGTCCCAGCGGGGGTTGAGCCGGGACCCCAGCCGCAGGTGCTCGGCGACGGTCAGTCCCGCGTAGACGGGGGTGTCCTGGGCGACGAACCCGACCTTGGCCAGCTGCGCGGGCGTGTCCCCGGGCCGGCCGCCGAGCACGGTGATGCCGCCCGTGGTCGGCCGGAGCTGGCCGCCGGCCAGCTTCAGCAGCGTCGTCTTGCCCGCTCCGTTGGGTCCCACCAGTCCCACGACGTGGCCCGCCGGGATGTCGATGGTGCACTCGCGCAGCGCCCAGCGGCGGCCGTACCTCCTGCCCAGTGCATGGGCCTGCAGAACAGAAGTCACGCTGTGTCCTCCTGAGCGGTGGTCCGGAAGCCGGTCACGAACGGCGCCTCGATGCCTCGTCGAGGCCGTGGCCGAGATCGAGGCGCGGCTCCAGAGCGGCGGGATGCCGGGATGGCGGGATCCGGGATGGCGGTGCCGGGATGGCGGGAACGAACCTAGGCGTCGCCCATGCCGGTGCGCGTCGGCCGTCGTACCGAGATCGCGTACCACCCGGGGACGAAGGGCCGCCAGGTCATCCCTGCGATGTACTCCCGAAGACCATGAGCCCCGTCACCACGGCCGATGCGGGACTAACGGGCGAGCGTGACAATGGTGCCGGTGGAAACCCGTGAACGACCGCGGTGGTGGCGGCAGGTGCTCGACCTGGCCGGCCGGCCTGACGAGGGTCGCCCGGACCGGCGCGGCGTCCGAGACACCCCTGGGCCGCGTGGCGACGGCCCCCCACGGCCGTCTCGCCGAGCACGGGTCACCGACGTGGCGGTCGCGATCGTCCTGACGGTCATCGCGATGGCCGTATCGGCATCGGTGGGAGATCCTTCGGCCGGCCCTTTGGCGAACCGGCCCGAAGTGCTCGATTATCTGCGGCTCCAGCCCGCCGCTTCGTCGCCGGCCCCTGAACCCGCCGATCTGCCCGATCTCCCCGACCTGCCTGATCTGCCCGCTCTCCCTGATCTGCCCGATCTGCCTGATGCCCCGACCGGCTTCCCACCCTCTCCTGCTCCTGCCGCCCCGACCGGCTTCCCACCCTCTCCTGCTCCTGCCACCCTGTCCGGCAGCCCGTCTCCACCGCCACCCTCCGGTGACCCGTCCGGCGACGCGCCCGCCCGGCCGCTGCCCGACGATCCGCCCGCGTTCCTTGTGGCGCTGACGGCGTTACCGCTGGCGGTGCGGCGCCGGTACCCGCTCACCACCTTCTGGGTGGTGCTGGCCGCGGCGCTGGCCACCCACGCGGGTGCCACCTGGATCACGGTGCTGACCTGCGCTGTCGCCGCGTACGGTGCCGTCGCTTACAGCCGGAACCGGTTCCTGGCGATGGGCGGACTCGTGCTCGCGGCCGGGCTCGCGGGCGCCGCCTTCCGGGATGTCGGGCCTGCGCCGCCGAACTGGATGGGGCCGCTGGTCGTCCTGCTGAGCGTCGGCGTCTTCGCGAGCTTCGTCCGTTCCTGGCGCCGACGGCTGGGAGCCAGCGGGCATCGGCTCGCCGAGCTGCAGCAGGCGCAGGCGGACGCCATGCGCAGGGCCGTCGCGGAGGAACGCTCCCGCATCGCCGCCGAACTCCACGATGTGGTGACCCACAATGTCAGCGTGATGGTGATCCAGGCCGGCGCGGCCCGCAAGGTCATGGACGTGGAGCCGGACCAGTCGAAGCAGGCGCTGCTCGCGATCGAGTCCGGCGGCCGGGCCGCCATGGCCGAACTGCGCAACGTCATGGGACTGCTCGCCGGCCCGGGCGGCGAGCGCCTCGACGGGCCTTGCGACGGGCTCGAACCCCAGCCCGGGCTCGACCAGCTCGACGCCCTGGTGGAACGGGTCCGCGCCGCCGGCGTGCCGGTGAGCGTCGAGGTGTCGCCGCCCGGGCCGCTGCCTCCCGGGGTCGACCTCGCCGCCTACCGTGTCGTACAGGAGGCCCTCACCAACACGATCAAGCACGCGGCCGGCGCCGCCGCGTCCGTGACGATCGGTCATGACGGCGACTGGCTGGAGATCGAGGTGACCGACACCGGCGGGGCGCCGAGCGCCGGTTCGCGGACCGGCGACGGCAGGGGGCTGATCGGGCTGCGCGAGCGGCTCGCCGTCTACGGCGGGACCCTGGACGCGGGCCGGACGGCCGGGGGCGGCTTCCGGATCGGCGCCCGCGTCCCGTGGAGGACGACATGACCGGGCGGCTGCGCGCCGTCATCGCCGACGACCAGGCGTTGGTGCGCACGGGATTCCGCATGATCCTCGCCGCCGACGGCATCGAAGTGGCGGCCGAGGCCGCCAACGGGGAAGAAGCCGTCGCCGCGGTCCGCCGTACCAGCCCCGACGTCGTGCTCATGGACATCCGCATGCCGCGGATGGACGGCCTCGAAGCCACGCGGCGGATCGTCGCGGGCGGCGCCGAGGACACCCGCGTGCTGATCCTCACCACCTACGACCTCGACCACTACGTGTACGCCGCGCTCGCCGCGGGGGCGAGCGGGTTCCTGCTCAAGGACGTCTCACCCGAACACCTGGTGGCCGCGGTACGCCTGGTGCGCTCCGGCGACGCCCTGCTCGCGCCCACCATCACCCGCCGTCTGGTCGAACGCTTCGCCCGCCGCGACGACGCGCGGCCCACCCTTCACCGTGATCTCTCGCAACTGACGCCACGGGAACTGGACGTGCTGCGCCTGCTCGCCACCGGCATGAGCAACGCCGAACTCGCCGACCGGCTGACCCTCAGCGTGGCCACGGTGAAGACCCACGTCGCGCGCATCCTGTCCAAGCTCGGCCTGCGTGACCGCGTCCAAGCCGTGGTGGTCGCCTACGAGACCGGCCTGATCTCCCCCGGCGGCACCGCCTGACCTCAAAGCCATCCTGGGCCCCGGTCACCGGCCTCGTAGAAGCCGTTCTGGGCCCGGGTCCCCGGCCTCTCACCTGGACCGGGGACCCGGAGCGATCACTGCTGGTAGTTCTCGACCTCGTCGACCGGGCGCGGGCTGGAGAAGTCGGGGTCCTCGCCGAACTCTCTGCGCGCCTTGCGCTGGCGCAGCAGGTCCCAGCACTGGTCCAGCTCCTGCTCGAGCTCGCGGACCCGGCCGTGCTCGTCGTCGGTGGAGACCTCTCCGGTGGTCACGCGCGCGCGCAGATCGTGCTCCTCGGAGATGAGGTCCTTGATCTTCGCGAGAATCTCGCCGTCCTGCATTACAGTTCCTCCTGTCTTCACCTGGGAGCTTACGGGGACGGCGCCGCGCGGCGCCGCCCGCCTCGACCGGCTGTGGACACCGCGCGCGGGCGTGGTGAGGGCAAGGGCGGGCGCCCCCCTTCCGCACCCCTGGTCCCGCGATCGGGTCACGGGCAGGCCCCGCCGTCTGCTACGGTCGTGGGTATGCTGCGCGGGCTGCTTCTTAGCTGCCGCGGCGAGGGCCTGTAAGAGGCCGGCTCCCTCGCCGCGGAGCGAGCCATGCGTGTCGGCCGCTTTTCAGGGTTCATCCCGGTGGCGACCACTCTCTGATCTCTCAGACCAGCTCAGGCGCGTTGTGTCCTGACGTGCGCCGCCCCGGTTCCGACACGACCAGGAGCACGCATGTATCCCCAGCAGCAGCCCAGCCCCATGCCTTTCCAGCGCTACCAGCCGTTCACCCCGGTGCGCCTCACCGACCGCACGTGGCCCGACAAGGTCATCGACCGGGCGCCCCGATGGTGCGCGGTCGACCTGCGCGACGGCAATCAGGCACTGATCGACCCGATGGACTCCCACCGCAAGCTGCAGATGTTCGACCTGCTGGTACGCATGGGCTACAAGGAGATCGAAGTCGGGTTCCCCGCGGCCTCGCAGACCGACTTCGACTTCGTCCGGCAGATCATCGAAGAGGGCCGCGTCCCCGACGACGTGGTGATCCAGGTGCTGACGCAGGCGCGGCCCGAGCTGATCGAGCGCACCTTCGAGTCGCTGCGCGGCGCCAAGCAGGCCATCGTGCACCTGTACAACTCCACCTCGACCCTCCAGCGCCGCGTGGTGTTCGGCCAGGACAAGGACGGCATCACCGCCATCGCCGTCGAGGGCGCCAAGCTGTGCAAGAAGCTCGCCGACACCATGGGCGACACCGAGATCTACTTCCAGTACTCGCCTGAGTCCTTCACCGGCACCGAACTTCCGTACGCCGTCGAGGTGTGCGACGCCGTCAACGACGTCTGGCAGCCCACCCCCGACCGCAAGGTCATCGTCAATCTGCCCGCCACCGTCGAGATGGCCACGCCGAACGTCTACGCCGACCAGATCGAGTGGATGCACCGCAACCTGGCCTACCGTGACTCGATCGTCCTGTCCCTGCACCCGCACAACGACCGCGGCACGGCCGTCGCCGCCGCCGAGCTCGCCTACCAGGCGGGCGCCGACCGCATCGAGGGCTGCCTGTTCGGCAACGGCGAGCGCACCGGCAACGTCTGCCTGGTCACCCTGGGCCTGAACCTCTTCTCGCAGGGCGTCGACCCGCAGATCGACTTCAGCGACATCGACGAGATCCGGCGCGTCGTCGAGTACTGCAACCAGCTCCCGGTCCACCCCCGCCACCCCTACGGAGGCGAGCTGGTCTACACGGCCTTTTCCGGCTCCCACCAGGACGCCATCAAGAAGGGCCTGGAGGCGCTCGAGCGCGACGCCGTCGCCGGCGGTGTCCCGGTCGACGACTTCGCCTGGGCCGTCCCCTACCTGCCGATCGACCCCAAGGACGTCGGGCGCACCTACGAGGCCGTCATCCGGGTCAACAGCCAGTCCGGCAAGGGCGGCGTGGCCTACATCATGAAGGCCGAGCACGGCTTTGATCTGCCGCGCCGCCTGCAGATCGAGTTCTCCGGCGTCATCCAGTCCCACACCGACACCGCGGGCGGCGAGGTCACCCCCGCGCAGATGTGGGAGGTGTTCAGCGACGAGTTCCTCCCGAACACGGTCAAGCCGTGGGGGCGCTTCGGCCTGCTGGCCCACCGCAACGTCTCCCAGGTCGACGAGAAGGACGCCATCAGCGCCGACATCCGCATCGGCGACGAGATCCGCGAGGTGGAGGGCGTCGGCAACGGCCCCATCTCCGCCTTCGTCGACGCTCTCGGCCGCGTCGGGGTCGACGTGCGCGTCCTCGACTACACCGAGCACGCGATGAGCGCCGGCTCCGACGCCCGGGCCGCCGCCTACGTCGAGTGCCAGGTGGGCGAGCGCGTCCTGTGGGGCGTCGGCGTCGACGGCAACACCGTCACCGCCTCCCTCAAGGCCATCCTCAGCGCCGTCAACCGCGCTTCCCGTGCCTGATCGGGCACCCTGACCTGCTCCGCCTCCGCCGTCCTGCACGATCTGCGGGACGGCGGGCGCCGGCGATGCCTCATCGTGGCGACACCGGGCACGACCTGCCCGCCGTCGCCGGGACTGTGCCCATAAGGCCCCTGCTCCTCCTCGACCGCGCCTTCCGCCACTCCGCTGAGGCGCGGCCGAGTCGTTTCCCGACCGGCCGCAGGCCGGCCGGTGGTGAGTCGGCTCGTCGGCGACCGGCGTGCCAGCATTATGGCGACCAGCCTGCCAGTCCTGATGCGACCAACGTGCCAGATAGTGTGCGACCAGCGTGCCAGGAGAGTAGCGGCCATCGTGCCGGACCAGCGGCGGCCAGCGTGCCGTCGATGGTCATCTGTGGCATTCTGACCAGGTGGTCGACACCTCGCAGACCCCTTTGGGGAAAGTGCTGCCGCGCCGTGCGGGACAAGCCGTTCGAGAGGCGCTGCGCGACACCCGGGTCGTGCTCGTCAACGGTGCGCGCCAGTGCGGCAAGAGCACCTTGGTCCGGTCGCTGGCCAAAGACCGCGCGGCCGAGTGGCGCAGCCTTGACACGCCCGCCGTGCGGCAGGCGGCGATCGCCGATCCGGCCGGCTTCGTCGCCTTTCGGGAACTCATGGTCATCGATGAGATCCAGCGCGCTCCTGATCTTCTGCTGGCGATAAAAGAGCAGGTGGACACCGACCCCAGGCCGGGGCGATATCTGCTGACCGGATCCGCGCGAGTGCTCGGTCTTCGCGGGCTCCCGGACGCCCTGCCCGGCCGGGTGGAGACCATCGAACTCTGGCCCTTTTCGCAGGGCGAGATCGACGGAACGGGTGACCGCCTGGTGGACGCGCTGTTCAGCGAGGGCCCAGATCTCCGCCACACCTCATCTCTGACCCGGAACGAATACGCGGAACGGATCACTCGCGGAGGCTTTCCTGAAGCGGTCGCCCGGACGAACCCTCGCCGGCGTGAACGCTTCTTCGACTCGTACGTGTCGGATCTCATCGCACGGGACGTGAGTCAGCTCTCGGACATCGAACGGCTGTCGGAAATGCGTGCGCTGGTGCGACTGCTGGCGGCGCGATCAGGTGGGCTCCTCGTCGCGAATGCGCTGAGTGGCGATGCGGGGCTGTCGGCGAGAACCGTACATCGCTATCTCACGCTGCTCGACGAGGTGTTCCTGACCAAGCGCATCCCGGCGTGGTCGCGCAACCTGAGCAGCCGCGCGATCAGCACGCCGAAACTCGCCTTCGTGGACTCCGGCGTGGCCGCGAACCTGCTGGGCGCCGACGCCAGGAGCCTCGTCCGGCCCGAAGGCGCCTTCGGACCGCTCCTCGAGGGGTTCGTCCTCATGGAACTGGCCCGTCAGCTGAGCTGGTCGGAAGAGCGCGCCGAGCTGTTCCATTACCGCACCAAGGACAAGGTGGAGGTCGACGCGGTTCTGGAGAACCGGCAGGGGCGGGTGGTCGCCATCGAGGTGAAAGCCTCTTCCACGGTGCGCCCGGACGACTTCAGAGGGCTGCGGCATCTCGCCGACCGGCTCGGAGACGAATTCGTCGTCGGAGTCGTTCTCTACACCGGCACCCAGACCCTGTCGTTCGGAGGGCGCATGCGCGCCATGCCGGTGAGCGCGCTCTGGGAGGTGGGTTCCCGGGTAGGCCTCGACGCCATATGACTCATGGCGGGAGGAGTCGCGGGTAATGCCGCGGATCAAGCATTACCCCCGTGTCGGCGTGGGGCTCGGCGGGACGGGGGACTTTCCCGATCACACGCGGATGCCGCGCGGTCAACCCTGAGATCCGGGTGAAACGGGAGATATCGTGGAAAATCATCACTCGCCGGCAGTGAGCCGTCGTGACCTGCTGGGCCTGTCCACCGTCGCCCTGGCCGGCGCGGTGCCCCTCACCGTCTATCCCGGATCCGGCACGGCTCTCGCGGCGGAGTCCCCGTCCCTGGTCCACGGGCATGGGCACAAACCCAGGGTGACGCCTCCGGAGGACCTCATGCGGGAGCACGGGGTGCTCAAGAGCATCCTGCTGGTGTACCGGGAGGGGATCCGGCGGATCCAGCGTGGCGAGCAGGTGCCCGCCCAGGCGCTGCACGCCGCGGCCCGCGTCATCCGCGACTTCATCGAGCACCACCATGAGCAGCTGGAGGAGAAGTACATCTTCCCGCGCCTGCGCGAGGCCGGCAGACTCCGCCACACGATCACGGTCCTGTGCCTGCAACACAAGCGGGGACGCGAGGTGACCGCCCGCATCCTGGCCGCCACCCACCATTCCGCGGCCTCCGCTCACCAGCGCAACGCCCTGGTCTCCGACCTGGCCGCCTTCATCCGCATGTACGAGCCCCACGAGGCCCGCGAGGACACCGTGGTCTTCCCCCTCTTCCGCAAGGTGACGCCCGCCAGGCAGTTCGCCCGGCTGGGCGAGATCTTCGAGGCCGAGGAGCACCGCCGTTTCGGGCACCGCGGCTTCACCACAGTGGTCCACCGGGTCTCCGACATAGAAAAGGCCCTGCACATCCACGACCTGTCCCAGTTCACCCCCCGGAAGTCGTCCACCTACCCGAGGCACGGCCGAAGCTCAGCCCGCTGACCTCCCGCTCTCTGCCCGCGCGGCACCGGCTCATCGGACCGGTGCCCTGGCGGAACCGCCGTGCGGAGAAGACGGCACCGCGGACGTCATCGCGGCCGGGTCCGGAGAGCCGAACAGGCGGATCAGCCGGTTGGCGTCCAGGTAGGTGGTGATGCCATTGATCAGCCCCTCGGACACGTCGAGGAGCACCAGGGCGAAGGGGGTGTGCACACCGTCGGGGCCGGGCCTGGTCTGCCAGAACGCCGGCGAGCCGTTCGCCGCGACCGGGATCAGGCGCGCGCCCGCACAGGACCCGTCCGGGTCCAGCAACGCCCGCCTGATCTGGTCGCGGCCGCGCAGCCACCAGGTGAAGGGCGGCATCGACATCGTCGCGTCCTCGTGCAGCAGGGCGACGAGCGCGGTGATGTCGTGACGCTCGAACGCGGTGCAGTAGCGGGCGAGCAGCTCACGCTGGGCGGGGTCGGACGGCCGGAACGGCTCGCCGGGCATCACTTCGATCGTCTTGAGCGTCGCCCTCGCCCTCTGCAGCGCGCTGGTCACCGATGCGACCGTGGTGTCCAGGAGGTTCGCGACCTCCTCGGCCTTCCACCGCAATACCTCGCGCAGGATCAGCACCACCCGCTGCCGGGGCGGCAGGTGCTGCAGCGCGGCGACGAACGCCAGACGGACCGTCTCGCGCCGCACGGCGAGCTCCGCCGGGTCGCCGTCCATCGGCAGCACCGACGCGTCCGGAACCGGCTGGACCCACCTGCGCTCGGGCGCCGGCTCACCGATGTTCGACCCGGCGGCCCCCGCCGGGCCGAGATCCATGGCCAGGGCCCGGCGTTGCGGGCTGCGCAGCATGTCGAGGCAGACGTTGGTGGCGATGCTGTAGAGCCAGGTGCGCAGCGCGGCCCGCCGCTCGTCATAGCGGTCGAACGACCGCCAGGCACGCAGCAGCGTCTCCTGCACCGCGTCCTCCGCCTCGAAGCCGGAGCCGAGCAACCGGTAGCAGTAGCCGGTCAGCTCGGCCCGGAACGGCTCCAGCCGGGAGCCTTCGCCGGTCAGCGTCTCCACCATCCCCCGACCATATGCGCCGTCACCGACACATCGCCGGGCCGGACCGATGACTTTCCGGCCTCGCGCTCGTACTCACCCAAGGAACGGTCGACGAACGCGAGCGAGGAGATGGTGATGACCGAAGACGGCCTTCAGGACGCGGTGGTCGCAGAGGTGGTGGCGGAACGGGCAGAACAGGCGGATCTGCTCGCCACTCTGCGACCGGAACAATGGGACGCGCCCACGTTGTGCGACGGCTGGAGGGTGCGCGAGGTCGTCGCCCACACCACGTTGCCCTACCGCACCTCCCTCGGCAGGACCGTGGTGGAGCTGGTGAAGGCGCGCGGAGACTTCAACCGCATGGCCGATCGCTGCGCGCGCCGCGACGCCGCCAGGCTGCCGCCCGCCAGGCTGCTCGCCTCGTTGCGGGACAACATCGCGCACCCGTGGACGCCCCCCGGCGGGGGCGTCCACGGGGCGCTGTCCCATGACGTCATTCACGGACTCGACATCACGGTGGGCCTGGGACTCGACCGCCGGGTCCCGCCCGAACGAGTCGCCATGGTGCTGGCGGGGATGCGGCCGAAGAACATCGCGTTCTTCGGGACCGACCTCACGGGGGTCGCACTGCGGGCCACCGACCTCGACTGGAGCCACGGCACGGGAGCTCCCGTCTGGGGCCTGGCGCAGGATCTGCTGCTCGTCATCTGCGGACGGCGTCTGCCCGCGAGCCGGCTCACGGGTGAGCCGGCGTCACGGTTCTCCCTGGAGTCCCGGCGGCGGTGAGCGACCACCGTGCCGGCATCCTCGCGGCGAACGTGTCAGCGCGGAGGCGCGCGATCGGCGGGGCCGGCTCGGTCGCGCGCCGCGGTGACACGGTCAGGGCAGTTTGCCGAGGCCGCGGGCGAGGATGGTGGCGGTCTCGGCGATGACCTTGTTGCCGCTCGGCGTGCCGGCCGCCTTGCCGTTGGTGTAGACGGTGACGATCACCGGGGCGGCGCCGGCCGAGGTCACGACGACGGCCACGTCGTTCGCGAGGCCGGCGGTGGCGTTGGTGCCGGTCTTGTCGCCGACGATCCAGCTCTGCGGCAGTCCGGCGCGGATGCGCTCATTGCCGGTCTCGGACGCGCGCAGCCAGGCGTTCAGCTGTGCCCGGTCCGCCGCCCGCAGAGTCGTGCCAGCGGCCACCTTGCTCAGGTCGCGGGCCATCGCGGCGGGCGTGGTGGTGTCCCGCTTCTCCTTCAGGGTCCAGTCGTTCAGCTCGGTCTCCCAGCGGTCGAGGCGGGAGACCGGGTCCTTCAGCGTGCGGAAATACCTGGTGAGACCGCGAGGGCCGCCGATCTGCTTCAGCACCATGTTGCCTGCGGTGTTGTCGCTCACGGTGATGGCCGCGTGGCAGAGCGCCGCCACGGTCATCCCGTCCTCGACGTGCTTCTCGGTGACCGGGGAGTTCTCCACCACCTCGTCCTTGGTCCAGTGGATCACCCGGTCCATCAGGCCGGGGTCGGACGTGCGGGCCTTGTGCAGCACCGCGGCGCACGCGACCGCCTTGAACGTGGACAGCAGCGGGAACCGCTCGCCCGACCGGTAGCCGATCGTCTCGCCGGTGGCCGTGTCGATCGCGTAGGCGCCGATGCGCCCGGCGAAGGACGCCTCCAGCGCCCGCAGCCGCCGCCGCGCCTCGGCCTCCGGCGACGGCGCGCGCACCTCGCCGGTGGCGGTCGCCCCGCTCGCCGTCCCGGCAGAGGCCGCCCCGGCCCGTGCCGACGCGGTGGAGGCGACCCCGGTCGTGGACGCGCCCCCGGTTTCGGCGGCCGACGCCGGGCCCGCTCCGTAGGCGCCGCCGCCCGCCAGCACGGCGATCGCCAGTACGCCTGCTTTCGCCGTCACAAGAGACCGGCGGAAACGGAGGTGTCGCATGCTCATCCTCACTGTTGATCGATCAGGAACGGCGAGCAAACCAGACCAAAAGCACCGATGTCCAATATCGATATCAGTCGTGACTCGATAGCGATTCGCATATCAACGCAGGTGAAGGAGCGTTCCCTTGATCCCGGGGGGTGTTCTCACGAACGAGGTCCGGACAGGACGGTCAGGCACCTCGTCTCGATTCCCTCGCCCATGGTGAGTCCTGATCACTCGTTCGGGACGAGGCCCAGCAGGTGGCCCTGGAACAGGGCGGTGTGGTCGAAGACGGCGGCGCGGTCCTCTTCGATGACGCTCTTGTACATCCCGAACAGTTCGAAGCTGACGGCGCCGTAGACGTGGGTCCAGGCGCCGATCGCGCGCAGGATGACGTCGTCGGACAGGTCGGTGAACAGCGCCTCGCGCAGCCGCCGGGCGTCCGGGGCGAACGACGCGGGGGCGGGCGGCAGCCCGGCCAGGGGCGCCAGCGTGCCCGCCTGGTGGGCGTCGCGCAGGATGTTCGCCATGACGACGCCGTCCCGGGCGGCCGCCACGGCGGTGTCCTGCGGGGCGACGTAGCCGGGCACCGGAGTGCCGTGGATGAGCGCGTACTCGTGCGGATGGGCCAGCGCCCACGCGCGCACGGCCCTGCAGGCCGCCATCCAGCGGTCGAGGTGGCGGTCGCGCCCGCATGCCGCGTCGGCCGCCTCGACGGCGGCGCCGACCGCGTTGAACGCCTCGATGATGAGCGCGGTGATCAGGTCGTCGCGGCTCGGGAAGTAGCGGTAGATGGCCGACGACACCATGCCCAGCTCACGTGCGACGGCGCGCAGCGAGAGCCCGCCGGCTCCCTCCTCGGCGAGCCGGCGTCGCGCCACCTGCATGATCTCGCTGATCAGCTCGGCTCTGACGCGTTCGCGGGCGGTGCGGCTGGCGTTCATTCCCCCGACTCTACCTGGGCACCGGCTTGATTAGAGAGCACCGCTCTGCTCGCGATCGGCAGGCTGACGACCGGGAGCAGAGCCGGGCTCCCGGCACGGGATTTCGAGCGCTCCGCGGCAGGGGCTCCCGGACGGCCCCTTGCCCACGGTCTCGCCCAAGATTGCCCGCGCTCTCGCCCAAACCGTTCGTTTCAGTGATGTGGACGGCCGCCCGATCAGTCAGCATCGAGGACGGTCACACCGAAGGGGAGAGATGAACGCTGCACGCACCGGGCGACGAGGCACGGCAACAACGTCCCTGCTGGCGCTCGCCGTCACGGCACTGTCGGCGGGAGCCCTGCCGGCGAGCCGAGCCCAGGCGGCGGAGGCCGTGTCGTCCGGCCACGCCCAGCAGGCCACGCCATCACCACCACCCTCACACGCGCCGTCGAACCGGCCGTCGTCGTGTCCGGGAGCCGGCCGCGCCAAGCCCACGGTCGTGCTGGTGCACGGCGCATGGGCCGACGCTTCGAGCTGGAGCGGCGAGGTGAGCGCCCTGCAGCGCGCGGGTTACACCGCGCGGGCCATAGCGAACCCGCTCAGGAACCTCACCACCGACGCGGCGTCCGTCGCCGACTTCCTGAAGACCCTCTCCGGTCCGATCGTGCTCGTCGGGCACTCCTACGGAGGCTCGGTCATCACCAATGCCGCCGCGGGCGTCCCGAACGTCAAGGCGCTGGTGTACGTGGACGCCGCGGCGCCGGACGTCGGCGAGACCACCGGCGGGCTCAGTGGCGCGGACTCGGCGCTCAACCACAAGCCCGAAACCCTCTACGACAGCGTGTCCTATCCGGGAGCGCCCCAAGGGGCGACCGACCTCTACCTCAAGCGGGACGTCTTCGTCCGTTCGTTCGCCAACGACCTTCCCCGGGACACCGCGGTACGTCTGTGGGCCTCGCAACGGGCCGCCTCGACCAGCGCGTTCATGACGCCCTCGAAGGCCGCGGCGTGGCGCACGATCCCGTCCTGGTACTTCATCAGCACCGGTGACCGGATCATCACCCCGTCCTCGGAGCGGGCCATGGCCCGCCGCGCCCGCGCGAAGATCACCGAGTTCCGGGGCGGATCCCACCTGACCCTCATCTCCCACCCCGAGGCGGTGACCCCGGTGATCAGGTCCGCCATCTGCTCCGTGCACTAGGGCGTGTATCGAAAGTCGATCTTTGATGTAAGATGATCTTGACTCGTGGCGCGTGGAGATCTGACGGATGGACAGTGGGCCCGCCTGGAGCCGCTGCGCGTGGCTATGACTCGCGCCGCGGCAGGGCGAGTTCATAGCGGCTGACCCAGGTGACCGGACCATCCTCCAGTCGCTGACCAGGAGCACCCCCCACCGGCACGTCTCCGCGGTGCGCGAAGCCGTGGGTCTCGTAGTAGGCACGCAGCCGATCATTGGACTTCACGCAGTCCAGCCGCAGAGAGTCGGCGCCCTGCTGCCGTGCGGCATTGGCTGCCCAGTTGAGAATGCGGGCCCCGAGCCCCGCCGCCCATCGACGCACGGCCATGCGGTGCACGTATCCCGCAGCGCCGCCGGCGTCCGCCCACAGCGGATCAGACCAGTCCATGGTGACTGTCCCCGCCACCTTGTCCCCGGTAGCCACCAGCCACGTCTCGCCCCGAAAGAGGGCCTCCTCAACCCATGCGGTCTCAAAACGCACAGGCCACTGGCCGATTCCACGTGCGTTCAGCCATCCTGCCGCCTCATCGAGCACGGTCAGCACCTCGTCCATACGGTCGACGCCGACACGCTGGAAGACGACCTCCATGCCGTTCCAATCAGCTGTCATGGCCAAATTATCCCAGCACTTCCGATATACGCCCTAGTGCGGCGAATCGCGGGCTAAGAAGGTGGGCGGCGGCCGGCGGTTGACCGTTCGGTGTTGGCGACGGTCCGCATGGTCGAGTCGAATGGATCGGGGCGCGCCGCACAGCGAAACCTTGGGATCTTTCTCGGCTGCGGTTCGTTTCCAGGGACAGCACGCGTCTACTTCCTGGAGACATGATGTTAGATACCGTCTTAGCGAGCCTCGCCCTCGCTATCGCGCTCGCAGCCGCCATCTTCGCGGCTCGACAGACCAGCGTTGCCACACAGCGAATGGCTTGGGGCTCTGGAAGGGGCACAGCGCCTTCATGCTCGAGACGTGCCCTGCTCTCCGAGCCGTAGTAGATCGGAATCCGGCCATCTGGCAGTACCTCACTCCTCGCTGCGGGTGCCGTAGGTCGCGTTGCACAGCCCGTCGGCCTCGGCCGACATCAACGTCTCGGCCATGGTCTTCACCATGGATCGCAACAGATCCGGCTCCTGGGTCTCGATCTGCTTCGCCAGCCGGCTCGCAGGATCCACACTGTCGTTGACGGCCATCCTGTTCTCCTTCGATCTTGATCTTCGCACTCGAAGGATCACGCGATGGCCGTCCTCATTTCACGACGCCACGCTGGCTACCAGCGGAAACTCGTACACCACCTCCGTGGACGCAACCCGCGGTACGGCGCGTGACGTGCGGCATGCCCCAGGAGTCCCCCCGCGCCCGCGGATCTCGCGAGGTAAGGTCCAGGCCAGTGACGCGATCTTGGCGGACGCACGCACCGCAACGGAGGTGGCGCGATGAGCGCGCTCGAGGTACGACTGCGACCGGTGACAGAGGACGACCTGGACATGTTCCGGCGTTTCGCCACGGAGCCGGGATTGGTCGGCCTGGACTGGACGGGATTCCGCGATGCGCAGGCCCCGGCGCGGCGCTACGCTACCGACGGTTACCTGGGCGAAGAAGACAGCAGGGTTATCGTCGAGGTCGACGGCACGGCGGCGGGTTTGATGAGCTGGTCGGCCCGAGGGTTCGGGGTCTCCCGCTACTGGGAGATAGGCATCGCCCTGCTTCCGGACTGGCGCGGGCGTGGGATCGGCGGACACGCTCAGGCGATGCTGTGCGACTACCTGTTCACTCACACTCCAGCCGAGCGCATCCAGGCGACAACCCACCCGGAGAACATCGCAGAACAGAAATCGCTGGAGAGGGCCGGCTTCACATTGGAGGGCGTCCTACGCGCGGTGGAGTTTCGCGCCGGTCGGTGGCGCGATGGCTGGATGTACAGCAGGTTGCGAGACGATCCGCCTCCCGCGGGCCAGTGAGCGTGGCCCCCCTGTGCTCAGGTTCGGCTTCTGAGGCGGGCGTAGGACGCGGGGGACATGCCGACCGCGGCGGTGAAGTCGCGGGTCAGGTGGGCCTGGTCGGTGTAACCGAGTTCGGAGGCCAGCGTGGCGAGGTCGAGGCCCTGGTATATCCGCTCCGCGGCCTCGTGCAGCCGGAAGCGGCGGATCACCCACTTCGGGCCGATGCCGACATAGTCCCGGAACAGGCGCTGCAACGAGCGCACCGACCGCCCAGAGGCGGCGGCCAGCGCGTCGACCCTGGTCACGGACACGTCGCGCTCCACCAGCTTGACCAGCGCCGCGACCTCCTCCACCAGCGGATCCCGCTGCGGCCCCAGACCCAGCAGGAACGCCTCGACGAGCGCGATGGCGGCCCGGGTGTCGGGTTCGGCCAGAACCCGCTCGACCAGGGTCGCGCCCGCCGCGCCGTGCATCTCGCCGATCTCGGCGAAGCGGCCGGTCAACTGGGACGCCGGGCCGCCGAGGAACGGCCGGAAGCCGCCGGGGCGGAAGCGCGTGCCGAGCACGCGGCCGCTGCCCCGCATCGTGTAGGAGAACCCACCCTTGATCACTCCCGCGACCCGGTGGAAGTCGTGGGTGATCGTCATGTTCACGGTGGGATGCGACACGATGCGCTGTTCGTACGGCTCGGCGAGGTCGGTCCACGTGACGACCCAGAAGTGGTCTACATAGGCGGAAATTTCGGGTGATGGCGCCTGGCGCGCGAAATCGAAGGCCTTGAGCCCCGCGTACGGGTCGACCCAGCCGCGCTGTCGCGTTTCTACAAGCCGCGCCTCGGGCTGGCGGGGCACGATCGCTGCCATGGACGACATGATGCCCGTGATGACGCGCGCCACCGAACGGACCGCAGGATTGGTTCGCGCGGTGCGGCAGGAACAACTCGCGCATGCGACGCCCTGCGCGGAGTTCGACGTCAAGGGCCTGATCAACCACCTTGAGTGGGTGGCGGAGATGTTCGAGTCGCTGGGGCGCAAGGGGGCGATGGTCGAGCAGGGACCCTACGCCGGCGACTTCCCCGAGCGCGCGGAACGCATGTTGGCCGTCTGGTCGCGGCCCGAGGCCTGGGAGGGGAGCAACCCCGCCATGGGCCTGCCGATGACCACGCTGGGCCACATGTGGCTCGTCGACATGGTCGTGCACGGCTGGGATCTGGCGCGGGCCACCGGCCAGGAGTACGACCCGGACCCCGAGGCCGTCTCGCGCGCGCTGAGCTTCACCGTGCAGATGGTGGAGATGGGCAGGCAGCGCGGCGTCTTCGGGCCGCCGGTGGCCGTGCCGGACGACGCCCCGCCGTTCGACCGCCTCCTAGGCCTCATCGGCCGCGACCCAGCCTGGAAGCCATGACCCGCCCCTCGGCCCTGGATCCGCTTGTGGGAAGGGCTGTTTTCAGCGTCAGGCCGGAGGATCCCGGAGGAGGAGGGGTGTCTCCTTGATCCGCTCGTAGACGCCCCTGCCTCTGACAAAGTCTGATTCAGACCCTAGCGGCCGCTGCTGTCGAGACCCTTTCCGTAACCATCGGTGATCGATCGTTTCCAGAAGGCACGCACGAGTTCCACGGCGGTAGCCAGGTCGGCAGGGGCGTCAGTGAGTCCTCTCGCCAAGGGTGGGTAGTCGACTTCCCACCGGGGCGGCGGATCAGGGATCTCGTCAGGCAGGGCCTGCACTGTCCGCACGTTGAAGACGTGTCCGCAGACCTCGACCAGCTCCGCGTTCGGGGTCAACCCTGTCTCTATCAGCAGCACCAGATCAACGAGATCCTTCACTCTCGTGTTTGGCCGATCACCGTAGTCGCTGGTGAGCGCGTGCAGCTTCTCTGCGAAATGCTGACGGGGATGGACTGCTTCGACGCTGCGGACGGGCACCTCGGCGAACGACAACGCTCCAGGAAGTCTGAGCTGTTCGGTCTCGGCGAGCTCCTCAGGACGTAATACGGCATCCAACCGGAACGCCGCGAACTGCTTGCCGCCGATGCGGGCTTCGATTCCGAACCGGTAGGCGGGGCGCTCCATGCTGTCCGACCGTAGTTTGAAGGGCGCTGCCACACGGAAAAGGAAGCCATCGG
This sequence comes from Sphaerisporangium dianthi, assembly GCF_042654065.1. Lineage (NCBI taxonomy): Bacteria > Bacillati > Actinomycetota > Actinomycetes > Streptosporangiales > Streptosporangiaceae > Sphaerisporangium > Sphaerisporangium dianthi. The sequence goes on along the minus strand of NZ_JBHSFP010000001.1, from coordinate 403,735 downwards.
AATCCAGATCAGGAGCCAGTGTTTCGATCAGCTCTTCACGCGGAGCGTCGGCGTTCAGGTCTCCGGCGCGAATGGCGAGATCGAGATCCTTGGTCGCCCGTGCCCTGTCCAGCAGCCGGAACTCCATGACCGCGCCGCCTTTGAGAACCCAACGTCCAGGCTGGAACGCCGACAGCCGGACGGCGACCCGCTCGAACAGGACCCTTCGGTGGAGCCTGCCAAGGTCGGTGCCGTTCCCGTCGGCCTGTTGTTCAAGGCGGGTCTCCAGCGCCTGACGCAGTGACACCGCCGTCCCGTAGCGTGTCACGTCCAAGCCGTCCGCAGTGCACGTTCAACGCCCAGTTCGGCGCGGCTCCCGAGCCGCTGCGCCGCCCGGGCAAGCTGACCGCGCGTGACCTCACCGCGGTCGAGGAGCTCGGCGACGGCAGAATCGATCAAGTCCTGATCCAGCGCCTCGGCGGCGGACTCGGTGATGGCCCGGAGAGGTGTAGTGACCTTGAACCCCTCACGATCCTCGATGTCCTCCGGCAGAAGCTCGGCACGATGGAGTACGACGGCCTCGCCCCTCTGTCGGAAGCCGGGATCGACCGTCAGATGGATCTTCTCTGGATTCGCGATGCCGAGGTCGTGAACGGCCAGTGCGCTGGCATGTGACACAACGGCACGTCCCCTGCTCCAGAGCCACCAACGCACAAAATGGTCATGTTCATCACCAGGCAGCATGGCGAACTCGCGGAGGCGGTAGAGGCCCCTGTCGATGCGGACCCAGTTACCGCTCCGGACGTGGAAATGCTGCGCCTGATGGGAGTAGCCGACCTTCACCGCCTGGGCAGCGGTGAAGTAGCCACTCTGCCTCGCCGCCAGCTCCCAGAGCAGGTCATGGCGCCTGTGCTTGGCCGCCGTCCGGTGGATCAGCATGCCTTCATCGTAGCGCGCAAACTAAGACTAGCTTTTAGTTTCTTGCGAATCGGCTACACCAAACTAAAGTGGAGTTGTAGCTGCGCACGTCGTCCACATGTGACTCGGCTCGGTCAGCGCATCGTCCGCCGCCCGTGACAGCGCCTCTGTGGCCACCAGACCGTCGCCGGCGTCGTGCAGCCCTGCGGCATGGACGCCGGCAAGCTACCTTCTCGGCCGGCCCGGTTCGTCGCGTATCCGAGTGTTCAAGGACGGTGGGCGGGGAGGGGGGCGAGGGCGGGCCAGCGCGTGAGCATGCGGCTGCGCATCGCCGCGCAGAATTCCCCGAGGGCGGTGAGCCGGTCGTGATCGAGAGTGATCTCCGAGACGACCCCGAGACGGTGGAGGAGTCGTTGCCGCGCGGTGGCGGTGCCCCAGAGCCAGTCCTCCCGGGGGATCCGCGCCAGGTGATCGACCCCTTGCCGGTGGGCTCTCTCGACGAGGGCGTCGCCGCGCAGCAACCAGCCGGCGCACGCGTCCGCGAGGTCGCCCTCGAGCTCGGCGCCTGTGGCGGTGTGCCAAGCCGCGCGGTACGCCGCCTCCGCCTGCCGCAGCATCGGCTCGGGAGGCGCGGTGACGCACCAGCAGGTCGGGAACCCGATGCGCAGGTAGGCCAGTTCGATGAGCCCGTCGCCCAGCGAGGCCTGTTCGAAGTCGACGAAGCGGAGTCCGCTGCCGGTGTACAGGTCGTTGCCGGGACAGGGGTCGCCGTGCAGCAACGCGTGCCCCGATGTCCGCCGGAGCCGGTCCAGGAGTCCGTCGAGCTCGGCGGACACGGTGGACGACGCCGGGATGTCCAGTTCGGCCGCCAAGCCGAGGAAGGCGCTGACGTCGTCCTGGCCGGGAGGCGACCATCGCGGCAGCGCCCCGGCGTCGTCCTGCGTCGTGGCCGCGTGCAACCGGGCCAGCGCCACCGCGTAGCTCACCACCCAGTCTTCGGGTGGGTCATGGCTGTCCACGTACTCCAGCACCATGACGCGCCTGCAGGGGTCGGTGCCGATGATCGCGGGCACGAGGGGCGGGTCGGCCCGCGAGGCGAGTCGCAGCGCGGTGACCTCGCGGCCGAACCGCAGCGAAGCGTCCGGCCCGTCGACCGCCTGCTTGATCACCACGGTGGCTCCGTTCAGCTCGGCACGCCACACCCGTGAGCGAGGGCTGCTGTCGAGCCGCCGCACTTGCGTGGGGGAGCCAAGCTGGTCACGCAGCTCATCACCTAACGCGGCACTCGCTCGCATGCGCATGTCCTTTTCCACCCGGCGCCCTGGCCCTGCCACCATAGAAGATCACTGAAGATCTTGGCGTGGCCTGTTGTGCTGAGGATCGAAACGCCGCCCCTTCACCTGGGTTGATCCGGCAACCGCGACGGTCATTTCAGGGGAGCGCGCGGACTCCCCGGCTGGCTCGCTCGTGGCGAACGGGCGCGGCCTTTCGGGGCGCGCCTGACATGGTGGGACGGTGAATTGGAACACGCGAGCGCTCGAAGTGCTGGCGATGGGTGAGCCCACCCCGCTGATCGACTTCCCGGTATCGGCGCCCGGGATCAGACTGCTGCTGAAGGACGAGTCCGCGCAACCGACGGGGAGCCTGCGGCACCGGCACGCCAGGGCACTGTTCCGCCGGGCCGTGCTCGACAGGTCGGTCACCGAGGGGGTGACCGTGGTGGAGGCGACCGGCGGCAACGCGGCCGTGGCGCAGGCCTGGTTCGCGCGGCGGCTCGGGCTGCCGTACATCGTGGTCATGCCGGGCGAGCGCAGCGAGGCGCGGGCGCGGCCGGTGGAGGAACTGGGCGGGGAGTGCCGATTCGTGACGCCGCCGCTGGCGATCTACGACGCCGCGCGGGAGATCGACGGGCACTTCCTGGACCAGTTCGGGCGGGCCGCGCCGCACGACCTGGCGGAGGAGCTGTTCGGGCAGGTGCGGCCGGACTGGGTGGTGACGGGCGCGAGCACCGGCGTGACCTCGGCCGCCCTCGGCCAGTGGATCCGGGCCCACGGTGAGGACTGCCGGGTCGCGGTGGCGGATCCCGAGAATTCGGCCTACTTCCCGGGATGGACCCTGGACGTGCCCGACTACGGCACCGGGATGCCCTCGCGGATCGAGGGCATCGGACGACCGCGCGTCGAGCCCGGCTTCCGGCCCGACCTCGTGGACCTGGTCGTCCCCGTGCCCGACGCGGCCAGTGTGGCGGCGGCCCGGCACATCCGCGAGGTGACCGGGCTGCCGGTCGGCGCCTCGTCGGGCACCGCGTTGTGGGCGGCGCTGGAGCTGGTGGAGCGCATGCGGGCCAGAGGCGAGACCGGCACGGTGGTGTCGCTGATCGGCGACGCGGCCGATCGACACCTCGCGACCTGTCACGACGACGGGTGGGCCGCCGGGAAAGGGCTGGACGTCGGACGGTACGCGGGCACTCTGAGGCAGCGCACCAGCTTGTGACCTGTGCCGGCGTGCGGCTTGTGGTAGCCGGACGAGCGGCGCTTGTTGACGGATTTCGGGGAATCGCCAGCTCGGCCGATCGATTCGCCGGCTCTCACACGTCGGCAGGAGGAGACTTCAGGACTCCGCGACGCGGCGCCAGGTCAGCTTGACGTTGAGATGGCCCTCGACCGACGACTTGGCGATGACCGCGCCGGCCTCGGCGTTCAGCTTGACGCCCAGTTCGATCTCCACCTCGTCCGGGCCCGACTTGCGGAATGTCTCCAGCGCGGCCTCGGCGGCCTCCCTGATCGGCTGAAGCGCGTGCTGGAGGGAGTCCACGGCCGCGTCGATGGTGTCGCCGGTGCGCGAGGCCCGCCGGACCCCGGGTTCGTTCTCGGACACTTCGACCACGACCTGACCGCCGCCGGCCAGCGGAACGCGCATCAGCTCACTCACGTCAACTCCGGGGGAAGAGGAGGCCGCCGTAAAGGACTGGGGCCGTGACCCAACAGCTCCAGACACTATCGACGGCCAGGGTTCCCCGCACCAGATCAGCACACCGTTTCCGGCGTGGTTGTGTCCGCGACAGTGGTGTGCTCTGGTCGTCAAGGCGTCGTCGGTACGAGTCTCTTCCGTGTCGGTGGGCTGTGCGGGAAGTGGGGCTGAGGTGGTGGCCCCACCCGTTGCCGATGCCGCCGGTCGCCATCGCCGCGCCCACCCGAAACCCCCGGGCGCTGATCGCGGGCGGAGCCTGCCGGCCCTGCGGGCGCGGTCGGTCCGGCGGGCGCGGTCGGCCCGGCAGGCCCGGCCGGTGCGCCGCCGTCGAGGACGGTAGCGGGCCCGCCGCCATCGGCACCACGGCCGCTACCGGTCTCGTCGGCGACTGCGACCGCTACCAGTCCTATCGACCTCTGTGGCCGCTGAGTGGTCTCGACCGCGACCGCGACCGCGACCGCGACCGCGACCGTACCGATCGCATCGGAACCGTGGCCGTCCGCTGAGTGGTCTCGTCGGCGACCGCGGCCGCAATCAGTCCTAGTCGGAACTGCGGCCGTTGAGCGGTCTTGTCGGCGATTGCGGTCCTTACCGGTCCTATCGGCACCGCAGCCGCTGAGCGGGTCTCGTCGGCCACTGCGGCCGCTGTCGGCCTTCGTCCGCACTGCGATCAGTGCCAGGGGTTTCGGGTGGGCGCGGCAATGGTGACCGGCGGCATGAGCAACGGGTGGGACCACCGTCCCCAACCCCGAGCTGCGGATGTGGACGCGGTTGAGCGACGGGAATGCGGTGCTGTATACGGGGATGTGTGATCGAACTTCGGGACTTCGCCCCGTCTGACGTACCTTCGTTGATCTCGTGGATCGACGGTCCGGAGGCCCTCGTGATGTGGTCGGGTTCGTCCGGGTTCGTCTGGCCACTGGACGAGTCACAAATACGCCGGTACGCCGACAAGGTCGGTCCCAAACTGCGTGTCTGGACGGCGGTGGACAAGACCGATCCGGATCGGCCGATCGCGCACGCGTCGCTGATGGTGGACGCGCCGGGCTGGTCGGCCCGGCTCGGCCGCGTGGTGGTGGCGCCGGACGCGCGGGGACGCGGGATCGGCGAGACGCTTGTGAGGGCCGCTCAGCGGGTCGCCTTCGACGAGATCGGGGTGCACCGGTTGTCGCTCGGCGTGTTCGCGCAGAACGTCACGGCCGTGCGGCTCTACGAGCGGCTGGGCTTCGTCCGCGAGGGGACCCTGCGTGAGGTCGCCGCAGTCGGCGGCACCTGGTGGTCGTCCTTCGAGATGGCGATCCTCGACCACGAATGGCGCACCAGGCCGGGCACCTGAACCGCTCCTCGGCGCACGACCCGTCCACGAGCGTCCGCTGCTCCGTGATCTCCGCGCAGGCCGGCTGCTCGCGGTGCCGGCCTGCGGTCACGACCGTCGGCGGGAGTGCTGGTCCTGTGGGCGGGAGGTCAGGAGACGGTGCCGTCTTTCAACCCGCCGATGAACGCCTCCCAGGCCGTCCCGTCGCACATCAGGACCGGGCCGAGGGGGTTCTTACTGTCACGCACCACCCGACGGCGTCCGGAGAGACAGGCGACCTCGACGCATTCACCGCCGTCGGGCCCCGACCGGGTGGACTTACGCCACTCGACCGCTTCCGGTCGCAGGGTCATCTCATCCATCGCTGCATCCTGTCCTTGATCAGGCCTAGCGAGTCGCGCCGGGAGAGCGCTTCGGCACGAATCCCTTCGTACCTGAATGTTAGGGTTTTTATGTCCTCTGATCGCTCGGTCACCCTACCGAGAATTCCGGCGGATTCAACGTAGGCGGTATCGGCGATCCCATCGGCCTGTGCGATGACGAAGGCCCCCGCCAGTCCAGCGGTGGAGTAGGCGTCATAGGGCAGGATCTGGATTCTGACGTATGGTTCCTCTGCGGCTCGCAGAATGCGCTCCAGTTGGCTCGCCATTATGGCGTGGCTCCCCACGGGACGGCGTAGCACCCCTTCGTCAATGACGACCCAGAGGATGGGGGGCTTCGGGCGAGTGAGGATGACCTGACGCTCCATGCGCGCGGTCACCTGCTCTTCGATCTGCTCCGTTGTGACCCCTACGTCACCACTGAGGATCGCTCGGGCGTAGTCCTCATTCTGCAGCAAGCCGGGAATCACCAAGGGCGACCAGAAACGCAGGGCCTCTGCCGTGTTCTCGATGTCGAGCCAGGGGCGGAACCACGGGGGAGCGGTCGGGCGGCCGACCATGGGCCACAGGCGTACGAGGGCGCCTTCGGCCTGGAGGGCGTCGTCGCAGTAGCGGGCGAACTCCTCGGACGGAGAGCGCCGCGCCGTCTCGATCATGCTGATCGTGCCCACCGAATAGGGGATGAATCGGGCGAGGCGGGTCTGCGACCATCCACGCTCTTTGCGGTGTCGCCGCAACTCGAAGCCGAACAGGGCGGTCGGGGATTCGGACGGGCTGAGCTCGCTTTCCTTTGGCATGGGGGACTCCGGGTGGCCTTCCTCAGCATTTCACCGAGGGTTTAAGTCGAAGCGTTCATGACTGGTTGAAGTCGATCCGACACGTACGGTAGTCGAATTCTGGCACTGTCGGGGAGTCCTCGCGATCGAATTCTTCGAACGGATGAAACGATGGAGCCGGCGAAAGCGGAGTGGGAGCTTCTCGGCAGGACGAGCCTGCCGGGAGTGCGCGAATCGGTGTCGTGCGCGCGTCACCAGGTGCGTCAATGGCTGGGAAACGGCCATCCCGCCGTGAACGATGTCGTACTGGCCACCTCGGAATTGGTCACCAACGCGGTCACGCATTCGGGCTGCGGAAGGGACGACTTCATCGGGCTGGTCCTCGCGCGGCGTGACGGGCTTCTGCGCGTGGAGGTGAACGACCCCGGAGCCCTGGACTTTGAGCCTGAGGTGCGTGAGGACCCGGAGGCGGAGAACGGCCGTGGGCTGCTGATCATTCGGGAACTCGCCGAGGAGTGGGGGACCCGCGCCCATGGCCCCGGAGTCGGGCGCACGGTCTGGTGTGTCATCCGCTTCGCGCCGCGCCTGGTCACCCAGGTGCGTCACGAAGCGACAGCGGCTCCTTGATGCGGCCCTCGACGCCGGCCATACGGGCGAGCGCCTCGGCCGCGCGGAACCTCATCGCGCTGTAGGACGAGGAGTCGACCACGAGATCGTGCACGGCGGCCATGGCGGCCTGCCGATAGGGCGTCCCCAACTCGGCGAGGCCCTCGGCGATCGTCAGCCGCCGGTCGGCCGGCATACCGGGGTTGTCCAGCAGCAGCTCTCGGGCGCGGTCACCGGCGGCCCGCCGGTACGACCGGCGGAGACCGGCCAGTGCCAACGCCATGACGGCTCGCTCGTACGGGCTCGCGAGAGGGTCGGCGACGGACCGCTGAAGGAGCCGGACGGCGGCGTCACGGTCACCGGGTCCCATGCCGGCCAATGCCTGGGCTGCCAGGAGTCGTTCCTCGGGTTCCGCCGAGTCGTCCTCGGCGATCTCGTGCAGGAGTTCGGCGGCTCTGCGCCGGTGTGCCAGGTGACGGTGGGCCAGTGCCTCGGCGGCCAGGCGACGGAGCGGCGCCGGGGTGGACGCGTCCGCGCCCTCCCGCGCCAGCGCCTTCCCGGCCTCTTCCTGAAGAGACGCGTCCGAGGTCATGAGAGCCAGGGAGTCCAGCGCCAGAGCGCGGTGCGCGCCCACGACGGTCGTGTCGGCGGACAGGTGCCGGAGCGCCTCGACCGCTTCGCGGCGTCGCTCGTCGCCGAGCATCGCGAGGGCCTCCGCCGCCCGCCGCCGCAGGCCCGCGTCGGCGCGCGCTTCTTCTGTCAGCTCGCGAAGGGCGCGGGCCAGCAGGTCGCGGTCCTCTTCCTGCTCCAGCAGGACGGCGAACGCCTCCCACCGGTCGTCTTCTCCGGCTCTCCGGTCGCCGGCCGTCGACTGGAGAGCCTTGATTCCTGCGGCACGTGCCTCGGGCCCAAGTCTGAGGAGCATGCCGATGGCAGGACGGCGCTGCTCAGTGAAGACGCTCTCGCGCCGCATGATGCGCCGCATGTGGGCGATCGCGCGTTCGCGCCTGTCGGCGGAGAGTTCGGCGAGGGCGATCGCGGCCTCCGCCTGCTCCCAGGGGTCGGCGGAGGCGTCGTCGGCGAGGGCGTCGAGCAGGTCGACGGCCTGCTCTCGATGGGCGGGACCGAGGCGGGCGAGCGCTTCGGCGGCCTGGCGGCGCTCCCAGGCACGGACTCCGGGGTCTTCGGCGATCACCGTGAGCAGGCGCGCTCCCCGCTTCGCATGGAGGTCGCTCAGCTCCAGGAGGCCTGTGGCGGCCTGGATCCGTTCACGACCCGTGCGTGCGGTGTCTTCGGCCGATCGGGTGAGCAGGTCGACGGCGTCGAAGTGGCAGGCGTCGCTCACGTCGGCCATCGCCGCGACCGCGAGCGCGCACGGCAGTTCGCCGCCCGGCTCGCCCACCTGCTCGCGGAACCGCCGCACCGCGTCGAAGGCGAGCCGTCGCGCGTCCGGGCCGAGCTTCGCCAGGGACTCGATGGCCCACAACCGGTTCCAGCGGTCCACGTCGCCGTCTCCGGCAAGGCGGTGCAATCCGGCCACAGCCGTCTCCAGCGCTTGCGGAGACAGCAACGAGCCCAGGAACTCCGCCGCCCGTCGGCGGACCGTGACGTCGGGGCCGGCGTCCATCGTCAGCTCGCCGAGCAGTACCAGAGCGCGGGACTGGGCGGCCGGCCCGAGCCTGACGAGGTCTCGCGCCACTCGCAGGCGTTCGACGGGATCGTCGATCAACTCGACGACCAGCCGGTGCAGGACCTTCGCGCCTTCGTCACGCTCGTCGCCGCCCAGGCCGGCGAGATCCTGCGCCGCCGCGAGACGTACGCCGGCGTCGGCCGACGCATCCGCCGCGAGCCGGCGCAACACCTCGGCCCCCTGCGCCCGTCGCCCGCCGCCCAGCCCGGCGAGGTCCCGCGCGGCCTGCCGACGATCGTCCGGCTCTGAGGTGCCTCCGGCGACAGCGCCGGTGGCGAGCCGGTACAACAGGTCCGCCCCTGGGTTCTCCTCCTCGCCGCCGAGGTTGATCAGCGACGTCGCCGCCTTCCGGCGTACCTGGGCGTCGAGGAGGACGTCGAGGGCCATCCGCTTGAGGATCTCCGCGCCGCGCTCGTGATGCTCGTCGCCGAGTTTGGCGAGTTCATGGGCGGCCTCGCGGCGTGAATCGGGGTCGATGAGCGGGTCGGTGGCGTGCCGGCGCAGCGACTCGGCGCCGCGCTCGCGCTGTGAGGCGTCGAATTTCACCAGGTCGGCCAGGATCATCGGCCGATGCCGGACATGGGCACCTGACATCTCGGCCATCAGGCCAAGGATCACGACACATCGCGCACGTTGATCGGTGCCCAGGGATGCCAGCTCTTGGACGGAGTTCAGACGAGCTGTCGCCGTGGCGGCCGGGTCCGTCGCGAGCTGGTGCAAGTGGGCTACGGTTCGGCGGTGCCGGTCGGTGTCGCCGGCGTGCCCCTGGCGGACGGCGAATCTCCTCTTATCGTGATCGAGGGTGACGTCGGCGGCGATGCGGTCATAAATCTCCACGTAGAGCGAGGGTGCCAGGTGGTGGGTCTCGAGAAGAAGGAGAATTCTCTCCCCGGCGTTGATGCTGGGATCGTCGGCCAGCTCCCGGAACGCCGCGCCCGCCTTCTCCCGATATCCGGCACCCAGATCGAGCAGCTTCTTCGCAGCGTCCCGGCGAAGTCCGATTTCCGCCACGTGGTCGGAGGCCAGACGCGTCCACAGGCCCGCCGCCTGGTCGAGATGGCCGGCTCCCATGTCCACCAGTGCTTGGCCGCTGTGCAACCGGGTCTCGGCGGAGGCCGTCGCGGTCATCGCCAGCCGATGGATCAGCGTGGCCGCCGACGGCGTCTCGCCTGGCCTGAGCGTCATCCGCGTTGCCATCGCCAGCGCGCGTTCGGCCGATGAGGAGAAGGGATGGCGGAAGAGCTCGTCGACGAAGTGCAGGACGCCGGACAGGAAGCGCGTCCCCAGGTTGGCCAGTGTGCTCGCCGCCTTGAGGCGGACGTCGAACGAGAGTGCGGGAGCGGTGACGAGCCTCAGCAGGATCTCGGCTGCGAGCGTTCGATCGTCAGCCTCGAGCTGTGCGAGCTGGACGGCCACGGAGCGGAGTTGCATAGCGCGAACGGTCGTGTCCCTGCCGATCGCGCGAAAGGCCTCCGCTCCTTTGGACTGATACGCGCTACCGAGTTCGGTCAGTCTCTTCGCCGCGTTATAGGCCAGGCTGGGATGGGGCATCGCTGCGGCGTCTGGTCTCGTGGCGAGGTCGAACATGACCTGCGCTGTCGCCGACCGGTGTGCTCCGCCGAGTTCCGCCAGTTCGATGACGGCGGACAGCCTGGAGCCGCTATCGAAGGTAGGAGTGGTGATCACCTGGAGGAGGGCCTTGGCGGCGGAGGAACGATGGGATGGCTCGATCTTCGCGAGCGCGGCCAGCGTCATGGTCTGGTCGAATCGCTGGTGACGGAGGTCGTGCGCCAGCCGTCCGAGCAGGTGGACACTCTCGCGGCCATGTGGCCCGCCCAGCTTGTGAAGCTTCTCGGCGGCCGACTGGCGTTTCCACGCCTGAAGCGTACGGTCCATGGCGACGTGGCGCAGGATCGCGGCCGCTCGTGCCCGTTGCTCGGGACCGCACTTGGCCAGCTCCTGAGCCATGTCCAGGCGTTGCCATGCTTCCACCGCCGGGTCCGTGGCCAGTCGGTGGAGCATGTCGGCCGCGCACGCTCGATGCCGGCCGCCCAGCCGGGCCAGGCTCTCGGCGGCCGCGAAGCGATACGCGATCTCCGTACCGCCGTCTTCGCCGAGGGCGACGAGCAACCCCGCGGCCTGGTCGCGGTGCTCGCCTCCGAACCTGGACAGGACGGTCGCCGCCTTGCACCGCACCCTCGCGTCATGCTCCGCGGTGGCGAAACCTCGCAGTATGGCCGGTCCGTCACGACGCACTGCGCCCGATCGCTCCCGGAGCAGGTCGATGATGGAGATCCTGATCGCTGCGCCGAGGGACGCGTCCGCCAGCAGTCCTTCGAGCCGCTCGCGGACGGGGGTGTGGCGAGTGAGGGCGATCATCTCCTCCAGGTCGGTCACCGTGCCCGTTCCCACCATGTCCTCCAGCCGGGACAGGTAGGTCGTGAGCTGGGTGTCCGAGACGGGGGCGCCCTTCTCGACCAGGCCGTCGGCGGTAACACGCTGGTCAAGAGTGCCGTTCTGGAGCGCGTCCAGGAGCCCCGCGCCCGGCCCCACGAGGTGCAGGTAGTGCAGCACCACGCGGCCGGCGGCCTCGTCGCCGAGCAGGAGGTCGCTCACCAGCTTCTCCCACGGCGGTTCGCCGGGGCGGAACTCCCGGGGAAGGGTCTTGGCGCGGGCGGTGGCGGCCAGGTGTTCGGCGAAGGTCTGGTGCAGGAATCTCAGGCGGGTGCGGCTCCTCGCCAGCACCCCCGTCTGGGACAGCCACTCGGCGAGCGCGCTCTCCCAGTCGAGGGGCAGGCGGGCGGGCATCGGCGCGTGCTCGGCCAGGAAACGCCGCGCGACCTCCATGAGCGGGGTCTCGGTGGTGGTGTAGGCGGTGGCCAGCTCTTCCATCAGCACGACCCGGTGCTCGTACAGCCACGCCGCGAGCCGCGGACCTTCCGGGACCTCGTGCAGGGCGGCCAGTGACGAGGCGCCCGCCTCGATCCGGGCCTGGGCGTACCGCCCGATGTACTCCTCGTACAGCTCGTAACGTCCGGCCGGCAGCGGGCGGTCGCGGCGGGACTGGTGGATGTTGGCGGCCACGGTCGCCAGGAGGGGCACGACGAGCACCTCCTCAAGGCCGGCCAGCCGCACCTGGCGCAGGAACTCCTCCGCCGCGGCGTTGCCTGAGAACGTGTCGTCCGGGTCGAACCAGTTCCGGGCGAACTGCACCAGGGCGTCCTCGTCGAACGGCTGCAACTCGTAGAAGCCGACCCCCGGGCCGCGCAGGCGGTCGATCTCCCCGGGGGACAGGGGGCGGGTGGTGACCAGGAAGCGGGCCTGCTCCTCGCCGCCCGGGAACCGGGACGCGAGCGCGGTCAGCAGCCGCTCGCGGTCGTCCTGGTCGGGGATCTCGTCCAGGGCGTCCACCACGATCAGCCACCGCCGCCCGCCGACCTTCCCGGCGAACAGGGACGCCGGCACTTCACCGTCCGGCTGTCCGTACTCCGTGGTGACCGCGGCCCGCAGCGCTTCGGGCCAGCTGTTGCGGAGATGGGCGGCCAGCACGCGCGCCGGCAGTATGACGGGGAGCGGCTGCGCGCCGCCGTCCTGGTCCGCCTCGTCCAGCACGGTCCGGGCCATGTGCCGCGCCAGCATCCTGCCGAGGGTGGTCTTGCCGAGGCCCGCCGCGCCCTCGATCACCAGGTGGTCGTGCTGCTCGAAGACCTGCTCGAACGGCTGGGCCAGGCCCGGGGACGGCCGCCTGTCCTCCTCCGCCTCCAGAAAGTCCTCGCCCTCCTCCTCCCAGGGCCTGCGCGGTTCGGGGGCGGCGGCGACGCTCTGCCGCACGTACACCTCCGACAGCGGGAAGCGTCCATGGGCGCCGCGGAGCGGATAGGGGAGGTCGTCGGAGACCTGGCACATCACGCGAAGGACGCCGGCGAGCTGGGGAGGTACCGGTGTCACCCGCGAGCGGACCGGTCCGTCCACGGGGGGAGGCCCGCAGGAGGCGGCCAGGCGCGGCCAGCGGTGGAGGAGGGCAGAGATGGGGAGCATCCAGGCGACCTTGGCGCCGTCGTCGCCGTCCTCGGTGACGGCGATGCCGACGACGTGGCCGGTGTCGTCGCGCTCCACGGCGGCGCCGCTGAAACCGTGCTGGATGCGCCTGCCGACGGCGCGCGTGGCGTCGAGTTGGACCCATTCGGGCCCGCCTGGGTCGCCCACCTCGTACGACACCGCCCAGACGCCCGTGTCGACGCCCGGGGGATAGCCGTAGGCGCGCACGGCCGTGCCCCGTTCCACGCGCTCGTTCAGCTCGGCGGGGGCGGTGCCGGCAGGGGGCGCGGCGCGGAGCTCCAGGATCGCGACGTCGCCGCGCTCGTCGTCCTCGATGGGGAACCAGCCGCCGTCGGTGACCCAAGCCTGGAACCGTGCCGCGCGAGCGGCGATCGGGAAGTCGACCTCGATCGGATCGGATGGGTGCGAGCGTTCGGCGGCGTGCCGCCCGAGGGCGGCGTTGACCACATGGGCGCAGGTCAGCAGGTGCCGGTCGTCGATCAGGACACCGGCGCCGCATGTCCCCGAGCCCGCGCGGACGCGAACGGACCAGGGGCGCATGTCAGGACTCCGCGACGCGGCGCCAGGTGAGCGTGACGTTCAGGTGGCCCTCGAGCTTGTCCCCGGTGCGCGATGCCCGCCGGCCGGCCGGCTCGTCGTCCGCGATCTTCACCACGACCTGGCCGCCGCCGTCGGCCAGAGGCACGCGCATCAGCTCGCTCACATCAACTCCGGGGAAAGGGAAACCGCCGTAACCGGTACGTAGCGGATGGTAGCCCGCGGAGTGGCCATTCGGTCCCAGCTCCGTCGAATGCTTCGCTGCGGCTCTATACCCATCGGGGATTTGTCTGATATGAGCTGATTTGCCCGCTTAATTAACAAAAGGGCAAGCTACAGCAAGATAGTAGTAATATCTAGTACTTTACACTGCCTGCCCAGAGGTGATCGGATTCCTCCGATCATGAACTCTGGAGGCAGTGTGAGGCTTGGTTTCCCCCCGAGGTCCGCGGCATTGACCGCCGCGGCCCTTGTCGCCGTCGTGGTCACCCCCACGGCGGCTCATAGTGATTCACCTGGGCGACCGCCCGCGGTGACGTCGGCGGCGACCGGCGGCGCGCAACGCGCGCCTGGCGCGGTGACGTTGATCACCGGCGACAAGGTGAAGGTGACTCAGGGCTCCGGCGGGGCCTTCTCGGTGGACGTCGAGCGCGCGCCGGGAGCCACGGGCCCGGTGCGCATCGCCACCGAAGGCGGGGACACCTATGTGTACCCCGACGAGGCCGCGGCCTACATCGCGGCCGGCCGGCTCGACAGGCAGCTCTTCAACGTGACGCAACTGATAGCCCAGGGCTACGACGACGCGCACAACAGTGAACTTCCCTTGATCGTCACCCGCGCCAAGGACTCGGCCACCGCCAAGCCCGAAGCCAGGAACGGCGCGTCCGCCCCACCGGCCGGCACCGTGCTGCCGGGTGCCACGACCACGCTGAGCCTCCCCTCCGTCCACGGTGAGGCGCTCCGCGCCAGCAGGCCGAAGGCCGCGGACTTCTGGTTGGCCCTCACCGACGCAGGAAAGGGCGGCCCGTCGCCGACGGGCCGGGCCGGTGGCACGCCGGACGCCGCTGAGGCGCCCGCCTTCACCGCCGGCATCGACAAGGTGTGGCTCGACGGCAAGGCGAAGGGGACCCTCGCCGACACCACCGCGCAGATCGGCGCCCCCGCGGTCTGGACCGCGGGAGGCACGGGCGCGGGGGTCCGGGTCGCCATTCTGGACAGTGGGGTGGACGCCACCCACCCGGACCTCGCGGACCGCATCGCGGCGTCCCGGAGCTTCGTCCCCGGCGTGGACGTCGTCGACCGGTACGGGCATGGAACCCACACCGCGTCCACCCTGGCCGGGACGGGCGCGGCTTCCGGCGGCAAGGAGCGAGGGGTCGCCCCCGGCGCCAAGCTTCTGGTGGGCAAGGTCCTCGGCGACGACAATTCCGGGCCGATCTCTGGCGTCATCGCGGGCATGGAGTGGGCGGCGCGCACCGAGCACGCCAAGGTGATCAGCATGAGCCTGGGCGTCGGAAGCTGGCACACCCAGGACGATCCGCTGAGCCAGGCCCTGAACAGTCTGAGCGCCGAGACGGGCGCGCTCTTCGTCGTCGCCGCGGGCAACGACGGAAACAGCCCCTACAGCATCGCCGCGCCGGGAACCGCGGACGCCGCGCTGACCGTCGGCGCGGTCGACGGGGCCGATCACCTCGCCGCGTTCTCCAGCGCGGGGCCGCGCATGTTCGACGACGCCCTCAAGCCCGACCTGACCGCTCCCGGCGTGGACGTGCTGGCGGCGCGCTCGCAGTTCATGTCCGACGGAGGGGAGGGCTACTACCGTCTGGACAGCGGCACCTCCATGGCGACGCCGCACGTCGCCGGCGCGGCGGTCCTGCTGGCCCAGAAACACCCGGAGTGGTCGGCGCAGCAGATCAAGAGCGCCCTGATGAGCACCACCGTGCCGACCCCCGACTACAGCCCCTACCTGGCAGGGACCGGCCGGCTGAACGTGGCCGCCGCCTACCTGCAGGACCAGATCGTCGCGACCGGATCGGTGGACGCGGGGCTCGTCAAGTGGTCGTCCGGCACGCAGCGGCAGCCGATCAAGCGGAAGATCACCTACACCAACACCACGGACGGCCCCATCGATCTGGAGCTGTCCGTCGACCGCGGTGAGGTCCCCGCGCAGGCGTTCACGACGGCCGCCGACCACGTCACCGTGCCCGCGCGCGGAACCTCGACGGTCGAGGTCACGGTGGACCCGAACGGGCTCGCAGCGGGCCAGTACGCCGTCCAGGTCAAGGCACGGCACTCGGCCGGTGAGGTGCACACGGCCGTGGGGGTCTCCGTCGAGTCCGAGAAGTACGACCTCACCATCCACCTGAAGGACCGCGCCGGCCGGCCCCTGAGCGACAATGTCGAGATCAGGAGCGCCGACGGGAGCACCACGTACTTGTGGGTCCCGAACGGGAAGCTCACCAGCCGCTGGGCCCCTGGCTCCTACACGGTCCTCTCCTTCGCGGACGTGGAAGGGCTGCACGGCCCCAACTCCCTCGGGCTCGCGACGCTGGTCGCCCCCGAAGTCGACCTGACGGCCGACCGGAGCGTGGATCTCGACGCCTCGCGGGCACGCCAGGTGAAGGTGGCGACACCCCAGCCGGCCAGCGTCGTCAACAGCAGGATCGACATCTACCGCTCCTTCACCTCGAGCGAGCCGGCCCCCGGCGACTGGGGCGCCCTGCGTGAGATGATCATGCCTCCCGCCGCCTACGACAGCCTGTGGGCGCTGCCGACCAAGCAGAAGGTGAAGAAGGGCAGCTTCGTCTTCACCACCAGGTTCCGCGCCGAGCAGACGCCACTGGAGATCGCCTACCGCGGGCACCGTCTCGACGACGCCCTCGTGCAGCAGGGCTCCCAGGCGATGCGGGACGGCGCCTCACGCCTTCCCGCCGTCTTCGCCGGCACCGGCTCGCCGGCCGACTACGCGGGCGTGTCCGCCCGTGGCAAGGCCGTGGTCGTGCGCGGCAGTGACGCCGTGGCCCCCACGGACCAGGCGGCGGCGGCGCGCACCGCCGGTGCGGCGATGCTCCTGGTCGTCAACAACGGCCCCGGACGCAAGAGCGTCTGGTACGGCGAGCCCGACGGGGTGACGACCGGGCGGATCCCGGTCGCCTCGGTGACCATGGACGAGGGCGAAAAGCTGATCAAGGAGATCGCCGCCGCGGGCAGGAACGGGCTCCGGCTGGACGTGGAGGCCCACCCGGCGCCGAAGTACGTGTACGACCTGGTCGACTACCACCTCGGAGGGGTGCCGCAGGACCCCTCCGCCAAGACCTCTCCCCGCGACCTCGCCCGGATCGATCTCGAGTTCACCCCGCCTCCCGGCAGGCAGGTCGTCGAGATGCGGACCGACTTCCCGCCGTACGAGTGGTACGAGGCCCTCCGGTTCACCGACAGGCCCGTCGCCTCGGGACGGCGCACCGACTGGGTCTCGGCCGGGGACGGAGTCGAGTGGCGGCAGGAGGCCGCTCTGGTGGGCTGGGGAAGGTCGCAGACCGACCGGCTGTCCTACCGTCCGGGCAGCGTGCAGAAGGACCGCTGGTTCGGCCCCATCACCCGGCCGCGCCTGATCAGCGCCGAGATCCCGTTCCGCGGCGAGTACGGGCTCAGCACCTACATCCAGGGGTTCGGCGACGCGGGATCCGCGCACAGCGGCGGGTCCGGCGTACCCGGCGTGCAGCAGACGATCACGATGTACCAGGGGGACAGGCAACTGGCCCAGACCCAGGGCCGGCCCATCCTCAACGTCGGGGACATGGCGCCGGAGAAGCTGCCGTACCGGCTGGTCGTCGACACCAAGAACGGCACCGACGTCCATCCCTACTCCACCGTCACCCGGACCGAGTGGACCTTCACCTCCGCCGCCACCAAGGAGGTGGTGGCCATCCCGCTGGTCCAACTGGACTATGGCACGGAGCTGGACGCCGAAGGCAGGGCGGAGCGCAGGTCGGAATTCTCCGTCACGCCGGTGGTGCTCGGCAGCGACTCCGCGCAGGATGCGGTCTCGTCGGTCGCGCTCGAGGTCTCCTACGATGACGGCGCCACCTGGCAGCGGCAGAGCCTGAAGGAGAAGAAGGGCTCCTGGCGGACGTCTCTGGACGCGCCGCGCCGCGCCGGCTTCGTGTCCATCCGGGTCACGGCCGAGCAGCGCAACGGCGGCGGCGTCACCCAGACGGTCACCCGGGCCTTCGGCCTGCGAACCTCCTAGAAGTGCCCTGTCACCCGGTCTCCGCTCCCTCGAAGAGCGGAGACCGGGTCTCGCCCGGGCTGACGGCAGGGCGCACGGTGGCGAGCCACCGTGCGCCCCTCGGGTCTCAGATCAGCTGTTGGGGAGCAGTACCTGGCTGCGGAAGATGTAGTGGTCGGAACAGGGATGGTCGTCGTCGCCGCACGTGCCGACGTCGGTCAGGTGCTGGACCCGGCCGGGCGGCACGTAGAGGTGCCATCGGCTGGCGAACACGTAGTCGATCTTCTGTGGCTGGTTGCCGCTCAGTTCGTTGCCCCAGTGCGTGGGGCCGCCGCTCTGGCGGGGAACGCATGAGCCGTTCTCGCCGCAGTCGCGTTCCTGGTCGACCTCGTTGAACTCACCGGTGCCCGCGGGGTCGGCGTAGATCGTGTCGAGGGCGCCGTTGGACGGTGGCACCCGGAGGTTGAAGTCGCCGGCCAGGATCAAGGGCATCGTTCTCGCCTCGGGGCCGAAGACGCGCCGCATTTCGCGAACCTGCTTCTCCGCGACCTCGTACGGGTTGGACGCGTCCTTGTTCTCCTGCTGCAGGTGCGTGGAGCACGCCTTGAGGTCGCGGCCGGCGCCGGGCAGCCGGGCGACCACGCAGGCCACGCTGCGGTCGACGCCCAGCAGGGACTCACCCGGACGGGCGCTGCGCTCCTCCAGTTCGTCGTCGGAGTTGAAGACCCATCCCTGGTGGCTGACCATCGACCCTCTCACCAGCACGGCGTTCCCCGCTGACACCCGCGTGTCCGGTGGGACGGTACAGTCCGGCACGGTGAGGTTGCTGGCGTGGTAGTAGCCCGCCATCTGGTACCCGATCTCACGGAGCCGGACGATGGTGTGCTCGAACTGGCGCAGGCAGACCTCGTTCAGCGAGATGACCTCCGGGTTGCGGGCCTGCACCTCCTGAACCAGCCGCTCCACGACGTCGTACTCGCCGTCGTTCTTGGCACCCCCGGCGAGGTTCCAGTGCAGCACGTCGACCGTCGTGGCGCTGGGCACGGGCACGAAGGCGACGGCGTCGAAGGCGATGTCCTCGGTGCCGTCGCCGTCCGGGGTGACAGAGGACAACTGGACGTCGGGCTGGTTGTTGAACCTGAACGTGCCGAGCGAGGCCCAGCGGTTGCCGCTGCCGGGCTGGCTCAGCGTGCTGACGCGTTCGCCGTTCGCGGTGCGGACGACGTACCGGGCCTTGGTCGTCTGGGCGCCGTGGTCGGGCAGCGCGACGAGCACCTTCCACAGTCCGGTGATCGACTGGTTGAGCCGCCACGTGGCGTCGACGCGCAACCTGCCGCCTTCGTCCTGTGCCGTGCGGGTGTGGGTGAACCAGAAGTGTCCCCCGAACCCGCCGCCGATCTGGTGGGTGTCGGCCTTGCCGGGATAGTTGCCGTTCGAGTCGGGATGGTATTGGAACGTGAAGGTGCCCTGGTTGGTCCAGGTCCTGTCGCAGTTCGGCCGGATCGACGGCGTCCCGTCCGGCAGGTCGTCGATGATCTTGGCGCCGGACGGCAGCCCGCTGAGCGAGCAGTTCGGCGGGTACGCCGTTCCGTCCTCCTGGTAGGCGTAGCCGGGGTCGAAGCGCAGCAGCTCGTTGCCGCAGCTGTAGGCACAGTCACTCTTCCACGTGGCCGGTTGGTGGTACCAGCACTTGAGGTCGCGCAGGCCGGCCGCGTTCTTGTGATCGCACGGCCCGGCGGGCTCACCGATCACGTCGGGATCGGTGGGCGGGTAGGTGGCGCCCGGGACGCAGTTGTTACTGGTATCGCAGAACTTGTGCGGGGGCGGCTTGACCTCCGAGCGGTTCTTGGGGGCGGTGATCTCATCGCCGTTCCACCACGCGGGGCGGTAACCGGACACCAGGACGTCGGGCGACTCGAGCACCTCGACCGGATGACCGGCCCAGCCCAGCACCTTCTCCGGATACGGCCAGTGCTGCGGGTGCGCCGCGTCCTCGTAGGTGCGGTCGAGGAAGGCGTCGCGGTTGGCGGGGTACTTGGGGTTGTCCGGGTTGTTGGCCCAGCCGACACCCCACGCGCCGCCGTTCTGCCCCGCCTCGGACTGCGGGTAGAACCCGGAGTTGTACGCCCACACCGCGAAGAACCAATTCTCGATCTTGGAGATGTCGCCGTTGTTGACCACCAGGCCCGCCGAGCGGGTCTGGTTCCACTTGTCCTGCAGGATCCGCAACCCAGCGGCCACGTTCGTCGCGAAGTCCAGCGCGACGGCGCGCTGGGTCTGGTACGGCATCGCGGTCTCGCCCGGCTTCTCCTTGCCCGCGAGCCGCATGCCGTCGGTGACCTGGGTGACGCCGTAGCCGCAGTCGGCGTCCGACCAGCGAATGGTCCAGTCGTCAGAGGTGTCCGCGTCGTAGATGTCGAGCCCGTAGTAGTTGCCGATCAACGGGTTCGCGGTCACTCCGGGCACCGCGAAGCGCGCCGCCTGCCACAGGTTGGACTCCTGCGCGGCGATCCCCAGCATGATCTGCGCGGGCACCGCGCCGCCGCCGACCAGCGCCCGCGGCGGGAACAGGCCCTGCGGGGTGTAGGCCGGCATGCCGAGGTTCTTCCAGTTCGCCGGCCGCGACACGTTCAGCGTCCCGCTCACGGCCTGGTCGACCGCCCATTCGACCTGGCGCGGCTTGGGCTGCATCACCTGGTTGCGCGGGTCGTTGCGGGGCACGGAGCAGTACCGTTCGGCGAAGTCGGCCGGATCGGTCGGACTCGCCATGGGAGCGGCCTGCAGGCGACTCTCGCCGACCGGCGCGGCGCCGGCCTCGGGCGTCACGGTGAACGCGGTCGCGGTCCTGGTCTTCGTCGCGGTCGCCTTGACCGCCAGCCGCTTCGGCCTGGGTTGCCCGGTCACCGCCGGGCCGGTCACCGGGCTCGTCACCGGGAGCACGGAGGTGACCACGAGCTCACCATCGAGGGAGGGCCGCGATCCGGGTGGCGCGTCCAGCCCGGACACGCCGCGCGCACTCGTCGCGAACGTACCGGCACCCAGCACGAACACCCGGCCACCGCGCCCGGCCGTGACGTCGAGCCCGGCCAGCGAATTCGAGGCGAGCGTGGCGGGGACGGCGCGCCCCTTCGCCGGCACGGGCACCCGGCGGGCCCGCGCCCGGTCGGCGCCCGATCGCTCCAGGTAGACCACGCCGCCGGCGGCGTCGGCGGTCACGTCGAACGCCACGCCCTGCGTCGCGGCGAGCACCCGTCGCGATCCGTCGCCGGCGACCCGGACGAGTGCGCCGCTGTCGGCCGCGACGATCCCGTCCGCCACCGGCACCGCCGACGTCAACTGGCCGGGCACTTCGATCCGCGCGCCGATCCGGGCCTTCTCCGCGTCCACCCGGATCAGCCGGGTGCGGCCCAGGTCGGTGTCCCCGCCCTGCGTCAGCACCGCCTGCTCGCCCGCGCCGCACGCCGGCGTGAAATACGCGAGGCTCGACCGCACCGGCAGCCGGGTGACGTCGCCGGTGGTCAGGTCGACCACCGCGGTGAAGCCACCCCGGTCGAACAGCCGCTCGTCGTTGGTGAAGGTCCGCGGCGCGTACACGACGACCGCGCGCCGGCCGGAGGCCGTCACGCACATGTTCCCGATCCACCGGTCGGTCTCCACGCCCGGTTCACCAAGCGTGGAGACGGTCCTCCAGGCGTATCCCGTCGTGGCGTCGGCGGCCAGGATGTGGAAACCGGTGGCGTCCCCCGTCGCCAGCAGCGCCCGGTCGGTGGAGTCCTGCCACCGTTCGCCCAGGATCCGGGCCCGGTCGGCCGCCGGAACGGCGGCGGGCGCCGTCGCCGCCACCGGTAGTGCACGCACGTCTTCCTCCGGGCCTGGACCCGGGGCCGCGGCGAGGGCCACGGGCTGGACGCCGAGCAGGCCTGCCAGCAGGCCGCCCAGCGTCATACCTCGTAATAGTCGAGCTCTCATGCCCGCAATGTGCTCTGTCCCAGGCGGGATGAGAACAGGTTTGCGGCACAACGCAAACCGCCCTTTTCCTCCATACTGGAAGTGATGTCCGCTGACGACGGGGGACGCATTGCTACGAATACACTTCACCGCCGAGGACATCGCGCGGACCAGCCTGAGCCGGGTCGCCGACCCGTTATGGGAAGTCCTACTGAGTCATTTCCGCCTGAGCGACCGCGACAGGCCGGTGTGCTTCCAGCCGTGGCTGGTGCGGCTCCGCAGCCGCCCAGACCTGCTGACCATGATGCGGCCGGCGGGGACGCTCCTCTCCGACCTCGCGCCGCTCGGCCCCTACTTCCCCGACTTCCTCACCCCACCCGAGTCGGCGGCCGGGCTCGACGCCGGGCTCGACGCCGTGAGCGCCACGGGCCGGCGACGGCTGCGGGATGAGCTGAACCTGCTGCACCAGACCAATCGGCGCCGAGGCCGCGCCACCCCGGACTGGCTCGCCGGCCTCACCGACTCGCAGAGCGGCGCGCTGACCTCCCTGACGACCTCACTGCGCAAATACCACCAGGCTGCGGTGGGTTCCTACGACGACCTGATCCGCGCCAGCGTCGAGGCCGACGTCACGCAGCGGGTGAGCGCGCTGCTCGCCGGCGGCGTCGAGGCGCTGTTCCGCAGCTTCACGCCGCTGATGCGCTGGCACCGGCCGGTGCTGGAGGTGCGCTACGACGTCGAGCAGGACCTGTACCTGCAGGGGCGGGGTCTGCGGCTCGTGCCGTCCTTCTTCTGCCACGGGTCGGCCGTGTCGTTCGCCGATCAGGACCTGCCGCCGGTCCTCATCTACCCGATCATGTCGGAACATCGCTGGGAGACGATCACCTCTGTCGACCGGCGCCCGCTGGCCGAACTCATGGGCGCGACCCGCGCCACCGTGCTCGTAGCGCTGCGGCACAGCGCCTCCACGACAGAACTGGCCGCGACACTTCACACGTCACTGGCGTCGATGAGCCGCCACACCAAGACGCTCCGGCAGGCGGGGCTGATCACCAGTGAACGGCGCGGGCCCGCCATTCTGCACGCCCTCACCCCGCTGGGCTGGACGCTCCTGGACGGTGCCAAGGTCCGGGTCTGACCCTTGCGCCGCCGCGTGGATTCGAGCCGCCGGCGTACCGCTCTGGGCCGACAGGCATACGGCCCCCTCCCTTCCTCGTCAGGGGCCCACGTGAACGTGGCCGTCGCATCTTGACGACTAGCGCTCCAACGAGAGAGCATTGCTCTTGTTAGAGAGCAATGCATCGCCGAGATGAGGCCTGCCAGATGCTGAGCGTGGTCAAGAGCGCCAACATGGCGTTGATGTTCCTCCTGGAGCTGGGGGTCTACGTCGCCGTCGGCTACTGGGGGTTCACGATCAGCCCCAACTGGGCGGTCAAGCTGCTGCTCGGCATCGGCGGCCCGGTGCTGTTCGCGGTCATCTGGGGCGTCTTCGGGGCGCCGAAGGCGAGCGTCCCGTTGCACGGAATGGCACGGGCGGCCCTGGAGCTCCTCTGGTTCGGCGGTGGCGTCGCGGCCGCGGCGGGGGCCGGCCTCGTCACCACCTCGGTCGTGTTCGCCGTGCTGTTCGCCGTCAACGCCGCGCTGCGGCTGCTCTCGCACCAGGTCTGAGCCCGGCCTCCGCGCACCGCCTCGCAGGCGGCATCACCATGGGGAGGCCGCTCTCCGGTGGTGTGACAGCAGGCAGGCGGTGTGACCGCAGGGGCCGTTCTCGGGCGGCGTCACCACAGGGAAGACCGGCCTCGGAGCGCGTCACCACAAGGGAGATCGAACATGGGAAAGCATGTCATCGTCGGGTCCGGGCAGGTCGGCGGGCAGCTCGCGGAGACGCTGGCCGAGTCCGGGAACGAGGTAGTCATCGTCACCCGCTCAGGGTCGGGGCCGTCCGTTCCGGGGATCACCCGGCTCGCGGCGGACGCGAGCGACGCCGACCGGCTCGCCGGCATCGCAACGGGCGCGGACGCCCTCTACAACTGCGCGAACCCGCGCTACCACGAGTGGGCCCGGGACTGGCCGCCGATGGCGGGCGCGATGCTGACGGCGGCCGAGCGCAGCGGGGCCGTGCTGGTCGTCACCGGCAACCTGTACGGGTACGGCCCGGTGGACCGCCCGATGACCGAGGACATGCCGCTCGCGGCCCCCGGGACGAAGGGGAAGGTGCGCGCGCGGATGTGGCGCGACGCGCTCGCCGCGCACGAGGCGGGCCGTGTGCGGGTCACCGAGATACGCGGCTCCGACTACTTCGGTCCGGGGATGTCCGACCAGAGCATCTTCGGCGACCGCTTCCTCAGGCCGCTGATCGCGGGTAAGCCGATCCGGGTGCCCGCCGACCCCGACCAGCCGCACAGCCTCACCTACCTCCCGGACGTCGTCCGGGCGCTGGCGACGGCCGCCGTGGACGAGCGGGCCTGGGGCCGGGCCTGGCACGTGCCGAGCGCGCCCGCGTCGACCGTCCGCCAGATCGCCGTGCGCCTGGCCGAGCTCGCGGGGGCCCCCGCGCCCCGCGTGTCGTCCATCCCGCACGTGGTGATGCGCGTCGCCGGAGCGTTCTCCCCGCTGCTGCGCGAGCTGGAGGAGACGCGCTACCAGTTCGTCCGGCCGTTCACCGTCGACTCCTCGGCCTTCGAGTCGACGTTCGGCGTCGCGCCGACCCCGATGGACATCGCCCTGAAGCAGACCCTCGACTGGTGGCGCGCTCGGTAGGCCGCCCACGGGCGGCGCGAGGAATGGCGGCCAGGAGAGCCGGATCGGCGGCGGCCGGGGGAAAGCCGGATCGGCGGGGGTGTGGCGGTCGGAGGGAAGGCAGGATCGGCGGCGGTCGAGGGGAGAGGCGACTCGGATCGGCGGGCGTGGCGGTCGGGGAGAAGGCCGGGGCGGCGGGACGCTTCGACGGATGGTTGGATGTCGGCCGTATGAGACGGCGTCGACGGGGAGGGGTGCCGGCGGCATGGTGCGGCGGGCGGTGGTGGCGGACGCGGGGGCGCTGACGCGCCTGCGGGCGCTGATGCTGGAGGCGATGGGCGCGCCCGTCGGCGACCAGGACGCGGAGTGGCGCAAGGCCGCCGAGGCGTGGTTCGCCGAGCGGCTGGCGGACACCGGCGGGTTCGCGGCGTTCGTCGTGGACGAGCCGGACTCCGGGGTGGTGTGCGGCGCCGCGGGCATGTGCGACCGGCGCGCTCCCGGGCCGTCCAACCTCACCGGCACGCAGGGCCATGTCTTCAACATCAGCACCGACCCCCGGCACCGCCGGCGCGGGCACGCGCGGGCATGCCTGGAAGCGCTGCTCGCCTGGTTCCGGGACGAGACCGACGCCAAGGTGATCAACCTCAACGCCACCGGGGACGGCGCGGACCTGTACCGCGCGGCCGGCTTCGTGGCCCCCCGCTTCCCCGCTCTCCAACTGAGAATCGCCGAGCTCCCGCCCACCTCGCGGCCCTGACTGCCGCCCTCCGCTTCCGCCATGGTCGTGGCCGGGGCTCGCGCCATGGGCGGCGCGGACCGCCGGCCCCGG
This sequence comes from Sphaerisporangium dianthi, assembly GCF_042654065.1. NCBI lineage: Bacteria > Bacillati > Actinomycetota > Actinomycetes > Streptosporangiales > Streptosporangiaceae > Sphaerisporangium > Sphaerisporangium dianthi. Next base: position 378,761 of record NZ_JBHSFP010000001.1, on the reverse strand, counting down.
AACGTCCGGTGGGCGTCCGGCCGTAGTCTCTCGGCATGAAGACGACGAGGGTGGCGATGATCGGGCTCGGGGACATCGCGCAGAAGGCGTATCTGCCGGTGCTGTCGGCCACGCCGGGGCTGGACCTGCTGCTCTGCACCCGCGACCGGGACACGCTGGCGCGACTGGGGGACGCCTACCGCGTTCCGGCGCGGTTCACCTCGGTCGATCAGGTGATCTCCGAGGGGGTGGAGGCGGCGTTCGTCCACGCCGCGACCGGGGCGCACGTGGAGATCGTGGACGCGCTGCTGCGTGCCGGCGTGCACGTGTACGTGGACAAGCCGCTCGCCTACGACCTCGGCGGGGCCGAGAAGCTCGTGCGACTGGCGGAGGAGCAGGGGCGGTCGCTGATGGTGGGCTTCAACCGCCGGTACGCGCCGGGGTACGCGTCGCTGCGGGAGATGTCCCGTGACCTGGTCGTCATGCAGAAGAACCGGTCCGGCCTCGCGGACGACCCGCGCCGAGTGATCTTCGACGATTTCATTCACGTGGTCGACACTCTGCGATTCCTGGCGCCGGGCGAGATTTCGGAGATGTCGGTGGACGTGCGGGCCGGCGGCGGCTTGCTGGAGCACGTGGTCCTGCGCCTCTCCGGTCACGCGCCGAACGGCCTTCACGGCGGCCGTGATGAGGGAGGGCGGGCGTTCACGGCGATCGGGATCATGAGCCGGGTGAGCGGAGCGAGCGAAGAGTCCTGCGAGGTCATCGGGGGTGGCGCCAAGCGCCGGGTGGTCAACCTCGCCGACGTCGTCGACTACGACGGCGGCGAGACCGTGACCCGGAGAGGCGACTGGACGCCGGTCGCCCGGCAACGCGGCATCGAGCAGGCCTGCCAGGAGTTCCTGGCCGCAGTCCGCGACGGCCGGATCATCACCGCCGACGACGCCCTGCGCACCCACGCCCTGTGTGAGCAGATCGTCGCCGCCGCCTCCTGACAAGGCCCGCGTCCCGCCCCGCGCCGGACCCGGGGTTCGTGTGGGGCGGTGGACGGGCCGGGGAGGTCAGTCTTTCGGGATCAGGCGCATCTGGGCGCCTTGGGAATCTATGGTGTGGCGTTCCGCGATGGCGGTGAGGCGTTTGTTGGTCTCCTCGTGATCCAGGTCGTGCGACAGGTCGGGGACGTCGATCGTCCCGAGTTCCTCGCCGGGCCCCAAGGACATTCCTGGACGGGCTCCGTCTTCCGGAGCCGTCGCCAGCGACTTGATGTTCCCGGCCGGGTCGTACACCACGACGACGCGCATTTCCGTCCGCCTTCGGTCATAGGGATAGAACGCTGGGGCGCACATGCAAGCCGCCAGGGTTATGGGGATATGACGCTGGTGTGCACGTAGAAGCCGCTCACGGTAATGGGCCCGTTGTTGGTGACGACGATGTCGAGGTAGAAGCGCCCGGCGTAGTCGCCGCGGGTCGCGAGCTGGGTCACCTCGAGATATCTCTCGGGGGCGTAGGTGGCAACGGCGGTGACGGTGACGGCGCCCCTGCCGAACAGGGGGTGCTCGAGCCAGAAGTAGACGTGGCCGTTCGGGCCGCGTGGCGGGATGGTCCAGGCGTAGTCGTTGCGAAAAAGCGTGACGGTCGGCATCCGTTGCCCCATTCGCTGTAATTTCGGCCGATTGTCGGGTTTGTATTCCGGTGAACGCGGCCGATGCCTGCGCGGTGACGGCGCCGTGGTCATCCGAATGATGCGGTCGTATGTCTCTCCCCAGTCATACAGTGGCACGTTGGTCACGTATAGGTGCTGTCCGTATTGCCCGCCGCGTGGAAAGGGAAATGTTCCGTCGCGGCAAGGCCCGGCCCGATCTTTTAATTCGAATGATATTCATATGGTTATCGCGCGCGTCCCGTCGTCCGCCCGGCCGGCAGGGGCCGGCGGCCAGGCGGCGGGGGAGGGGCGCCGGTCGTGCGATCACCCGCATTCGGCGCCCTCGCGGCGGCGTTACCGGGAGCCGAGGTACTGGGCGCCCAGGGCGCGCAGGCGGGCGTGGGCGCCTTCGTAGACCTCGGGGGCGCCGAGGTAGGCCTTGGGGAGTTTGGCGACCATCGTGTAGTTGGTGTCGCAGACGTTGCCGACCGGCGCCTCGCCGCCCTGGCTGACGAGCTGGTAGGCGTCCAGCTGGTCGAGGCCGGTGAGCGAGGACGTCCAGGTGACCAGGTCGTGCTGGCTGATGCGGTAGGCGTCCTCCAGGGGGCGCGCCGACCCGGTGGACATGAGATGGGCGTCGTCCTCCAGCCGGGGCCAGGGGGTGAGGACGCCCTTGATCAGTTCGACGGCGACGACGGTGTTCATCGCGGCCTCCACCGCCGTGCCGCACACCTCGCCGTGCCCCTGCCGGCAGTGGCCGTCGCCGATGGCGAACAGGCCGCCTTCGACGTTGACGCCCAGGTACACGGTGACGCCGGCCCGCAGCTCAGGGGTGTCCATGTTGCCGCCGTGCGCGTCCGGGGTGATGGTCATGCGCGCCTCGGAGGCGCCGGGCGCGACGCCGACGGTGCCGTGCATCGGGTCGAGGGGCATCTCCACGGTGAAGTCGCCGCGCCGTGCCCGGTAGGTCACCGTGCGCCGCTCCCTGTCCACCTCGTACATCCACACGACCTCCGGGAGCGGCGGCTGGAGCATCGCGGTGGTGTGCGTTCCGGTCAGCGCCCCGAAGTGCGGGAACGTCGTGGAGACCGCCCAGTCCCGCGCGGGTTCGATGGAGATGAAGTGCAGGGCGAGCGTGTCGCCCGGCTCGGCGCCCTCGACGTGGAAGGGGCCGGTGACCGGGTTGAGGTAGGGGAACTCGCAGACCGCCGAGGGGAGGTCGTCCACGCCGCGCACGCGCCCGCCGAAGCAGTCCTCGGTGAAGAGTTCCAGGACGGTGCCGGGCGTGACCATGCCGACGGCGGGGCGCCCGCCGAAGGTGTAGGACAACTCACCGGGCGAGGGGCGGTAGGAGACGACGTTCACTCGGAGACCTCCGTGGTCATGGCGGGCAGGGTGGGACGCCGGCCGACGCGGTAGGAGTAGGCGAGGATCGCCAGGCCGACCAGCAGCCAGACGAAGCCGAGCACCTGGGCGGCGATGTTGGCGTTGACGACGACGTAGAGCAGGATCAGGAAGCCGATGGCCGGGGCGATGAGGTGGCGCCACCAGTCGCGGCTGCCCTTCCGGATCACATAGTGGACGACGACGGACACGTGCAGGGCGAGGAAGGCGGTCATCGCACCGAAGTTCACCAGCGAGGTGAGCAGGCTGATGCCGTCCGAGAGCCTGCTCATGTACACGCCGAAGATCAGCGAGACGGCGGCGACCACGAAGGTGGCGTTGACCGGGATCTTGTGCTTGGGGTGGACCTTGGCGAGGAACTTCGGGAGCTGCCCGTCGCGGGCCATCGCGAACAGCAGGCGGGAGGTGGCCGCCTGGGCGACGAGGGAGTTGGCGAAGCCCCAGGCCACGGCGGTGGCGACGGCGGTGAGCACGCTGAGCCAGTGGCCGCCCGCGTACTCGGCGGTGTCGTAGAAGGCGGTGCCGGCCGGGTCGCCCTTGGCCAGCAGGGTCGCCCGGTCGGGGGTGAGCAGCGCGGCCACCCACGTCTGCACGACGAACAGCACGCCGGCCAGGGCAAGGGCGGCGACCATCGAGCGGCCGAGCCTGCGGGTGTCCTCGCGGCTCTCCTCCGCGAGCATCGAGATGCCGTCGAAGCCGAGGAACGACAGCACGGCCACCGACACGGCCCCGAACACCAGTGGCCAGGAGAAGGTGGTGGAGTCGTACAGCGGGCTGAGCAGGTCGCCGTGCCCCTTGCCCTGGGCGAGGGCGGTGATGCCGATGACCAGGAAGATCGCCAGGACGATCAGCTCGCCCACCAGCATGATCTTGTTCAGGCGCGCGGTCATCTCGATGCCCATGTAGTTGACCAGCGTGTTGAGCACGATGAAGCCGATCAGCCACGCCCAGATGGGGATGGCGGGCACGAACGAGGCCATGGCGGCGCTGGCGATGAGGTACAGCAGGGCCGGCACCAGCACGTAGTCGAGAAGGATCACCCATCCGGCGAGGAAGCCGACCGGCGCGGCGATGCCGCGGCCGGCGTAGGTGTAGACCGAGCCGGCCATCGGGAACGCCCGCGCCATCTGCGCGTACGACAGCGCGGTGAAGGCCATGGCGATCATGCCGATGATGTAGGCGAGCGCCACCATGCCGCCGGAGCCCTGGAAGACGCCGCCGAAGATGCCGAACGGGGCGATCGGCACCATGAAGATCAGGCCGTAGATCAGCAGGTCGGCGAAGCTCAGTGACCGCTGCAACTCCTGTTTGTATCCGAAGCGCTCGACGCCCGCGGCCGGTGTGGCGTCGGACGAGGCCTTGAGAGGGGCGCCGGAGGCGGACGGCGACGTCCCGGACGGGGAAGACATGGAGGCTCCTTCTTGCGGTGGCAGAGCCGTACGATAGGACCAATCCTTGAAAGTGAAAAGGTTTCTGTAGAAAGATTTACGTGGCGGTCGCGGCTGGAGCGGCCCGAGCACGACGTGGACAGGGCGCGCCAGGCCGGCGGCCGGCGCGGAAGGCGCCTGCCCGCAGCGGGTGGGCTTCGAGGGGGTCGATCACCGCGGTGAGGTCAGGCCACGTGGAAGAGTGTCCTCCTGGCGTTCGCGGACGAAGGGGGCTCCCAGTGGTGACGGCGGTTGCCGCTCTGCCGGTGCGAGGACGGGGCGGCCGGTGATGAGGGGCGCGGGCGACAGCGGGACGACGGGCAGGCCGGCGGTCCCGGCCCAGGCCACGGCTCCGGCATCGTCCCCTGTCCCGGCCCAGGCACAGGCGCCCGAGGCGATCCCGGCCCAGGCGCGGGCTTCGGGGGCGGAGGGGGTGGGCGGGCTCGGAGGGTCGCTGGCGTACCTGCTCACCCGTGCCGAGCGGAGCGTCAACCGGGGGCTGTCGGCGGCGCTCGCCGCCGAGGACGTCACCGTCGAGCAGTGGCGCATCCTCCAGGCTCTCGCGGACGGGCGCGGCCATTCGATGGGCGACCTGGCCGAGGCGGCGCTGATGCCGCATCCGACGCTGACCAAGGCGGTGGACCGGCTCGTCGAACGGGCCGTGGTGTATCGGGGCAACGATCCCGCCGACCGTCGGAAGGTGGCGGTATTCCTCGCGAACCGGGGCAGTGAGCTTCTCGGCCGGCTGGAGGCCGGCATCGCCGAGCACCACCGGGCGATCCGCGCGACGTACGGCGGCGTCCGCACCGAGCGGTTGATGCGAGACCTGGAGCTCCTGCTACGGTCCCTCGACGGCTGAACTCCGCGGCGCCCGCCGGAAGTGGCGTGGCGCGCGGTGATCGCTTCCCGGGGCATCCGTGTCATGGCCGTCCGGCGGACGGGTCCATGCCGTGGTGTTCCGGTAGGCCGTTCTCCATTTCCGGATGGGTTGCGCATAAGGTGCATAACGCTGCTCAAAAGGGGAGGTCACGTGCCCGACTTGCTGGTAGGGCCGATGTTGCGCTACGTCGATGAGACGAGCGCGTCTATATGGGTGGAGACGAGCGACCCGTGCGAGGTCGCGATCGAGGTCGCGGGCGCCCGTGCCACCGAGCGAACGTTCACGGTGCACGGTCACCACTACGCGATCGTCGACGTCGAAGAGACCGGTGCGTACACCGTCGAGCTGGACGGGCGGAGGGTGTGGCCGTTGGAGGGATTCCCCGACAGCCAGATCTGCCCGCTGGCCGAGCTGAACCGGGTGATCTTCGGTTCCTGCCGCACCAGCGTGCCGCACGACGACGTGCACGTGCGCACCCACGGACACGACGTGTTGCGCGAGTTCGGCCTGCGGCTGCTGGACGGTGACGACCTGCCGAGCCTGCTGATCTTCCTGGGCGACCAGGTGTACGCCGACGAGCCGTCCCAGGAGATGCTGGACTTCATCCGCTCGCGCCGGAAGGACGGCCCGGACGAGATCGTGGACTTCGAGGAGTACGCCGAGCTCTACCGGCAGGCGTGGACCGACCCGGTGGTCCGCTGGGTCCTGTCCACCGTCCCCTCGGCGATGATCTTCGATGACCACGACGTGCGCGACGACTGGAACACCTCCATCGCCTGGCGGCGGACGATGGCCGAGGTCCCGTGGTGGCACACCCGGGTGGTGTCCGCGCTCGGCGCCTACTGGGTCTACCAGCACCTCGGCAACCTCTCGCCGTCCGAGCGCAAGGCCGACCCGATGTTCGCGGAGATCCGCGGAGGCGGCGGGGACGGCGGCGCGGCGCTCGACGCGTTCGCCGAGCGGGCCGACGAGGACCCCTCCTCCACGCGGTGGAGCTACACGCGCGACGTCGGCCGCACCCGGCTCGTCATGGTGGACACCCGGTGCGCCCGCGAACTGGATCCCGGCCACCGGCGCATGCTGGACGACGACGAATGGACCTGGCTCACCGAGGTGGCCACCGGCGACGTCGACCACCTGCTCATCGGCTCGTCGGTCCCGGTGTTCCTGCCCAGCGGCATCTTCGACGTGGAGAGCTGGAACGAGGCCGTCGCGGGCGGGGCGTGGGGGCGCCGGGCGGCGGGGTGGGGCGAGAAGATCCGCCAGGCGCTCGACCTCGAACACTGGGGGGCGTTCCGGCATTCGTTCGAGGAGTTCGGACGCCTGCTCGTGGACGTCGCCGCGGGCCGGCGCGGCAGGGCTCCGGCCACGATCGTGCTGCTCTCGGGGGACGTCCACTACTCCTACCTGGCGGCGGCCGGCCCGGCGTCGGCGGACCTCGAGTCGGCTCGCATCTACCAGGCGGTCTGCTCCCCGATCCGCAACCCGCTGAGCCGCAGCCTGCGCCTGGCGAACGTGATCGGGTCGTTCGGCGTGGCCAGCCTGGTCGGCGGCATCCTGACCCGCACGGTGCGGCTGCCCCGGCGCGCGCTGCGATGGAAGATCACCAACGGGCCGTGGTTCCCGAACGCGATCGCCTCCCTCGACCTGGACGGCCGGTCGGCGGTCGTGCGCTGGCACACCGCCCGGCCGGAGTTCGAAGAGATGACCCGGATACAGCTCGCGCCCTGAGGCGCGAGTTCCACCCGGGCCGCGGTTTGTGCGGACGGGCCGCCCGCGTCGTCCGCGGGCGGCCCGCCGGGCCCGGCTCCGAGAGCGGGCTCTACCGGCCCGAGAGCTCCGGCGTCCTTCCGGCCTGCTCCGCGTCGGCGGGGCCGGAGAGCGCCGCCGTCCCGGACAGTTCGGACAGGACCTCGGCCAGCCGGTCGACGGCCCAGTTGAGGTCCTCCTCGGACACCACGAGCGGCGGCGCGAGGCGGATCGTGGAGCCGTGGGTGTCCTTGGCCAGCACCCCGTGCCGCATGAGGGCCTCGCAGACCTGGCGGCCGGTGGCGATGGAGGGGTCGATGTCCACCCCGGCCCACAGGCCGCGTCCCCGCACCGCGACGACGCCGTGGCCGCCCTCGCCGGCGGGACCGATGAGGGCGCGCAGGCGCTCGTGCAGGACGGCGCCGAGCTCGCGGGCCCTGGCCTGGTACTCGCCGCTCTTCAGCAGCTCGATGACCGCGCCGCCCACGGCGCAGGCCAGCGGGTTGCCGCCGAAGGTCGAGCCGTGCTGCCCCGGCTTGATCACCCCGAGGACATCGGCGTCGGCGACCACGGCGGACACCGGGACGACGCCGCCGCCGAGCGCCTTGCCCAGCACGTACATGTCCGGGACGACGCCCTCGTGCTCGCAGGCGAAGGTCTCGCCGGTGCGGCCGAGGCCCGACTGGATCTCGTCGGCGACGAGCAGCACGTTGTTCTCGGTGCAGATCTCCCTGACCTGCCGCAGGTAGCCCGCCGGCGGCACGAGCACGCCGGCCTCGCCCTGGATGGGCTCCAGCAGGACCGCGACCGTGTCGGGGGTGATCGCCTCACGGATCGCCTCGGCCGAGCCGTACTCGACGATCGTGAAGCCCGGCGTCGCGGGGCCGAAGCCGTCGCGCGCGTCGGGGTCGGTCGAGAAGCTGACGATCGTCGTCGTGCGGCCGTGGAAGTTGTCCGCCATGACGATGATGTCCGCGCGGTCGGGGGTGACGCCCTTGACCTCGTAACCCCACTTCCTGGCCACCTTGATCGCGGTCTCGACGGCCTCGGCGCCGGTGTTCATCGGCAGGACCATGTCCTTGCCGCACAGGTCGGCCAGCCCTTCGCAGAAGGCCGCGAACCGGTCGTGGAAGAAGGCGCGGCTGGTCAGCGTCACCCGCTGGAGCTGCTCCTGGGCCGCCTTGAGGATCGCCGGATTGCCGTGGCCGAAGTTGAGCGAGGAGTAGCCGGCCAGGCAGTCGAGGTAGCGCCTGCCCTCCACGTCGGTCACCCACGCTCCGCGCGCCTCGCGCACGACGACGGGCAGCGGGTGGTAGTTGTGCGCGCTGCGCCGCTCGCTCAGCTCGATGATCTCAGTGGTCGTGCTCATACGCGGATCTCCAGGGTGCAGCACTTCGGACCGCCGCCTGCCTTGCGCAGCTCGCTGAGGTCGACGGGGATGACGTTGAGGCCCCGGCGCTTCAGTTCCAGGGCCAGCTCGCCGGCCTCGACGTTGATCACGACATTGTGGCCGTCGCTGACGGCGTTGAGGCCGAGCACCGCCGCGTCATCCGCCGAGGCGATCACGGCGTCGGGGAACATGTGACGCAGCACCGCCTGGCTGCCCGGCGAGAACGCGCCCGGGTAGTACGCCACGTTGCGCCCGTCGATGGGGAACAGCGCGGTGTCCAGGTGGTAGTAGCGCGGGTCGACGAGCTGGAGGGTGACCACGGGGCGGCCGAGGAACTCCTGGGCCTCCTTGTGGGCGGTGATGGCGGTGCGGAAACCGGTGCCGGCCAGGATCACCTCGTCGAGGGTGAGGAAGTCGCCCTCGCCCTCGTTGGTCTCGGTGGGCTCCATCGCGGCGCCGAAGCCGTTGCCGGTGAACCAGCGCAGGTAGGCGGGGCCCTCTGCGGCGCGTTCCGCGTTCGCGAACCTCGCGCCGTACACCCGGCCGCCGACCACCAGGGCGCCGTTGGCGGCGAACACCATGTCCGGCAGGCCGTCGATCGGGTCGATCAGGCTGACCTTGTGCCCCAGTTCCTCGTAGGTGTCCTTCAGCTGCTCCCACTGGCGCACGGCGGTGGCGGCGTCGGCTCCCGCGACGGGGTCCATCCAGGGGTTGATCGCATATTCGACCGCGAAGTAGTCGGGACGACACATGAGGTAGTGCCGGCTGTGCGCCATGTATCACTCCGTCGGATAACGGCTGGTCAGAGATGGCTTCAGCCTAGGAATCACGGCAGGTCCGAGCCAGGCGCGGAGCTTGCGCGCTTGCGGCGATCGCTTGCGTGCTTCGCCCCTTTCGTGGCGATCCGTTGCGTGATCACGATATGCGGTTTCACGAGCTGCACGGCAGCGGCGCCGCAGGTCACGGTATGTTTCGCCGGCGTCTCGGCCCGATGTCCGCCATGTCACGCACGGCGTCGCCCGGGACCTCCCAGGACGGCTCGCCGGGGTCCTCCGGGACGGCTGCCGGGGTCCTCCGCGACGGCTGCCGGGGTCCTCCGCGACGGCTGCCGGGTCCTGCGGGACGCCGCCGGGCGTGCCCGCCCCGTCGCCTCGGCGCGTCGGGCCGGGCTTCAGGAGGACTGGGGAACGCCGTCGCGGGCGTGCGGCGTGTCGATGAGACGCGACAGCACGATCGCGCTCTTCGTGCGGATCACGAACGGCTCGGCGGCGACCCGTTCGATCACCTGCTCGACGTGCCGGACGTCCTTGGCGCGGATGTGCAGCAGCGCGTCGGCCTCGCCGGTGATCGTGCAGGCGGAGATGACCTCGGGATGACGGGAGACGGCCATGCCGATCTCGGTGGGGGAGGTCTTTCCCCGGCAGAACAGCTCCACGTACGCCTCGGTGGTCCATCCAAGGGCCGAGGGCTCGACGCGGGCGGTGAAGCCGGTGATGGCGCCGCTGCTCAGCAGCCGGTCGATCCGTCGCTTGACCGCGGGGGCGGAAAGCCCGATCTGGTGCCCGATTTCGGCATAGGTCGACCGGGCGTCCTCGACCAGGGCCCCCACGATCGCACGATCAAGCGCGTCCAACTCCACGGAGACCTGTATACAGCCGGTACGCGTGCGGCACACAGCCAGGGTCGCCTCCGGCGTCCGCGGCCCGCGGCCGGTGCGACGGCTCCACGGGCCGTGGCCCCGCGTCGCGCCCGTGCTCAGGCCTCGCCGGCCGGAGTCTCCCGGCCTGCCGGCGAAGCCGCCCGCTCCGCCGGCCCGGTCGTGCCGGTCAGGCCTTCTCGGCCTCGCCGGTGGCCTGCTCGAGGGCGTCCTCGGGGGAGGCCTCCAGGTCGTCGGAGGCCTGGGCGAGCGCGCTCTGCTTGTCCAGGCCCACCCAGCTGGTGATGCTCTCGATCGCGAACAGCACGCCCAGGTACACCGACATCACGGCCACCACCCAGGTGAGCACGCCGAGGGCGGCCCCCACGCCCAGAAGCAGCAGCCGGACCTCCCAGCCGAGCCCGGCCTGGAACACCCAGGGGGCCGGCCAGATGCTCTGCCGCGTCCGGTACACCGTGTCGTAGGTGTGGTAGCCCACCACGTAGATCAGCACGTACAGCAGCCACTTGGGCATGTCGGCGGCCAGGCCGAGGACGATGATCGTGAGGAACTCGGTGCCCCTGATCAGCGGCGGGACCAGCCAGTCGAACCGGCCGAGGTGGTCGCGCGGCGCGGTCGGCACCATCAGGAGCACCATCACCAGCACCGGCAGCAGCATGATCGGCCCGCGGCCGGCGGACAGCACGCCGCTCGCGCCGATGGCCGCCACCGCGAGCAGCGTGGCCAGCCCGGTGGGCACCGGGGGCAGGCCGGGGCCGAGCCTGCCGCGCAGCAGCGCGACCAGCGGGCCGTCGTCGCGGTAGGCGAGGAGGCGGGCCGTCTGGATGCGGCGGCGCTCCTCGTCGGGATCGGGGAGGGGGACGGGCGCGGTCTGCGGGTGGGTGATCATGCGAGCGACCTCATGAGACGTCCGGTGAGGGTGTAGGTGGCCGCGACGCAACCCCAGATCACGAGCGTGAGGAACGTGACCCGGGGCTCGAACAGAGCCGCGGTGATCGCGATGGCGGCGAAGCGCTCACCGATCGGGAAGACGATCATCTTGCGGGCCCAGTGGACGGCGCGGAAGCGCCCGGCCTTGGTCCACATCTTCAGCAGGCCGCGCACCCCCGTGCTGCGGGAAGCCTTGCGCTTCTCCAGCGCGTCGCGCAGCTGCCGGTCGTCGGCGACGGTCAGCGCCAGCGTCGGCAGCGGGTTCGGCGGCCTGCGGCGGCTGGCCGCGCCGTAGGAGAAGTCGAGCAGGTGACGCACCGACTGCACCGACAGGGCGATCAGCGCCAGCGTCCACACGTCGCCCTGCCCGGCCACGACCGAGCCGACGGCCAGGCCCGCGAAGACGACGTACTCTTTGGCGCGGTCGAACGTCGCGTCCAGCCACGCGCCGAGCACGCCGAACTTGCGGGCGTAGCGGGCGACCTGGCCGTCCACGCAGTCGAAGACGAAGGCGAAGTAGATGAGCAGGCCGCCCGCCACCGCGCCGGCCCGCGTCCCCGTGGCGAACGCCAGCGCCGACAGCACGCCGAGGGCGATCGAGATGAGGGTGACCTGGTTGGGCGTCAGCCCGCGCCGCGCCGCCCACCGCGCGATGAAACGCGAGTAGGTGCTGACGAAATAGGTGGTGAAGAAGCCGTCCGCGCCCTTGACCGCGTTGTTCAGGCGCGCGCGGTCCTCGTTGTAGGTGGCCATGACCGTCACGGCCTCGTCGGCCTCGGCCTGCGTGCCCACGCGGCTGAAGAACAGGTCTCTGCGGCCGCGGGTGCCGACCGAGACGCCCTTGCGCACCAGGCCGAGCACGAGCAGCTGGACCAGGTCGTCCTCGGGGCCGAACAGGTGGGCCAGGTCGGCAAGCTCGCGGGCCGCCTCGGCGAGCGTCGCCGCGTGACGCTGGTGCAGGTGGAGCGGGCCGAGGATGACGGCGTTCGGCCGGGTGACCGCGTGGTGGGCCGACCCGACCGAGATGACCCGCGAACGTCCCACCCGCGAGCGGACCGGCAGACCCTCGAAGACGTGGTCGCCGATCTCGGGCTGGGCCTCCTCGATCGGCGTCTCGTACTCGATCGGCTCGCCGTTCGCGTCCTCCGGGCGCGGCTCCTTGACGATGAGCGCCAGCGCTCCCCGCTTGGACTTGGTGATCTGGTAGATCAGCTCGTCGTGGATCACGACGCCGGCGGGGATGAGGAACAGGTTGTCCGTCGCGCGTTCGACGGCGTCGGCGAGCGCGCGCAGGCCGGCGGCCAGGTCGGCGGACTCCACGACCTCACCGGGGAAGCGGCGGTGGTCGTCCGCCTCCTCCGGGCGCACGATGGCGACGGGGTCGGGATCCATCGACAGGACCTGGCCGTACAGCCGGTCCAGGACGGTGGGCGAACCGGGAAGCGACGTCAGCGCCAGGCGACCGGGCGGGACGTGTGGTTCAGGGGAACCGATCGGGCCGGGCGAGGCGCCCAGCAGGACCACGCGGGTCATGTCACCCTTTCAGGCAGCGTGCAGGGGGCAGAGGCGATTTTCAGGGGGTGTCGCCAGGGGCAAAAGTTTAGTGACTGTTCTTGCCAAGGATGCCATCCGGGGTTGACCCGAGATCGATTCGTCGCCTCCGGGAGTCGCATCCGGATTCACGAGCCTCATAGGTATTCGCCCCATTTACCCATGCGATGCATCCACTTCCGCCCAGCGACCCTTCTGTCCCACCCTCCCATGCGCAGGCCGGTGGCCGGGAGGCGCGTCCGATTCGTCCATCGAGGGTGTCGCGTCCCTAGACTGGGCCGGGTGAACCTGTACCGCGACGAAGGCATCGTGCTGCGCACCCAGAAGCTGGGCGAGGCCGACCGCATCGTCACGGTCCTGACCAAACGCACCGGCAAGGTGCGCGGGGTCGCCAAAGGCGTGCGGCGCACCAAGTCCAGGTTCGGCGCGCGGCTCGAGCCCTTCACCCATGTCGACCTGCAGCTTCACACCGGGCGCTCGCTCGACGTGATCACCCAGGCCGAGACGCTCCGGCCGTACGGCGAGGCGCTGGTCTCCGACTACCCGCGCTACACGGCGGGCACCGCCATGCTCGAGACCGCCGACCGGCTCACCGTGGGCGAGAAGGAGCCCGCGCTGCGGCAGTTCCTGCTGCTCGTCGGGGCTCTGCGCACCCTCGCCGACGGAGGCCACGAGGCCAGGCTCGTCCTCGACGCCTTCTTCCTGCGCTCCCTGGCCGTCGCCGGATACGCCCCCGCCCTGGAATCGTGCGCCCGCTGCTCGACCCCCGCGATCAGGGCCTTCGCCATCCCCGCGGGCGGCGTGGTGTGCGGCGGATGCCGCCCGCAGGGCGCCGCCGTCCCCGCGGCCGAGACGATCGGCCTGATGATCGCGCTCACCCGCGGCGACTGGGCCTCCGCCGACGCCTCGGAACCCCGGCACCGCGCCGAGTGCAGCGGCCTGGTCGCCGCCTATCTGCAATGGCACCTCGAACACGGAATACGCTCGCTACGGCACGTCGAACGCGTCTGAACGCCGGCCGGGCCGGTCGCGCGCACGCCTCCCCGGCCGCGCGCACATCCCCCGGCCGCTCGTACGCCGGTCGTTCGCACGCTCGTCCGCCGGAGCCGCGCCCCTTCGACACCCACCTACAGGAGACGCAGACCGTGAACGTCCGCCCGCCCACTCCTCACTCGTCAGGCGCCGTCCCGCCGTCCATCCCGCGCGACCTGATCCCCCGGCACGTCGCCATCGTCATGGACGGCAACGGGCGCTGGGCCAAGGCGCGCGGACTGGCGAGGACCGAGGGCCACAAAGCAGGTGAGGCCTCGCTCTTCGACGTGATCGAGGGGGCGATCGAGCTCGGCGTCCCCAACCTGTCCGCGTACGCCTTCTCCACCGAGAACTGGCGGCGCTCCCCGGACGAGGTCCGCTTCCTCATGGGGTTCAACCGCGACGTCATCCGCCGCCGCCGCGACGAGCTGAACGCCATGGGCGTGCGGGTGCGCTGGGCCGGCCGTCCGGGGCGGCTGTGGAAGAGCGTCATCAAGGAACTGCAGGACGCCGAGGAGATGACGCGGGACAACCGCACGCTGACCCTGCAGTTCTGCGTCAACTACGGAGGCCGCGCCGAGATCGTCGACGCCGCCGTGCGCCTCGCCCAGGACATCGCCGCCGGCCGCGTCAAGGCCGGCAAGGTCTCAGAACGCACCTTCGCCCGCTACCTCGACGAGCCCGACATTCCCGACGTCGACCTGTTCGTGCGCTCCTCGGGCGAGCAGCGCACCTCCAACTTCCTGCTCTGGCAGTCGGCGTACGCCGAGATGGTCTTCCTCAACCAGCTCTGGCCCGACTTCGACCGCCGCGACCTGTGGCAGGCCTGCGAGATCTACGCCAAGCGCGACCGCCGCTACGGCGGCGCCCTGCCCAACCAGGTCTGACGGCGCCGCCCTCGGCGCTCCGGCCTCGCCGCGCTCGGGCCGGCCGCGCTCGGGCCGGCCGCGATCAGGTCCGCCGCGATCAGGTCCGCCGCGATCGAGTCCGCCGCGCTCCGGTCCGCCGGGATCAGGCGCGGCGGCGGGCCCGGTAGGCGGCGACGTGCATGCGGTTGCCGCAGGTGCGGCTGTCGCAGTAGACGCGCGAGCGGTTGCGGGACTCGTCCACGAAGACCCGCTCGCAGTCGGGGGCCGCGCAGGTGCGCAGCCGCTCCCACTCGCCGTCGACCAGCAGGTGGGCCAGGGCCACCCCGAGCTCGGCGGCCAGGTGCTCGGCCACCGGCGCCCCCTTGGCGAAGTAGTGCACGTGCAGGGGATAGTCGTCGTGCTCGGTCAGGCGGGCGGTGATGCGCGTGCGCTCGAGCAGGACGTTCAGCCGGGCGACGGCCGCGGCCGAGTCGGGGGCGGCGAAGATCGTAAGGAACGTCGTCCGCAGGGCGCGGACCTCTCGCAGGTCGCCCGGGCCGACGCCCTCGACGCCGCTCAGCTCGTTGCGCCGGACGTAGGCGTCCAGCTCCTCCACGTTCGTGAGCCCGTCGAGCCCGCCGGTCTCGGGGGCGGTGTTGACCAGGTCGGCCACGGCGGCCAGCGAGCACACCATGTCATGGCTGAACGGCATGTCGTCTCCTGCCGGGCCGGTCGTGGACAGGGGCGCGGGTCACCGGGGCGCGGCGCGGACGGCATCGGATCCCGGTCTCACCGCCAGGGAAGCGTATCCCGTAACCCGCCCGCGCGGGACTGGTGGCGGGGATGGCGGCGGTGGCCGGCGGGGTGCGCGGGTGAGGGCGTGCGGGGTGGGTCCGGACTCGCGAGCGGCGGACGATTTTGACAACGGTTTTCATTTTGCGCGATACTCGGCAATGTGATGCCCTTTTCGTCCAGGTACGATCACCACGCACGATCGACATATCCCCGTCGCCTGACCACATCCCTGAGCGTCTTCGCCGGTGCGGCGGCCCTCCTCGCCGCCACCGCGTGTTCCCCCACCAGCTCCGCCTCCACGCAGGGCGCGGGCGCGTCCGGCGGCCCCAAGGTGCTCGCGGCCTTCTACCCCCTCGAATGGCTGGCGACGCGCGTCGGCGGGCCGGACACCACGGTCACCGGCCTCACGCGGCCCGGCGTCGAGCCGCACGACCTGGAGCTGACCCCGCGCCAGATCGCCGACATCCAGCGGGCCGACCTGGTCGTCTACATCAAGGGCGTCCAGCCGGCCGTCGACGAGGCCGTCGAGCAGCAGGCGCCGGACAAGGCGTTCGACGCCGCCTCCCTGGTGCCCGTCCTGTCGGCCACCGGCGAGGAGGAGCACGAGGAGCGGGCCGGGGGAGGCCAGGCGCACGAGCCGGTGCCCTACGACCCGCACCTCTGGCTCGACCCCGACCGCCTGGCCACGGTGGCCGCCGAACTCGGCAAGAGGCTCGGGCAGGCGGACGGCGCGCACGCCTCCGCGTACACCGGCAGGGCGAACACCACGGCCGGGGAGCTCAAGGCGCTGGACGAGGAGTTCCGCAAGGGGCTCGCCCAGTGCTCCGGCCGCACGATCGTCACCTCGCACGCCGCGTTCGGCTACCTGACGAACCGGTACGGCCTGAAGCAGGTGGGCATCAGCGGTCTCGACCCGGACGCCGAGCCCTCCCCGGCGCGCATCGCCGAGGTGGCCGCGACGGCCCGGCGGGAAAAGGTGACTACCATCTTCACCGAGGAACTGCTCAGCCCCAAGGTCTCCGCGGTCCTCGCCAAGGAGATCGGCGCCACGACCGCCGTCCTCAACCCCATCGAGAGCCGCCCGCCCTCGGGGGACTACCTGTCCGCCGCCCGCGAGAACCTCTCCGTACTCCGCACCGCACTTGGATGCTCATGACCCGATCAGCACAGGCGACCGGCGTGTCCGAGCAGGCGCCCCAGGCCGCCGGCGCGCCCGCCGCGTTCGCCATGACGGACGGGCACGTCCACCTGGACGGGCGGCCGGTCCTGCGCGGGGTGAACCTGCGCATCGAGGCCGGGGAGGTGGTCGCGGTCCTCGGCGTGAACGGCTCGGGCAAGTCGACGCTCATCCGCGCCCTCCTCGGGCTGACCCCGCTGTCGGCCGGCTCCGCCGAGCTGTTCGGCGTGCCGCCCGGCCGCTTCCGCGAATGGTGGCGCGTCGGGTACGTCCCGCAGCGGCTCTCGGTCGGCGGCGGCGTCCCCGCCACGGTCCGCGAGGTGGTGGCCTCCGGCCGCGTCGCCCGGCAGCGGCGGCTGCGTCCCGCCGGGCGGCAGGACCGCGCGGCGGTGGACCGCGCGCTCGACGCCGTCGGCCTGACCGGCCGCGCCGGCGACCCGGTGGGCCGGCTGTCCGGCGGCCAGCAGCAGCGGGTGCTCATCGCCCGAGCGCTGGCCGGTGAGCCGGACACCTTCGTCATGGACGAGCCGACGGCCGGTGTGGACGCCGAGAGCCAGGCGCACCTGGCCGACACGCTCGCGACCCTGGTGCGGCAGGGCAAGACCGTCCTGCTGGTGGCGCACGAGCTCGGCCCGATGGCCCCGCTCATCACCCGGTCGATCGTCCTGCGGGACGGCAGGGTCGCCCACGACGGGCCGGCGGCCCCCGGCGACACCGGGTGTCACCCGCATCCGGGGCGCGAGCAGGAGCGCCCGCACGCCTACGACGTGGCCGGCGGCCCGATCGGTTCGGGGACGGCGCAGTGATCGAGATCTTCCAGTACGACTTCATGGTGCGCGCGCTGATCGCCGCGCTCCTCGTCGGCCTCGCCGCCCCGGCGGTGGGCACGTTCATCGTCCAGCGGCGGCTCGCCCTGCTCGGCGACGGCATCGGCCACGTGGCGCTCACCGGCGTCGCGCTCGGGTTCCTCACCGGCACCGCCCCGGTGCTCACCGCGGTGCTGGTGTCCGTCCTCGGCGCCGTGGCGATCGAACTGGTCCGCGCCCGGGGCCGCACGACGGGCGACGTGGCGCTGGCCCTGCTGTTCTACGGCGGCATCGCGGGCGGCGTGATGCTGATCGGGCTCGCCCCCGGCGGCAGCAACGCCACGCTGACGTCATACCTGTTCGGCTCGATCAGCAGCGTCACCACCGAGGACGTGTGGGTGATCGCCGTGCTGGCCGCTTTCGTGCTCGGCGTGGTGGCGGCGTTCGGCCGCGAGCTGTTCGTGCTCTGCCAGGACGAGGAGGTCGCCAAGGTCAACGGCCTGCCGGTGCGCTTCCTCAGCCTGCTCGTGGCCGTGACCGCCGCGCTGACCGTCGTGATCGCGATGCGCGTGGTGGGGCTGCTGCTGGTCAGCGCGCTCATGGTGGTCCCCGTGGCGACCAGCCAGCAGGTCACCCGCGGCTTCCGCACGACGATGGCGCTGGCGATGGTCCTCGGCGTCGTGTCCACGGTCGGCGGGCTCACCTCGGCGTTCTACGCGAGCGTCGCGCCGGGCGCGGCGATCGTCCTGCTGGCGCTCGCGGGCTTCGTCGTGGCGCTCGGCGCCGGCAGGCTGCTCCGGCGGAGCCGCGCTCGTGAGGCGGCCCCATGACCGGCGGGCGCGCGCGCTCACGGCGCGCGAAGACAGGGACGAGGCAGACCAGGCACCCGCGCAACGAGGAGACGCGCCGATGACCAGCCGCCGGACCGCCGTGCGGGAGATCCTCAGCCGCAGCGACGGCTTCCGCAGCGCCCAGGACATCTACGCCCAGCTGCGCGCCGACGGCGCGAAGATCGGGCTGACCACGGTGTACCGGACGCTGCAGGCACTGGTCGAGTCCGGCCAGGTCGACGTCCTGCGCACCGACGACGGCGAATGCGTGTACCGGGCGTGCGCGACAGGCACGCACCACCATCACCTGGTGTGCCGCAACTGCGGCCGCACGGTCGAGGTGGCCGGGCCGGACGTCGAGCGCTGGACGGAGGCCGTCGGGGCCGAGCACGGCTTCACGGCGATCACCCACACCATGGAGATCTTCGGCACGTGTGCCTCCTGCGCCGCCGTCGCCTCCGCCGGCTGACCGCCCCGCCCGCGCTCCGCTCAGTGCCACCTTCCTCGACTCGCCGGGTGCCGCGCCGGACACGATCGCCGCTCGATGGATCACATGGCCGAGCGTCACCCAATCATCCAGCCCCTCGTCCAGGACCTCTGCCGTCAGGGCACGGACCTGCTCGTTCAACCGATCCGCACCTTGACTTGTCCGCCGGACGTGCACCTTCTGTCACCCCGTTCCGGCGGCGTCGTCGTGCAGAACCAGCGCCTCGGCGAGCAGCGAACAGGTGATGTCTCCCATGTCCACCTCGAAGCGCGAGACGCCGTTCTCCGTCCGGTGCACAACTCCTTCCAGCGAGTCCGCGGCCCGCGGGTCGTAGTCGGCCGCCTGCTGCATGCGCAGGTGCCGGACCCCGCGGAACTCGAGGACCACGGGACGGCCCTTCGTGTCCACCTCGCGCCAGTTCTCCGCATATCGGAACGCGATGCTGAGCACCGCAGAGCCGGGAGCGAAGTCGACGCGCTCGATCTTCGCATTGTTGTGCAGGTCCAGGATTCCTCTCGGGGTCGAGAACTCGACCCGGGGCTGATCGTCCGGCCAGGACGCCAATCCCGAGAACGACGCCGTGACCATCTCCGCCCCATCTCTACTTGATCTTCGCGTGTGCGGTGGATCAGGACGTGCGCGGGGACGCGGGCCGGGTCAGAAGAGGCCGAAGCGGTCGGCGGCGAGGGCGATGAGGAAGGCCGTCATGGCGACGCGCATCAGGCGGGCCCAGGTGCCGAGCGAGGGCCAGGACATGTAGGCGAGCCAGCCGACGAAGCCGAGGACGGGCAGGACGGCGACGCCGCCTCGCCAGTCGGGGACGGCGAAGCCCACCAGCAGGAGGATCACCAGGACCACGGGGATGATCCAGCGCGGCAGCCCGTACAGGAAGACCAGGGGCACCGCGCTCTTGCGCTCGACCACCTCGCGCAGCCCCGTCGCGCCGGGTGTGAGGAACCGTTCGCCGGGGGGCAGCGGCCGCGCCGCGGCGGGACGCCGGCCGCGTGCGAGCGGGTGGTCGGGCACGGCGCGCCCGCGTGCCGCGGAGGAGGAAGAGGAGCGCGAAGAGTCGCTGCGCTGGTGCTTGTCGGCCACGGTTCGAGCCTAACGTCGAACACCCTCGCTCCGGCGGCCTGTCCGATGTATCCGGGAACGAGGCGGCCGGATGCGGGAACGGGGCGGCCGTTCGTGCGGGGAACGGGGCGGCCGTATCCGGCAACGGGGTGGCCGTTCGTGCGGGCGGACGGCCACGCGGCAGGGACGGGCTGGCATGCTGAGCGGCATGCTCGCGCTCATCAGGTATTCGGTGCCCGGCTCGCAGTCCGGGCAGTTCGTGGATCAGGCCAAGGCGATTCTGGGGACGTTCGCCGCCCAAGAGGGGTTCCTGCGTGGTCACATCGGCAGATCGGTGGACGAGCCGGCTTTGTGGGCGCTGGTCAGCGAGTGGGAGGGGGCGGGTTACTACCGCCGCGCGCTGTCGGCGGCGCGCATGGACATGTACCCGCTCATGACTTTGATGATCAATGAACCGAGCGCCTTCGAGATCGTCGCCGGCAGCCAGGAATGACCGCTTCCGGGGGCGGGACGGCCGTCTCCCAGGGGCGGAAGAAGGCGGGCTCAGGGCTGGAGAGAGCGGGGGCCGGCCCTCGAACCGGGGTGATCGAGGGCCGGGAGAGGAAGGCTCACCGGCGCGCGGAGGCGATTGTGGGCGGGCCGTGTCGGTGGTGCCCCTAAGCTTGAGTGTGATCGGGCAGGTGACGCGCCCTCTGATCGACAAACCCAACCCCGACCGCCAGCCGGATGGAGATTCTTGATGGCCCGCCGTACCGACATCATGGACACGATCGTCAGCCTCGCCAAACGCCGGGGGCTCGTCTACCCGTCGAGCGAGATCTACGGAGGTCTGCGCGCGTCCTGGGACTACGGCCCGCTCGGCGTCGAGCTCAAGAACAACGTCAAGCGCGAGTGGTGGAAGTCCATGGTCCAGGGCCGCGAGGACGTCGTCGGCCTCGACTCCTCGGTGATCCTGGCGCGCGAGGTCTGGGAGGCCAGCGGCCACGTCAGGGAGTTCGTGGACCCGCTCACCGAGTGCCAGTCGTGCCACAAGCGCTTCCGCGCCGACCACCTCGAAGAGGCCTACGCCGAGAAGCACAGCGGCAGGGCCCCCGAGAACGGCCTGGCCGACCTCACCTGTCCCAGCTGCGGCACCAAGGGCGCGTTCACCGCGCCGCGCATGTTCAACGGCCTGCTCAAGACGTTCCTCGGCGCCGTCGAGGACGAGTCGGGCCTCGCCTACCTGCGTCCCGAGACCGCTCAGGGCATCTTCATCAACTACCTCAACGTGCAGCAGTCGTCCCGCAAGAAGATCCCGTTCGGCATCGGCCAGATCGGCAAGTCCTTCCGCAACGAGATCACCCCGGGCAACTTCATCTTCCGCACGCGCGAGTTCGAGCAGATGGAGATGGAGTTCTTCGTCAAGCCCGGCAGCGACGAAGAGTGGCACCAGTACTGGATCGACACTCGCCTGCAGTGGTACATCGACCTCGGCATCAACCGCGACAACCTCCGGCTGTACGAGCACCCGAAGGACAAGCTGTCGCACTACTCCAAGCGCACCGTCGACGTCGAATACCGCTTCAACTTCACCGGTTCCGAGTGGGGCGAGCTCGAGGGTGTGGCCAACCGCACCGACTTCGACCTCACCACGCACGCCGCCGCCTCCGGCACCGACCTGTCGTTCTTCGAGCAGGAGTCCGGTGACCGGTACGTGCCGTACGTCATCGAGCCGGCCGCCGGCGTCGACCGCTGCGCGCTCACCTTCATGATCGACGCCTACACCATGGACGAGGCCCCGAACGCCAAGGGCGTCATGGAGCAGCGCACGGTCATGCGGCTGGACCACCGGCTCGCGCCGGTCAAGGTGGCCGTGCTGCCCCTGTCGCGCAACGCCGACCTCTCGCCGAAGGCCCGCGACCTGGCCGCCCAGCTGCGCCGCCGCTGGAACGTCGAGTTCGACGACGCCGGAGCGATCGGCCGCCGCTACCGCCGCCAGGACGAGATCGGCACGCCGTTCTGCATCACGGTCGACTTCGACACCCTGGAAGACCACGCCGTGACGATCCGCGAGCGCGACTCCATGGCCCAGAAGCGCATCGCCCTCGACCAGGTCGACTCCTACCTGCGCCAGCACCTCAACGACTGACACCGCCCTCTGTCGCCAGGTGGGGCCGCGTCACGCGATGGTTCACGGGCCGGAGTACAGGGGCCGCTCACAGTGACCGGTAACCGGTGACGGGTGGCCGGTGACGGGCTTGATGCTCGGTTGCGGGTGCGGACGCGGTCCCGGGCTTCCGGGCGGCGGTGTCCTCGTCACACGGAGGAGGGCAGGATGTCCACGTCGTCGGCCTTGACGAAGGCCACGCGGTGGCCGAGCTGCACCTGGTAGTACAGGGTGCGGCCCCTGACGAGCCGGTGGGCCGTCTCGTCGTAGGTCGTCGAGTGGTAGTACTCGCCGTGCGTCGCCAGCCCGACGGCGTACCGCTGCCCCCGCGGGATCATGTACTGCAGCGGCACGATCGGCTGCACCGGCACGCCCTTCGGGTAGGCCTCCGGCTCCGGATAGGCCCTGCCGTACACCGGCACGCTCGCGCGGCCCGGCCTGGGGGTGACGATCAACCCGCCGGCGTTGACCGCGGTCGGCGCGTCGTGCGGGTTGTGGAACCACGCGCGCTGGCCGAGGTACCAGATGGCCGTCCAGTCGCCCTTGCGGCCCGCGAGGGCGTACTGCTGGCCGGTGGTCGCCCGGGCGCCGTGGTCGTGGACGCCGTAGGTGGACCGGCCGCCGGACCTGCGGCCGACGTCCCTGACCAGCGGCTTGCCGTGGCCGGGCGCGGTGTGCAGGCGCACGGACGCCGAGCCGTGCGGCCGGCAGTCCTCGCCGGGCTCCTCGCAGCCGGTGTAGCGGGGACGGTGGCGGGCGTAGTCGGTCCTGATCGTCACCAGGCCCGCGTGGGCGCCGCCCGTGGCCTTGAACGGACTGCCCATCAGCGCGAAGTAGTGGCCCCAGTCCCAGTAAGGCCCCGGGTCGACGTGCATACCGGCCACGGAGCCTGGCACGGTGCCGGGGACGTTGTCGTGGCCGAGGATGTGCGCGCGGTCGAGCGGGATGCCGTACCGCCGGGCGAGATAGCGGACCAGCCGGGCGGAGCTGCGGTACATCGCCTCGGTGTACCAGGCGCCGGCCTTGGCGAGGAAGCCCTCGTGCTCGATGCCGATCGCCTTGGCGTTGACGTACCAGTTGCCCGAGTGCCAGGCGATGTCCCGCGTGCGGACGTGCTGGGCGATGTGCCCGTCGGACGAGCGGATGGTGTAGTGCCAGCTCACGTACGTGGGGTCGTCCACCAGCCTCAGCGTCTTGCCGTAGGTCTCCTCGGTGTCGTGGATGACGATGTACTCGATGCGATGCTCGCGCGGCCGGTCGGACAGGTCGTGGTTACCGTAGCCGCCGCCCGGCAGTTCGCGGTACGGCGCCGGCAGCCACTCGCAGGCCAGGTTCGCCGGGCAGTCGGTGTTCCTGTTCCCGCCCTCGCGCAGCCCCATGCGGTCGACGTGCTCCATGTGCGGAGCGATCTCCGGTGAGGGGGACAGCCAAACCTGGCGGCCGTCGTCGGTGATCCTGCCGGCTCCCGTCCTGAGCAGCGAGAACACCTCGCCGGCGAAGTGCCGGGCGTCTCCGGCCCCGGTGGCGCCCGAGTAGCGGGCGACGGCCCCGGACCAGTCGGCCGGCCTCGGGCTCATCGGCAGGCCGAGATCCCTCTGGTGGCGGGCGAGCAGGGCGGCCCCGCCCAGGATGTTGGCGCCGGGGTCGCGGACGAGCCGGTCGGCGGAGATCCCGGTGAGCCGGGCGGCCTCCTCGGCGGTCCCGCGACCGGCGCGATGGGAGACCCGGCGCGGGCCGGCGCGATGGGAGGTCCGGCGCGGGCCGGTGGGGTGGAGGGCGTCGTGCGGGCCGGTGAGGCGGAGGGCCCGGCGCGGGTCGGTGAGGTGCATCGGGCCGTATCCCGCGGTGACGCTGGGCAGGCCCTGGTGGGCGTCCCAGCGCGACTCCAGGTACGAGACGGCGAGCAGGACCTTCTCGGGGACGCCGTACCGGGCGGCGGCGGCACGGAACGCCTCCTGCCGCTCGGCCCGTGGCGCGTTCCAGGAGGCTCGCGGCGCGTTCCAGGAGGTCCAGGCGGTCCGCGGCGTGTTCCAGGCGGCCTGCGGCGCGCTCCAGGCGGCCTGCGGTGCGGCGAGGCCGGCGAGGAGCAGGGACGCCGCCAGCGGGACGGCGGCGACCGGCGTTCTGCGCATGGACGACCCTTTCTCAGGCGGTCACGCGGGCAGTGCGAACGCATCTGCGGAACTGCGTGAGCCCGGAATACCGACGGTCACCCTACGACTTCGCGCGGCCCGATCCACTGCTTGTCATGCGGCGTGTCAAAGACGCTTTCGCGTACAGCTGATGCCAGTCCACCTGGAAATGGCAGAACGGCGGCACGGCGGCCACGGTCGAGGTGGACCTGACCTCCGGTCTTTTCCGAGCACATGTGCGTGTTACGCGAGGCGGGCCGGTAACGGAGCGTAAGGTCGGGTGGCAGCGGCTCTATCGGCCGGCAGCGGTGCCGCCGAACGGGGTGCGGCCGTGACCGAGCCCGTTCGAGCGATTCCGGCGCGCGAGACTCGCCGGGTCGCGCGACCTGCTCGACCACCTGGACGACGAGCGATGAGCACGGGACGACGAGGGATGAGCGACGACGATCTGACCACCGTCCACCTCGATCAGTTCCTGCCGCACCCGCCCGCGAAGGTATGGCGGGCGCTGACCGAACCCGAACTGCTGGCCCAGTGGCTGATGCCCGGCGACTTCCGGCTGGAGGTCGGTCACCGGTACACCATGCGGATGGTCCCCATGCCGGGCACGGGCTTCTCCGGCACGGTCTCGGCAGAGGTGCTCGCCTTCGAGATCGGCAGGATGCTCCGCATCGGCTGGCGGGACGCCGACCCCGCGAACGTCGCCGACTGGACGATCACCTGGACGCTGGAGCCGGAAGGCGAGGGCACCCGGCTGTTCCTCCTGCACGAGGGCTTCGACCCCGACGACCCCCTCCAGCGGCGGGCACAGAGGGTCATGGGCGGCGGCTGGCGATCGAGCGTCCTGCGCGGCCTGGAATCCGTCCTCGACCGCATCTAGAGACCACTCCCCGGACACAGACCACGCCCCGGAAACAGACCACGCCCCGGACACAGACCACGCCCCGGACACCGACCGCGCCCCGGACACAGGCAGCGTCCTCATGCGGGTGGCGCACTCCAACGAATGCCGCCCTGACGTGGCATGCACGGCCGGGGCGGTGTCTCCGCGCTTCATAGGACGTCGTCCCCTTACGCGGTCGGCTCGGCGGACCGCCAGCTGGACAGGACCTCGTCGAGGCGAGAGCGGATGCGTTCGCGGGCGGTCACGCGCGGCACCCCGGACATCAGCAGGTCGTCGTAGTCGGTGTCCAGGTGGCGCACGCTCGCGACCACGGCGAGAGTGATCGCGTTCTCGTCCAGCGCGCGGGCGGCGGCGGTGCGCCCCACCCTGCCGCTGCCGCGCACCGCGGCGTGGCCGGCGATGGCCTCGGCCCGCTCCGCCGGGCAGCCGGGGAACAGGCGCCGGATCTCCGCCGCCATCGTGGTCTGGAACGCGGCGTCCTCGCCGGCCCGCCGCTCGCGGTCGCGTTCGCGGCGGCGCAGCCGCACCTCTTCGTCGGCCAGGCACTGCTCCTCGGCCCGCGCCAGCGCCTCCTCCTCCACCAGCACGCCGAGCCGCTCATGCCGCCTGCGCCGCCGGTTGAAGCGGACGACCACGGCCGACAGGCCGCTCGCCTTCTTGGCGCGGCGGCTCAGCGCGGCGTTCCCCGCGGGCAGAAAGCACAGGTGATCCATGTCGGCGCAGGTCAGACAGTGCGGGCGTTCGTCCTCCATGATCAGATAGGGGCCGGTGTCCCCGCATCCGGCGCAGGTCCACGCCTCCAGCGGCGCGACGGCCACGAGGTCGGGGGCCTTGTTCTGCCGCTCTTCGATCTGCCGCCGCCGCGACTCGCTCAGCTGAGCCGACAGCCAGTGGACGCGGAACCCGCGCTCGGCCTCCTCGTCCCCGTCCAAGGTGAAGCGCAGCGGCCGCCGATCGCGGCTCGCGGCCGCGTACGCCGCCTCGCTCTCCACCAGGGCGCGGCCGAGGGCCCATTCGCGCAGGTGGACAAGGGCCTGCTCCATCTTGGTCCTGTCCACGGGCGCCAGCCGTTCCAGGCTGTCGACGCGGCCCTGCCGCCACATCTCCACATGGCGGTCGTGCAGCCACCCCAGGCCGGTCAGGACGTCGATCGCGGTCACGTGGTCGCGGACGGCGAGGGCGGTCTCCGCCACCTGGGCCACCCTGCCGCCGAGCTTGCTGCGCACCCGTCCAAGACTGCCCTAAGTGGACGCGTGCGCATGCCGGTTCTCCTCACGAGCCCACGCGGCCCGCCCTCGGCAGAGAGCACACCCGGCTCGCCCTCAGCAGGGAGCCCGCGCGGCGGCGATGACATTCAGGGGCGGTCACCTCGACAGCGGCGACGGGTGAAATGATGCGGGCGGGCCCAGAACGTCCCACCCCTTGGACTCGGCCGCGGCCCCCGGCGCGGACGAGCTCGCACAGGGGCGTCGCCGGGTCCGACCGCGCACGAGGCCGAGGGCGCCGCCGGACGGCGCCATGCATCCGACCGAGGAGCACCAGTGCACCTGCTGACCAACCCCGTCAAGGACTACGCCTGGGGATCCCGCACGGACATCGCCGAGCTCACCGGCAGGCCCGCGCCCGCGGCCGGTCCCGAAGCGGAGATGTGGCTCGGTGCCCACCCGTCCGGCCCGTCGCGGCTGGCCGGCGACGACGGCCGCACCCTCGCCGACCTCATCGGCTCCGACCCCCGCGGCGGGCTCGGCGAGGCGACGATCGACGGGTTCGGCGAGCGACTGCCGTACCTGATGAAGCTCATCGCCGTGGCCCAGCCGCTGTCGCTGCAGGTGCATCCCTCCGCCGACCAGGCCGTGGACGGCCACGCGCGCGGCGTCTACGGCGACCCGTGGCCCAAGCCGGAGCTGGTGTGCGCGCTCACGCCGTTCACGGCGCTGGCCGGGTTCCGACCCTTCGCGCAGGCCGCGATGCTCGTCGACCGGCTCGGCGTCCCCGACCTCAAGGACGTCGTCTCCCTGCTGGAGGGCGGCGCGCCGCTGAAGGCGCTGGAGGCCCTGCTCGGCAAGCAGCAGGCGGCCGGGCAGATCGTCTGGGCCGCTTCGGCGGTGCACCACCCCGATTACGAGCTGGTCGTACGCCTGGCCAGGCGCTATCCGGGCGATCCCGCGTGCCTGGCGCCGCTGCTGCTGCGCAGGCACGAGCTGGCTCCCGGCCAGGCCCTCTTCCTCGGCGCCGGCGTGCTCCACTGCTACCTCAAGGGCTTCGGCGTGGAGATCATGGGCAGCTCCGACAACGTCATGCGGGCCGGTCTCACCCCCAAGCCGCTCAACGTCGAGGAACTGCTGCGCATCACCGACCCCGGCGAGGTCCCGCTCGCCCTCCAGGCCGGCCCGGGCGGCGTGTTCGACACCCCGAGCCCGGAGTTCCGCCTGCGCCGCGTCCAGGGCGACGAAGGTGAGGTCCACCTGGACGGCGGAGTGCCGCGCATCCTGCTGGCCACCGAGGGGACGGCGACGGTCGGCTCGGCCGAACTCCGCCAGGGGGAGTCCGCGTTCGTCCCCGCCGCCGAGCCTTCCCTCACCGCCCGCACGACCGGCACCCTCTTCGTGGCCGAACCCGGTACGTCCGCAGGCAGCGGGCACACGCCCGAGTGACCTCGACCGGTACGCATCCGAGTGACCTCGACGGTAGGTATCTGAGTGATTTGGGCCGGTGCGTATCTGAGTGATTTCCACCCCGGCTTTCAGCCCGCCGCGGGCGACGTGGTCGCCCGGTACTCGCACTCCGACGTCCTCTACGCCCCCCTTGCAAGGCCGGCCCGCCCCCGACGCCCGCAGCGGCCTCTTCCGATAACGACCCGCGTCCGATAATGACCCGCGTCCGGTGCGACCGCGTCGGGTGCGCCCCTGCGTCGGGTGCGGCTCCACGTCCGGTGCGGGCCTGCGTCCGGTGCGGCCTCGTGTCCGGTGCGGCCTCGTGTCCGGTGCAGCCTGCGCTTCGGGCGGGTCATGTCGGCGTCCTCGCCTGTTCCGGCGGGAGGGCAGACTGGAGTGGCATACCTCCGGGCCCGCGAGGCCGGGCGCTGGAGGACACCGTCGATGTGGCCGTGAAGGCGAGGACGTCCATGAGCGTCGATCTTGGAGTCTGGTACGCGCGCACGCCCCTCACTCCCGAGGAGGCGGCGCGCAAGTACCTCGCCTGGTGCGCCGGGGAGGCGTCCTCCGGTGAGGTGGACCTGGGCGGCGGCCTGACCCTGACCGCGGACCTGGTCCTGGGCGGCGACCCGGCTCCGGCCGGCGACACGGCTTCCACGAGTGGCCTGGCCTGGACGGACGAGAAGGCCGCTCAGGCAGGCGCCGGCGGACCTGTCGCCGAGGTGATCGCCTTCTACGACGCGCTGACCGACGAGTTCCCCGACCTGCCCGACGGCGACTACCGGACCTCACCGTGGGCGACACCGCTGACGGTCGGGGACGAGTTCGTCGTGATGTCCATCGTCTTCCCCCGCGCAGCCGAGGTCTGCCGGACGGTCCTGCGCCTGGCCGCCGACCACGACCTCGTCTGTTTCGACCTCCACCCCGACGAGCTGTTCTTCGGACGCCCGTCCTCGTCATGACGCCGGCGGCGTGACCGCCGGGCCCCTCTGTCCGAAAAATATGGACATGCCCGTATCCTGCCGTGGTGCTGGAGCTGACGCTGCCGTCCCTGGACTTCGCCCAATGGGCGGTGGTGCTCTTCGCGCTGGTCCTGGTCGGATTCGCCAAGACGGGGATCTCCGGCGCGGGCACGGTGGCGATCGCGCTGTTCGCGCTGGTCCTGCCGACGAAGAGCTCCACCGGGATGCTCCTGCCCCTGCTGCTCGTCGGGGACGTGGTCGCCGTGGTCACCTACCGGCGGCACGCCGACTGGCCAAGGCTGCTCAAGCTCTTCCCCTGGGTGGCCGTCGGGGTGGTCGTCGGCGCCTTCGTCGTGCGCTGGGTCGACGACGCGCAGATGCGGCGCATCATCGGGACGATCCTGCTGGTGATCATCGCCCTGCACTTCTGGAACCGGAGCCGCGGGTCCGAGCTCGCCGAGCACCGGGCGGTGGCCGCCTCCGCGGGCGTGTTCGCCGGCTTCACCACCATGACGGCCAACGCCGCCGGCCCCATCATGGCCGTCTACTTCCTGGCGGCGGGCCTGCCGATGCTCGGCTTCCTCGGCACGACCGCGTGGTTCTTCCTGACCATCAACGCCTTCAAGGTGCCGTTCAGCGTGGCGCTCGGCCTGATCACCCCCGCCACGCTGACCTTCGCCGCGGTCACGGCCCCGGCGGTCGTCGCGGGAGGCGTGGTAGGGCGCGTGATCGTCAAGCGCATCAACAGGACCTGGTTCGAACGGATGACCCTGGCCCTCACCTTCCTCGCCGCGATCCGCCTCATGTTCTGACCATCAAGCCGGAGCCTCACGTGCTGACCACGGAGCCGGCCGTCCGCGGCGGCTCGGCGGTAGGTGGCCGATCGGTCAGATCCCGCCGGCGCCGATGGCGTGGCCGATGAAGTACACGACCACGGCCGCGCCTCCGCCGATGAGGAGCTGCCGGGCGCCCGTGAGCAGAGGCGACCGGCCGTTGAGCATCCCGAGCAGCGCGCCCACCGTGAACAGGGCCAGCGAGGCCAGGAGCACCGCGGTGACCAGGGCGGCCGTGCCATCGCCGAACAGGTAGGGGATGACGACCACGACGGCCCCCAGCGCGAAGGCGACGAGGCTGGACAGCGCCGCCGACCACGGCGAGCCGAGCTCCTCCGGATCCAGGCCCAGTTCCTCACGGGCCATGGTCTCCAGCGCGGTGGAGTGGTCCTTCATGATCGTCTTGGCGACGTGCTCGGCCTCTTCGGCGTCCAGGCCCTTGGCCCGGTAGATCAGCGCCAGTTCCTCCGCCTCGGCCTCGGGGTCGTCGCGCAGTTCCTCGGCCTCCAGCGCGATCTCGCGCTCGTAGGCCTCCCGCTGGCTGCGCATCGAGATGTACTCGCCGACGGCCATCGAGAACGCGCCGGCCAGCAGGCCGGCGAGCCCGGCGAACAAGATGGTGTGCCCCGCGGCCCCCGACCCGGCGAACCCCATGGCCAGCGAGGTGTTGGACACCAGGCCGTCGTTGACGCCGAACACGGCCGCGCGCAACGTGCCGGAGCGGTCGCTGCGATGCCAGCGCTCGCGCCGGGCCACGCCCCTGCCGCCCCCAACGCTCGGTCCACCCACACCGCTCAGGCCACGCGCGCCGCTCAGCGCGCCCGCGCCGCTCACACCTTCCACAATGTTCGCGCCGCTCGCACCGGCCATGCCGTCCGCGCCGCTCAGCCCGCCCGCGCCGCTCGCACCGGCCATGCCGTCCGCGCCGCTCGTGCCGGGGAGGTCGTGTTCGCCCTGGTCCGCTCGCTCCCGCCGGCGCATCCGGGTGAGCACCCGGGCGTGCGAGCGCTCGTCGGCGGCCATGCCGGGGTCGGCGTCGGGATCGCCGTCGTACAGGCCCGCGTCGGCGTGCTCGGCGCGCTCGACGAACGGCAGCACCGCGTCGACGGAGTAGCGGCGGGCCAGCCAGGACAGCAGGCGGATGCGCATGCTGGACCGGCGAGGGCCGGGCACCCGCTCGCCGAGGGCGGCGAGTTTGTCCGCCCAGTGAGCGGCGTGCCGCTCCTCCACGGCCGCGAGCTGCAGGAAGATCTGCCGTCGTTCTCCCTCGGCGCCCGCGGCGAGCCCGCGGTACAGGGCGGCGCTCTGCCGCTCGGAGTCGAGCGCGCCGCGATAGCGGGCCGCTGATCGCCGGTCCCCGCGCGCGCCGTGGTGGTCCTTCTCGGTGTTGCCGATCTCGGCGCTCATGCTCTGTGCCTCCTGCCCGGTCGTACAGGCGTGCTGTGGTATCCGCGGCCCTCAGGCGGGTGCGTTCCGGCCGAGGCAGTCGTGGCAGACCCCGCGGAAGATGACCTGCGCCTCCTCCACCTCGCCCATGTCGCCGCCCGGGGCGAGGCAGGGCTTCGCGTCCCCGGCACAGGGCACGTCGCTGACCTGCCCGCACCGCCGGCAGACGAAATGGTGGTGCCGGCGCTCGGCCACCTCGTACACCGCCGCGCCCGGCCCGACGTCCGCGCGCAGCACCACACCGAGGTCGGCCAGCGTGACCAGCGAGTTGTAGACGCTGGTGCGCGGCAGCGAGACGCCGCGCCCCGCCAGGTGCGCGTGCACGTCGTCGGCCGTGCGGTGGCCGCCCATCGAGCGCAGCGCCTCGATCACGGCCAGCCGCGGCCGCGTCGCCCGCAGCCCGGCCGACCGCAGCGACGCCACGGTGTCACCGGTGAACTCGCCCACCATCTCCTCCGGCCATCGGGTTCGGCCTTATATGGATATTGTGCAAATAAGTCTACATCCCGCGGCGGCGCGCCAGGCGGCCGGGTACGACGCCCTAATTGCCCCAGTTGGACGGCTTTATTGTGGGAAGAGGAGACTGGCGTAGTAGCTGATCTTTTTCGAGGAGGAACTTTCATGCAGACTCGCCGCATCGGCGACGTCCAGGTCGGCGCGATCGGTCTGGGCGGCATGCCCATGTCCATCGAGGGGCGTCCCGACGAGCAGCGTTCCATTTCGACCATCCACGCGGCGCTCGACGCCGGCGTCACCTTGATCGACACCGCGGACGCCTACCACCTCACGGCGACCGACGTGGGCCACAACGAGTCGCTGATCGCCCGCGCTCTCGCGAGCTACGGAGGCGACACCTCCGACGTGCTGGTCGCCACCAAGGGCGGCCACCTGCGCCCCGGCGACGGCTCCTGGACGGTGAACGGCTCGCCCGACTATCTCAAGACCGCCTGCGAGGCGTCGCTCGAGAGGCTCGGCGTGGAGGCCATCGGCCTCTACCAGTTCCACCGTCCCGACCCGAGCGTGCCCTACGCCGACTCGGTCGGCGCCATCCGCGACCTGCTCGACGCGGGCAAGATCCGGATGGCCGGCATCTCCAACGCCGACCCCGATCAGATCCGGCAGGCCGCCGAGATCCTGGGCGGGCGGCTGGTGAGCGTGCAGAACCAGTTCTCGCCCGCCTTCCGCTCCAGCGAGCCGGAGCTCGACCTGTGCGCCGAGATGGGCATCGCCTTCCTGCCGTGGAGCCCGCTCGGCGGCATCACGCAGGCCGGCGACCTCGGCTCGCGGTTCGCCGTGTTCGCGGAGGTGGCGCACGAGCACGGGGTCAGCCCGCAGCAGGTCTGCCTCGCCTGGCTGCTCGCCAAGGCGCCGGTCGTCATCCCCATCCCGGGCTCGTCGCGGCCGGAGACCATCCGCGACTCGGCCGGCGCGGTCGACCTGAAGCTGTCGCCCGAAGAGCTGTCGCGCCTCGACGCGGCCTGACCACGGCGACACCCCGGGCGTCGTCCGCCGCACGCACGCCCGGGGAGGTCGTCCGCCGTGCGCACGGACGCCTCGGGAGGTCGTCCGCCGTGCGCACGCCCGGGGAGGACGCCTGGGTGCTCCCCGTCCCGGCGGGGCCGGGCGCCCGAGCCGCGTCGTCGCGCGAAGCGACCGACGTCAGTTGGTGCGGGTGTTCGGGAGATGCCCGCCGAGATAGCCGACGTACACCTTTCCCGTGGCGCCGCCCGAGTCGTCGTGGAAGTACATGCGCGGCGCCGGGTAACCGACCGCGCGCAGCTTGATGTGGGCCTCCATGAGGATCTCGCCGCGCGCGTCGACCTCGGTCGGCACGGGGAAGGTGCGCGGATCGCGGAACTTGTCGCGGCTGGTGACGCTCTTGGACTCGCGCATGACCAGCATCCCGGTCGGGACCGTGTAGCGGCCCGGCACGCCGACGGCGCACCAGTCGTAGAAGCCGCCCGCGTACTCCCCGCTGGAGCGCGCGCGGGCGAAGTCGTTCAGGGCGTGCAGCGCGTCCCAGGCCTTGCCGGCCCAGCTGCGGCGCAGCCCCGGGTAGACGACGTCCAGGCGCGCGGCGGGGGAGTCGGTGTCGCCGATCACCACATGGGTGAGCCTGGACCTCGCCTCGATCAGCGCCTCGGACAGGCTGTCGGGATGGAACACCTCCTCGGGGACGGCGACGCCGTACATGGGGTGGCCCAGCTCGGCCAGCGCGCCTTCCAGCCATCGGACGCGTTCGGCGAGCACCCGCGCCGCGTCCACGGCGTCGGCGTACTCCTCCTGCAGCAGCGCGTAGGCCACCTCCGTGTCCTCCGGGTCGTCCGGCGGGGGCGGTTCATCGACGACCAGGTCACGCAGGCCGTCCAGACGCAGGCCCAGCGTGCGCACCTCGCGCAGGAGCTGCTGCCCGGTGTCCAGGCCGGCCGCCAGCCCGAGGGCGGTCTCCAGTTCCTCGCGCATCTCCTTGACCACCAGCTCGGCGACCTCGTGCGCGAGCTCGGGCCGCGCGTCCGCGGCCGGATGCCGGCCCGCCCCGGCGTCCGTCCCCGCCTCCAGGTCGGGATGCCGGCCCACCCCCGCGTCCTCGACCGCGTGACGGCTCGACGCCGGTTCCTCGCCTCCGCGCCGGCCCGCCGGCGTCTCATGCGGCGCGTACCCGGTCGCGTCCGCTCCGGAGGACGTCCCTGCTTCGGATGCCGCCGCGCGCGGTGCCGGCGCCGGTCCCGCGAGCGACCCGGCGGACGAGCCGGCCCCGGACGCGGCGTGGGGCGCGGCGGCCGGCCGGGGTGCCGGGACGACGGTGTCCCGCGCGCCCGGCCCGGCGGCCGGACGGGGTGCGGGCACGACGGCATCACCGGCGGCCGGCGCGACGGCGCCTGCGGCGGTGTCCCTGGTGGCGGGCGCGGCGGCGATCCGGGAGGCGGGCGTGACGGCCGCGGCCGCCGGACCGGGGCGCACGGCCAGCGTCATCATCTTGCGCCGCAGTTCCTCGCGCGCCGGACCGGCGGGTCTGGGACGCGGGCCCATCGCATCCGCCAGTTCCGCGGACGGTGAGCGCCCGGCCAGCACCCGGTGAACCACCGGCAGGGCCCGTTGCACCTCGTCGGGCAGGTCCACACCCGCGGACCGGCCGATCATGCCCTCCGCGATCTTGGCAAGCGCCGCTTCGCCTTCTTCGCGCAGCTTCGCCGGACGCATCGGCGGATGGCGGTAGACGTGACGCTCGGTCGCCGGATCGAACGGGGCGGCGTAGGTGCGGATCGCCCCGCCGTACACGCCGAGGTCCTTACCGACGGCCTGGTTGAAAAGGTCCTCGGTGTGCTTGTCGGCCAGCCGCACCACCACACCGGCTCCGGCCACCGCGGCCGCCAGCCACTCGGCGCGCGCGGCGCTTCCGGGATCCGGCGTCACGACCGCGATGGGCACGCGCCGCCGTGGCTCGGTCAGCACATGGACGAAGTGGGCGACCTCCTGCTCGGCCAGGACGACCGAGGCGTCCGCCAGGTGGACCGCGCCGTCGGTGATCCGGTGGGTGCGCAGGTACGCGGGCAGGAACCCGGGCGCCTGGGACGTCCCGCTGTGCGCGCCGCCGAGCTGCTCGACCGTCACCACGACCCAGCCCGGCGCCCGATCGGTGCCGTCGAGGAACACCGCCTTGGTGCGCAGCACGCCGATGTCGCACGGTTCGTCCAGGACGTACCGCCCGCACAGATCACGGCGCTCCAAGATCAGCTGTCTGCCGTCCGCCTCGTACGCCGCCCTCTGCCCGGCGGCGTCGGCGGACGGAAAGCCCTTCTCCGCCGCCCACTGCGAGAAGGCGCGATGAAGCCGGACCCAGATGGGCTTGGAGCCGTCTCGCAATACAGCCTGGTAGAGCCGTGTCGTCGACCTCACTGTCCGCCCTTCGGTCTGCCATGGGTGAGAGATACGGCCAGCCCCCGTGCCAGTTGGACGCGAGCACCACCGCACCGGATGTCACGGACGGCCTACATGTTCACTCCAGAGAGTGAGCCCAGGGGCGGAAATCGCCTCAGGCGGAAAGTGTCGGTGCCGGGAGGCAGGATGACGGCATGGCTTCATGGCAGGAGATCGAGAGGGAAGTCCCCGAGCTGGCCGCCCGCGTGGTGCAGATCATGGCGAAGGGCAAGCACAAGACGATGGCCACCCTCCGAAAAGACGGCTCGCCGCGCATCAGCGGCATCGAGGTCGAGTTCAAGCAGGGCGAGGTCTGGTTCGGCTCGATGCCCGGCGCGGTCAAGGCCCTCGATCTGCGCAGAGATCCCCGCCTGGCCGTCCACAGTCCTTCCGAGGACGCCGACGAGGCCGATCCGAGCAGCTGGAGCGGCGACGCCAAACTCGCGGGCAAGGCCGTCGAGATCACCGACGAGGGGGTCCGCGCGAGCTATGGCGGCCCGCCCGGGCAAGAGTTCCACCTCTTCCGCATCGACGTCACCGAGATCGTCCTCACCCGCGTCGACGATGACGCCCAGCACCTGGTGATCGAGATGTGGCACGAGCCCACCGGCCACCGCGTCGTCCGCCGTAAGTGACACCCCAGCTCCCAGCCCATCACCCCCACTGACCGCCCGTCACCCGCACTCTGGCCGGCCCGGCCTCGCCCCGGCCGGCCCGTCATCCGCCCCGGCCGGCCCGTCATCCGCCCCGGCCGGCCCGTCATCCGCCCCGGCCGGCCCGTCATCCGCCCCGGCCGGGCCGTCATCCGCCCCGGCCGGGCCGTCATCCGCCCCGGCCGGGCCGTCATCCGCTCGGATTGGCGCGCCATGCGGCGGCCTGATTTGTCGGCGGATGTCTGAGATAGGCGACTTGCCGGAGGTTGATCTCTTCACGGCGGGCGTCCCTGGGTGCGATGATCGCCCGGTACGCGCCGACGATTGCCGTGTATCCGCAGTGCAGGAGAGTGTCCGGTGACAGAGCACGCGACGACCCCCGACCGGCCGCAGCCCGCCACCGACACTGCCGCGTCCGCGACCGCCGCAACCGCGACCGGCACCGCCGCAACCGCGACCGGCACCGCTGCGTCCGCGACCGGCGCCGCCGCGACCGGTACCGCCGCGACCGGCGTCGCAGTGCCGGAGGTGGACACGACCGTGCCGCATTCGGCGCGCATCTGGAACTACTGGCTCGGCGGGGAGGACAACTACCCGGTCGACCGCGCGGTCGGCGAGCAGACCATGCGGGTGCTGCCCGAGATCGTCGACATCGCCCGCCACTCCAGGGCGTTCCTCGGCCGTGCCGTCCTCTACCTGGCCGGTGAGGCGGGCATCCGCCAGTTCCTCGACCTGGGGGCGGGCCTGCCGACCGTCGACAACACCCACGAGGCCGCCCAGCAGGTGGCGCCCGAATGCCGCGTCGTCTACGTCGACAACGATCCTCTGGTGCTGGCGCACGCCCAGCAACTGCTGACCAGCGCGCCGCAGGGCATGACCGACTATGTCCACGCCGACGTGCGCGACCCGGACGCCGTCCTGCGGGCGGCGTCCCAGACCCTGGACCTCACGCGGCCGGTCGGCATCATCATGCTGGGCATCCTGCCCTTCATCGGGGACGACGCCGAAGCCGGGGCGATCGTCGCCCGCCTGCTGGACGCCGTGCCGGAGGGCAGCCACCTCGCCATCACCCACAGCACGAGCGTCGTCACCGGTGACCGGGTCGTCGAGGCCGTCCGTCAGTGGAACGCGGTGGCCCCGGCCCCGTACCACCTGCGCACCCCCGGCCAGATGGCGCGCTTCTTCGACGGTCTCACACTGGTCGACCCGGGCATCGTCTCCTGCCCGCGATGGCGCCCTGACCTGATCTCCCTCCACGGCCTCCCCGAGATGGACGAGTTCTGCGCGGTCGGCCGCAAGTAGGAGCCGCAAGTAGGAGCCGGGACCACCGGCGGACGCCCGCGAGCGCTCTCACCCGGCCGGGATGCACCCGCCCGCCGTCCAGCCCACCAACCCCACTCGCCCGGCCGGCTTCCGAAGGTCCTCAGAAGGTCTCCTGACGCCTTCGCTCAGGAGGTCTTCTGGTCCGCCGGAGGCTTCCAGTCCGGGTGGCCCGGCATCGGCGGTACCTTGGCGCCGTAGAGCCATCCTTCGATGTAGGAGGTCAGGTCGCGCCCGCTGACCTTGTTGGCCACGTCGATGTAGTTCCGGGTCGTCGCGGACGCGCCGCTGTACCGGTCGAAGAAGGTCCGCTCGATCCGCTTGAAGACCGCGTCGCCGACCTGGTGACGAAGGCCCGCGAGCATCAGTGCCCCTCCGTTGTTGCCCCCGGTCAGCACGTCCGCCGCCGACTTCAGCCGTGCGGGAGGCCCGGATTCGAGCCGCTTGCCGAACTCGAACTCGTAACGCTGCTTCAGGACGTCGTCGAGCTCCCGGTACCCCTTGTCCACGGAATAGAGCAGCTGGTAGTAGTCGGCGTGGCCCTCGCTGATCCACATGTCGTTCCAGTCGTGCGGCGAGACGGCGTCGCCGAAGTACTGGTGGACCAGCTCGTGGATCATGGTCGGCGCGATCTCCTTCACCGGTTTCGCCAGTCCGTCGACGGCGAACGTGGAGAGCGTCGCCGACTCAAGGGCGACGCCGGCGTAGGTTCCCGGCACTCCCAGCACCCCGTAGGCCTCGTAGGGGAACCTGCGGCCGAACTCCTTCTCCATCCAGGCGACCTGGCGGGCGATGTCGTCCACCATCGGCTTGGCCGCCTTGTACCGGCCGGTCGCGATGTAGCTGCGAATCGGCAGGCCGTGCGGGCCGCGCGCCGTCACCTTCGTGAAGCGGCCGACGGCCGCCTGCGCGACATCGGTCGGGATGGCGTCACGGCCGACGTAGGTGAAGGTGGTCCGGTCCCCGGTCGTCTTGCGCGATCGCAGTGTCCCCCCGGCCACGGCCTGGAGGTCCTTCGGCGTGGTGATGCGGAAGGTGAACCGGGCCTTGTCGCTCGGGTGGTCGTTGCCGGGGAAGAACATGTGGGCGCGGTCCGGCTGGCCCATGAGCGCGAAGCCGTCGTCCTTGTTGATCCAGTGGTCGAGGATGTGCGTCCCCGGCGGGTAGGAGGGCGACGGCGGGTTCTGCCCGCGATCGACGCGGTAGGAGATGTCGACGTGGAAGCTCTCGCCCTTGCGCAGGGCGTGCTTGGGAGTGATCAGGAGCTTCTCGCCCGAGACCCGGAACGCGGCAGGCTTGCCCTGCACGGCGACCGACTTGACGCGCTCGACCGCCGAATCCAGGCTGAAAGCCGACAGCGCCTGCGTCGCCGTGGCCGTGATGCGCACCGAGGAGTCCATCTTCAGGGTGCCCGCGCGGTAGTCGTAGGCGACGTCGTAGGAGCGGACGTCGTACCCGCCGTTCCCGAGGTAGGTGAAGAGCCGATCCCCGGCGGTGTGCGCGCCGGGCCGGGGGGCCTCACGGCCGGACGTGCCGGCCCACGTGGGGGAAAGCCCCGGGGCCGCTGAGATCGTCACCGTCACCGCCGAGGCGACCGCCAGCGCGGTGAGCGACCTGCGCGCGGCCTCGCGGCGACGTCGCGCCTGGCGGCGCCGGAGGCCGAGCGCCTCGAACGCGGCCGGCGCCGGCCGCGCGCCGGACGGGCCGGTTCGCGGTGACGGCTGGGCGTTGAACGCGTCGCCGGGTGCGGGAACGGAGAACATGTCGACCACCTTCGGGAGTCAGGGCGCCGCTTCGGCGCGCTGGGACAACCCTGGCCGGGGAGGATGTCCGCGCTGTGGAGACCGGGCCTTCGCCGTGGCTCAGCCGCGTATCAGTCGTGTAGCGAGGCGGCGGACGCGGAGCGGCCGAGCGGGCGGACCGGCCGCCTCACCCGGGTGGCAGGGCCGCGGCCGGCAGGGGTCTGAGGGCGCCCGTCACCCGTGAGCGGGTCGACAGGCGCGAGCTAACTTTTCATTTCTTATGAATAGTTATTGACGTTGCGTCCGCCGGGATGCCAATGTGTGCTTCGGCCTGGCCGCCCCCCACCTCTCCACCTCCTCGCTTCCCGGAGGCCACCCTTGAACCACCCAACTGTGAGCCGGCGCGGCTTCCTCGCCGGCGTCGGCGCGCTCGGCATGACGTCGGCCCTGGGCGCGTGCGCGACGAGCACCTCCTCCGGGCCGGCCGCGGCAGGAGCCGGCGCCACGTCGAAGGCACTGCAACTGAAGTCCCGCGAGACCAGCGACAAGAGCCGCAAGGCCATGCAGGCGCTGCTCGACGAGTTCGTCAAGCTCAACCCCCAGTACAAGCCGACGCTGAACACGATGGAGGCGGCCGCCTTCCAGCAGCAGATCCGCGCCGACCTCGCGCTCGCCACGCCGCCGGACGTGCTCACCTGGTTCGCCGGAGAGATCGCCGGCAACTTCGCCCAGCAGGGCCTCCTGCTCGACGCGACCTCCGCGTTCCCCGCCGACGGCTACAGCGAGCAGTTCGCCAAGCTGTCCTCCGACGCGTCCGGCAAGAAGATCTTCGTCCCGACCAACTACTACTGGTGGGGCATGTTCTACCGGACGTCCATGTTCGAGAGGTGGGGCGTCTCCGAGCCGAAGACCTGGGACGAGTTCATCGCGCTCTGCAAGACCCTGAAGGGCAAGGGCGTCAGCCCGCTTGCCCTGCCGCTCGCCGACGCCGCCTGGCTCACCGCGTCCTGGTTCGACTACCTCAACCTGCGCGTCAACGGCGCGACGTTCCACCGGGCGCTGCTGGCCGGGCAAGAGAGCTACACCGACGCCCGGGTGGCCAAGGTGCTGGACGTCTGGCGGGAGGTCCTGCCGTATCTCGACCCCGCCGGCAAGGGGCTGTCCTTCCAGGAGGGCTCGGCCAAGTGGCAGCAGGGCAAGGACGCCGTCTTCCTGTGCGGGCCCTTCCTCGCCGACGCCATGCCGGCCGAGGTGAAGGCCGACGTCGACTTCTTCCAGTTCCCCATCGTCGACCCGGCCGTGCCGGTGGCCGAGGAAGCGCCGCTGGACGGCTTCATCGCCAGCGCCCACACCGCCAACCCCGACGGGGCGCGGGCGTTCCTGTCGTACGCCGCCACCCCGGCGGCCCAGGAGCTCTACCTCAAGATCTCCGAGAACACGCTCATCCCGGCCAACGGCAACGCGAAGTCCCCCTTCTCGACGCCGCTGCAGGAGAAGGGCCGGGCGATGGTCGCCGCGGCGTCCGACGTGACGCAGTTCTTCAACCGCGACTCCAACGACGACCAGCTCAACGCGCTGACGACGGCCCTGGTGAGGTTCATCGACAAGCCCGCGGAGGCCGGCGACATCCTCAAGCAGTGGCAGCGCGACTCGGAGAAGGCCCGCGGTAACTGACGATGGCCGCCGTTCCGAAGTCCTTCTCGCGCGGCTCCCGCGGCGTCGGCGCCCTGTCCCAGGGCGCACGGCAGGGGGCCCGCGAGAAGGCCGTCCTTCTCGCCTTCGTGCTCGTGCCGTTCGCGGCGGAGATGCTCTGGACATTCTGGCCGGCGCTGAACAGCGTCTACATCTCCCTGACCCGGTGGGACGGCATCTCCCCGCCCGTGTTCGTCGGGCTGGACAACTACCTGCGCATGTGGTCCGACGAGACGTTCCGCACGGCGTTCGGCAACACCGTGGTGTGGCTGGTGCTGTTCGGCGGGCTGTCGGTGCTGGGCGGGCTGGGGCTGGCGCTGCTGCTCGACCGGCCGCGGCGGGGGGTCGGCTTCTACCGCGCCGTGTTCTTCCTGCCGGTGGTGTTCTCCATGGTGGTCTCCGCGCTGGTCTGGCGGATGATCTACCAGCCCGACGGCCTCGTCAACGGCCTGCTCACCGCGGCCGGGCTGGAGGACCAGGCGCGCATCTGGCTCGGCGATCCCGACACCGCCCTCTACGCGCTGATCGTGCCCGCGCTGTGGCGGCAGATCGGCTACATCATGGTGTTGTTCCTGGCAGGGCTGAAGACGGTGGACCCGCTGCTGCACGAGGCGGCGAAGATGGACGGCGCCACCGCCGTCGAGCGGTTCCGCTACGTCACGCTGCCGCAGCTGCGACCGATCAGCACGGTGGTGCTGGCGGTCACCGTCATCGACGCCCTCCGCTCGTTCGACATCGTGTGGGCGCTGACCAAGGGCGGCCCGTATCACTCCTCGGAGCTGCTCAGCACCTACCAGTTCTCGACCGGCGTGCTGGGATCCCAGCTCGGCTACGGGTCGGCGCTCGCTGTGGTGATCTTCGCGCTCACCATGGCCACGATCGTCGTCTACCTCGTCCGGAGCCTGCGCGAGGAGGAGACCGCATGACGACCATGAACGCCCGGCTCAGGCCCTGGCTGTTCCACGGCACGATGGGCATCCTGGCCGCGTTGTGGCTGCTCCCGCTCGCGCTCGTGGTGGTGACCTCGTTGCGCACGTTCGACGACCTCGCGGCGAGCGGGCTCGCGAGCCTGCCCGGCGGCTTGACGATCGGCCCCTACCAGCAGGCCCTCAGCGCGGGGGAGTGGCGGGCGATCGGCAACAGCCTGCTCATCACGGTGCCCGTCGTCGTCGCGACGCTGGCCCTGGCCTCGATGGCGGCCTACGGCCTGGCCAGGCACCGCATCCCCTTCCGCAAGACGCTGCTGCTGCTCATGCTGGCCGGCAACCTGCTGCCCGCGCAGCTGCTGCTGATCCCGGTGGTCAAACTGACCGAGCGGTTCGGCCTGTTCGACACCCGCATCGGCATGATCGTGGTGTTGACGGCCGTCGGGCTCGGCTTCTACACCTTCGTCCTGCACGGGTTCATGCGGAGCATCCCCCAGGAGATCACCCAGGCGGCCAAGATCGACGGGGCCACCGTCTTCGGCGTCTACCTGCGCATCGTGCTCCCGCTCACCAAGCCGGCGCTGGCCGCGCTGGGGTCGCTCGCCTTCACGTGGACCTTCAACGACCTGCTGTGGGCCATCACCCTGCTGCGCGACGAGACCAAGCTGCCGGTCACCCCGGCCATCCTCGGCATGCAGGGGCAGTACTTCTCCTCCTGGAACGTCATCGCCGCGGCCACGGTCCTCGCGGCGATCCCCACCGTGGTGGTGTTCCTGCGCTTCCAGCGCTACTTCATCTCGGGCCTGCTGATCGGATCCTCCAAGTGACCGCGGAGCCGAGCGCGGCCCGCGGGGTGTGGACGGCGGGTGGAGCGCGGTGAGAGATTCCGCATGATCACATACCTGACACGAGGACGGCGAAATTGAGCGTGTATCCGGGCCGCGGCGTGCACGGGCAGGTCGTCGAGGCGATCGGCCGGCGGATCGTCAGCGGCGAGGACGCTCCGGGGTCCACCCTCAACCTGGACGGGCTTGAGGTCACCTACGACGTCAGCAAGACCGTCGTGCGCGAGGCGCTCAAGGTCCTCGCGGCGAAGGGGCTGGTGGACGCCCGGCCCAAGCGCGGCACCTTCGTCCGCCCCCGCTCCGAGTGGAGCCTGCTCGACCCCGACCTGCTGCGCTGGCAGTTCGAGGCCCCGACGGGCGGCGGGCTGCTCGACGACCTGTACGAGGTGCGGACCATCGTCGAACCCGCCGGCGCCCGGCTCGCCGCGGCCCGCCGCACCGACGAGGACCTGGCCCGGCTCACGGACACCCTCGCCGCGGTCGGCCCGGACTCCGGCGCCCAGGAGATCGTCGAGGCCGACCTCGCCTTCCACCGCCGGCTGCTGGAGGCGTCGCGCAACGAACTGCTCATCCGGATGGAGTACATCATCGAGATCGGGCTGCGGGCCCGTGACCTGCTCGTCCACGGCGAAGGCCACCAGGACGACTTCCTGCCTCCCCACCAGGCCGTGCTCGACGCCGTGCGCGCCTCGGACCCCGACGGCGCGGAGCGGGCGATGCGCGCACTGCTGGAGCAGGCCGCCAAGGACGAGCAGGCGATCAAGAATCGGGGACGACAATGAAGATCGTGAAGGTCGAGACCTTCCTCGTGCCTCCACGCTGGCTGTTCTGCCGCGTGGAGACCGACGAGGGGGTGGTCGGCTGGGGCGAGCCGATCGTGGAGGGCCGCGCCGAGGCGGTGCGCGCGGCCGTCGGCATCCTGGCGGAGTACCTCATCGGGCAGGATCCGCTGCGCATCGAGGACCACTGGCAGGTCATGGCCAACGGCGGCTTCTACCGCGGCGGGCCGGTGCTGTCCAGCGCGCTCGCCGGCCTCGACCAGGCCCTGTGGGACATCGCCGGCAAGACCTACGGCGCGCCCGTCCACGCGCTGCTCGGCGGGCCGGTCCGCGACCGGGTCCGCATGTACGCGTGGGTCGGCGGCGACGCGCTCGGAGAGCTCGCCGAGAGCATCGCCGCCCGCGTCGAGGCCGGCTTCACCGCGATCAAGATGAACGCCACCGGGCGCATGCCCGCCCTCGCGACCATGGCCGACGTCGCCGGCGTGGTGGACCGCGTCGCCCTGGCCAGGGAGGTCCTCGGCCCGTCCAGGGACGTGGCCGTGGACTTCCACGGCCGTGCCAGCGCGGCCGACGCCCGGCGCATCCTGCCGCTCATCGCCCCCTTCCAGCCGATGTTCGCCGAGGAACCCGTGCTGCCCGACCGGCCTCACCTGCTGCGCGACGTCGTCACGGCGAGCAGCGTCCCGGTGGCGACCGGAGAGCGGCTGTACTCCCGGTGGGACTTCCGGGAGGCCCTCGAGGCCGGCGTCGCCGTCGTCCAGCCCGACCTGTCCCACGCCGGAGGCATCTCCGAGACCCGCAGGATCGCCGCCCTCGCCGAGGTGTGGGACGCCAAGCTCGCCCCGCACTGCCCGCTCGGCCCCCTCGCCCTCGCCGCGAGCCTCCAGGTCGCCTTCGCCACTCCGAACTTCCTGATCCAGGAGCACTCGATCGGCATCCACTACAACGAGGGGGCCGATCTCCTCGACTACGTCATCGACGCCGAGGTGTTCCGCTTCACCGACGGGTACGCCTCCCGGTCGGACGCCCCCGGGCTGGGCGTGGAGATCGACGAGGCGGCGGTCAGGCGCGCCGACCAGGACGGGCACGCCTGGCGCAATCCCGTCTGGCGGCACGACGACGGCGGACTCGCCGAATGGTGACGCCCCCGGCCCCGCCCCACACCCGCTCCGAGCCGGCCCGCGACGCAGGTGGTGAGGCCCCGTCCCTGCTTCGGCCCGGCCTTTCGTGGCGGTTGCCGACGTTCCCCGCCCCGCACCGCACCCGCTTCGAGTCGGACCAGGGTGGAAGATGCTGACGGCGCCGATCTCGCTGCGCGCCCGCTTCGAGCCGGCCCGGGGTGGCGGATGCTGACGGCCCCGGTCTCGCTGCGCGCCCACTTCGAGTTGGCCCAGGGCGGAAGATGGACCTCGCTCGCGGGCGGTGGCCGCGAGTGGCTGTGGTCCCGCCCCGACGATGCCCGGCCGGGCGTGGCTCCCGGTCACGAGTTCGTGGACGCGGGAGGCCTCGAAGAGTGCGTGCCCACCGTGCGGGGCCGTCCCGACCACGGCGACGCCTGGAGCCGCCCCTGGACGGGCACACCGGCCGCGGCCGTGGTGACCTGCGACGACTTCGAGCTGCGGCGCGAGGTCACCGAAGAGGCGGGCGCGGTCGTGGCCACCTACCGGCTGTCCGCCGGCCCCGGGTACGCGTTCGTGTGGGCCGCGCACGCGCTGCTCGACCTCGGCGAGCGGGCAAGGCTCGACGCACCCGCGGGCGTCCTCGCGCGGATCTTCCCCGAGGCCGCCCCGCTGCTCGATCGTCCCTGGCCCACCGGCGCCGCCTACCTGGAGGGCGCCTGGCCGGCGCCGTTCGGGCTCGCGCTCGACCGGCTTGGCCCGGACGACGGGACCGCGGTCGGCGCCGTGGTCCGCTGCCCGGCCGTCCGGGTCGTCGACGGCGCCGACGTGCTCCACCTGCGCGTGGAGGCCCCCACCGGAGTGCCCGTCTCCACCGCCCTGTGGCGCAACCTCGGCGGGTTCCCCGCGGGCGCGCCCTACCGCAGCATCGGCGTCGAGCCCATGCTCGGCGCCGTGTTCGACCTCGCGGAGGCGGGCCCCGGCGACGCGGCCGTCGTCCCCTCCTCCGGCGAGCTGACCTGGCGGCTGATCCTGACCGCGGAACGGATCACCGACGACCGCGCCCAAGCGGTCCCTGACCGATGACCGACACAAGTGGTCTCCGGCCGATGACCGACCACGGCCGGTTCACAGCGGGACGGATGATCGATGACCGACCACGGCCGGTTCACAGCGAGACGGATGATCGATGACCGACCACGAGCCCTC
Source organism: Sphaerisporangium dianthi (assembly GCF_042654065.1). Taxonomy (NCBI): domain Bacteria; kingdom Bacillati; phylum Actinomycetota; class Actinomycetes; order Streptosporangiales; family Streptosporangiaceae; genus Sphaerisporangium; species Sphaerisporangium dianthi. The sequence continues at coordinate 333,821 of NZ_JBHSFP010000001.1, read as the reverse complement.
CTTGAGGGGACGGATGATCGATGACTGAGCACGAGAAGTTCCTGGCGGCGCTGGCCGCGCGGCGGCTGCTGGCCATCGTCCGCGGCGCCGACGCCGACGCGGCGCTGCGCGCGGTGGTGACGCTGGCCGAGGAGGGCGTGGACCTCATCGAGGTCTCCCTCGTGACCCCGGACGCCCTGACGGTGATCCGGCGCGCGCGGGAGATCGTCGGGGACGCCGCCGGCCTCGGCGCGGGCACCGTGATCACCGCGGACGACGCGCGGCGGGCGGCCGACGCGGGGGCCCGCTACCTCGTCACGCCCGCCGTCAGCGAGGCGGTGGCCACCGGTCACCGGCTCGGCCTTCCCGTCCTCGCGGGGGCGCTCACGCCGACCGAGGTCGTGACCGCGCTCGGCGCCGGCGCGACGGCGATCAAGCTGTTCCCCGCGTCCCTCGGCGGCGTGCGCCATCTGAAGGCGCTGCGCGACCCCTTCCCCCACGTGCCGTTCGTGCCGGTCGGCGGGGTCGGGGCCGCGGAGGCGCGCGACTACCTGCGCGCGGGAGCGGTCGCGGTCGGCGTGGGTTCCCCCCTCGTGGGCGACGCCGCCGACGGCGGGAGCATCGACGACCTCAGGGCCCGCGTCGCCACCTTCCAGGAAGCACTGTGAGCCGCGCTCGGGACCATCAAAGGCCAGGGCCCGCTCGAAGCTCCTTGGCGGACGGAGTGATCGACGTCGCCACCTTCGGGGAGACGATGGCCGCCGTGCGGGCGATCGATCCGCTCAGGCTCGGCGGTGCGATGCGCCTGTCGGTCGCGGGCGCCGAGTCCACCGTCGCCATCGGCCTCGCCCGCCTGGGGCACCGCGCCCGGTGGATCGGTCTCGTCGGAGACGACGAGACCGGGGCGCTCGTGCTGCGCACGCTGCGTGCGGAGGGGGTCGACGTGGCCCATGTCCGGACCGACCACCGGGGCCCGACCGGGCTGATGCTGCTGGAGCGCCGGGTCGGCGACCTGACCCGGGTGATCTACCACAGGTCGGGGTCGGCGGCGTCGTACCTGGAGCCGGCGGACGTCCTGCCCGCGCTCGACCCCGCCCCCGCGATCCTGCACGTCACCGGCATCACGCCCGCGCTCGGCCCCGGCCCCGCCGCGGCCGTGCGCGCCACCGTCGAACGGGCGGCGAGGACTCCGGGGACGCGGGTGTGTCTCGACGTCAACTACCGCTCCCGCCTGTGGGACCGGGACCGCGCGGCCGAGGTGCTGCGCGGGCTGGTCCCCTCGCTGTCGCTCGTCGTCGCCTCGCACGACGAGCTCGACCTGGTCGCGCCGGCCTCCGCGACGACCGAATCCGACCGGGTGGCCGCGCTGCTGGACGCGGGGGTCGCCGAAGTGGTCGTCAAGCGCGGGGCCGACGGCGCGAGCGGGCACACGCCGGAGGAGACCGCGCACGTCCCGGCGCGCCGCGTGGAGGTGACCGACCTGGTCGGCGCCGGCGACGCCTTCGTCGCCGGCCACCTGTCCGGCACGCTCGACGGTCTCGGCCTGGCCGGCCGCCTCGGCCGCGCCGTCACCTGCGGCGCCTTCGCCGTCGCCTCCTCGGGCGACTGGGAAGGGCTTCCCACCCGGCACGAGCTGGCGCTCCTCGACGCCCTGCCCGGCTCCACCCTGCGCTGAAACGAGATGTGATCGCATGAACGTCTGGTGCCCGGCCTCCTGCGAACTGGGCGAGGGGGCGCGCTGGGTCGACGGACGGCTCGTCTTCGTCGACATCCTCGCGGGCCGGCTGCTCGCCGCCCCGGCCGACCGGCCCGGACCGGCGCGGGTCCTGGCCGAGGTCGGCGTGCCGCTCGGCGCGGTGGCCCCCACCCGCTCCGCCGGTCGCTGGCTGGCCGCCGCCGGGCAGGGCTTCGCGCTGCTGGACCAGGCGTCCGGCACGCTCGACTGGATCGCCCGGCCGTTGCCCGCGACGTCCCGCATGAACGACGGGGTCTGCGACCCGTCGGGCCGCTTCTTCGCCGGCGGCATGGCGTACGACGCGGCGCGGGGAGCGGGCGCGCTCTACCGGGTCGGTCCCGACCTGAGCGTGACCACGGTGAGAACCGGCCTGACCATTCCGAACGGCCCGGCCTTCACCGCGGACGGCCGCACCATGTACCTCGCGGACAGCGCCGAGGGCCGCATCGACCGCCACCCGGTCGACCCCGCCACCGGCGACCTCGGCGAGCCGTCCGTCTTCGCCACGCTCACCGACGGCTCCCCGGACGGGATGACCGTGGACGAGGAGGACCATCTGTGGGTGGCGGTGTGGGGCGGCTCCGCCGTCCACCGCTACGCCCCCGACGGCCGGCTCGTCAGCGTCGTCCCGGTGCCCACCCCCCAGCCGACCAGTGTCTGCCTCATCGGCGGACGCCTGCTCGTCACCTCCGCCGCCTACGGCCTCGACCCGGTGCCGGCGGGCGCCGGATCGGTCTACGCGGTGGACGGCGTGGCCCGCGGCCGCCCGGCGAGCCGTTTCCCGCTCGACTGACCTTCCACGGCTTTCCGGCGCCCGAGGGGCGGGTCGTTCACATGACCGCGATCGCTGCGCCGATCACGCCGCGCCGACGGCCATGGCCACGAGTTCGCCCAGCACCTCGCGCTCGATGTCGAGGAACGAGCGCTCCTCACCCTCGGCGATCCACTTCCTGAAGGCCACGCCGAACACGGTCATGCCGGATTCCGCGGCGAGGGTGGCCATCGCGTCGGGAACCCCTCGCGACCGGAGGGCGGCGGCGACCGCCGAGGCCAGCCCCGCCAGCTTCAACAACTCGCGTTCCTGCAGCGCGGGATTCCCGGAGATGATCGTCTGCCGCCGCCTGGAGTGGTCGCGGCGCTCGGCCGGGAAGAGCGCCGCCGCGGCCGACAGGGCGAACTCGACCATCTCGAGCGGTGACGCGTGCGGCGCGGCCGCGGCCACCCCGTCCAGCAACGCCTGTTCCAGCAGCTCCTGTCCGCTGAAGAGCACCTCACGCTTGTCGGCGAAGTGGCGGAAGAACGTGCGCTCCGTGAGGCCGACGGCCTGGGCGATGTCGGCCGCGGTCGTCTTCTCGAAACCGCGACTGATGTAGAGGTCCATCGCCGCCGCCTGCAGGCGCTCGCGCGCCCCGGGCTCCCATCGCACCATGACCGCCACTCTAGCGATGACAGCGGCCGACATGAGCGCTACAGTGACATCAGTGACTGACATCAGTGACTGACATCGCTCGCTTCGTTCATCAGGCCTCAGCGCCGAAGGAGATCATTCACATGCGCGTTTTCGTCACCGGAGCATCCGGGTGGATCGGTTCGGCCGTGGTCGACGAACTGCTCGCCGCCGGCCACGAGGTCACCGGGCTCGCCCGCTCCGGCGCCTCCGCCGCGTCCCTGGAAGCGAAGGGTGCCCAGGTCCGCCGCGGCGACCTCGACGACCTCGACGGCATCCGCGAGGGCGCCGCGGCCGCTGACGCCGTCATCCACCTCGCCAACAAGCACGATTTCGTCAACCCCGCCGTCTCCGCTCAGGCCGAACGGGGCGCCGTGCAGGCCATCGGCGACGTCCTGGCCGGATCAGGCCGGCCGTTCCTGCTGGCGTCCGGCACCGCCGGTCTGGCGCAGGGCCGGATGGCGACCGAGGACGACAGGTCACCTTTCCACGGCCCTGAATCCCCCCGAGGCGGCAGCGAGAACCTCGCGCTGGAGTACGTGGATCGAGGCGTGAACACCGTCAGCGTGCGGTACGCCCCGACTGTGCACGGCGACGGCGACCACGGGTTCATCGCGGTCCTGGTCGCCATCGCCCGCGAGAAGGGGGTCGCGGGCTACGTCGGCGACGGCACGAACCGCTGGCCGGCGATCCACCGGTCGGACGCCGCGCTGATCACCCGGCTGGGACTGGAGAAGGCTCCGGCGGGAACGCTCCTGCACGCGGTGAGCGAGGAGGGAATCCCCACCCGGGAGATCGCAGAGGCCATCGCGAGAGGACTCGGCGTTCCCGTGACCTCGATCGCACCGCAGGACGCGCAGAAGCACTTCGGATGGATCGGCCGATTCTTCGCCATGGACGCCCCCACGTCGAGCGCTCGCACGCAGGAGCTCCTCGGATGGGCTCCGAGCGGGCCTGGCCTCATCCAGGACCTGGACGCCGGATCCTACTTCCGCGCCTGACGCGCCTGAGGGCCGGCGCGCCGGCGGTGTCGGTCTCGGCAAGGACGGCACGTGGTGGCGAGGACGCGCGGTCGGCGGGGCTCGCCTGATCCGTGGCTTGGACGTGACGAGTCTGTGCGCTGAGCACCTGCCTCGCCGGGTGTGGTGCCTGAACGGCTTGGGCTGCACTCGGGGATCGCGCTGTGAGCAGGGGAGATATCGGAGGCGATATCGGTCCTGTCATTGCCCCGATATTGGACATATGGCGAAAGGTCTGGTCTGCTCGGCGGGCAGCGACGCCCCGGCGCCCAGTGACTCCGGGGTCCAGTGACTCTGAAGGTCCAGTGATTCCGGGTCCAGTGATTCCGGGGTTCAGTGACTCCGGGGTTCAGTGACTCCGGCGTCCGGTGTCCTCAACCGGACCCTGACCATCCGACCAGCCCGAACGACCGACTGGACCCCGCCGTCTCGTGAACCCTCCGCACCGGCCCTCCGACGCCACCGCCGCGCCCCGCCCGTCCCTCGCCCCTGGCGACATGGGTCCAGCACCCCATGCGGGCATTCCCGGCGAGCGGAGAAACTCGGCCGGACCGGTCACGGTGGCGGACCCGGGACGCCGGGCGATCGTGGTCATCATCGTCATGCAGCTGGCCATCTCGATCGGCTTCTTCGCCGTCATGGCGCACCTGGTCGCCCACCTGCGCCATGACCTGGGCCTGCTCGCCGGAACCGTCAGCCTGGTGCTCGGCCTGCGGGTAGCGGTCCAGTACATGCTGTTCCTCCCGGCCGGCGCGCTTGCCGACGCGATCGGCCCCGGACGTGCCGGAGCTCTGGCCTGCGCGCTCCGGGCGGGCGGTTTCGCGCTGCTGGGCACGGCCACCGGCCTCGGCGGGCTCCTCCTCGCCGCGGTGGTGCTGGCGGTAGGCGGAGCCCTGTTCCACCCGTCCGCCCAGTCCTTGCTGGCCGGCGTGGCGCCCGCCCGCCGTTCCCGGGGCTTCGCGGCCTACCTGATCGCCGGCCAGGTCGGCGCGGTGGCCGGCCCACCCGCAGGCCTGCTCCTCCTCAGCGTCGGCGGCTTCGGAACGCTGTCGGCGCTGGCAGTCGTCGCATGGACGGGCGGAGCCGTCCTGTTCCTCCTGCTCCCTCCCGTACGCGGCACCGCGAGGCGAACCGAGGTGCTCCATGACCGGCCGTCCGCCGGCATCTCGGCGGTGCACCGCGTCCGGAGGTCCCGCGAGCCGTCCGGCGGCGTTTCGGCGGTCCCGCGTGAGTGGGCGCCGCGTGACCGTCGGTCCCGCGAGCCGTCCGGCGGCATCTCGGCGGTGCTGCGTGACCGGCGGTTCCTCGTCTTCGCCGTGACGGTGGCGCCGGCCACGCTGCTCGCCGACCAGGTGGTGAGCGTGGTCCCGCTCAAGGAGGTCGGCGGTCAGGCGAGCACCCTGTTCTTCTGCGTGGTCGCGATGGCCACAGCCGCGGTCCAGCCCTGGTGCGCCGCGGGCGGCCGGGCCGAGCGTCCCTGGGTGCTCAGAAGCGGCCTGCTCTGCGCGGGCGCCGGCTACCTGCTCCTCCTCGCCATCCCGTCGGGCGGTGTCCCGCCAGGCGGCGCTCCGCCGGCCGGCCCGTCGGCCCCCATGCCGTCGGAGAGCGTCCTCACCGGCGGCATCTTGCCGGCCGGAGGCTCGATCGTCCTGCTCACCCTCTTCGTCATGGCGGCCGTGCTGCACGGACTGGCCTCCGGACTGACGCAGTCGGCGCTGTTCCAGACGGTGACGCGCCGCGCGCCGTCCGGGCGGTTCGGCACGTACTTCGGGTTGCTGAGCTTCCTCGGGGGCGCGGTCGCGCTGGTGGGCGGCTTCACCGTCGGCCGCCTCTTCGACGCCGGAGGCCGGGGAGAGGTCACGGCCCTGATCGGCCTGGCCGCGGTGGCGGCCCTTTCCGCCACCGCCGTACGAGCACCCCAGCGACCCTCGCGAGACCGGCACGGATCATAGGGACGGAGTAACGCACATGCGTGAGCTGATCTTCTGCGCACTGGTCGTCGTGCCCGCGGTCTTCCTGACGCTGGCCATCCGGCTCGTCATGCGCGGGATTGGGGCGCTGCGACGAGGAAGGCTTCCCTCGGTCGACGAGGCCCTGTCGGCGAAACCCCTGGGGGAACTGGCCGTGATGTCCGCCATCGGGACCGCTCTCGTCTGGGCGCTGGGCATCGCATTCGGCTTCTTCTTGCTCGACCCCGGCCAGATGTGCGCGATGGCCGCCGCACGCTCGGAGGTGTACACGGACGCGGCGTTCGCCGGCGTCGTGACCCATCACGCCTTCCCCGTGGCCGCGACCTGCGCGTGGGCCGACGGCACCGAATACGACCTCGTGCCAGGCTGGATCAACCCGCTGATCGCCCTTTTCGCGCTGACCTTCGTGGCCGCACTCCTGGCCCTCACGGCGGGAGCCGTCCGCCGGCGTCAGGGCCGCTACAGATCGCCGAAGGGCTCGCGGTCGTAGCGGAACTCGGTCGTAGTCGTCCTCGACGATCAGCGCGTCGCGTTCGTGCGCCCACGCGACCAGCGCGTGGCGTGGCCGGCTCGTCCACTGCGATCTCCATGCATCTGATCGCGGGCGTCCCTCCGAAGGACAGGGTGTGATGACGTGGGAGACCTCCGGCCGGGCGGCGGAGGAGGAGGGCGCGGTCCCGGCGCGGCCGGTCGGCCGCCGGTTCGCCGTCGCGGGCGCCGTCCTGCTCGCCGCCATGATGGGCGCCCAGGTCGCCACTGGGCTGTCGGCAGGCGACGTGAGGCTGACCACGCTCGTCGTGCTCCTCCTCGCCGCGTCCGCGCTGACCTTCGCGGCGGCCGTCCACCGCCCGGCGCGCGCCGCCGCGGCGTTCGCCGCCGCCGCGGCCGTCGGGTACGCGGCGGAATGGATCGGGACCAGGACCGGGCTGCCGTTCGGCGACTACCGCTACACCGGGGCGCTGTGGCCCAGTCCGGGCGGCGTCCCGCTGGTCGTCGCCCTCGCGTGGGGCGGGATGGGGCTGGCGGCCCAAGCGGTGGCCTGCCGCATCGTCCCCGCAGACCGCGCGACGGCCCGCGCCTGCGTGGGAGCCCTGGCCCTGACGGCGTGGGACCTGTTCCTCGACCCCCAGATGCTCCGGCTCGGCCTGTGGGAGTGGGCCGACCCGGGACCGTACCGAGGCGTGCCGCTCAGCAACTTCGCGGGCTGGTTCCTGGTGTCGCTGCTGGTGATGGCCGTGATCGGCGCGATCGCGCGCGACCCTGCGCAGGGCGGAGCCGCGGTCGGCGGGTCGGTGGCGGGCCCGGCGGCTCGCGGGCTCGCGCCGGGCGGGGCCGGGCTGGTCGCGCTCTACACCGTGATGGCGGTGATGGAGACGATCGCCTTCGCGGCCGTGTTCCGCCCTCCCGACCCGCTGGTCGCCGCGGTGGGGGGCATCGCGATGGGGACGTTCGCCATGTCTGCCTGGAGGCGCTCATGGCGGAGGTGATCGTGGTCGGCGGCGGCGTGGGCGGCATGGTCTGCGCCTTGTCCCTGGCCCGGAACGGGCACGCGGTGCGGCTGTACGAGCGACTGCCCCGGCTCGGCGGCAAGCTGGCCGAGCACCGGCGGGACGGTTTCACCTTCTCGATCGGCCCGTCGCTGCTGACGCTGCCCGGACTGTTCCGCGACCTCGGGGTGCCGCTCGACCTCGTGGAACCGGACGAGTTGTGCCGCTACCGGTTCGCCGACGGCTCCACCTTCTCGGCATACCGTGACCCCGGTCGCACCGCCGCCGCCGTGGAACGGCTCGCGCCGGGGGAGGGCGAGCGCTGGCGGGCCTTCCACCACTGGGCCGAGGGCTGCCTCGCGGCGTCGCGGCGCACGTTCTTCGCCGGTCCGATGCCGCCATCCTTGCGCCCGTCCCGGCATCCGCAGCCGGAAGGATCCTCGCTGGGAAACCTGTTCTCGCCGCCGGATCAGCCCTTGCCGGATCGGTGCCACCAGTCCGTTCGATCCTCACCGCCGCTTCGGCCCGCGTCGTCGCCGGCGCCGGCGCGGCCGCGTGTCGCCGACCTGTGGGCCGTCGCGCCTGGGCGCACTCTCGACGGGCTGGCGCGCCGGTTCTTCCGCGACCCCCGCCTGCGTCAGTACGTCGACCGCTACGCCACCTATGCCGGGTCCAACCCCTTCCGGGCCCCCGCCGCGCTCGGCTGCGTCCCCGCCATCGAGCACGGCGAGGGCGGCTGGTACGTTCCCGGAGGGCTGCCCAGGATCGCCGACGCCCTCGCCGTCCTGCTCGACAAGGCGGGGGTCGAGGTCCGCGTCGGCGCGGAGGTCACCGAGGTGCTGGCCGACCGCACCCGCGTCCGCGGCGTGCGACTCGCCTGCGGGGAAACGGTGCCCGCCGCGGCGGTGGTCGTCAACGCGGACGCGGCGGCGCTGTACGGGCGACTGCTGCCCGACCGGGCCCGCCTGCGGCGCATCGCCAGGCTCGGCCCGTCGTCGTCGGCGTTCCTCCTGCTCGCGGCCGTCGAGGGGAGGACCGAGGGGCTGCCGCACCACTCGATCGTGTTCTCCGCCGACTACCGGCGCGAGTTCGGCGACATCTTCGACCGGCGCCGGCCGCCCGCCGACCCGACCGTCTACATCGGTTGCTCCGCCGTGGACGACCCCTCCCAGGCTCCGCCGGGCGCCGAGAACTGGGTGATGCTGGTCAACGTCCCCGCAGGCGACCCGTCCCGCTGGCCCATGTCGCCGGAGGCGTACGGCGCGCACGTGCTCGACCGCTTGGCGGCGCGCGGCCACGACCTGTCCGGACGGCTACGCTTCGTCGAGACCTTCACCCCCGCCGACATCCGCGACCGCTACGGAGCGCCGGGCGGCGCCATCTACGGCAGCGCGTACGGCGGGCCGCTCGCCCCCTTCAGGCGTCCGGGCAACCGGGGGCCGCGGCGCGGCCTGTACCTGGTGGGCGGCTCCACGCACCCCGGCGGGGGCCTGCCGCTCGTCGCGATGGGCGGAAGCATCGTCGCGGGCCTGGTCGAGGAGGACTTCCCCATGCGGGCCTCGCGGTGAAGCCCGCCGCAGCCGTCCGCGCGTACGCGGTCGCGCCGGCCCCGACGGTCGTCCGTGCCATACGTGGTGTGACTCCGGGGCGGGTGCTCGCCGTCGCGCAGGGGCTGGCGGCGGCGGCGGTGCTCGTGCGGCTCGCGCGCGGCCGCCGTCGCCTGCCCCCGCTGACCGCCGCCTCCGCACGTTCTGACGGAGAGGACGCCCGTGGCCGGCGTCCGGACGGAGGGACCGCCGCTTCCTGGCCTGCGGGCGGGGGCGGCGCCGCGATCTCGGTGGTGATCCCGGCCAGGGACGAGGAGGCACGCATCGGCCCCTGCCTCGCGGCCGTCCTCGCCGACCCCGCCGTCACCGAGGTGATCGTGGTGGACGACCGGTCCTCCGACGGCACCGCCGCCCTCGCCGCCTCGCTCGGCGCGACCGTGGTCGCCGGACGTCCGTTGCCCGGAGGCTGGGTGGGCAAACAGTGGGCGCTCCACCAGGGCCTCCAGCGGGCCCGCGGCGACGTCGTCGTGACGCTGGACGCGGACACCCGGCCCCGTCCGGGCCTGTTCGCGGCGCTGGCGGACGCCCTCGCGGGGCGTGACCTGGTGAGCGCCGGACCGCGGTTCGTCTGCGACGGGGTCGCCGAGCAGGCGCTGCACGCCTCGTTCCTCGCCACGCTGGTCTACCGGTTCGGGCCGATAGGTTCGCCGTCCGCGCCGCCGCCCCACCGGGTGGTCGCCAACGGCCAGTGCCTGGCCTTCCGCCGGGAGGCGATGCTGCGGGCCGACGGGTTCGCCCGGGTACGCCGCCACATGACGGACGACGTCGCCCTCGCCCGGATGCTCGCCGCCGACGGGTGGCGGGTCGCCTTCCTCGACGCGGGCGGCCTGCTGGAGGTCGACATGCACGAGTCGGCCGCCGGGGTGTGGCGGGAGTGGGGCCGCTCGCTGCCGCTGGCCGACGTGACGGCTCCCGGGTGGCGGGCCGCGGACCTCGCCGTCGTGTGGCTCGCCGGCGCCCTGCCGGTGATCCGGCTCGCGGCCGGCCGTCCGACCCGGCTCGACCTCGCCCTTCTCGCCGTACGGACGCTGCTCGCGGGCGCGCTGCGCGGCAGCTACACGCGGCCGGGTCCTGGGGTCGTCCTGTCGGTGCTGCTCGACCCGGCCACCGCCGTGCGGCTGACCCACGCGACCCTCCGGCCGGTGCGCACCTGGCGGAAGCGCACCTATACCGGGATGGCGGGGAACCGGTGCTCCGCCGGGCCGGCCGGGTACCGGTCCCACGTCGCGAAGGTGCGGAACCGGTTCTACGCCGGGATGGTCAGTTACCGGTCCTTCGCCGGGAAGGTCCGGAACGCCGTCCGGTCAGGGCCGCCTGGGCGAAGCGCAGCCCGATGAGGCACATCAGCGCGCCGGTGGCCGCGACGTGGCCGATCGGGGCGAAGAGCAATTGCGCCACCGGCAGCGCGAACACCGCGGTCCGCGCGGCGATCGTGAACGACCGGGTCAGCGCGGCGGTCACGGCGAGCAGGGCCAGCCCGAGCGCGAAGGCGGGTGGGCAGAGCACGGCGAACCCTCCGGCGAAGGCGAGGATCGAGCGCCCGCCCCGGAACCCCGCGAAGACCGGCCAGGCGTGTCCGGCCATCGCCGCCGCCACCGCCGCGTACGCGGTGGGCACGCTCGGGCCGGCGACCACGCCCAGCGCGGTGGTGTGCGCGCCGCCGGCCAGCAGGCCGAGCAGCCCGGCGAGCAGGCCCTTGAGCAGATCCCCCGCGAAGACCGGGGCGGCGCCGCGCCCGCCGAGCCGCTCCCGCACGTTCCAGAAGCCCGGGTTGCGGTCGCCGACGTCACGGGGGTCGAAGCCGTGGGCACGGGCGACCAGCACCGCCACCGGAACCGAGCCGAGGAGGTAGCCGCCGATGACCGACACCGGCACCTGGACCAGCGCTGAATCCATCGCTTCCTTTCACCTCAACAGATATGCGGATCTGGGCGCCATGCGGTACATGGCGGAGGACCGTCCGGTGCTGCGCCGCACGGAGGGGCTGGTGTTCTGGCGGCTGCTCGGCACCGGGCGGGGAGCGTCGATGACGCTGGGCGCCGATCCGCGCCGCTGGGCGCTGTTCGCCGTGTGGCGGGACGAGGCGGCGCTCGACCGGTTCCTGGAACGCTCGCCGATCGCGGCCCGCTGGCGGCGCGAGGCCATCGAGTCCTGGCAGGTACGGCTCGCGCCGCTCGCCTCGCGCGGCCGCTGGGACGGCGTCGCCCCCTTCGGCGCCGGCCCCCGCGGGCCGGTCGTGCGGGGATCCGTCCCGGACGGGCCGGTGGCGGTGCTGACGCGGGCGGCGATCCGTCCCCTCCGGCTGGTGGCCTTCTACCGGTCGGTGGCGGGGGTCGACCGGCTGCTGCGGGAACAGGACGGGTGCCTGGCCTCGGTCGGCGTGGGGGAGCGGCCGCCGGCCCGGCAGGGCACCTTCTCCCTGTGGCGGGACGCCGCGGCCGTCCGCGCCTTCGCCTACGAAGCCCGGGCCCACCGGCGGGTGGTGGACCGGGTCCGCGCGGAAGGCTGGTATGCCGAGGAGCTGTTCGTTCGCTTCACCCCCTATGGCAGCGAGGGCGTCTGGGACGGCGCCGACCCCCTCGCCGCCGCCGTCCCCGATTGAGCCGTCCCGAACTCCTCCTGCTACGCCGGGCGAACCGTCTCGGTCTCCTCGCGCCCCGTCGGCCGATTCGTGCTGCGGGTGTGCCCGAGCTGCCCGGTTCGCGCTCACCGGGCGGGTTTGATGGTCAGGCGGTCCCGGACGCGGGCCACCACGCCGCCCTCGGCCAGGTCGCGGGCGACGACGCAGGCGCGGGCGATCGTCGAGGCGCGAGATGAGCCGTGGGCGACGACCACCGTGCCGGTCAGCCCGAGCAGGACCGCTCCGCCGTGCGTATCGGGGTCGTAGAGGCGGCCCACCTCGCGCAGCCGCTCCGGCCCGGCGACGCCGTGCCGCGCCAGCAGCGCCAGGGTCGCCCGAACCGTCCCCTCCACGTTCTTCAGCACGACGTTGCCGGTGAATCCGTCGGTGACGATGACGTCCACGGTGCCCGCGAGCACGTCGTGGCCCTCCACCGTGCCATGGAAGCGCAGCGGCGTCCAGCGCAGCAGTTCCTCGGCCCGCCGGGTGAGCCGGTTGCCCTTGCCCGGCTCGGCGCCGATGGACAGCAGGCCCACGGACGGGTCCGCCACCCCGAGGACGAGCTGGGCGTAGGAGACCCCGAGGAGGGCGAACTGGGCGATCATCTCAGGGGACGGGTCGACGGTGGCGCCCGCGTCGATGAGCACCGTCGCCCCGCCGCGCACGGACGGGAGCGCGACGGCGAGGCCCGGGCGCAGCACCGGCGGCGCCAGGCCCAGCCGGCGTACGGCGGTCGCGACCACCGCGCCCGTGGATCCGGCCGACACCAGCGACGCCGCGGTGCCCTCGCGCAGCAGCCCGAAGCCGACGGCGAGACTGGAGCCCGTCTTCGCCAGCGCCCCCGCGCCGCGCTCGGCCATCGACACGACTTCGGTCGCGTGCGCGACGCCGACCTCGCCCTCCGCGCCGAGCGCGGCCAGCTCGCGGCGGAGCACGTCCGACCGTCCGGTGAGGATCACCGGGACGCCGTGCTCGCGGCGCGCCCGCACCGCCCCCCGCACGGTCTCGGCCGGGCCGTGGTCCCCGCCCATGGCGTCGAGGACGACCGGCCGCGCCGCCCGCCCGTGGCCGTCACCATCGCCGTCGTGGCCGCCACCGCGGCCGTCGCGGCGCTCGGCCGGATCGTCCCGCGGGGTGCCTCGCATGTCAGGGGACGTCTCGTCCCACGGGTCGCGTCGCACGTCAGGGAACCTCCACCCGGACCCGGCGCTCGGCACGGCCGGCGGTCGCGGCGGCGGCCAGGTGCCGGCCGAAGACGGCGAGCCTGCGCCGCGTCGGAACCCTGGCACGCGCGGCCAGCACGTCGTGCCCGGCCGCCTCCACCTGGTCGAGGATCCCGCTGTACAGCTCGTACGCCGCGCGCACACACGGCCGCGAGGACGGGACGAGCAGCTCCACGCCGTCCAGCGCACGCCGGTAGTGGTCGCGCGCCCGCTCCGCCTCGAAGGCGACGAGGGCCCGCACCGCGCGGCTCGCCCGCCTCTCGCCCAGGTCGTCCTCGGCGACGCCGAACTTGTCCAGGTCCGACAGAGGCAGATAGATGCGCCCCCGGGCGAAGTCCTCCGAGACGTCGCGGATGAAGTTGGTGAGCTGGAAGGCCATGCCGAGCTGACGGGCCGGTTCACGCGCCTCTTCGGCGGCGCCGGGCAGCGGTTCGAGGATGGGCAACATCATCGTGCCGATCACCGCGGCCGAGCCCTCCATGTAGCCGAGCAGGCCCTCGTAGGTGTCGTAGCGGCGAACGGACAGGTCGGCCCACATGGAGGTGAGGAAGGCGTCGATGTCGGCGGTGTCGATGTCGAAGGACCGCAGGGTGTGCGTGAACGCGGGCAGGACCGGGTCGGCGGTCGGCCTCCCGGCCACGCAGTCGGCCAGGCGGGCGGTGAGGCCGTTGAGCGCCTCGGCCCGGTCGGTGGTCAGGTCGAAGGAGTCGACGATCTCGTCGGCGTAACGGGCGAAGCCGTACAGCGCGTGGACGTGGGGGCGCTTCCAGGCCGGCAGCAGCCGCGTGGCCAGGTAGTACGAGCGCCCGTAGGCGGCGTGCAGCCGCCGGCAGCATTCATAGCTCATGGTCAGGGTGGTCGGGACCGGCGGCGGGGGAGCCGCCGGCTCCGTCGGTTCCTCCGCCCGGTCGAGCGGTTCGGCACGTTCCGGCGGTCCGGGCACATCGGACGGGCCGGAAGGTCTCGGCGGTTCGGCGAGGCCGGACGGCTCAGAACGGCCGGATCGTTCGGAGAGGTCGAACGGTTCGGGGGGTCCGGAAGGTACGGATGTCATCGATGGGTCTCCAGAATACGTTCGGCCGCGAGCCGGCCGGAGATCAGCACCGGCGGCACCCCGACGCCCGGCGCGGTGTACATGCCGGCGAAGTGCAACCCGGGAACGCGACGGGCGGCGCCGGAGGGCCGGAACCAGGCCGTCTGGGTGAACCGGTGGTCGAGGGCGAAGGGGGTGCCGGCCGAGTGGCCGCGCCGCAGCCATTCGGGCGGGTCGAGGACGAGGCGCGGCGCGGTGAGCAGGTCCCCGTATCCGAGGGCGTCGAGCCGTTCGAGCAGGCGCTCCACCAGCAGCGGGGTGAGGCGCTCCCAGTCGGCCTCGCCCGCCAGGTTCGCGGTCGGCTCCAGCACGCTGAGCGTGGCGTGGCCGGCGGGCGCGGCGTCGCCGTCCGTCTTGGGATAGGTGACCAGCAGGCTGGGGTCGGGCTGCGGGCGGCCCGCTTCCAGCGCCTTGAACGTGGACGCCCATTCGCGTCCGAAGTGCAGGGTGTGATGGGCCTGTCCGGGCAGGCGGCGGTCGAGGCCGAAGTGCGCGACCAGGCAAGACGGGGAGAATCGAGGCCGCCGCAGCCGCCGGTCGTCCGCCTCGCCGGGCAGCAGGCCGCGCTGCGCCGCGACCCGGTCGCACGCCACGACGACGTGACCCGCCGCGATCCGTTCCCCGGTGTCCAGCCGGACTGCGGTCACCCCCAAGCCGTCCGTCTCGACCCTCGTCGCCCGCACGCCGTACTTGAACCGAGCCCCGGCCTTCTCCGCGGCGCCCGCCATGGCCAGGGGGATGGCGCGCATCCCGCCCCGGCGCGGGAAGTAGACGCCGCCGACCGTGTCCATGTGCGTGATGACCGCGTAGATGCCGAGGGCGCGCCGCGGCGACAGCCCGACGTACAGCGCCTGGAACGTGTGCGCCCTGACCAGCCGCTCGTCGGTGAGGTGCCGCCGCACCAGCCCGTCCAGGTTGCGGAACCCGCCGAGTGCGGCGAGCCTGGCCAGCGCGTACGGACGGATCAGGGCGCGCGCCCGCGTCATGTCCCGGTCGATGAACGCCTTCCACTCGGCCTGGAACATCTCCGAGAGCAGCCGGCGGAACCGCAGGTACCGCACGGCTTCGGCCGGTCCGCACAGTGCCCGTACCTGCTCGGCCATCTCTTCCGCGCCGGCGACCACGTCCAGGCTGGAGCCGTCGTGGTAGTTGAGCCGGTAGTAAGGGTCGAGCCGCCGCAACGGCAGCCACTCCGACAGCTCGGCGCCGGCAGTGGCGAAGGTGCCGGCGAGCACGTCCGGCATGGTCAGGACAGATGGGCCGGTGTCGAACCGGTAGGGGCCGAGGGAGGCGGTACCGCAGCAGCCGCCCGGCTCGTTCTCCGCCTCCACGACGGTCACCTCGCGGCCCGCCCCCGCGAGCCGCATGGCCGCCGCCAGTCCGGCCAGCCCCGCCCCGATGACCACGATTCCGTCGTGCCTCGCCCGGCGGGATGTCCTGGTCCGCACTTCCGGCGCCCCCATCAGGCGTTCCTGACCGCGGCGAGCCCGGCCGGCTCTGGCAGCGCCGCCTCGGCGTCTGGCGGCAGGCCCGCACCGGCGAGCGCGTCCCGGGCCGAGTCCGACGTCACCATGGGCACCGCTCCTTCGCCCAAATATCGGGATCATGGATCATCAGTAGGCTTTTCGAGCCGCGCCGCCACCCCGGTTGCATCCACCCGGCGACCAGGCCCGAAGCGAGCCAGAGGAGACGACCTGAACTCTTCGTCCCGCGCTTCCTGGCAAAGTGGACCCACGCCCACCGGCCTCAAGCGGCAGCGCCGGCGACGGCCGGACGACGGTGGAACGTGAGACGACGGCGAGGTGCAGAGGATGGAGCGGCGGGTGACGACGGACGAGGGCGGCAAGAGCACTTCTGGACATGCACGCGGCATCGGCGGTGTCGAAGCCGCGGATGGTGCCGTGCGCGGCGAAAGAATCCCGTTCGAGGATGTCGAAGCCGGGTACGGCATCGGCGCCGTGGCACGCAGGCTCGGAGTCCCCGCACCCACATTGCGCACATGGAACCTGCGCTACGGCATCGGCCCGAGCCGTCGCAGCCCCGGCGGGCATCGCCGGTACGACGACGCCGACCTGCGCCGCTTGGAGGAGATGAAGCGCCTCATCCACGCCGGCGTGCCCCCGGCCGATGCCGCCCGCCAGGCACTCCGGCACCAGCCGCCGCCCCCCGTCGAGCCCGACCACCCCCGAATCCCCGTCCCCCGCGTCGAACCCACCCCTCGCTCAGCTCCGCCACCCGCCCCTGGCCACGCCCTCCCCACGGCTCCGACGGCGGTCCCCGATCATGAGCGACAACCGCGACCCCGGTCCGCCCGCAGCCGCGTCCCTCGCCCCGCCCCCGCCCCGGCGGCCGACACCGGCACAACGCCCACGCCTGGGCCGCCATCGGTGGCGAGGCTGGCCCGGGCCGCGCTCGCGCTCGACGGCCCGACCGTGAGCGAGACCCTGCGCTTCGCCCTCCATGCGCACGGCGTCATCTGGACCTGGGAGCGGCTCGTGCGGCCGGCGTTCGCGACGATCTTCCGCAAGCAGGAGCAGACCGGCGGCGGCATCGACGTCGAACACCTCTTCTCCGACCTGCTGCAGGTCGCGTTCGCCGAGCACGCCGTCCGCAAGCCGCGACCGGACCATCGGCTCTACCCGCGCCCGGTGCTGCTGGCCTGCGCCGAGGAGGAGCAGCACACCCTGCCCGCCTCAGCCCTGGCGGCGGCGCTCGGCGAGCTGACCGTCGAGACCCGGATGCTCGGCGCCCGCACGCCGTACACGGCGCTCGCCGACGCCATCCGCAAGCTGGGACCGGCCGTCGTCTTCGTCTGGTCACAACAGCCCGAGACCGGCGACCCGGCCCCACTCAGTCGGCTGCCCGGCCTGAAACCCGCATACCATCTGGTGGTCGGCGGCCCCGGCTGGACGACCGACCTCCCACCCGCCATCACCCGCGTCTCGACGCTTCAAGAAGCCGTCACCACAGCGCTGGCCTTCCTCCGCTGACCTCCCTCGCCCGCGGCCTGCCCGCCTGTACATCTCCTGCGCATTGACAGCGAGGAACGGCCGGGCCATTACTCCGACCCCCGCCCCTCGACCTGCGGCCCCTGTTCACCCTGGTCGAGCGAGTTCCCCCTGGCCAGAGCGTCGCCGACCCGCTCCCGCCTTGCCCCTTTCTTGCAGAGCGCATGCCCGTGGTGCGGTTGCGCTGCCCGAGCCCAACCCGTTATGAATAGGTTTTGAGTAATTTTTCCCGGCAAGAGAGGCGTCATGAACGAGACGCTGGAGTTCCGGCTCGCCGCGGGGGAGGCGGGCGCGATCGGCGAGTGTTACCGGGCGCACGCCCCCGCCGTCCGTTCCTACCTCCGCAAGCATGTGCCGCTGCAGGACGTCGAGGACGTCCTGCAGGTGGTCTTCACCGAGGTGTGGCGCTTTCGGCACAGGTTCGACCCGACCAGGAGCCTGCCCGCCTGGCTGATCGGGATCGCGCACAAGCGGGCGATCGACCACCTGCGCGCCCGGACCCCGGCCACGGTGCCGCTGGAGGCGGTCGCCGACCCCACCGGCCACGACGGCCGGGTCGATGGCGAGGAGATCGCCGACCGGGACCGGATCCGCCGCGCCCTCGCGGCGCTCCCGTACGCGCAGCGCCAGGCGATCGAGCTGGCCTACTACGGAGACCTGACCCAGCGGGAGATCGCCGACCGGCTGCGCGTGCCGCTCGGCACCGTCAAAGCCCGCACCGCCCGCGGCCTGTCCCGCCTGTCCCGCATCCTCCCCCAGGTCGCCGCCTGATAGTCCTATACCCGGTCGAGTCGGCTCACATGAAGGCTCAAGGTGGTGCATGTGATATGTGATCACAACACGGTAGAACCAGACGGTTTACATCATCAGGTCAAGTCGATGGCCGCTCTCGATGCGTATCCGGCGGTGGCCCTGTCCGGCTTCAGGCTCCCTCCGAGCGGAAGGAGCCTTTGCCTGCTCGTCCGATCGGTTCTAGCCGAGCGCGCCGTTCAGCGCGATCACATACTGCGACCCGGCGGTCCCGACCGCCCACGTGGCCGTGGTGCCGGGGACGCTCGCGAGGTTCTGGACGAAGGGTGAGCGATCGGACGACGTGGGTGCGGCCACGGCCGTCCACTGACCGTCCACATAGCGGAGGAATGTGGTTTTCGCGTTGTTGTAGCTGCTGACCCAGAGGCGTCCTGACTGGTCGCCGGTCACGCCGTAGAGCGCCCCTGCGGCGACCGGAGGGGTGACGGATCGCCACGTGGTGCCGTTCCAGTGCAGGAGAAGCGGCTTGGGGGTGAGGCTTTCACGATCTATCGCGCCGACCGCCCACACGTCATTCGCCGAGATCTTGTGCACTCCCCAGAGTTCGCCCCCGGCGATGGAAGGAGTCGGAGTCTCACTCCACGAGGTGCCGTCCCAGTGCATGATGAGCGGTTCGTCGTTGGTGCGGCCCACGGCCCACGCGTCGGATGCCCCGTCGGCGGTCACGGCCATGAGGCGTGCGGACGTGGGGCCGGTGTTGGTGCCGGTGAAGACCCGCTTGAAGCCCTGGCCGTCCCATTCGGCGATGAAGGGGCGGCCGGTCGAGCCCCCGACCATCCAGGCATGATCACGACCCGTGACGGCGACATCGTTCAGGCCCACGTAGTGGTCGTCAGGGAAGGGGCGGTAGGCATGCCAGGCGCTGCCGTCCCAGCGTGCGGCGTAGGCGAGGGCGCGGTAGGCGTCGTCTCCGAGGACCCAGACGCTGTCCGCGCTTGATGCGCCGACCGCGCCCAGGCTCGTGGGCTTGTCGAGGAGCGTCTGCTCTGCCCACCTCGACCCGTCCCAGCTCAGCAGCGCGTACGGCCGCTCGGGTTCGGGGCCGCCGTACGTCGAACCCTGGTAGCCGACGGCCCAGGCATGGCTCGCGTCGAGGGCGGCGACGTCCGCCAGGCGGCTATCCGACGGCAGTGCCGGACCGGCGGCCAAGCGCCAGCCGGAGGCGGTCGCCGTCGGTGTCGGTGTCGGTGTCGGTGTCGCGCTCGGTCTGGGCGATCGCGTCGGTCGTGGTTTGTGAGCCGATTCGAAGGCCGGGGCGAGGGCGGGCACGCCGCCTCCGGCGGGAGGCAGGGCGGATGTGGCGGCCGAAGCGGTGGGGAAGGTCCCGATCAGTGCGAGGACCATCCCGCTCAGTGGGAGTGCGATGAGAAGTTGTGCCGGGCGGTGGTGGGGTGCCATGAGTCCTCGCTTCTCGTGATCTCTATGCGTCACAGGATCGCCGCGGCATCCCGATCGGTCACCGGTCGGAGGACTGCTGTAAGGGCTTTGTAAGGATCTTTCACCGCCCGTACGCATCTCGGGCCGGCTCGTGCGGGCGCGGCCGGATCGCCGTGTGGGGCGGGCCGGCGGCGGGCCGGGATGGCGGGGACCGCCTGTTCCTGGACGAGCGCCGCCGAGGCCGGGTCTCCGTCGAGTCCCTCGCGGCGGGTGATGCGAGGCCTTCGGTCAACGGGGTTTCGAACGTGTCACAGGCATTGACAGGGTGGTCACGTGGAATTTACGTTCGGGCCTACTTATCCGGTTCAGTCGGATTGGCCGATTTGGTCGTCCGGGCACCCTGGTCAGGGGTGTCGCGTGGTGAGGCAGGAGTCCTGACCGGTCACGAAGCAGGGAACGCATCTGCCGGCAGGTGGCAGTGGGAGCGCTCCCAGATCCCCTGGGGCCCGTACTCGGGCCGGTTCGACAAGGGGCGAGTTCCATCGGGGTGAGGCGAAACGCGAACCTCCGCCGGACGGGCGGAGGAAGGAGAGACACGATGCGAATCCGGGCACGGATCCTGCTCCCCATTCTGGCGACGGCCGGTGTGCTCGCCGCCGCCGGGTGCACCGGGGGTGGTTCCCCCTCCGCCTCCCAGAGCTCCCAGGCGGCCGGCGCCCCGGCGTCCGGCGCCGCGAACCCGAACTCGCTTCCCCGGAACGAGACGCTGTACACCAGCGGCGTGCAGTGGGGCCCGCCGGCGAACTACAACCCGATCCGCGAGTGGGACCACGCCGTCGGCACCAAGGGCCTGGTCTACGAGACCCTGTTCCACTTCGACACCACGACCCTGAAACTCACCCCGTGGCTCGCCGAGAGCGGATCCTGGACCGACGACACGACGTACGAGCTGAAGCTCCGTCCCGGCATCAAGTGGGCCGACGGCACCCCGTTGACCGCCAAGGACGTCGCGTTCACCTACGAGCTCGGCAAGATGGAGACCAGCCCCTACCACCAGCTGTGGGAATGGCTGAAGAGCGCCGAGGCGGTCGACGACCAGACGGTCAGGTTCTCCTTCTCCACCGCCAACTACCAGGAGTGGGACTTCAACCTCTACGGCCGCGCCATCGTCCCCCAGCACATCTGGAGCAAGTTCTCCGAGGAGGACGTGCTGAACGGGGTGAACGAGAACCCGGTCGGCACCGGCGCCTACAAGGTCCTCAGCCATGACCAGGACCGCGTCGTCCTCCAGCGCCGCGACGACTGGTGGGGCAAGACGACGCTGAAGGTGGAGCCCAAGCCCAAGTACATCGTCGACATCGTCAACGGCAGCAACGAGGTCGCGATGGGCCTGCTCCTGCAGAAGGGCATGGACCTCAGCAACAACTTCCTGCCCGGTGTCGCCAACCTCGTGCAGGGCGGCAAGTTCGGCATCACCACCTACTACAACGAGCCGCCGTACATGCTGTCGGCCAACACCGCCTGGCTGGTGCCGAACACCGAGAAGAAGCCGATGGACGACCCGGCGTTCCGCAAGGCGCTGGCCGCCTCGATCGACACCAAGAAGATCGTGGAGGGCGTCTACGGCAGCCTGGTCAAGGCGTCCGACCCCACCGGACTGCTGCCGCAGTGGGACCAGTACATCGACAAGAGCGTGACCGGCGGCGCCGGCTTCTCCTTCGACAAGGCCAGGGCCAAGAAGCTGCTGGCCGACGCGGGCTACAAGGACGGCGACGGCGACGGGTTCGTGGAGAACAAGGACGGCTCCAAGATCAGCCTGAGCCTCATCGTGCCGTCCGGCTGGACGGACTGGATGGAGGCGGCCCGGTCGATCGCCGGCAGCGCCAAGGACGCCGGCATCAACATCACCCCGGACTTCCCCGACTTCAACGCCCTGGTGGAGAAGCGCGGCAAGGGCGACTTCGACCTGCTCGTCAACAACGAGCGCCAGCTGTCCAACAGCCCCTTCACCTACTACCAGTACGTGTTCCAGCTCCCGGTGAACAAGGTGCAGCACACGGTCAACTTCGCTCGCTACGAGAACAAGAAGGCATGGGAGCTCGTGCAGAAGCTCGACCAGGTCAAGACCGACGACGTCGAGGGGATGAAGTCGCTGCTGTCGCAGATCGAGAAGATCCACCTCGACGAGCTGCCCGTCATCCCGCTCTGGTACAACGGCCTGTGGTCACAGACCAGCACCGCGGTGTGGAAGAACTGGCCCTCCTCGGCGCAGGGCACACCGAAGACCCCGGCCGTCACCTGGCGGAACTGGTGGGAGCTCGGCGGCTTCGAGACGCTGACCCAGCTGCAGCCCGCGGCCTCCTGAACTCGCAAGCCACCGCCCCTTCCCCTCGCGTCCCCGCGCGAGGGGAAGGGGCCTGCCCGGGAGGCCTCTCGTGCGTCGCTACTTCGGCCGGAAACTGCTGATCTACGGATTGACGTTCGTCTTCGCCGTCACGATCAACTGGATGATCCCCCGCTTCATGCCCGGCGACCCGGTCGCCAGCATGCTGGCCCGGGCCAACGTGTCCCAGCCGCAGGCCGTGGAGGCCATGCGGGCGTACTACTCCAACCTGTTCGGGTTCGACGAGCCACTGTGGCGGCAGTACCTGAACTTCTGGGGCGCCCTGTTCCGCGGCGACTTCGGCACCAGCATCTGGGTGTTCCCAACGCCGGTCAGCACCGTCATCATGGGCGCCGTGCCGTACACCCTGGGCCTGATGATCCCCTCGGTGCTGCTCAGCTACTTCATCGGCAACCGCATCGGCGCGTTCGCCGCCCGGCGCAAGCTGCTGGACAACACCGTGCTGCCGGTCGGCTACGTGCTGACCGCCACGCCGTACATGTGGCTGGCGGTGCTGCTGGCCTGGGGGCTCGGCGTCGTCGCCGGCGTCTTCCCGGTCGCCGGGGGTTACAGCTTCTCCATCCGGCCGAGCTGGTCGCTGGACTTCGTCCTCGACCTGCTGCACCACTGGGCGCTGCCGTTCTTCTCGCTCTTCCTGGTCGCCCTGGGCGGCTGGGCCATCGGCATGCGCAATATGATCATCTATGAGCTGGAGTCGGACTACTCCAACTACCTTTCCGCGCTCGGCGCGCCGCAGCGGCTGATCCGCCGGTACGCGTTCCGCAACGCCGTGCTCCCGCAGATCACCGGGCTGGCGCTCCAGCTCGGCGTGCTGGTGGCGGGCGCCCTGGTCACCGAGATCGTTTTCTCCTACCCGGGCCTCGGCAGCCTCATCCTCAAGGCGATCCAGAACCAGGACTTCTTCCTGCTGCAGGGCATCTTCCTGTTCATCGTGCTGGGCGTGCTGATCGCCAACTTCATCATCGACATCGTCTACGTCCTGGTCGATCCGCGGACGCGTACGGGAATGGCGGGTGCGTCGGCATGACCGCTCTGCAGGAGATCTCCACCCGCAGGCCCCCCGCGTCGGCGAGCGTCCGCCGCGAGGCGCTGTACTTCGCCCTGCGCAACACCAAGCTGATCGTCGGCGCCGTCGTCGTGCTGGTGTTCCTGGTGGCGGGCATCCTCGGCCCGATGCTGGTGAGCGGCTCGCCCAACGATTACGTGGGCAAGCCGATGGACCCGCCGTCCGCGCAGTACTGGTTCGGCACCACGACCTTCGGCCAGGACGTCTTCGCCCAGTTCGTGCACGGCCTGCGCACGACGTTCCTGGTCGGCGTGCTCGGCGGCGGCGTCGCGGCGATCGTCGGCATGGTGGTCGGCTTCGTGGCCGGCTACCGCGGCGGGATGGTCGACGAAGTGCTCAACATGCTCACCAACATCATCCTGGTGCTGCCCGCGCTCGCCGTCCTGCTGATCGTCAACGCCTATCTGGGCATCCGCAGCGTCGGGGCCCAGGCGCTGTTCATCGGCCTGACGTCCTGGCCCTGGGCGGCCCGGTCGATCCGCGCGCAGACGTTCTCGCTGCGCGGCCGGGACTTCGTCGACCTCGCCCGGCTGAGCGGCGCGAGCACCTGGAAGATCATCACCAGGGAGATCGGGCCGAACATGAGCTCCTACCTGCTGCTGACCTTCATCCTGCTGTTCGGCAACTCCATCCTGATCGCGTCGTCGCTCGACTTCATCGGCCTCGGGCCGACCGAGGGCGTCTCGCTCGGCCTGATGTTGCAGAACGCCGGGCAGTGGAGCGCCATGCAACTCGGCCTGTGGTGGTGGTTCATCCCGCCCGGCGCGGCCATCACCGCCATCGTCGGCGCCCTGTACGTGGCCAACGTGGGCCTCGACGAGGTCTTCAACCCGAAACTGAGGCGGACATGAGCCTGCGCGTCAGCGATCTGAGGGTGCATTACAAGACGCTGAAGGGCGACGTGCGGGCGCTCGACGGGGTCACCTTCGACGTGGGGGACGGCGAGATCCTCGGCGTGGCCGGCGAATCGGGGTGCGGCAAGACGACCCTCGGCAAGAGCCTCATCCGCATGGACGGCCGCATGCGCCACGTCGGCGGCGAGGTCGAGCTGGACGGCGAGAAGCTGCCCATCGGCGACGACCGGCGGATGAACCCGTTCCGCTTCCACCGGGTCTCGCTCATCCCGCAGTACTCGATGAGCGCCATGAATCCGACCCGCAAGATCGGGAAGATGGTCGGCGAGCTGCTCAGGTCGCGTGGCGTCCCGCTCGACCGGGCCAAGCTGGAGAGCCGTCTGGACCTGGTGGGCCTGCCGCGCGAGGTCCTGCGGCGCTACCCGATCGAGCTGTCCGGCGGCATGAAGCAGCGGATGGTGATGGTCATCTCGACGCTGCTGGACCCCTCGCTGCTCATCGCGGACGAGATCACCTCGGCGCTGGACGTCTCGACGCAGAAGTCGGTGGCCACCGCGCTGGCCGGCTTCCGGGACGGCGGGGTGGTGAAGAGCATGGTGTTCATCACCCATGACATCTCGCTCACCTACCAGATCGCCGACACGATCATGGTCATGTACGCCGGGAAGCTCGCGGAGAAGGCGCCGGCCAAGACGATCGTCCAGTCGCCCCGCCACCCGTACACCAAGCTGCTGATCGACTCGCTGCCCGAGGTGGGCGTCCGGCACACCGAGCGGCGGCTGACCGGCATCGCGGGCAGCCCGCCGTCCCTGCTCGACCCGCCGGCCGGTTGCCGGTTCCGCGACCGGTGCCCGCTCGCCTTCGACCGGTGCGCGCAGGAGCCGCCGCCGCGGGAGGTCGAGCCGGGCCACGTCGTCGCGTGCTGGAAGGCGGACGTCTGATGCTGAGACTGGACAACGTGACGAAGGTCTACAAGGTAGGCGCGTTCGGCGGCAAGACGCTGACCGCCGTCGACCGGGTCAGCTTCGACGTCGCGCCCGGCGAGGTGGTGTCGCTGATCGGAGAGAGCGGCAGTGGAAAGAGCACGCTGGGCCGCATGATCCTCGGCCTGCTCCCCGCGACCGGCGGGACGATCACCTTCGAGGGCGCCCCGGTCAAGCCCGGCAAGGCGTACTACCGCAACGTGCAGGGCGTCTTCCAGGACCCGTTCAGCACGTTCAACCCGGTCTTCAAGGCCGACCGCGTCTTCGCCATGATCCGGGACGCGTACTTCCCCGGCGTACCCGACGCCGACTGGTCGGCCAGACTGCGCACCGCGCTGCAGGACGTGCGGCTCGACCCCGACCAGGTGATCGGCAGGTTCCCCCACCAGCTCAGCGGCGGCCAGCTGCAGCGCCTGCTCATCGCCCGCGCCCTGCTGCTGGACATCCGGCTGCTGGTGGCCGACGAGATCACCAGCATGCTGGACGCCTCCACCCGCATCGACGTGCTCAACGTGCTGGCCGACCTCAAGGAACGCGGCCTCGGCGTGCTGTACATCACCCACGATCTGTCCCTGGGCAACTACCTGGCCGAGCGGACCGTCGTGCTGCGGCGCGGCGAGGTGGTGGAGACGGGCCGCACCGAGGCGGTCTTCGCTCGCCCGCTGCACCCCTACACTCGGCAGTTGCTGTCGGCGGTGCCGCGGCTGCACGCTCCGTGGGAGGACGCCGAGCCGGTAGAGACCTGTCTCTACCACAAGCACGGTGCCTCCGGACGGCTGTACACCGCCGAGGAGGACCATCTCGTCGCCTGTGCCCGGCTGAGCGACTGCCCGAAGGAGAGCTAGTTTGAGCGCCTATCGTGCCCTGCACGACGGCTGGACCCTGACCGCGGCCGACGCGGAAACCCGGGTCACCGACGCCCCGGTCGCCGGCGTCCCGACCTCCGGCGTGCCGACCTCCGGCGTCCCGGTCGCCGGTTTCCAGAACTCCGGTGTGCCGACCTCCGGCATTCCGGTCGCCGGCGTCCCGGCTACGGTGCCCGGCTGCGTGCACACCGACCTGCTCGCCGCCGGGCTGATCGAGGACCCCTACCTCGACGACAACGAGACCCGGCTGTCGTGGATCGGCCGCACCGACTGGGCGTACGAGACCTCCTTCACCTGGACCCCGGACGAGCACGAGCGCACCGACCTGGTCTGCGCGGGCCTGGACACGGTCGCCACGGTCGTGCTCAACGGCGTCGAGGTGGGCCGCACCGCCAACCAGCACCGGTCCTACCGCTTCCCGGTGCGCCACCTGCTGCGCGAAGGGCGCAACACCCTGCGCGTGCGCTTCGCCTCCGCGTACGCCTACGCCGAGGCGCGCCGGGCCGCCCTCGGCGACCGGCCCGGCGCCTACGACGAGCCCTACCAGTTCATCCGCAAGATGGCCTGCAACTTCGGCTGGGACTGGGGGCCGACGCTGGTCACCGCCGGCATCTGGCGGCCGATCGGCCTGTCGAGCTGGTCGGGCGCCCGGCTGGCCGAGGTGCGCCCGCTGGTCACCCTCGACGGCCGCACCGGCCACGTCGAGGTGCGCGTACGGGTCGAGCGCACCACCGAGGAGCCGCACGAGCTCACCGCCGAGGTGGCCGGGGTCGAGGCCCGGGCCCTGCTCGCCCCCGGAGCCCGCGAGGCGGTGCTGCGGCTGGAGGTGCCCGAACCCGAGCTGTGGTGGCCGCGCGGCCACGGCGGCCAGGCCCGGTACGACCTCACCGTCCGCATGGGCGAGGAACGGTGGCATCGGCGCATCGGCTTCCGCACGGTCGAGCTGGACCGCGACGCGTTCACCCTCTCGGTGAACGGCCGGCCGGTGTTCGTCCGCGGCGTCAACTGGATCCCCGACGACTGCTTCCCCGCCCGGATCACCCGCGAGCGCCTGGCCGCCCGCCTCGGCCAGGCCGTCGAGGCGAACGTCAACCTGCTGCGCGTCTGGGGCGGCGGCCTGTACGAGAGCGAGGACTTCTACGACCTCGCCGACTCCCTCGGCCTGCTGGTGTGGCAGGACTTCCCGTTCGCTTGCGCCGCCTACCCCGAGGAGGAGCCGTTCCGCTCCGAGGTGGCCGCCGAGGCGCGCGAGAACGTCGTCCGGCTCGCCCCGCACCCGAGCCTCGTGCTGTGGTGCGGCAACAACGAGAACATCGAGGGCCGGTCCGACTGGGGCTGGGAGGAACGGCTGGCCGGCCGCAGCTGGGGCGGCGGCTTCTACTACGACCTGCTGCCCGCGATCGTCTCCGAGCTGGACCCGACCCGCCCGTACTGGCCCGGCAGCCCCTACTCCGGCGCGCCGGACCTGCCGCCCAACGACCCCGGGCGTGGCACGCTCCACATATGGGACGTCTGGAACCGCGAGGACTACACCAGGTACGCCGCCTACCGGCCCCGGTTCGCCGCCGAGTTCGGCTTCCAGGGCCCGCCCGCCTACGCCACGCTGCGCCGCGCGGTCAGCGGCGACCTCGCGGCGGACGCCCCGCTCGTCCTGCACCACCAGAAGGCGATCGACGGCAACGCCAAACTGCTGCGCGGCCTCGGCGACCACCTGCCGCGTCCGAACGCCTTCGACCACGACCGCCACCCGACCCAGCCGAGTACGTCGGACGACGAGCAGTGCCTCACCCGGCCGAAGACATCCGAGGACGACCGTCACCCGACCTCGTCGGACACGTCGAGCGACTGGCGGTACCTCACCCGGCCGGAGAGGTTCGACGACTGGCACTACCTGACCCAGCTCAACCAGGCCCGCGCCGTCGCCTTCGGCATCGGCTGGTTCCGCACGCTGGCGCCGCACTGCTCCGGCACCGTCATGTGGCAGCTCAACGACTGCTGGCCGGTCACCTCCTGGGCCGCCGTCGACGGCGACGCCCGGCGCAAACCCCTCTGGTACGCCCTGCGCCGCGTCTACGCCGACCGCATCCTCGAGGTCCGCGACGGCGCCGTGGTGGCGGTCAACGACTCGGATGAGCCCTGGCGAGGGGACCTGTCGGTCGTCCGGTACGCGCTCGGCGGCGAGCCGCTGGCCAAGGAGACCTTCCAGGTGGCTGCCGAGCCCCGCTCGGTGACACGGGTCGAACTGCCCCGCTCGCTGACCACGCCGGGCGACCCGGCCGCCGAGCTGCTGGCGGTCCGCCTGGACGACCGGCGGACGCTCGCGTTCTTCGCCGAGGACTCGGCCGTGGCCTTCCCGGCGGCCGACTTCGACGCCCGCGCAGAACCGGCCGCCGGCGGCTACCTGGTCACGGTGACCGCCCGGACGATCGTCCGCGAACTCGCCCTCTTCCCTGACCGCCTGGACCCGACCGCCGAGGTGGACGACATGCTGATAACTCTCCTCCCCGGCGAGACCGCCACTTTCCACGTCACCACCCCCCACACCCTCGACCCGGCCGCCCTGGTCACCCCGCCGGTACTCCGCTGCCTCAACGAGACCGCACGGTAGGCGGTCGGTCGGCGGTTCGCGTTCGCGGGCAGCGCTGTCGGCCTCATTGCCATAATCTGACGGGCCATGGGCCGGGTCGAGCAGTTCGCGGGCATCCGGCGCTGGCGAGATGGCGAACGGGCTCCGCACAAGCCGCTCCTGCCTTCTACGCCCTCGGCCGCCACCAGCGCGAGGGTGGTGGGCCGTTCCCCATCCGCCCGGCAGATGATCCTCGCCCTGTCCGAGCGCCCCGTCCGCTCCCCACATGCAGGGATCGAGCCGGCTGCCCCAGCCAACATCGAATGGCACCAGCGCCAGGTCTTCCGCACCCCCGCCCGCAACCGCCCCGACGTGCACTGAGGAGAAGGCCGCGATCATAGGCGGACCTCATCCCAGAAACTGCCGAGCGCCACGCAGCCTGGTCCGAAGCCGCCGCTGAGTCGTGCCGCACTCCAAGCGCACATCTAGCGGGCCGGGCAAGTCGGTGTCCGCTCGGCGGCCTGAAGGCAGTCGGTCCGCGTCTAGTCCGTCACGCCGGGCGATGAGCAGCCCCAGCTCGAATCGGCTCACCGCATCGGTTCCGGCGACATGGTGGATGCCGTGATACTCGGATGCGGCGAGTTCGAGGAGCGCCGCGGCGAGATCGGCGACATGCACGGGACAGCGCACGTCATCGGTGAACAGCATTCCGCTCGCTCTGCCGGTGGCTAGTGAACGCACCAGTGCCTCGTGCGGAGAACCACCGTCACCGATGATCAGTGATGTCCGAGCTATCACCGCGGTCGGCGCGATCGCGTTCACTGCTGTCTCGGCAGCGGCTTTGGCCGCACCATACGGGGTGATCGGGTCGGGGACGCATGTCTCGTCATAGCGAATCGCGGCACCGGAGAAGATCGCGTCGGTGGACACATGGACCAGGCGTCCACCTGCCCTGGACGCGGCGAGAGCCACGTTCACGGCTCCGATCGCCGTGGTCGCCCAATCTGTCTGCCGGTACGCGGCGTTGATGACCACCTCTGGCCGAATTGCGCCGATCAGCGCGTCGACGCCCTCTCGTCGGCGCACATCGAGCGGCGACCACTCAACACCTGCGGTCTCTCCTGATCGGGTCAGGAAGGTGGCAGCCACCTCATGCCCGGCCACCGAACACTGCCGAGCGAGTTCGCTGCCGAGAAAACCACTGCCACCGACGATGAGCACCCTCATGACCGGTCACGATAATTGATCAGTCGCGTCCCGGTCAGCCGCCGCGGTGCCGTGAGCAGGCGGATGAAGGACATTGGGGCGGTCAGGGGTGGAGGGTGAGGCGGAAGGCGCAGCCGTCGCCGGTGGGGCCGGGGGAGCGGACGGTGAGGGTGCCGCCGTGGGCCTGGGCGATCTGGACGGCGATGGGGAGGCCGAGGCCGGTGCCCGGGGTGTCGCGGTGGCCGCGCCAGAAGCGCTGGAAGATGTGTTCCTGCTGGTCGGCGGGGATGCCGGGGCCGTGGTCGGTCACGGTGACCACGGCCTGCGACTCGGTGAGCCCGACGTCCACCTCGACCGCCGAGCCGGCGGGCGCGTACCTGATCGCGTTGCCCACCAGGTTCGCGATCGCCCGCCGCACCGTGGACGCGTCCACCGAGCACTCGACGGCCGGCGGCCCGGTGACCACGAGGCTGATCTTCTTCGCCGCCGCCGGCACCCGGGCCTCGTCCAGGACGTCCCGGACGATGGCCGCCAGGTCGGCCGGGCGGCGCTCGATCACGCGGGCTCGCCCGCGCGCCTCGACGAGAAGCTCCTCGATCGTCGTCTCGAGCCGGTCGATCGTCTTCCTGGACCGTTCGAGCCCCTCCCGGTACACCTCGACGGTGGGGGAGGGGTGGGCGAGGAGGACCTCGGTTCCGGTCATCAGCACCGACAGAGGCGTGCGCAGTTCGTGGCTGGTCTCCTCGACGAGCCGGCGCTGCGTCTCGGCCGCCTGCTGGAGGCGGTCGAGCATCGCGTCGAAACTCGCCGCGAGCCGCACGACCTCGGCCGGACCCTGGCCGAGCCCGATGCGCAGGCCGAGGTCGGTCCCCTCGATGTCCTCGGCGACCTCGCGCACGCGCTCGATGGGACGCACCGCCCGGCCCGCCCACCACCAGGCCAGACCGGCGGCGGCCGGCGCGAGCGCGACGATCGTCCAGGTGACCCAGGCGGAGCCGTGGGCGGACGTGCTGCTGATCGTCTCGACGCCGCCGACCGCGTTCGCGGCCGTCTCGCTGTCGGTCAGCAGGATGACGCCGAACAGCAGGAGGGCCGGGAGGTAGATCGCGAGGAATCCGAGCGCGGCGAGCCGCACCCGCAACGATCGCCACGCGTGGCGGACGCCGGAACGGTCGGGCCGGTCGCCGCGCACGCCGGAACGGTCGGGCCGGTCGCCGCGCACGCCGGGGCGGTCGGGCCGGTCGCTGCGCACGGCGGGGCGGTCGGATGGGATGCGGCGCACGGCGGGGCGGTCGGGCCGGTCGCCGCTCATGCCGGGGCCGTCAGCCGGTAGCCCGCCCCGGTGATCGTGATGATGAGCGGCGGCTCGCCGAGCTTCCTGCGCAGCCGGCTGAGGATCACCCGGACGGACGCGGTGAACGGGTCGGCGTGGGCGTCCCACACGTGCTCCAGCAGGTTCTCCGCCGACAGCACCTGCCCGGGGTGACGCATGAAGTACCTCAGCAAGGAGAACTCCCGTGCGGTGAGGTGCACTTCGGCGCCGGACCGCCACGCGCGGTGCGCCGCGAGGTCGAGCGTCAGCTCGCCGACGCGCAACGTCGCTCCGTGCTGGTCGCCGCGGCGCGCCAGAGCGCGGAGCCGGGCGACCAGCTCGGCGAAATGGAAGGGTTTGGTGAGATAGTCGTCCGCCCCGGCGTCGAGCCCGGCCACCCGGTCGTCCACGGCGTCGCGCGCGGTCAGGATGAGCAGGCGGCCCGGCCGGTGGAGGTCAGGGTCACCGGCCAGGCGGCGGACGAGGTGGAGCCCGTCGCCGTCGGGCAGGCCGAGGTCCAGGCAGGCTACGTCGTACTCCGTCGTCCGGAGCGATTCCTCGGCGCCGGCGTAGGTGCCCGCGACGTCGACGGCGTAGGACTCGTTGCGCAGACCGAGAGCGACGACCTCCGCGAGGTCGGGGTCGTCTTCCAGCAGCAGGATGCGCATGACCGGCTCCGCTCCGCTCGAAGTCACCCGGCCGGCGGGGCGCTCGAATCCCCGGCCGGAGGCGTCTTCGTGTCCAAGGTTGGGCCGTCCGCGTCCCCGGCAGGAGGGGCGTCCGTGTCCAGGGTCGGGCCGTTCGTGTCCCCGGCAGGAGGGGCGTCCGAGGTCGGCCGGCTGCTCGAGTCCGCGGCCGCAGGGGGGTTCGGGGCCGAGGTCGACCGGGCGCTCGAGTCCTCGGACGGAGGGGTGCCCGCGCTCCTGGCCGACCGGGCGATCGTGGTCCCGGCCGGGCCGGAGACGGTGAGGCGGCCTCCCGCGACCTCCACGGTCACGTCGGGGGCGGAGCCGGTCGGGTCGTCCGGCCGGAAGCCGCCGTCGCCGGACGCGACGAGCGGCAGCCGCGGAGGCTCGGCCGGCACCTGGGCAGCCCCGATGCCGCCCTCCTCGTTCAGGAAGTACCAGCCGATGATCACCTTGTCCCGCGCCGTGATGGCGACATAGGTGCGCACGTCGCCCCCGATGACGGCCGTTCCCCTGAGCGTGAATCCGCTGATGGGGCCGAACGACCGCTCGAAGCCCGCGCGTTCCTTGCGGCCTTCCTGGGTCTGCCCGCCGAGCAGCGCCAGCACGCGCCCTTCGTTCGCGCGGAGCTCGGCGGCGGGCACGCGCCGCGGCGGGAACAGCGCCGCGACGGCGTCCGCGCCGCTCGCGGAGATCGCCGTCCGGCCGCCGGTCGCGGTCACCTCGAACGAACCTCCCGTGTCCAGCCGGTACGTTCCGACGATAGCGGCCGCGCGGGCCGCGTCGTCGTCCCCGGCCTGGGCGGGCGGCGCCGGCAGCGGATCGCCGGAGATCACGGCCGGCCCCACGACCTCCAGCAACCGCTCGGCGCTCACCTTGGGCGTGTTCGACGCCATCGCGATCACCTGCCGCCGTTCGGGCAGCCACGCCACGACGGCGTTGTGCCCGACATCGCCTCCGCCGCCCGCCGTGACCAGGAGCGGCGTGCCGTACTTCGACGTGCCGTAGCGCACCCATCCGGGCGTCTCCGCGGTCCCGTCGCCCTGGTCGTACCCCGGGCTGCTGATGGCCTTCGCCGACGCCGGGGACACGATGCGGCCGGTGAACAGCGCGTACGTCCACGACGCGAGGTCTCGTGTCGTCATGGCGAGGCCGCCGTTGCCGTCGAGCGCCCAGTGCGGCCCGGCGAAGTCGCCCCGCTGGCCGGGCGCGCCGTCGTCGAGGTATCCGATGGCGCGCGGGCCCGGCGCCGAGGGCTCGCCGCTCCAGAACCCGCCGGCGACGGCGCCGCCGGGAAGCCGCAAGGTCGCCGCCGCGGTGTACTTCCGGTAGCCGGTCCCCGACACCTTGTCGATGATCAGCGCCAGCAGCGTGTACCCGGCGTTGGAGTACAGGTATCCGGTGCCCGGCCGGAAGGCCGGCGTCAGTCCATCGATCGCCGCGAGCGCGGCGTCGCGTCCGAGGGGCTGGTAGTCGGCGCCGTGCGATCCGTTGAGGCCGCTCGTGTGCAGGAGCAGCTGCCGGACGGTCGCCTTGGCCACCGGCCCCCTCAACTGCGGGAGGATCTCGCCGGCCTGGTCGTCGAGCGACAGTTTCCCTTCGTCGACCAGGCCGAACACCGAGGCGGCGGTGAACGCCTTGGTGACCGACCCGATGCTGAAGACCGTGCTCGGCGTGTTCGTCCGGCCGGTGGCCTGGTCGGCCCGTCCGTAGGCGGCGAGGCAGTCGAACCTGCCGGCCGTCGAGATGGCGATGGAGCCGCTGAAACCGGCCTTCGCCCATGCGTCGAAGCCCTCGCCGAGCCTGCCGTCACACCGGGAGGCGGCCGCGCGCGTCGCGGGCGCGGCCGGCGCGGCCGAGTCGCGTTCCGGTGCGCCCTGCCGGGCATCGCACGCCGCGCACAGGGCCACCACCGCGGCCGCCAGTACTGCACAAGGCTTTCTCATGCGAGCGACCGTACGGACACCCCTGCGAACCTGATGTGAACGAGCCCAGGCGGGGGCGCCCGCCTGTGCGACACCCGCGCTAGCGGCGGGCGGCGGCCAGGGCGGCGCGGATGGTGGCGGCGTCGGCGGGGGAGCCGGGGGCGTCCGTGACGCCGGTGCCCGGCGCGTTCTTGGCGTAGGGCACCACGTAGGCGGGGGCGTCGCGCTGGAAACGCCAGCTCTCGGCCAGCGTTCCGGCGTCGACGGCGTCGAAGCCGAGGGTGTCGAGCAGCGCGGTGGCCACCGCCTTGGCCGCGAGGTCGTCGCCCGCGATCGGCAGGGCGGAGCGGTCGGGGGCGCCCGCCGGGCGAGCGAGGGTGGCCAGGTGCTTGAAGTAGATGTTGTTGAACGCCTTGACGACCTTGGCGTCGGGCAGGTGCCGCTGGAGCAGTTCGCTGGTGGTGGTCTGCTCGGCGTCCAGTTCCGGGATCCGGCCGTCGCGCTCGGGGTAGTAGTTGTCGGTGTCCAGGACGACCTTGCCGGCCAGCGGCTCCACCGGCACCTCGCGGTACGCCCGCAGCGGGACGGTCACCACGACCCAGTCCCCGGCGGCCGCGGCTTCGGCCGGCGTCGCGGCGCGGGCGCGCGGGCCGAGCTCTTCGACCAGCGAGGCCAAGGTGTCCGGGCCGCGCGAGTTGCTCAGCACGACGTCCAGCCCGGCCGCCACCGCCAGCCGCGCGAGCGTGCCCCCGATGTTCCCGCTACCGATCAATCCAAGAGTTCCCATGCCCCCGACAACCTCGCCCCCACCCACGACTATTCCTACCGGCTAACAGGGTCGCGCAGGGCTGGTCGCAGACGAGACCGGGTTCGTGAAGGAGGACGATGACCCCTGGACCTGACCTTGTCCGCCGCACCCCGCCGAGGTTCGCCGTCGTGTGACACGTCCGGCCACAACCGGCACCCGGCCACGTGAAAGGCCCTTGCCCGGTCTCACCAGGGGTCTCCGGAGGCGCCGGCGGCGAGGTGCCGTTCGTAGCTCGCCACCTTGGCGTTGATGAGGTCGAGACAGTCGTGCAGCTGCGCGAGCTGCTCGGCGATGCGGCGCTGGTGCGCGCGCAGCAGCTCCAGCCGTTCCGCCTCGTTGCCGCTGCCTTCACGGACCAGCTCGGCGAGGCGGCCGATCGTGGCCAGAGGCATGCCGGAGGCCCGGAACGTCACGCAGTTGGCCAGCCACTCGACGTCCCAGGCGCTGTAGACCCGCCGGCCGACCTCGTCACGCCGCACCTCGCCGGCGAGCAACCCCTCACGCTCGTACAGCCGCAGGGTGTGGACGCTGACCCCCACGCGCTGCGCCACCTCGCCGATGCTCCAACCGTTCCGCATGATGCCGAACATAGTCCGTTGACCTAGACCTCGGTCTAGCATCTAGCGTTCGCGACATGGCCGGCCAGGGGACCACCGACGCGAAACGCGGCGCATCAGGCACGGCCGACACCGCTGACGACGTTCTCACCCGGATCGATCTCACCGACAGGACGGCGGTCGTCAGGGTGGATTCTCCGATGTTCCCCGAGCCGCGTTCCGGACGGGGGCGTTCGACACGAGGCTTTGTCCGCCCGTTTCCGGACGGTGCTTCACGGACGCACGGACATGCTTCACGGCTACACCGAGGAGGGAGATCATGCATAACGGGGGTTGGTACTTCCGGCTGCTGGGTCCCGTCGAGGCGTGGGACGACACAGGCCCCACCGGCCTGCGCCGACGCGCCCAACGCTGCCTGCTGGGCCTGCTGCTGCTGGACGCGGGACGAGTCGTCCCGGTGGACCGGCTGCTTGAGCTGCTCTGGGACGGCGATCCGCCGGACAACGCCCGGGGCAGCCTGCACAGTCACGTCGCCAGGTTACGAGGGACGCTCGATCCCGACCGGACCGGTTCCAAGGGATTCCGGCTGCTGCGCCGGGGTGACGGATATCTGGCCGAGGCCGACTCGGGCGCCGTGGACGTCCATCGATTCCGGGACCTGGTGGAACGGGCCCGTCGCGCGGCCGGTCCAGGGGACCGGTCCGAACTGCTGAGGGACGCGCTGTCGTACTGGCGAGGGCCGTTGCTCGCCGATGCCGCCACGGACCGGCTGCGGGACCGGGTAGGGACCGGCCTTGAGGAACTGCGGTTGTCCGCGGTCGAGTCGCGCGTCGACGCCGAGCTGGAGTGCGGCCGGCACCGGGAGCTCCTCCCGGAGCTCGCCGACCTGGTACGGCGCCATCCTTTCAGGGAGAAGCTGATTCGGGCCTACATGCTCGCGCTGTACCGCGATGGCCGTCAGCCCGACGCGCTCGCGGTGTACCGAACGGCCCGCCGGGACTTCGGGCGGGAACTCGGCCTCGATCCGACGAGAAAACTTCAGGATCTGCACGACCGGATGGTCCGCGCGGACGACTCGCTCCACCTCGCGCCTTCGTACCTTCGCGCCCTCGGAGCTTGATCACGTTCGCTGTGCGCATCTCGCACCTTGAGCTCCTCGTCCGTGATTCCCGGGATGGACGGCCGGTCATGGCAAGTCCGTGTCAAGCGACGGTTGTCATCCTGTCCAGGACAGCGATCACCGCTCAGGCTTCGAGCGGTGCGGCGCGAATACAGAGGAGAAACATGTCCAGATCAACGATCATGGCCGGCCTGCTGGCCGGCATCGTCACCGTGGTCGTGGCCGCCACCGGTCCGAGCCAGGCGATGGCCGATTCCAGTACCGAAATCGGCCCTGGTCCGACGGTGATCGGCCCTGGTCCGACGGTGATCGGCCCTGGTCCGACGGTGATCGGCCCTGGTCCGACGGTGATCGGCCCTGGTCCGACGGTGATCGGCCCTGGTCCGACGGTGATCGGCCCTGGTCCGACCTGATTGGTCCTGTTCC
This sequence comes from Sphaerisporangium dianthi, assembly GCF_042654065.1. Classification (NCBI taxonomy): domain Bacteria; kingdom Bacillati; phylum Actinomycetota; class Actinomycetes; order Streptosporangiales; family Streptosporangiaceae; genus Sphaerisporangium; species Sphaerisporangium dianthi. The sequence goes on along the minus strand of NZ_JBHSFP010000001.1, from coordinate 297,667 downwards.
GACGTCCCTTTCCCTGGGGGCGTGCGGACGGCGGCGCTCTACGCCGAGTGGGGCTCGGCGGACCGGTGGTCTCGAGGCTCTCATGACCCCCGATCCCCGGCGAGGCGGGAGCCGCCTCCCGCGCGCCAGGTATGCCGCTACCGGCTCAGCAAGTGGGCCGGTAGCCCATGTCGGGCAGGTATGTCCCCCATTCCTCCCGGGTGAGTCCCGGCCGATCTCATCCACACGAAAGAAGAGGCACCATGAAGAAGATCTTCACGCGAAGCGGTACCCGCACGAAGGCCCGTGGCGTCTTCGGCGCCGCTCTCCTGGGCAGCGTCCTCGTGCTCGCGGCAATCGGCGTCGGCACTGCGGCGGAGGCGGACTCCTCGGCCGATCTCCCAGCACCCCCCGCGCATCGAGTGCGCATCGAGCTCACCAACTCGAGGGGGGCGGCGAGCGAGCAGGGGGGTGCCCCGAAAGCAGAGACCGCATCCCTCGCCGGCGGCGCCTATGGCAGCCCCAAGTATCGCTCCAGCTACTATGACGGCTCGAACGGTGCCGCGTTCCTATGGCGGGCGCCGGGTTGTGGCTGGTGGAACTTCGGCAGCACGAGCCAGTTCAACCCTGTGATCAACGATCGCCTCACGTCTGTCGATAACAACAGCGCGAGCTACCTTGACCTGTACAACTGGACCGGTACCTGGACCTACCTGGGAACCATATTTCCCTGGACGGCCGGCAATCTCCCCTCGGTCTACAACAACATCGTCGACGCAGTAGACATCAGCTGCTGAGCGGTTCGCGTAACGAGGCAAGCGATCGGTTCGCGATAGGATCCCGGCCTCCAGCCGGCGGCCGGGATCCGCCGCGGTCAGAGTCGTGCCGATTGAGATCGCACCTCCACCACCCGATCGTCCAGTGAGAGCAGCCCGTCGTCGATCGCGAGCCCCACGGCGATCGAGGTGAACGACTTGGTCAGCGAGTAGAGCAGGCGCGGGCGTCCGGCCGAGTACGGCGCCCACCAGCCTTCGGCGGCGACGTGACCATGGCGCGGGACCATGATGGAGTGACACTCCACGGATCGCTCTTCGAGCAGGTCCAGCAGCGCGGCGACCCCGCGGAACGACACCCCCGACGCGGCCGGTGCCGACCGCGGCAGTAGGACACGCCGAGAAGACATCCAGAAACCGTAACAAGATATATGGCCAGGGCGATCACCTGCTGCGGCCGGGAGGTTCCGGCGGGCTTGGGCCGACCGGCTATCTTGCGATGTGGAATCGCAGGTGCGTCACGTTCGGTGACTCGATCAACCTCTCTCGTTCCAACTCGATGTGATCGGTGCCCAGGTGGTCGAAGAGCCGGGTGCCCGAACCGAGCAGCACGGGCACCAGTTGAATCTGAATCTCGTCCACGAGCCCGGCCCTCACGAACTGCTGTGCGGTGTTCGCCCCACCCATGATGAGGACGTTCTTGTCGCGCGCCGCCGCTCGGGCCTGCCGGAGCGCGCTTTCGATCCCGTCGGTCACGAAGGTGAACGCCGCGCTTCTCATGACCAACCTTTCGCGGGCTTGATGGGTGAGCACGAAGCAGGGCACGGGGAACGGGGTGTCCCCCCACAGTTCCACTCCCACGTCGAACGTGCGTCTGCCCACCACAACGGCGCCGGTCGATGCGAAGATCTCCTGTGCGACCTGGGCGTCGACTCCATTCGGGGATGTGCCGGCAACGTCCGTGGTCCGATCCGAACCGCTGTTGAACAGCCACTCGTGGAGCCGCTCTCCGCCCTCGCCCATGGGATGCTCGACGGTCACATCGGGTCCGGCGCTGAAGCCGTTCACTGACACACTCATGTTCAGCACGACGTTTGTCATGGGGCACGCCTTTCGCTCGTTATTGACCGTAGGACGGGATCCGGTTCAGCCGTAAGGTCCAGTTCCACGCCGCTCGGCTGAGCCGGTTCCAGATCACCCCCGTTGCTACCTGGTCACGGCGACCGCGCGCACGATCGTCCGCGAACTCGCCCTCTTCCCCGACCGCCGAAGTCGACGACATGCTCCTCACCCTCCTCCCCGGCGAAAACCATCACCTTCCGAGTGACCACCACCCACACCCTCGACCCGACCGCCCTGCTGACCCACCAGTACTCCGCTGCCTGAACGAGGCGCCCCCACGCTGACCCCCTGAAGCCGGCGCCAACCCGGCGCAGGGGCGACGTGAGGTAGGTCGATGAGGTCGAGACCGGCGGCGAAGGAGCTTCAGCGGAGTCTGACGCAGTACCTCATTACCACCTTCGCGCTCGCGAGTGGGCGCCGCCGGATCTCCGGCCGTACCGGCACCAGGCGCAGGCGTTTCCAGGGCGGCGCGTATGGTGGCGGCGTCCGCGCCGCGCGGCCGGTCAGCCGCCGGGGCCGACCTCGTTGTCGGGGGCGCCGTCGCCGTTGGTGGGCAGGTCGCCGCGTTCCACGGGGCTGGGCGGTGGAGAGGGCGTGCCGGTCCCGGTGGCCGGTCGCGCACCGGCGACGGCGGCTTTCAGGGCAGGCCGGTCCACGTCCGCGAGCCGGCCGGCGAGGCGGATGTAGTGGTCGCCGCGGATCGCGGTGTAGTCGTGGCGGCCGCCGCCTTGCCGGTACCAGCCGACCTCGTCGCGCTCACACCGCACCGGGGCGGTGGGCGGCTCGGCGCCGTCGATGGAGGTGTCGGCGCACAGGCCGTCGCTGAAGGAGCCGCGGTCGACGCGCAGTTCCACCCTCCTGCCGTCGGGCGAGACGTAGAAGGCGCCGAAGCCCTCGTCCCCGACCCCGCCGACCGACTGTTCGGCGAGCTCGTAACCGGGCAGTTCCACGGCGTAGATCAGGTCAGGGGCCGCCCCCTGCGCCTCTGCCCGGTCGATGACGGCCTGACTCAGCACCCCCTCCGAGCCGCAACCGCACAGAACGGCGACCACGACGACGAACACCACCAATAACCGGCCCATCCCCATACTCTAAAAGGAACAGCCGCCGCGAGACTTGGGCGGCAGGCCGTACTCCCGGCGCGGAGCGCTCGCAGGTTCTCCGTAGCCCAGTCGCGTTCTGGCCGGGAGGCGCCCATCATCCTCACTGTCAGGCGAGGTGCCGGGGTGAACCGGGGATGGGCGGATGTTCTCCGCCGCGGCGGCCTCGGCGATGCGTAGTTCGTCGCCACAGACCGCGCGGACGCGGTCGATGCCGGGTGCCGGGCCTGGTGGACCCTCCCAGGGGATGTCATGGTGCACCGCAGATCGCGTTCGTGGCCTGCTAGCGGCGGCCCCATCGGGCCAGGGCGCGGATGACATGAGGAATGTCCTCCTGGCGGGCACGTACGAGTGCGACGAGTCCGAGCACAAGCCATGGAAGAACCGTCAACAGGGCAGCGAGAATCAAAGGCACGACAGATCACCCCTCGGAATCGGCGCCTGTCGCTGGGTCCTGCAATGCATCGCGCACGAGACCGCGCACCCACAAAACAGAGTCCAGCGTCCAGAACCTTGAGTCGACGATCACACGCTACATCACCTCCGTCAACGCGCCGAGGGAAATGCGCCCTTGACTGGAGGGCCTTCGGCCGGCACCACGACCACTCGTTACACCCGAGAGAGGTGACCTCGCTGGGGAGTTTCGAACGGTCTCCTGGTCACCGCATCGATGACCGCCGCCGCGATGTGAGGCTTGGCGGGCGCCTCTGGCGCGACGTCACCCGCCTCTACCGCCGGTGTCGGTGTGGGCCTGGCGGAGGGCGGCCATGATGGTGTCCCGCAGGCCGGGGCACACGGCGATGGTGGCGGTCGAGGCGGCGGTGTGCGGGGTGTCGTCCTGGTCGAGCACCAGGCCGCCGGCCTCGCGGACCAGCAGCACTCCCGCCATCGTGTCCCACGGCTCGTTGGCCAGGATGATCGACGCGTCGAGTTTGCCCTGCGCCACCCACGCCAGGTCGATCGCCGCGGTGCCGATCATCCGAATGCGCTGCGCCTGGCCGCCGAGCAGGGCCAGCAGCGCCATCCGGACGCGGTTCTTCGGCTCCGCGTCCGCGCCGACGGCGAAGTCGCCGATCGAGATCATCGCCTCTGACAGCACCCGGGTCTCCGAGGCGCGGATGCGCTCGTCTCCCATGAACGCCCCGTGCCCGGCGGCGGCGGTGTAGTGGACCCCGAGGAACGGCAGGTCGATCGCCGCGAGCACGCTGTTCCGGCCTTTGACCAGAGCGAGCGACACCGCGCACAACGGAACACCGCGGGCGAGGTTCGCCGTGCCGTCCACCGGATCGAGGGCCCACCACAGTGCGTCGTCCGTCGAGCCGGTGCGTCCGCGTTCTTCGCCGAGGATCCCGATCTCCGGGGTCTCGCGGGCCAGGAAGCCGCGCACCGCGTCTTCGACGGCGAGGTCGACGTCGGTCACCATGTCGCGGTCGCCCTTCGCCATGACCGAATGCGGCATCCGGGACCGGATGATCCGGTGCGCTGTCGCCACGGCCTCCCTGGCGATGGGCAGCAGTTCGATGTGGTCGGTCACGTCAGGCACCGGCGGTGCCGAGCCGGCCGTGCGTGACCGTGTCGAGATGCGGCAGGTGGTGGCCGAGCCGGTCGCGTTTCGCGATCAGGTAGCGGAGGTTGTGGGCGTTGGCCTGCACGAGGAGCGGAACTCGGGCCGCCACCACGATTCCGTGCGATTCGAGGGCGCGGATCTTGTCGGAGTTGTTGGACATCAACCGGATCGACCGGACCTCCAGGTACTTCAGCACTCGGGCGGCCGGGCTGAAGTCCCGCGTGTCCACCGGAAGGTCCAGCGCGGTGGCCGAATCGACGGTGTCCAGACCGTCGTCGTCCTGCAGCACGTGGGTGCGCACCTTGGCGACCAGGCCGATGCCGCGGCCCTCGTGCCCGCGCAGGTACACAAGGACACCGCTTCCGTTCTGGACGATCGCGTCGAGCGCGGCGTTGAGCTGATCACCGCACTCGCACCGCATCGCGTCGAAGATGTCGCCCGTCACGCATTCCGAATGCACCCGGACGAGAACGTTCTCCCCCTTCCTCGTCTCACCGAAGACCAGGGCGAGATGTTCGTGCCCGTCGAGTGGGTCCCGGAACGCGACCGAGCGAAAGGTGCCGCGCGGAGTCACCAGATCCGCCTCGGCGATGTCCTCGCCCGCGATGCTGAGGTCACGCATCTATCTCTCCTTGTTTCCCAACGGCCGACATTCGGCGGCTCCGGCTGTTGCGAGATCGTGAGCGGTGGCCGAGGCTGGCGGCCTATGAGCGACTCCACATATCTCCTGCCGCTGGCCACCACCACCGAAGTACGCGATCGGCGCGCGCGAGTGGCGCTGCTGCCCATCGGCAGCTTCGAGCAGCATGGGCCCTTTCTCCCGCTGGCCACCGACACGATCGTCGCCTGCACGATCGCCGGGGAGCTCGCGGCCGCCCATCCCGTGCTGCACCTGCCGCCCGTCACCGTCTCGTGTTCCCACGAGCACGAGCACGCGGACTGGCCGGGCACGGTCAGCATCTCCGCCACGACGCTCTACGCCGTGGTCCGGGACATGGCGGCCTCGCTCCAGCGGTCCGGTATCACCAGGCTGGTCCTGGTCAACGGCCACGGCGGCAACTACGTGCTGGGCAACGTCGTCCAGGAGGCCGCCGCGTCCGGGCAGCGCATGGCGGTGTTCCCGGGTGGCGCGGACTGGGAGGCGGCGTGGGCCGCGTCGGGCCTTGAAACCTCCGCCTGGAGCGACATGCACGCGGGGGAGCTGGAGACGTCCATCCTTCTGCACGCTCATCCGCGGTTGGTCAGGGACGGCTACGAATCGGGCGACCGGCTGTCCGACGATCGTCAGCATCTGCTCACCCTCGGCATGGCGGCGTACACGGAGTCGGGCATCATCGGCAGGCCGTCATTGGCTTCGGCGAGCAAGGGGAAAGCCGTCCTCGAGAGCCTGGTCGAATCGTTCGGCGCCTACCTCGCCGTCCTCGGCCCCTAGCGCCGGCGCCTCTGCGGCCGGTACGCGGTCAGCCGATCGGGTGCCGCGACGGAGGAGCAGCACCACGGCGCCCGGCAGGCTCGCGACGAAGGCGAGCACCCCGTACACCACCGCGGTGGTGAGCCCCTGCGGGGCGCCGAGCCCCACGGCGCCGAACGCCACCGCGGAGAAGGCCTCGCGCGGCCCCCATCCGCCGACGTTCACCGGCAGGGCCATCACGAGCAGCGCCAGCAGCGCCAGCGGGACGAGCCGTCCGATCGGCGCGGCCGAGCCCGCGGTGCGCGCGGCGACGAGGAACATCGCGACATACCCGAGCAGCACCACGGCGGACAGCCCCAGCACCCCCGGCCAGGCGTCGCGGGCCAGCAGGCCGCGACGCACATCCACCAGGGCGGTCGTGACCGCGCGGCGCCATCTCGGAGCGTCCGTCCTGCGCCAGACCCATGCCGCGAGCACGCCGGCGGCGGCGAGCCCGCCCAGCAGCACGGCAAGACCTGGCATGAGGGAATGGACCATCGTCGCGGCCAGCGAAGGCTCCACCAGCAGCGCGGTCACGCCGGCGCCGACCAGGACCACCTGGCCGGCGGTCCGTTCCAGCACCACGGCGCTGACGCCGCGGCCGACGTCACCGGCGGACCGTCCATGACGAAGCGCGCGGTGCGCGTCGCCGAGCACGCCGGCGGGAAGCACCGCGTTGAGGAACAGCGCCCGGTAGTAGTCCGCGACCGCCGTGAGCACCGGCAACGGCAGGCCGAGCCGGTCGGCCAGCAGGCGCCACCGCCAGACGCTGAACACGGTGGTCAGCAGTCCGATCCCGAGCGCGGCGAGCACCGCCGGGCCGTCGACCAGCCGGAGTCCGTCGACGAACGCGCCGGTGCCGAGCCGCCACACCAGCACGAGCAGGATGGCCACCGCGACGATCATGCGCAGCCAGGGCCACATCCGTCTCATCATCAGCGCGCACCGATCCTCGTCATCAGCACGCACCGGTCGCGGGCGCCGGGAGCGCGAGCAGGTCGTCGTGCCCGACCACGACGCGCAACGCGCTGGCCGCGCACGCGTCGAGCCTGCGCCGCAGGTAGGCCCGCCCTTCCGGCGCGAGGTCCGGCCGCTGCTCGCAGGCGGCGCCGACCCAGCCGCGCAGCCACTCCGCGGTCAACGCCCTCTGATCCGCGCCCAGCCGCCATGGGCTGGGCCGACTGAGCACCACGGCGCCCCGTCGCGCGAAGGCCGCCGCGGCGAAAGCGGACGCGTCGGGTCCGAGCAGGCGACGGCCATCGGTGACCCGGCGCTGGTGGGCGTCGAAGGCGGTGGCGATCTCGGCGTCGAGCGGGTCGGCCGGGTCCAGCTCGACCCGGCCCACCACGGAAAGGGTCAGCAACGCGGGGCGCCGGGCCTTCACGCAGGCGTCGGCGATGGCGTCCACCTCGTCGGCGGTGAGCAGATCCAGCAAGGCCGAGGCGGTGACCAGCGAGGTGCCGTCGAGGTCGCCCGCGCGGAGCCGGGTGACATCACCCTGCTCGGCCTCCGCGGTGACCGGGCCGCCGTCGCCGGCCGGGCCGCGGACGCCGGCGGCGGCACGCGCGAGCAGGTCGGGGTCCCGGTCGTGCAGGATCCAGTGCTGAGGGCCGGGCAGCCGGGCGGCCAGCCAGCGCCCCATGGCGCCGGTGCCGCAGCCGAGATCACGGATGACCAGCCGGTCGGCGGGGGAGCGGGTATCCGTCCGCCGGTCGGCGGGAGAGCGGGCATCCGTCCGCCGGTCGGTCGGCGAGTGCTCGCTCGTCCGCCGGTCGGCCGGCGGGCGCTGGCTCGTCAGATGGGCGCGCAGCGGGTCGAGCAGGTCGGCCGAGCGGGCCGAGGCATCGGCTTCTTCGCGCAGTGCCAGCCAGCGCGGGCTGTATCGGGGCGCGTTCACGTGGCCGGCCAGGACTGCCGCCGAAGCCGTTCCAGCACGTCCGCCAGGCGTCGTGAGGTCACGTCCCATCCGTCCAGCATGTCACGTCTGTCACAGGCCGACCTCTTGATCCGTTGTCTTAGGCCGGGTTCGCCGAGCCAGCGGCGCAGCGCGTCCGCGAGCGCCACCGGGTCTTCCGGGGGCGTCAGCAACCCGGGGACGCGGCCGTCGGGGGCATGGCCCAGGGTTTCCGGCACCGCGTCCACGGCCGTCGCCAGCACGGGAATCCCGCGGGCCAGCGCCTCGGTCACCACCATGCCGTACGTCTCACCGCGCGAGGCCAGCACCACCAGGTCGGCGGCGGCGTAGCTCGCGGCGAGCCGCTCGCCGGTGCGCGGGCCGGCGAGCCGTACCCGATCCTCAAGGCCGAGCGCGGCGATCTGCTCGCGCAGCCGCGTGACGTAGGCGGGACTGCGGTGCGGGCTTCCGACGAACTCGCAGGTCCACGGCAGGTCGACCAGCGATCCGAGAGCCCGCACGATCAGGTCCTGCCCCTTGCGAGGGGTGAGCGCGGCCACGCAGAGGAGCCGGGACGCGCCGTCGGAGCCAGGGGCGAGCGGCGCGGGGTCGGTGCCAGGCGGGACGACGTGGACCCGGTCCGGGTCGAGGCCGTGGTGGCCGATCAACCGGCGCCCGGCCCAAGGGCTGGTGGCCAGCACCGCGGTGGCCGCGTGCAGCGTCGCTCGCTCGGCGGCGTCGAGCTCCTCGGCCAGCGCGGGCGCGATGCCGGTCTCGGCGGCCAGCGGCAGGTGGACCAGCACCGCGAGGCGCAACCGGCGCGCCTGCGGGACGACGACGTCGGGGACGCCGCACGCCACCAGCCCGTCCATCAGCACCACGGCGCCGTCGGCGAGCGAGGCGAGCGCCCGGGTCAGCTCCGCCCGGGCGTCCGCACCAGGCGTCGGCCAGTCACCGCCCACGGCGACCTCGTGGACCGGCCGGCCCGCCGCGGCGAGGCCCTGGCACACGCGCCGGTCGTAGGTGTTGCCCCCGCTGGGCAGGGTCACATCGTCCACGTCACCGGGGAGGAAGACGTGCACCGAGCGCGCTGCCGCGCTCATGGACGCGCCGCCGTGCTCATGAGCGCACTGCCGTGCTCGTGGACGCGGCGGCGGGCGAGTTCGAGAAGCGCACTGCCGTGCTCATGGAGGCGGCGGGCGAGTTCGAGAAGCGCGCTGCCGTGCTCGTGGACGCGGCGGCGGGCGAGCTCAAAGAGCGCGCTCGTAGCTCGCCCAGGCGACGTGCGACTCGTGCAGGGTGACGGTGATCCCGTCCAGCCCGCGCGCCCCCTCGCCCAGCGCGCCCGCGCGTACCCGGTCGGTGAGCCGATCGGCGATGACCTTGGCGAGGAACTCGGTCGTGGTGTTGGTCCCGGCGAAGGCCTGCTCGTCGTCCAGGTTGCGGAAGTTCAGCTCGCCGAGCACGGCGCCGAGCTCCTGGGTGGCGAGTGCGATGTCGACCACGATGTTGTCGCCGTCGAGCTCGGCCCGGCGGAACGTCGCGTCCACGACGAATGTCGCGCCGTGCAACCGCCGCGCCGGGCCGAAGACCTCGCCGCGGAAGCTGTGCGCGACCATCATGTGATCGCGAACGGTGACACTGAACAACGAGTTCACTCTCCAGGAGGTCGGTTGCCGATCAGTCCTCGGCGGGACCATACACGACTCGATGGCACAATCCGGGCAGATCGCCACTAACGATGCGGGTCATCACCTCGGGCAGGTCCGCGAACGCGCACTCGCCGGTGATCAACGCGTCGAACGCGGGGTCGGCGAGCAGGCGCAGGGCCAGCGACAGCCGATCGGCGTAGGTGCGCCGGGAACGCCGGGCCGGGGACACCGCGCCCACCTGGCTGGCACGCAGGATCAGGCGACGGGAATGGAAGGCCTCGCCGAGCGGCACGCTGACCCGCCGGTCGCCGTACCAGCTCAGCTCGACGATGGTGCCCTCGGTCGCCAGAAGCTCCAACGACCGGGTCAGACCGGCCTCGGTGGCGCTGGCGTGCACCACCAGGTCGCACTCGCCGTCGGCCTGCTCGGGCGTCACGAAGCCGACGCCGAGCGCTTCGGCGACGGCCGCCCGTGCCGGATCCACGTCGACCAGCTGCACCTGGACGCCGGGAAACCCGGCGAGCAGCCGGGCCACGGAACAGCCGACCATCCCCGCCCCGACGACGGCGATACGGTCGCCGATGAGCGGCGCCGCGTCCCACAGCGCGTTCACCGCGGTCTCCACCGTGCCGGCCAGCACCGCCCGCGCCGGCGGCACCGCCTCGGGCACCAGGGTCACCGCGTCGACCGGGACGACGTAGCGGGTCTGGTGGGGATAGAGGCAGAAGACGGTACGGCCCTGCCAGGCCGGAGGCCCCTCCTCGACCACCCCCACGTTGAGATAGCCGTACTTGACCGGCCCGGGGAAGTCGCCCTCCTGGAAGGGCGCCCGCATCAGCTCATGCTGGCTCTCCGGCACACCGCCGCGGAAGACGAGACTCTCCGTGCCCCGGCTCACGCCGGAATACAGGCTGCGGACCAGGACCTCGCCGGCCCCTGGGCGCGGCACGGAGACCGGCCGGATCTCCCCTTCTCCGGGAGATCTGAGCCAGAACGCATCTGATTTGATCCGCATCGGCCTCCTCGTCGTACTTCATCGCAGGGGGAGTCTTCCCTACTCGGAGCGGGTCAGCGGAAATGCTATTGGACGCGCCGTATCCGAGGTTCTGGAGCTGGAGGCGTAGTTGACCACACTGGATTGGCGCGTTACGGAGATTCCGGTCCGCGGACCGGCCGCCGGGGTGGGGATGCAGGCCGTCCTGCTCGTCGTGCTCTGGGCCGACGCGGGCCTGAGCCCCGCGGGCGGTCTGGCCGGCGTCGCCTGCGCCGTCGTCCTCTCGGTCCTCCTCACCCGCGCCCTGGACCGATCCGGGAGCCGCTCGCTCGGACCGGCCGGCCTGGTCACCCTGGCCCGCGCCGAGCTGGCCGCAGGCGTCACGGCGCTGGTGACGACCGACCTGACCGGCGGAGACGCGCCCGTCGCGTACATCGTCGTCCTCGCCACGGTCGCGCTGATCCTCGACGGGGTCGACGGCCACGTCGCGCGGCGCACCGCGACCGTGTCAGAGCTCGGGGCGCGTTTCGACATGGAGACCGACGCCTTCCTCATCCTGGTGCTCAGCGTCCACGCGGCCGCGTCGACCGGCGTATGGGTGCTCGCGATCGGCGCCATGCGGTACGTCTTCGTCGCGGCGGCCTGGGCGGCGCCCTGGCTGCGGGCGCCACTGCCGCCGAGCTTCGCCCGCAAGACCGTGGCCGCGCTGCAGGGCATCATCCTGGTCATCGTGAGCGCCGAGGTGGTCCCAGGTGCCGTCGCGACCGGCCTGGCCGGGCTGGCACTGGCGTCGCTGGTGTGGTCGTTCGGCCGGGACATCTGGTGGCTCTGGCTGCGGCGAGACCGGCACACCGGCCGCAGTCCCGCACACTGCCAGGCGACCGCCCTCCACGAGCGCGGCCGGACGGCACGCGAGGCCGCCGAAGAGCCTAGCCTGGTCCATGCCCTCTGAGACCGAACCCGCCGGCCGCCCTTCAGAAGCCGAACCCGCTGGGCGTCCTCCACAAACCGAACCCGCCGGCCACCCTTCAGAAGCCGAACCCGCAGGGTGCCCTCCTGAAACCGAACCCGCAGGGCGCCCCCGAAAGCACGCCGTCGCCGCGCGGGTGGCCACCGCCTTCGCTTGCCTGCTCGTGCTGTTCGCCCTCAACGCCCCGACCCAGATCAGCCACCTCACACCGTGGTCGTTCGCGCGCGTCCCGATGGAGGGAGTCCTCGGCGTCGCCCTCGTTCTCGTCCTGCCGCCGAAGCCGAGGCGAGTGGTGGCGGCGCTCGCCGGAGCGGTCCTCGCGCTGCTGACCATCGTCAAGATCATCGACATGGGCTTCTACGCGGTCCTCCAACGGCCCTTCGACCCCCTGCTCGACTGGGCCTACTTCGGGAACGCCGTGGACTTCCTCACGGCATCGTTCGGCGGCGCCGGCGTGGCCGGCGCCATCGTCGCGGTCGCCGTCCTCGCCGCCGGCGTGCTCCTCCTCATCACACTGTCGGTCGTCCGCCTGGTCCGCATAGTGGCCCGGCACCGCACCCCGGCCGCCGGCGCCGCCGGGACGCTCGGGGCCGCCTGGATCGCCTGCGCCCTGCTCGGCGTCCAGATCGCCCCGGAGGTGCCCGTCGCCGCGCTCGTCCGCGACCATGCTCAGCAGGTGCGCGCGAGCCTGCGCGACCGGGAGGTGTTCGCCGAACAGGCCGCCGTCGACGCCTACCGCGACACCCCGGGCTCGGAACTGCTGACCGCGCTGCGCGGCAAGGACGTCATCGTCTCCTTCATCGAAAGCTACGGCCGCGACGCGGTCGAGGATCCGGAGCTCGCGCCGCAGGTCGACGCGGTGCTCGACGCGGGGACCCGCCGACTGCGCGCGGCAGGGTACGCCTCCCGCAGCGCCTTCCTCACCTCACCGACGTACGGCGGCGGCAGCTGGCTCGCCCACGCCACGCTGCTCTCCGGCCTGTGGATCAACAACCAGCAGCGCTACCGCGACCTCGTCGCGAGCGACCGCCTGACCCTCACCGGCCTCTTCCGGCGCGCGGGCCGGCGGACGGTCGCCGTCATGCCGGGCAACACCAAGGCCTGGCCGGAAGGATCGTTCTACGGCTACGACCGGGTCTACGACTCCCACAACCTCGGGTATCGCGGCCCGGGCTTCAACTGGGGCACCATGCCCGACCAGTACACCCTGTCGGCCTTCCAGCGGCTCGAACGCGCGAAGCCGGGCCACGCCCCGATGATGGCGGAGATCCCGCTCGTCTCCAGCCACGCGCCCTGGGCGCCCATCCCTCGCCTCATCGACTGGAACGCCGTCGGCGACGGCTCGGTCTTCGGCCCCATGCCCGCCACCGGCGACTCGCCGGACGCCGTATGGAGCGACGCCGGCAGGGTACGCGCCGCGTACCGGCAGTCCATCGAGTACTCGCTGAGCGCCCTCATCTCCTACGTGGAGACCTACGGCGACGACGACCTCGTGCTCGTCTTCCTCGGCGACCACCAGGCCGCCCCGATCGTCACGGGTGAGGGCGCGAGCCACGACGTCCCCATCACGATCGTCACCCGCGACCGTGCCGTCCTGGACCGCATCTCCGGCTGGAACTGGCAAGACGGCCTCAACCCCGGCCCGAAGGCCCCCGTCTGGCCCATGAACACCTTCCGCGACCGCTTCCTCACCACCTTCAGCCCCCACCCCACCCCTTCGCCGGCCTCGGTGCCCCGGCGAGCGGGGGCAGCTGCGCTTCAGGGGTGGTCGTAGATCGAATGGTTCCCCACTCGACGCCATTGCAGGACCGGCTCACCGTCGTCGGCGGTCGCGAAGCGGAAGGTGGCCCGGCCGTCCGGAGAGGCGAAGTTCCAGGTCAGCGAGTAGATGTCGGTGTCCGTGAGCTTGTGTACGCGCAGCCGTACCGGCCAAGCGGCGCGGCCGGTGTGTGCTCCCTGCTCGATCGCAGGAAGAAGGTATTTGTAGACGGCGTCCTTGAACATGACGTAGTGCTCGGGGGGTAGCCGTGACGCGTCCCGGAGAAAGGACGCCGAGCGTTCGTACCTCACCGGGTGTCTTCACCACGGACGGCGTCGATCTCGGCGAACATGTCTTCCATGCTGTCGAAGGTCCGGGTGCGGCCCTCACGGAAATCCGCGTCCGCCTCGGTTTCGGCGGACTGCCAGCCGGGAGTCCAATACCAGGCCTCGCTGGCGGGCACGATGGCCGCGACGCGGCGGCCGTGGTCGGTGAGGTAGGCGATGGTGTTGCGTTCGGCTGCCGCGCTGATGACATCGGGCAGGTGGCCGTCTGCCTCGTCCAACGGAACTTCGAACGCGTCTTCGCCCATGTCGCGAGTGTAGGCGGTCGCCTGTGCGGGGGTCACTTAGCCGAGCGTAGCAAGATGACCGCTCATGGTGACGGTCTTTTGGCGGGACATGCAAGAGGGCGTCATGTCCGGTTGAGCCGTCGCACCTTTGCTGCTCAGGCAGCGGAGGTCGCGCTCGCAGAGTGGTGAGCGGCCGCCTCGCCGAGCGGCAAGGGGATCACGGTGGTTCTGGAGGGCTCAATGTTCCTGCGGTGAGCCCCGTGGCGAGGGATGACGCCGCCAGCAGGCCGTACTTTCCTGCTTCGCGGAGTTCGGTCTCGAAGGTGAAGAGGTCACGCCAGACCTGGCCGTAGCGGCGCTGGTCGTCGAGCGGGAGCCGGGGGACGTGGGCGCGACGGGGGTCGAAGCGGCTGACGCCTGATTGCGTGCCACCCCCGCCGGCCGACAACGTACGGATGAACCCGGCGAGGAAGTAGGGGTCGAGACGATCTGGGTGGGGTCTCAGCAGAGTGAGGCGCGGGCCGAGGAGCAGGCCGGGCACCTCGACCACCCTGGTCGCGATCTCTCGATCGCGGGTCGCGACCACCACGTCGCCCGGCCTGATCAGAACCCTGTCCTCCGGCTGTGCCCGCGTCATCGGTTGCCCGCCGGTGAAGACCTGACCGGCTTCGAGCACAAGGTGACCGGAACCCTCGGCGTCGTAGCGGCCGGACTGGAGGAGGGAAAGGGCGCCGGTCCGCTCCAGCTCGGAGAGTGCGACCATCGGCATCTCGCGAGCCCGGGCGGGAACAGCCTGGGGCACCAGCGCCGTGAGGCGTTCCAGGCGGCCCAGGAAATCGGCCCGGACCGTGAGATAGTCGCCCGCCTCTCCGCCTGCCGAGCTCAGGTGCCGGGCCGGGCTGATGTCGATGTCCTCGTCGACGAGGTCGATGATGGGGACGGTGCGAGTCTCGCCGGGTACGTCGAGCACCAGGTCGGGATCGCGGCAGAACTCCCGCCACCGGTCCGCGATCGCGTTGAACGTGGCAGGCTCGGCCACCGACATCAGTACGCGTGCCGGCGTGCGGTCGTCGCCCGCCGGTTTGCGCAGCACCCAGATGTGCACGGGAAGGCCGGTGCCGGGGGCGATCTTCGGTGGGAGGCCGATCACCGCCTGGACGGCGCCGCGGCGGAGCAGGTTGCTGCGGATGCGGCGACCGGATCGCCGGTTGGCGGCGATCTCCGGCATGAGCATCACCGCCACTCCGCCGGGTCGCAGATGCGCGAGCGCGTGCTGCACCCAGGCCAGTTCGGACTCCGACTTGGGCGGCAGGCCGTACTCCCAGCGCGGGTCGCTCGCCAGCTCCTCGTAACCCCAGTTGCGCTCGTTGAACGGCGGATGGCACAGCACCGCGTCCACCATCACGCCCGGCCAGGCGTCGTCCCGCAGAGAGTCACCCGTCTTCACCGCGCCGTCGACTCCGGCCAGTGACAGGCGGGCCTGCGCCAGCCGGGACAGCGCCTCCTCGTACTCCTGCCCGTACACGCGCTCGGCCCCGCTCGCCGCGGCCAGCAGCATCCCCAGCCCGCAGGCGGGATCCAGGACCGTCCGCACGTCAGGACCGGCGAGCCGGACCATGAAGTCCGCCACCTCGGCGGGCGTCTCGGCCAGCCGCCGCGACTGGACGTCGGCGAAGCGATCGAGCAGGAACCGGACGACCTCCGCGGCGCCCTGCTCGTCGGCGAGCTGTTTGATCAGCTTCCACGCCGGCCGCGGGACCAGCCGCGCCTTCCCCTGGCCGTGCAGCAGCTCGGTCGCCTCGGCGACCACGTCTCCCAGGCGCAGATCGTCGGCCGCCATCCTGATCTGCTGCCAGACCCGCTCACGCAGAGGCAGTTCCTCGACCTTGCCCTGGCCGAGCAGCCACGCCTCGACGGCCTTGAGGGAGAACGTCGGACTGGTCGCCGTCCCGCCGACCGGCTCGGGAAAGTCCTCATACCGCCGCCGCCAGTTGCTCACCGCCGCCCGGCCGACACCCGCCATCCGCGCGATGTCGGCCGAGCTGATCGTCGCCTCGTCTCCGCTGATCGCCGGCCTCCCGGTCTTCCGTACCCGGCGCAACCCCACGCCGGTCTTCCTGTGTGGAAGCCAACGTAGCCCAGAAGACTCGCTCAACGTGATTACGGACGGGAAACGCGTGTAACCCATTCACGGCCCGCTGCCCGATGTGTGCTCTCAGTGGCCGTTGGGCGGGTCGTCGGATGGGGCGTCAGGGGAGGCTTCGGAGGGTCGGGGTGGGCGGCCGCGTTTGCGGGTGGCGCGGTGCCAGCTCGCGAGCGCCTCCTTGGAGACGCGCTTGCGGTCCATGGGCGAGGCGCGTGCGTACCGGTGCAGCTCCCGTACCTCGGCGGACAGTTCCTCGGCGTTCGGCGCCCAGGACAGGCCCTTCTCCAGCTCCCGCCCGGCGGACTCGAGCACCTCCTCCGCCCTGGCGACGTCCCCGCGCAGCAGCGCGTCGGAGGCCTGGCGCTTGGCGTCCTGCGCCTGCTGGAACAGGCGCTCGGCGCGCACGGTGAGGTCGGGTGCCCGGCCCGCGGCCTCGTCGCCCGGGACCACGTTGACGCTGACCGGGACGGTGACGGTGTACGAGGTCAGCGTCTCGGTCGCCACGTAGGTGAAGACGAGTTCCGCGATGGTGACCACGCCCAGCCGTGAGATGCCGGGCACGAGCAGCCGCAGGAGGATCTTGCGCGTCTCGCCCGCGTACAGGTCGCCGAGCTCGGCCATGATCGCGCCGCCCGGCAGGCGGGCCGAGGGCAGGCCTCCGTACAGCAGGACGGAGCTGACAGGGGGATGCGGGGTGATCGTCAGGGAGGCCGCCTGGGTGACCTTGGCGAGCAGGCCGTCGAGCTCGCCGGCGATGAGCTGCCCCGCGGTGTCCGGGTCCTCGGCATGCAGGGCGCTGCCCGCTCCGCCGTCGGCGATGGCGGCCATCAGTCCCTCGTCGTAGTCGAGACCGTATCCGAGAGTGCTGGTCGAGACGCCCTGGCGGTGAGCCGCCATCGCGGCCATCGCAAGTCTCCCCGGGTCGGTCACGCCGACGTTGGCGTGCCCGTCCGAGATCAGCAGCAGGGTCGCGCCGCGGTCGTTCGCCGCCCGATGGGCCTCCTGTATGCCGCGCAGCAGCCCGCTGGACAGATCCGTGGAGCCACCCGGGCGGAGCGCGGCGATCGCGTGCTTGGCGCCTCTCTTGTCGGCCAGCGGCCCGGCGGGCACATCCACCCGGGCGGTGTCGTCGAAGCTGACCAGGCCGAAGTTGTCCACCGGGTCGAGCCGGTCCACCAGGGCGGTCAGCGCGCGCCGGGCGCCGTCGAGCCGCCCTCTGCCCATGGAACCGCTGCGGTCGAGGACGATCTGAAGGGTGGCGGGCGGCCGGCCCGCCGATGGCTCGGGTTCCGGCGCGGTGATCCGCACGAGGACGGTCACCTCGTCGTCCTGGTCGACTGGCACCACGTCGAGGTCCAGGTGGGCGGTGACGTGCATGACGCAGGTCCTTTCGCTGGTGAGGACGAGCTCGCGGACCGACAAAGAGGCGCCCGCGGCGGAAAGGCGGGCGGAGGCGAGGACATGGCGACGGTGACACCGCCGGAGAAACATGGAGTCATGCGGCTCGACGGCCCGAGCGGGACGCCGTCGTGCGCATCGAGGGCAGGCTGCCGCGCACCGACTTGCCTGGGTTGGTGTCGTCGCCGGGCGGGGCCCGGCGACGACACGGGAACTTCGTCAGGCGGCGTGCTGAGTGGCCGGTTCGAGGCAGATCGCCTCGGTGGCGGCGGCGGACAGCCTGCGGCTGAGGGAGCCGGGGCGGGACACGACGATCACGTGTAGACCGGCTTCTCGCAGCCAGTGAGCGAGGTCGACGAAGTAGCCGTCTCCGGAGCCGATGACGACGCGCTCGAACCGCAGGTCGATGCGGTCGTGGTACGCGGCCTCGCCAAGCGCCCGGTCGGCGCCGTCAGGGCCGGGACGCGTCAGCAACCGCCCACCGGGGAAGGCGACCCCGACCGCGACGAGCGCGGCGGGGTTCACCGCCACCATGTAGTGGTCCCTCTCGCCTATGGGCACGACCGCGTCGTACATCATCATCACCTCCTCGACCTCGCGGGTCGTGGGACCCGATGTGCCCACGAGATTCTCGATGTCGAGCAGGTGCATGGCCCGGCCGTGCCGCAGCGACTCCTGGTGCCCGGCCGAACGGGAACGGCGGCTCGTCTGTGACCTGCGGGCCTGGAACTCGTCCAGGTGCGCGACGGGGGTGATCACGATCCATGTCCTTTCATGGGTGCGCTGGTGTGCGTCTAATGAAGTAGATCACATGTGTACTCAATGCACAAGAAAATTACCCATGGATCGTTATCACCCTCGAAGAGTGCGCCCCTGGACGGGCGGACTTCCGGCGCCAGACGTCCGACGAGGGCGTCATGCCGTACCGGGCGCTGGAACGGGAGAACAGGCGGGCAAGCCCTGGAAGGGAGCCGTCCGCGATGCCATCAAGAGCTTCTTCCACCTCTACCGCCGGCGTCGGTGCGGGCCTGGCGGAGGGACGTCATGATGGTCTCTCGCAGGCCGGGCACAGGGCGATGGTCACGGCTTAGTCGACGGCGCGCGCGGTGTCGTCCTGGTCGAGCACGACAACCGGGTCGGGAGCACGTGTATGCCGTTCACGCGGGTGACTTGGCGATCTCCGGCCATGGTCTGGAGTCGTGAGGTGTTCAGGCGTGGGGCGATCGGTAGTAGGACAGCCGCACCTCAACTCCCGATGCCTTTCCGCCGTCGGTCAGGGCTGTCCCCAAGCTGCTCCTCGTCCACACCCATGCCCGTACATGGTCAACGCGGACGTCCCCGCTGGCCGCTCGGCGTACCAGCTCCTTCTGCAGCACGTCGCGGAAGTCATCGGCTTCGTTCTTGGTGGCGAAGACGCCGGGCACGGCTCGTTGCCGCTGATCTGTCTGGACCTGTGTGGCCAGGTCCATGGCCTGGGCCATCTCATCCACTTGGCCGGTCGCTGTAACCGGCATCGAGGTGACGACCGGTGTTTCAGTCCGCCACGGTTTGCCGGCAAGAAGGTCGGCCTTTAACCAGGTGGCGAACCGGGATGCGTGCAGGCGGCCGTCGGCGTCGGCGTCGATCCAGGACGATCGGATGGCGTCAGCGACCTGCGCCCAGGTCGTCGTGGCATATTGCGCCCGTTCTGGAAGGCCGGAAGGAGACGAGGGGACTCGGTCACGCGTGATGTAGAGAAGGTCGACGAACGCGTCCGGATAGTGATGGAGGCCGAGCTGGAGATACTCGTCCACCTGACGTTCCCGTACGCTGCCCGTCTCGGTCTTGAGCTCCACCAGCAAGACGCGATCCGGCCATCGCAGGGCAAGGTCGGGCCAGCGGTTCTGCTGCCCAGGCCGCAGAGCATCCAGCTTGAACTCCCAGTAGACCGTCGGCTGAGAGCCCCCTGCGCGATGGTTCGGGTCAAGCAGATCGAGGAGGACCCGCCCCTGTGGGCAGATGGCATAGGGAGTGTTCATCCGCGCGGGACGGTCGCCGATCAGCAGGCTGGCCAACATCAGTTGCGCGAACCACTCGCGGCCCGCCCGCGCCAGCTTACTCCGCTCAATATCAGGGTCGGGGATACCCATGGGTTGCTTCCATTCGATGTCGGTGTTCGAATCCGGCCGAAGGTCTGCGGCCGATGGTCACTGCTGGACGCTTGAAGTGGTGAAATCGTTGCTGGTCGTGGTCTCCTGGCTGAGATCATTTTCATTCGGCGTTTCCAGTCGAGGGTCGATGGTGCAGATCGCCTTCCGCCACGACAGCTCCACTTCAGCGTGATCGGGTCGTCTTAAGACGCGCAGTCCCGTCGGTCGGGCTGCACGTAGCGAGGTGAGAAGCGTCTTGTTGTGAATCCGCGACACCGGGCGCCGTCGCGGCCCTGGGCAGCACCCAGTGTCGACATGTCAGGCGGCGTGGGGGGGCGGATGGTTTCAGGCAGATGACAACAGAGGTGAGGTCGGCCGGTGGCGGCTGAGGGAACGGTGGCGAGAGGCCTCGTCGGGCGCTGATCCCTCAGCCCGACTTCCCGGCATCCTGTCATTGGGGTGCGCTCAACCTCCTTATCGGCTGGTTGATAATCGCACCGACAGGTTGCCGCTTAAGCGGCTTCATATTGTCATGTTGGTTATAGCGTGATATGGGTGCGTGCAAACAGTATGTCATATGCGAGGAAGCCATGAGAGCTGTCAGGCGGCTTGGTGTCACTCCGCAAGAGCGTGGCGACACTACTGCCGTCAGCGGCTCGCCCGATATCCTTGAACTGGACGACGGGAGCTTCGCTGTCATCGGGACCGATATCACCGATCAGATCGGCATCCAGCCTCTAAGGGACGCGAGATGCGCTGCCGATGAACGGATCGTCCGGATTTCCCGAGCCACCCTCATATCGGCGAAAAAAGATATTCCGGACAGGTAGATGATTCCACCTCGATGGGCGACGCGCACCAGCAGGCGGCTGACCCTTGATGAGTTCGCGCGGCAGTTCTCGGGGGAATGGGCGCGGATCGAGTGGCGGTTTCTGAAACTCGAATGTTGGCAGGCGTACCAGGAACTTGATATCAACAGGTCCCAAGAGGCGTACCGCCAGGGTGACGTCGACCGAGCCGTGGAGCTTTTGCGCGAGGAAGCCGAAACCGACAGGCGTCTCTACGACGACATCAGAAGCCGGGGGATCGAGTACTCGCGAATCCGTCTGGTCCAAGAGCCGCTCACCGCGTACCTGCATTATGAGCTGCTGGCCTACCGGATCCGGGCGAGCCTCGGCGAGGTCATCGAAGTCGTGCGCTGCGACACCACGCTGAGCCTGCCTAACGAAGATTTCTTCGACTTCCTGCTTTTCGACCGGCATGCCGCGTTGATTCATGACTACGGTGATGCCGCATCGCAGACGGGGGGTTGGCTGACCCACGATCCTGAGGTCCTGGCGTCTCTGGAGAGCACAGCCGTCAAGATGCGGCAGGCTGCTGTGCCGCTAGAGCAGTTCCTGGAGGCGAAGTAACGGTGGGATTATGCCCAGTACGTGCTGTTCGTCTTGTCGGGTGCGGTCGACGATGATCTGATCTCCCGATATGGTCGCTGAGGTGCGCCGCCACCCGTTGAAGAGACGTGTCATCGGCGCTGGCCTGCTGCTCGGCGTCACGGTTGTCGCGGTCGGTATCATTCTCCCGGTCGTCCTTCTGTTGAACGTCGAAGACACGGAGCTGCATCGCTGGTCGGAGATCGGCCAAGCGGTCACTCCGGTCGGTGTCTTCTTTTTCGGGTGTGGCCTTCATCGCCATTGCGCTCACCCTCTTGCTGCAGAACCGGGAACTGAGGAACCAGCGAGAAGAGCTGGCCATCGCCCGTGAAGAACAGATGCGTAGTAGTGAGATCGCCCTGCGAGAACTGCATACCGGCCTCATCAGAATGGCGATCGACGCCCCGGAGTTGCGCCAGGTGTGGCCCGAGATGGCGGCGTCTCCAAGAAAGACCACTACTGCAACCTGATTCTGAACCTCCAGAAGGTCGCCTACGAGACACACACCATCGAGCTGGCGGAACTGCGTGGTGCGCTTCGCTATCTGATGGCCAGCAGAGACATGTATTCCTTCTGGGCGAAGGCGCGGTCGGCGCGTGTCGCGGTCACAGGAGGCGACGATGCCGAAGATTTCTTCACCGCCGAGGTGGACAGAGCCTTCTCCGCCGCGTCGCCCCCTCAAGCGCAGAGCCCGCTTCGTCTCCTTCGGAAAGCACTCGTCCGGGGGTTCGACCGGCAGCCACGACGTCGTACGAGATGAGTGAGCGCTTCTGTACGGCGTTGCGCTACGCCTCGGTACCCAGGATTGGGTGGTGGAGCCGCCACTGGCGGAGGTGGGCGAGACCGGGGCGGAGGTCGGGGAGGGCGGAGTAGGCCATGCGCGGCCCCGAGGCGGTGGGAAGAGCGAAGGCGACGGCCTTGCCGGGGGAGTCGGTGGTGATTGTGGTCGTCCGGTACGCCTGGCAGTGGCCTTGGGACAGCTCGTAGGTCAGCAGCAGGCCGCGTCCGTTTTCGGCCAGGAGCGACAGGTCGGGCTCGGGGAGTGTCGCCAGCCGCTGGAAGGTATCGCTGATCTTCTCGGGCTCCGGGTCGCCGTCGACGAGCTCGCACCAGGTGGGGACGCCGTCGATCCGGAAGACGCGCAGCTCGTACGGCCGCCGGCCGTGCCGCTCGGCGTTCGCGGCCAGCTCGGCGACCACGATCTCGGCGTCGGTGATCGTGTCGAGGCCGACCCCGGCCTCCTGCAGCACCTCCCTGACCACGGTGCGCGCCCGGCGCGCGGCCGAGCCGGGCCGCCGAGGTCAGCAAGTCCGGCCTGGAGCGCTTGCCGGAAGACCTCCTCGAAGGGCTCCTCGGTCCTGCCGGACGGCTGCTGCACGACCGCCTCCTCTGATCTCATCTCTAGGTCGCAGTGGTCAGGTGTGATGGCTCGGTCAGTGCTTCACGGGCTCCGGCGTAGTCGGCAAGCCGCATGGAAAGCGTGTCGACGGCCAAAGCGCGTGGCAGGGCCGCACTGAACTTCAGCCCGTTGAGCGCCCGGTCGTCGATGTCTGGAGGCAGTGGATCGCGGCTCCGGAGATCCCGACGGGCTCGGTGCCAATCAGGCCACGTCAGGTCGTTGCGAAGCCTGATGTTGAAGTCGTTCACACGGTGGACGGGATCTACCAGGCTTCCGAGCGTGGCCTTGAGCGTGGCGTTGGCCCGATACCCGGCCCATGTCCACCAGATGAGGTCGTCGTCCACGCGGGTGACCACGGTGCCCACAGAGTGGACGGTGGAGGCGTTCTCCGCGCGTACTTTCGCCAGTACATCGATCGCTCGGTGGGTCAGCCGCACAGGAGGGGTAGCACCTAGCACGACGTCGCGCATGGCACGGGTGAGTGCGAAGGACAGCCCGAAGGACCCGGTCGATGCCCAGCGCGCCTCCCCTCCGGTTCCTTCGAGGGGATCGACGAAGCACCGGCGGCGGCGCCAGTCGATCCAGTCGACCTGCCAGGTACGCCCGGCGAGCAGGAGCAGCCGAGGGCCGGCCACTGATGAGGTGAGCAGTGTGGGGTCGGTTCGGCCGATCTCCTTACTGCCGTGCAGCACCGTGAACTCCGGTGGTGCGGTGAACACCGCGACCAGTTCCATGAAGTGGCGGCGGCCGAACCGTTCCTCCGCTTTCGGTCCGATGTGCAGCCATGGGCCGTCCTTCTCCAGGAAACCGTCGCCCACAAGATGGTCGAGGATCGGCTGCGCCTCTCGCCGCTCGAATAGTGGATACCCGTTCCACCAATCGGGCCACCCAGTGTCATCGACGCGCCCCTCCTGCATGGTGAGCGCCAGGAGCTGCTGGGCGATGATGTGGCGTGGCGAGGGAGGCGGCTGGGCCGGTTCTACGAAGCCCGTGCCCCAGAGCAGGAGGAGTCCGGCGCACGTGAGCAGGTCGTCATGGGTCAGGGCCAGGACCAAGCAAGTGCGCCGGGTACCGGTACGGCGTCCCGTCCGGCCGAGTCGCTGGAGGAACGAGGCCACCGACCAAGGTGCGTTCATCTGTATCACGCGATCCAGGTCGCCGACGTCGATGCCTAGTTCCAGTGTTGAGGTGGAGACGATGACGCAGTCTTGTGCCTCGGCGAAGGCCTCCTCGGCACGCCGGCGTTCGTCCGCCGAGAGCGAGGCATGGGACAGGAACGTGGTGACTCCGTGGCCGCGGAGCAGTTCGCCCAACTCCTCCACCATGCGCCGAGAGTCGCAGAACACGAGCCGTTTCTCGCTCTGGAACCAGGCGATGACCCGGGCCGCGTTGGGCAGTGAGCCGACGTAGTCCAGCTCCACATCCGCAGAGGCCGCCTCAATGGTCTCGTCGGGTGTGATGACCCTTGCGGGACGAATTCCGGCGTTGGACCCCTGCAGCCAGGTCAGGACGTCCTCCGGGTTCCCCACGGTGGCCGACAGTCCGATCCGCTGGAGGGGGCGGCCCGCGAGATGGGTGAGGCGCTCCAGCACGCTTAACAGGTGCCAGCCCCGATCGTCCTTGGCGAACGCGTGCGCCTCGTCCACGACGACGGCGTGCAGGTCTCCCAGCAGACGCCTATGATCGACGCTTCTGCTGATCAGCATGGACTCCAGGGATTCGGGCGTGGTCAACAGAATGTCCGGCGGGTCCCTCAGGATGGCCTGCCGCCGTGATCCCGGTACGTCGCCGTGCCAGATCTCCACGCGCCGGCCGAGCCAGCCCGCGTAGGACCTCAACCGAGGCAGCAGGTTGTTGAGCAAGGCCTTGAGTGGGCAGACATAAATCACCGACAGGCCGTTCCATTCCTCCTTCTCCATCGCAGACAGCAGAGGAAAGACCACCGCCTCGGTCTTCCCGCCGGCGGTCGGGGCGACCAGCAGTGCATCCGAACCGTCCTCCACCGGGCCGAGGGACGCCGTCTGGAGAGGGCGGAGGCGGGACCAGCCGAGGGTGTTGGCGAGGTGATACGCGAGCGTGGGGTGCAGGACGGTCGACGAGGGGGTCACGGCAGGTCGAGATCGACTTCGGCGGCAGACATGGGGAGGCGCCTTCTCCGCAGGGCGTTGCGCTCCTCAGCGGTCAGCTCCGCTTCGTTGAGCTTCGTCCGCTCGTAGTCCCTCCGGGGCACGAAGTCCTCGTACTCGGACACCCGGAACAGCACGTCCGCGACCAGCTTCCGCAGAAAGACCCGGGGAGCCGTACCGGCACCCAGGTGTCCCGCTACGGCGGTGGCCAGATCCTTGACGTATCCATCGTCGACCAGCGTCCTGACCCGATCCTCCGCGGGGTCACTCTGCGCGAATAGGTCGCGTACCCGGCAGCCGAGCTCGACCAGGCGGTCACGGTCGAAACCGGTGAGACGTATCTGTACTGCTCGCGCCGTGTCGAAGCGAGCATTGGTCTGGAAGTCGGTGTGCAATCGCTGAGCGAGCGGAGCGGACAGCTGAACCCCTTGACGGCCGTCGTAGAAGGCAGGAGTACCCGTGATGACAAGGTAAAGGCCCGCGAATCGGTTTCTGTCGATGTCGTCGATGAGGCCTCGGAGGGTGTTGAGGCTCCGCTCGCGGAGATTGCTCGGCACGCGCTGCACCGTCTCGACTTCATCGAGTATCACGAGCAGCCCTGGGTGGCCGCAGTCGCGGAGCACCACAAGGAGGCCTTGCAGGAAGTCGAACGCGTTGCCCGCGTCCACCTCACCCTTGATTCCCGCATGGCGCCGGACCGATGCCGCGACGTTCTGTTGGCCACCGATCCAGGCGAGCAGTCCATCGGCCGTCGCGGCGTCCCCGGCAAGCCGCGCCTGACGGTAGAAGCGCAGAGCCGTCGCGAAAGCTGGGACATTGCGCGACACCTCTGACAACCGGGACTCGATGCGCTCCTCGACCGCCGAGTCGATGGCCTTTCTGTTCTCCGAGGCGATCCCGTCCGCTGTGTCGACCTCACCCTCCAGCACGAGCAGCCAGGTGTCGACGATGTCCCGCAGCGCGCTCGGCTGGCTGCCCGCCGTGGACAGGGTGCGGACCAGACCCCGGTAGACGGCCTGGGGCTTGTACAACGGAGTGTCGGTGTCCGTTATCTGTACCTCGCTGGCGGCCATCCGCATGTGCTTGGCCCGCTCGGCGAGCCAGCGCGCGAAGAAGGTCTTACCCGAGCCGTACTCACCGCGGATCGCCTTGAAGCCGCCGCCGCCACTCGCCGCACCGGCCAGTTCGTCGTCCAACACCTTTTCGAATCGTTCCATGCCGACCGCGAACAGGTCGAGGTCATTCTGCGGAACAGTGCCGCGGGACAGGGCGGCGATGATTCGCTGTCGTCGGATCCGGCTGACCTTGCGCGTCACGATCCACTCTCCTCGTCGATGAACTGTTCTTTGAGAAGCCGAAGGTTCAGATCGACGGTCTGGTCCCGGTCCGTGAGCGTGAGGATGGTCTCGTCGATATTGAGCAGTCGCTTCACCGCAGGTAGCAGAAGCCTGGTCTTCTCCACCTGCTCGCCGATCACCTTGGCCATTTCGATTACCGAAAGGCGGCCGCCGCGAGCGTCCAGAGCATTGATCAGGGCGGCTACTTTGTCGTCCTCGATCGAAAACGGCACGACTTCACGCTGCTCGGTGTACGCCTCGGAGATGATCACACGTTCGCCAAGCCGGACCACCGTCGGAGCCGGTGGCTGTTGCCGCTTCACCGGTGTGCCGATGCGCGCGCCGTTGGGAAGCGGCGGGGGCACCTTGGGTGGGGGGTAGGAAATAGGCGGCACCTGGACCTGGCCAGTCGGCTTCGAAGTCGCTGCAGCACCCTGACCGACCGTGACCGATGGTGGCCGTCGCGGTTCGGCACGCGCAGGGGGCGAAGATGCGGGAGAGACAGCTTTGCGCCGTCCGACCGGAGAGGACTCCCGGGGGGTGTCGGGATTGAACATCACCGCCGATCCAGGTGCGACCGTCGGAGTGCGAACCGTTTTCGGGTTCACACGGATCCATCGGCGCCCAACGAGCGCCCGGCCCCATTCACCGGCGATCGGGCGATGGCCATGCGCGGAGGCGGCGAGATCGAAGAGTTGGGTGATCTGGTCGGCGACATGCGGGTCTAGCCCAGGGAGCAGCTTGAGGCTCGCGCCGGGTCGGACATGCGCGTCCCGCGAGAGCACGCGGCCGACCAGCAATGCCAGCTTGTACCGGTCAGTGTCCAGATCAGGACCCGTGGAAGGCTGGCAGGGATCGTTCCAGTCGGGAGTGTGGGCCTGCCGCAGCACTGGCTCTCTTCCCTGCCGCCGGAAGCCGTCACAGTCCAGGACGAAGATGCCGTACGGATCCGCCGGCTGCCACAACAGGTTCCGATAGGAGATGTCCCCGAGCACGATCCCATGACCATGCAGGAGTTCGACCAGCCGGGTGGCCTGCAGAGCGATCTGCAGCCGCTCCTGGATACCCGGCTGGTACAGGTTGCGCCAGGCCCAGCCGGGCTCGTAGAGCAGGTACTGCAGCTCGACGAGCCTGCTGGACCTGCCGATGATCGCGGAGAACTCGCGGGGGACCTCCGGCATGAGAAAGCCGGTGACCCGCGTTCCGGCGACGATCCTGGCGACGGGCCAGGCGCAACGTGCCAGCAGCGACTGCCGGTCGGTTCCCGTCAGAGACTGCCCGAACTCCACCATCTCCGCGAGCTCTCCGCCGTCGACCGGCCCCACCTGCGGCATGTACTCCTTGTAGACCAGCCTCTCCGGGCCGAGCACGCGTTTGACGATGCCCTGCCCGCCCGAGCCCAGCGGTTCCGGCTCAAGGACAAGCGAGTCGCGACGCCGGTCAAGACGGTGAACCGCGAGAGACATTCACACCGTCCACACGCAGATAGCCGTGCGGTCGTCGTCGTGCGACTTGGCCCGGAAGCTCATCTGCCAGAAGAACTCGGGCAGCGATGGTAGGGATCCCCGGCCCCACCAGGTAGCGAGCTGGGCGGCCACGAGATCTCCGCCCATGGGCCTGGCCAAGCCGTCGGTGCAGAGTAGCAGCATGTCGCCGGGACAGAGATCCACGATCTGGGTCTCCACCCGGTGGGTGTCCCGAGGCAGGGCGTGTGTCCTCGACGAACTGACCGACTCCTCCGTCTTCTGCGGGAAGCACGGCTGCCAGGCTTCATCGCGCAGGCACATCGCCTCGCTGTCTCCCACACGCATCAGCGTCGCCTGGAGCCGCTCGGTGTCGATGAGCGCGACCACGAGCGTGGCGCTCAGGTCCTCTGCGGGCACTGCTCGTCCACTGACCCCCGCCTCGGCGCGTTTCATGAGGTCGTCGGCGATGTTCTCGAAGAAGGCCTCTGGCTGAGGATCCAGGGTGACCGGGTCGAAGAGATCCTCGATGTTGTTCCTGGCAGATACACACACCTCGGCGGCGCCCAGGTGTGAGAGAGGTTTGCTGCCGAGCCCGTCGGCGACACAGGCGAGAAGTAGCGTGTCGTCGATCTGCCAGAAGCCCATTCCGTCCTGACGGCTCAGTCCCTGGTGTTGGTGGGACTCGCCGCGGATCGACGCGGCGCGCACGACAATGCCGGGTAGGTCCGCGCCGTCGAGCTCGCTGTCCGGACATCTCGCGTCCATGTTGGGCACACCTGTGAGGGCGGGGCGCACCATCGGTCTGCGCCCGATGACGAGCGGCTCCGGGATGGCGGACACCTGTTCAACCGACATTTCCTCGTGCGGTTGCTCCACGTGAGTGCTGCTCCTCGCTTCGCGTCGCATCAGACGAGGTCGACAGGCAGGACGGTGTAGCCGGCCACCTGATCGGGGACGACCAGCCGAGGTTGCTCGTCCGGGCTGGAGGAGGAGGCGACCGCGGACTGGACGACCGAGTTGAGCAGCTGCTTGGCGAACTCGCGCAGTGCCTGGGTGGGGGACACATCGCCGTTGGCGACGAAAGCGCGGAAGGTGGCCACCTGAGCCAGGGTCGCGGGCTGCGCGTCACCGAAACCGAAAGCCAGGATGTGCGGGTGCGGGCCGAAGCCGGGGTCGACCAGCCGCTGATGATGGGCATGCCAGCCCTCGTCGGTGGGCTGACCGTCGGTGAGGAAGAAGACCGTGGGCCGGTACGGGGCATGGCCGGCCTGTCTCAGCTGCTTGATGTCCTGCTCGATCGTGTCGCGCAACAGTGAGAACGCGGCACCGTAGCTGGTCATGCCTCGCGCGCTGAGCTGGGGGATCGAGTGGATGTCATTGAGATCGGCAAGGGGAAGCAGAACTGCGGCGCCCGAGCTGAAGCCGATGATGCCCAGCCGTGCCTTGTCCGCCACCACTGGATTGCTGGCGATCTCGTCATAGATCGTGGGCAGTTCCTGGTTGATGGCCCGGATCGGGTCGCCGTCCATCGAGTACGACTCGTCGCAGACAAGGTAGAAGGGCAGTACCTGCTCACTCATGGGAATGCTGCCTACGCTTTCGGGTTGTCGGGGGCGCAGCCGTCCGTGACGAAGTAGATCTCCATGGAGATCGACCCGCTGGGTGCGGCGAGGTCGTGGAAGTTCCGGGTAGCGGCCGTGCCGAAAATCTTCGGGTACGCCCTGCGCGCGGCCGCATTGACGCGCGTGGCGAGATGGACCCCGTTGCCCGCGTCGCCGTTGGCGCCGAAGGTCAGCACCATGCCGGCGTGCCGCCCGGCGAGGTGGTCCCTGTGTTTGAGTAGCGAACGTTGGACCTGCGTGGTCAGCGCACGATCGTCGATGCCCGGGTTGATCCGGAACGAGATCTTGACCGGCTTCGCCCGGACACCGCCGATGCGGGTCGCGCATGGGGATGGAGTCGGGCTTGGCGACGGTGTCGCGGTGCCTCCGGCCGCACGCGGACTGAGGGGAATGGCGGGCGGTGCTTGGGCGCCGAGCATGATGATCGTCAGCCCGAGAAGCAGGTCGGCGAAAAGCCATCCGGCCAGCAGGATGGAGGTGGTCGGTCTTCGGCGTATCGTCACCGCGGCTCCCCCAGAGACTCTGAGGCCACCCCTGATCCGTTCCAGGAACCAACCGGTACTTTCGAAGCGGCGGCTGGTGCGTCCCGAGCCTCATGAAGCACGTCCGAGGAATCGCCGGGGGAACCGGGCACAACTGAGATTGCGGTCGACGCGGATGCGGAGACCACCTCGGTCGCGTGGTGCACCGTGGACTCCAAGTGGTTGATCGCGTCCTTCAGTTCTGCGAACTCGCCGGCGGTCAGTTCCTTGATTTTCAACGGCAAGCTGGAGATGACGCCGTCGAGCGCGGCCGGCAGTTGGCCGAGCACGCGCCGGGTTTCCTCCAGGGCAGTGACCGATCTGCCGGAGACGTCGGAGGCGATCTCTATCCGGGAGGCGTGTTCTCCGGCGGACGCGGCCCAGTCCCCGAGGGCTTCCCGGATCTCCATGCTGGTGTTTCCCAAGGTCGCGCGGATATCGACGCTTGTGTTGCCCAACGTCTCCCGGATGTCAGTGCCGGTGCTGCCGAACGTCTCACGGAACTCTGACGCCGTGATGGAGAGTGTGTCGCTCATCTGTTGTCCGAACAGCTCGGCGGCCTTCGCCGTCGATACGCTGACCGTCACCTTCGCCTCGTCGATGGCGGACTCAATGCGGCTCGCCGCATTCACGAACTCACCCGCGTGGATACCCAGCGCCTCGACTCGGGCATCGAGAGCGGCGATATGCGTGTCGAGCGCCGCGACACGGCCGTCCATGATCGCGATCACCTCTCTCACCGCGCGGGTCGACTGCGCGACTTCATGACCGACCGCCTCGCCCATTTCGAGGCTGGTCTTGGAGACGGTCATGGAAAGGTGCTCGCCGGCGGTCACGATCGCCTGCTCGGCCTTGGTTCCTGTGGCCGAGATGACGGTCGACGTCTGCCGCACGGAGTCGATCATTTCGGCGCAGGCCGTGTTGATGTCGGTGAGGTGCCTGTCGAGCCTCTCGACCGCTCCCTGCACGCCCGTCGCTCCGGCGACGAGCGACTCTGACACCTTCTCTGCGGACTCCAATGCCTGCGTGAGCGATTTACTCAGGTCCTGCTGCATCTTGCGCGTGGTGGAGCCTATCTTCTTGATCTCACCGGCGGCCTTGGTGAGTTCGCCGGTGAATCGTGTCGGTGAGGAGAGTCGCACCTGGTTGAGCATGAGCGTCGCCTGCGTCAAGGCACCGCGCAGCCGGGCCCGCAACCGGCCGAGCTCTTGCTCCGAACGATCTTCAGCGCGGCGGCCTGTGGTGTTCTCGTAGACGGTCCACACGATGAGGAAGGCGATCACCGCAAGAGTGCAAGCGGCGATGCTGTCGAACTTGAACAGCCAGAAGAGCCGGCCATCGAAACCCTGCTGCCACATCTCGAGGAAGGGACGGCGCGCCACCTCCGGCCCACCGGCATCCAGAGCGGAACCGTAGGCGGAAGTGGCCATTTTCAGGCCGAACCATGTGGTCAGAATGGGGACGAAGACCAGAACGGAACTGATCGTCGCTCTGGCGCCGCTCGACATCCGCTGCTTCTTCCGGCCCGTGAGTATTTCCACCGAGTGGCCGGTCGCGATCAGGGTGTCTTCTGGCGCGAAGGCGGCGAAGAGATCGACCTCACACCAGCGTTCGGCTTTCCCCGTGAATGGGCCGTCGGCTGGTTCAGAAGGCGAACCAGCATCCGCTGGGATCACCGCCAGAAGCTGGCGTGCTCCGAGGATGGCGTCCGCGAGGTCACACAGTTGGTCGCTGCGGGCCTCCATGAAGGGGTGGCCGGCGATCTGCCGAAGCTCGTCGGCAAGCTCCTGGTCGGTCACGGACGACGGATGTCCTTTCATGAGACGCGAGGTAAGCGGAAACGGATGGTTCCGCTGCGATCAACGTGATTCCGGTGAACCATGGCGCATATGTGGTCAGACGTGGCACCCGTCACGGGGGTTTACCGACGATATTCAAGAGTGATCCGCGTCCATGGCCGTCTCGGTTCCGGTCGATGGGCTCGAAGGCGAGTTGTGGTTTCTGGTCAGCCTTCCTGGGCGAGCCCTAGCTCCTTTGAGCCTTCATGATCATGTTTGTCTGGCGAAGGGTCGTCGCCTCGTGCAGCCTGGTACCAGGCGCCGCCGTGTCAGGGGTCGACGGTTTCTGGGTGGCCTGCTCTGTCCGCATCCGCGATATGGCAGGGAGAGCCGCTGGCTCGAGTGTAGACTTCTGTGAACTTGATGCACAACTCTACTGGAGGGGTCGACAGGACCGCGCGCCATGTCTTAAGGTTCAGTACACACGTGAGTCACCCGCATGGCTTCTGCGGTTTGTTCTGCAAGTGTGGCCGTGGCTGCAATTTAGTCAAACTGCTAGCTAAATGGGTCGTAAGTGATGAATCGGACATGCTGTTTTGTGATTAGTGTCTGTCCAAATCAAAGTCTTGCATTGGCTTTACCGGTTTACGATGATGGCTTGATCTTCTTAGCGTCGGCGAGGCGGTAGTTGTGACTCCTTTGGACCGGTCCGATCCCCAGCGGATCGGGGGCATCGTCTTACGGGGCAGACTCGGCGCCGGCGGCATGGGCAGGGTCTTCTTCGGGGTCACGCCCGACTACGAGCGGGTCGCCGTCAAGGTGATCCGTGAGGACCTCGCGGACCGGTCCGAGGTGCGGGCGAGGTTCGCCCGCGAGATCGACGCGCTGCGCACCATCCAAGGGCCTTCCATCGCGAGTCTCGTGCAGGCGTCCGAGGACGAGGGCGAACGCCCCTGGCTCGCGGTCGAGTACGTCCGAGGGCTGAGCCTGCGCGAGTTCGTCGACCTCCAGGGGCCGCTCCCGGCCGATCAGGCGGCCACCCTCGGCGTGCTGCTGGCGGACGCGCTGCACGCCGTTCACCAGGCGGGCCTGCTCCACCGGGACCTCAAGCCGGGAAACGTCCTGCTGGGAAGGGACGGGCCCAAGGTCATCGACATGGGCCTGGTCGCGCTCGCTGAAGGGCCGACCGACCTCACCACGTCGGAGTCGATGCTGGGCACCCCCGCGTGCATGCCCCCCGAGCAGATCAACACTCCGAAGGCCGTGACGGCCAAGGCCGATGTCTACGCGCTCGGGGCGACGCTGCTGTTCGCCCTCACCAAGCATTACCCCTACGACGCCGCGAATCTGCACGCGCTCCTCTACATCATCACCGACCCCGCCAAGCGGCCCGACCTGGACGGCCTTCCCGAGGACATCACCCCGATCGTCTCGGCGATGCTCGCCCACGACCCCGCCGACCGCCCGGACGTGGGGCAGGCCAGGGCATGGTTCACCGAGCTGGCCACCAGGGACGGAGTCACCCTGCCCGTCGCGATTCGGCGGCTGGCGGTGGCGACGTACGTGGAGCGGCCATCCGATCCCCCCGAGATGGACGAGCCCTTGCGGCGGAGGCGGGAGCTCACCCACGTCCTGAACGCGGACACCGTCGTCGCGCGACTGGCCGAGCGTCTGCGCGGCGCCTACGCCGGCAACGCCAGATTCTGAGCGGCACGGTCCGCAGACAGTTCCAAAGGAGAGCAGTGACCGAGACGACCTTTCCCCCCGGCGCTCGGGTCTGGATCCGCGAAGCGGAGTGGCTGGTCCGCACGTGTACCCCCGTCCAGCACGACGCCGAGCATCACCGGATCACGGTGGTCGGCGCGTCGGAGTTCGTCCAGGACGAGGAGGCCGTGTTCTTCACCGACCTCGACGATGTCGAGTTGATGCGTCCTGAAGAGACGGTCCTCGAACAGGACGAGACGCGGCACTTCGCCAAGAGCCGCCTGTTCCTGGAGGCGGTGCTGCGCAGGACGCCGCTGCCGCAGACCGAGAAGGGCCTCGCGTTATCCGACCGGTTCCTGCTGGACTCGCTGCCCTACCAGCTGCGCCCGGCCGAACTGGCGCTGAAGGGCTTACGGCCCCGCATCCTGCTCGCCGACGTGGTCGGCCTGGGCAAGACCCTTGAGATCGGGCTCATCCTCGCCGAGCTCATCCGGCGCGGCCGAGGCGATCGCATCCTGGTGGTCACCCCGCAGCAGGTGCTGGAGCAGTTCCAGCACGAGCTGTGGACGCGGTTCTCCATCCCGCTGATCCGGCTCGATTCGGTCGGCATCGAGCGCATCCAGCGTGAGATCCCCGCTGGGCGCAACCCGTTCACGTACTACAAGCGGATCATCGTCTCCGTCGACACGCTGAAGAACGAGGGCAAGTACGGCCAGCACCTGGAGAAGATCCACTGGGACGCCGTGGTCATCGACGAGTCGCACAACCTGATCGGTGAGACGAGTCTGCGCAACAAGCTGGCCAGGCTGCTGGCCCGCCGCACCGACGCGCTGCTGATGGCCAGCGCCACCCCGCACAACGGCGACAGCAAGTCGTTCGCCGAGTTGATCCGCATGCTGGATCCGGCCGCCATCGCCAACGACGACGACTACTCGGCCAAGGACATCAAGCACCTCTACATCCGCCGTACGAAGGTCAACCCCGAGGTGCGGGACCACATAGGCACCAAGTGGCCCGACCGTGGGCCGTCCGTCCCGATCAGGTGCGCAGCCTCCGGCCCGGAGGAGCGCATCTTCGCCGAGCTAACCGAGGTGTGGCTGGCCGGCGACCGGCGCGAGGGCGGGGCTCTCGTCAGCAAGGAACGACGGCTGTTTCCCTACACCCTGCTCAAGGCGTTCCTCTCCTCGCATCACGCGCTCGCCAAGACCGTGACCAACCGGCTGAAGAACACCGTCAAACCGCCCGAGCCGCGCGAGCGGGAAGCGCTGGAGACGCTCGGCAGGCTCGCCGCCCAGGTGACCGACAGCGATTCGGCCAAGCTCGCGGCCCTGGTGAAGCAGCTCACCGAGATCGGCGTCGGCCCGCGCAGCGACCGCCGGGCGGTGGTGTTCTCCGAGAGCGTCGAGACGGTGAAGTGGCTCGCAGGCGCTCTCCCGGCGCGGCTGGGCCTGACCACGCAGGGCGCCGTGGAGATGATGCTCGGCAGCGGCTTCACCGACCAGCAACAGCAGGAGGTCATCGAGCGGTTCTCGCTCGCCGACAGCAAGGTGCGCGTACTGGTCACCACCGACGTGACCTCCGAAGGCGTCAACCTGCACCGGCAGTGCCACCACCTCGTCCACTACGACGTGCCGTGGAGCCTGATCCGCATCGAGCAGCGCAACGGCCGCATCGACCGCTACGGGCAGGAGTACCAGCCGGAGTTCACGGCGCTGATCCTGACGTCCGGCGTGCCGGGAGCCAAGGACGACACGCTGGTCGCCGAGAAGCTCCTGGAGAAGGAGGCGACCGCACACCAGAGCCTCGGCACGGCCGAAGGGGTCACCGGGGAGTACCGCGCCGAGCGTGAGGAACGCCGGCTCATCCAGGACCT
Source organism: Sphaerisporangium dianthi (assembly GCF_042654065.1). NCBI lineage: Bacteria > Bacillati > Actinomycetota > Actinomycetes > Streptosporangiales > Streptosporangiaceae > Sphaerisporangium > Sphaerisporangium dianthi. The sequence continues at coordinate 262,907 of NZ_JBHSFP010000001.1, read as the reverse complement.
TCTCGACGGCAAGACCGTCGAGGAGTCCCTGGAGGCGCACGCGGGCCGCGACGTCATGGCCGACCTGCTCGCGGAGGACGGGGAGCAGCACGGCGACTCCGAGCCGGCGCGCGCGAACGTCCCGAAGCTGTTCGACAGCACCAGGGACTTCGTCAACGAGAGCGTGGAGACGCTCGGCCTGCTGAAAGACCTAGAGGACGACGGCGAGATGCTCGCCTTCGAGCCGCCGTCGGACCTCGTCCACCGGCTCTCCGCACTCCCCTCCTCCTACCTGCGCACGCATGACGTCAGGAAGCGGATGAAGGTCACCTTCAGTCGTTCCCTGGCCCAGCGCAAGCTCGACGAGGCCCGCAGGACCAAGACGATGTGGCCCGACATCGCCTACCTGTCCGACCTGCATCCCCTGGTGGAGTGGCTCACCGACAAGGTCCTCGTACGGCTCGGCCGGCAGAAGGCCCCCGTGCTGATCGCGGACGTCACCGAGCCGACCTTCCTCATCCAGGGCATCTACTCCAACACGCTCGGCCAGCCGACGGTGGTGGAGTGGATGGCGGTCACCGGGCTCACCGGTTCCCCCTCGCCCGCCGTGCACGACATGGTGGAGAGCTTGCGCCAGGCCAAGGTCGGGCCGCGGATGAATAACCCGGGCCTGCCGCTCGACCTCCGTACTCTCCAGGACCTGGTGAAACCGGCGGTCGAAGTCGCCCGTGCCCATCTGGAAGAGCGAAGGGCGCACTACGACGCGAAGATCGTCGAGCCTCTCGACGCCTACCGGGCGAAGCTCGCCGAGTGGCAGCAGCTCACCCTCGACGGCGTGCATGTCTCCCAGTTCGGCCGCAGGTCGGCCGGCGTGCGGGAGACCGTCGAAGAACAGCGGCGGCTTCTCGACTCCCTGCGGACCACTGGTGAACCGCTGCTGCGGGTGCTCGCCGTACTGATTGAGGGCTGAACCCATGAGCTTCGACTCGCTGGTGAACCGCGGCGACTACTTCTCGGCGCACTACCTCGCCGAAGTCCTGCCCAAGGACCTCAAGAAGAAGGACGGACTGCTCGCCCGCTGGAACGACGAGGAGAAGGCGGGCCGTACGACGCCGCGCCGCGGCCTGCGCGCGCTGGGTAAGCCGTACTTCGCGGGCCGGCCCTTCTTCGCCGACTTCGACGCCCGGCTGCGCGGCAACGACGCCGTCAGCCCGGACGAGGAGACCGAATGGCGTAAGGCGCTGAACGAGCTGCACGGTGACGTGCTGCGCTCCCTGGCCTTCGAGGCCGAGCCGCGCGAGATCACCGTGGAGCGGGCCGGCAAGGAGTACGCCGTCCAGGTCGCCTACGCCGACCAGCACCTGGTCGCCGTGGAGTGCGGCTGGGCCGCCGACGTGGACGCCGCCCTCGACGCCCGCTCGGGCCGGGTGCTGTTCCCGGTGCAGCTCGACAACCGGGAGCGCCTCACGTCGGTGACCAAGCTGGCGTCGTGGCTGCTCGCGAGCGACACTCCGCCGCGTTACGTGCTGATCCTCGCGGGGGGAGTGGTCGTGCTCGCCGACCGCGCCACGTGGGGGGAAGGGCGCTACCTCGCGGTCAGCCTGGACGTGGCGCTCGGGCGCAACAGCTCCGAAGAGCTGCAGGTCATCGCGGCGCTGTTCGGCGCCGACTCGCTGCTGCCGCCCGAGGAGGGCGGCGCGGACAAGCTCGACGAGCTGCTCACCAGCTCCCGTCAGCACGCCGTCGGCGTCTCCACCGAGCTTCGCAAAGGGCTGCAGAAGTCCGTCGAGCTCATCGCCAACGAGGTGCTGAACCGCATCCGGCAGGCCGAGCGGCCCACCGAGGACGGGCCCGTCCAGGTGCAGCCCGAGGACATCATGGAGCCTGGTGCTCTCGCCAAGGAACTGGGCCGCGAAGCACTGCGCTACCTCTACCGGATCCTGTTCCTGCTGTACGCCGAGGCACGGCCCGAGCACGGCATCCTGCCGACCGACGACGATGACTACACCAAGGGGTACAGCCTCGCCCGGCTCGGCGACCTCGTCGTCCGCGACCTGTCCGGCGAGGAGGGCAGGCACGGGTTCCACCTGTACGAGTCGCTCGACAAGCTGTTCCAGCTGGTCAACAGGGGCCACCGCCCCCGGGGTGGCGCCGCGCCGGAGGGCTCGGAAGGAGAGGGGCTGCGTTTCGAAGCGCTCCGCTCGGGGCTGTTCGAGCCGGAGGCCATCAAGCTCATCGGCCGCGAAGCCCTGACCATGCCCGGGTACGACGAGGACGACCCGGAAGCGCCGAAGATCGACACGCGGCTCCGCAACGAGACGCTGCACGAGGTGCTTCGCCTGCTCATGCTCACCCAGGGCCGCAGAAAGGAGCGCGGCGGGTTCATCTCGTACGCGCAACTCGGCATCAACCAGCTCGGCGCGGTGTACGAGGGCCTGATGTCCTACACGGGTTTCATCTCCACCGAGGAGCTGTACGAGGTCGCCAAGCACGGCGACCCGCACGGCGGTACCTGGACCATCCCCGCCTCCAAGGTCGACGACTACCCCTCGGACGTGTTCGTTCCCGAGGTCGACAGGCACGGGAACCTGACCGGTGGCTACCAGCACCACCCCAAGGGCGCGTTCGTGTACCGGCTCGCCGGGCGTGACCGTGAGACCAGCGCCTCCTACTACACGCCCGAGTCGCTGACCCAGGTCACCGTCCAGCTCGCCCTGCAGCACCGCCTCGACCAGGACGACACGGTCACCACCGCCCGCGAGATCCTGGAATGGAAGATCTGCGAGCCGGCCCTCGGGTCCGGCGCGTTCCTCAACGAGGCCATCAACCAGGTGGCCGCCGAATACCTCAGACGTCGCCAGAAGGAACTCGGCCAGAGCGTCGATCCGGAGAAGTACGAGGAGACGCTCCAGCGGGTCAAGGCGTACATCGCGCTGCACAACGCCTACGGGGTCGACCTCAACGAGACCGCAATCGAACTGGCCGAGGTGTCCGTCTGGCTGAACGTCATGCACCCCGGCCTCCAGGCGCCCTGGTTCGGGCTGCACCTGCGGCGGGGCAACTCCCTCATCGGCGCCGGCCGGCGCGTGTACGACCCGTCGGCGCTGGTCAAGGGGCAGTGGCTGAAGTCCGCCCCCGAGGACGTCCCGTTCTCCGCCGGCAAGCTCCCCTCCGGCAAGGTGCACCACTTCCTGCTGCCCGCCGAGGGCTGGGGAGCGGTCGCGGGGGCCAAGGAGGCCAGGGAACTCGCCCCCGAGGACACCAAGCGCCTGGGCGACTGGCGTCGACAGATCAGGAAGTCACCGTCGGACAAGAAGTCCGGTGGCCGGAAGCTCTCCCAGCTCCAGCGCCTCCAGGCGCTCTCCGGCCGCGCCGAATACCTCTGGGACCTGGTCATCCAGCGTCTCGCCATCTCCGAGCGCGAGATCAGCAGGAAAATCGACGTCTGGGGCGCCGACTGGATCGACCACCCCGCCGACGCCGTCTCCAAGGAGAAGGTCTTCGGCGACCTCGTCGCCCCAGGGACGCCGTACTGGCGCCTGAAGAAGGTCATGGACGCCTGGTGCGCCCTGTGGTTCTGGCCCCTCGACAAGGCCGCCCTCCTCGACGGCACCGCCCCCGTCTACACCCGGCTGACCCCGTTAAGCGCATCTGACTACGGATCAGACGCTGTAACACCGGCCACCACGGAGGTCGGCGCGGAGCCTGGAGGCGGTGGAGCGTCGTCTCCGGCACGCTCAAGTACCCCTGACCTGCTCCGGACGCCCATTCCCGCTGCCGCGGATGCCGAGGAGACGATCGGCTTCCGGGTCCGTCACCAGGACGCGCTGTTCGCGATCGGTGACGAGCAACTGTCCCTCGACGGCTTCGCCCACGAGGCCAAGGAAGCTCGTGCCACCCGCCCGAAGCCCGCCGCCCGCAAGCGCCCGGTCTTCGAACCCCTCCGCCCTGTCATCCCCCTCGCCAACCTCGACGACTGGCTCGACTTCGCCGAATCCCTCCTCGGCCGCGCCGACATCCACGAAGACTCCCTGGCCTCGAACTTCGCCAGCCTGGCCGACCTCGAGGCGTACGAAGACCAGCTACCACTCTGGATGGGCATGGCCTCCCCTAACAAACTGGCCGAACACTTCCCCTGGCTCGACACCATCGAAGACATCGCCGATCAACAAGGCTTCTTCCACTGGGAACTCCACTTCGCCCAGGCGCTCTCTACGGGTGGTTTTGACCTTCAGGTCGGTAATCCACCGTGGGTGCGTCCCACATGGGAGGAAGCTCCTGTTCTCGCTGAATTAGATCCTTGGTTCAAGCTTGCGGATCAGCCGCTTCCAGAAGATTTCCAGCAGCGCAAGAAGGCGGTATTGCGGAGTGCTCGAGCTACTCTCTTCATCCTCAACGAGCTTGTTGTGCAGGTAGGTAGTAACGGCTTCTTCTCTTCGCCCGGCACTTATGAGCTTCTAGTCGGTACGCAGCCTAACCTATACCGGGCATTCATGATTCGATGCTGGGTAAATAACGCGCCCTGCGGTACGGTTGGCCTTATTCACCCCGACAGTCATCTTGTAGGAGGTCAGGAAGGCGGCTTGAGGGAGGCGTCATATCGTCGTTTGCTTATTCATGCAGACTTCATGAACGCGGGAAATCGATTCTTTCCGGACCCTGTGAACCGGCGTACGCACTTCGGTCTTCATATTTACGGAACGGAAAAGGGGATTTGCTTCAAGCATCTGAGCTGGCTGTTTGATGTGCGCACCCTTATCGGCTCTCTTGCAGGTGGAGCTGATGGCGACCTGCCTGGAGTGAAATATAATGGAGATTGGGATCTGCGCCCGCATTCGGCGCGAGTGATCGAGGTAGACCCCCAAGTGCTGATCAGATGGCGCGAACTCTCCGGTGATCTCGAAGCGCCGCTGGAGCAAGTAAGGCTACTCTATCCCGTAACCATAGAAGAGCAGCATGCGATTTCCGCGCTAGCCTCCTTCGGTCGACGGCTAGGAGAAGCCCAACCCAAGATCAGTGGCGGCTATCATGAGGCGAATGCGAAGAAGCTTGGCCTCATTGGCTGGGACACCTTTGACCCCGAAAGTTGGTCGGAAGTTATACTCCAAGGGCCGTTGCTAGGGGTGGCGAACCCTATGGTGAAGAAGCCGAATATTCCTTGTAGGAGTAACCGAGACTATACAGCATTGAACCCAGAGGAAATCCCGGAAGATGGTGTCCTGCGTAGCAACTATAGGCGGGTCGCTAACTTGGATTCCTATCAAAAGGCGCAAGACGTATGGGATGGTCGGTCATACGCCGACTACTTCCGGGTGGCATGGCGCGAAATGATTGCTCCCAGTAACGAACGAAGCCTGTACGCGGCTCTGATTCCACCTGGCCCTACGCACATTCATGCTGTTCGCAGTATGGCGATGTCAACTAATCGAGAGACTGTTTTGGTCGCAGGCTTTTGGGCCTCGCTTCCGCTGGATTATCTACTGAGAATTACCGGACGTGGCCATCTGGATGTGACAGAGGCGCGAGCTATGCCCGCACCCCACCTTCAGCACCCTTTGGTGGAATCACTCATCCTTAGAACGCTTCGCCTGAATTGCCTAACTCGTGTATACGGTGAACTGTGGAGTGAATTATACAAGGAAGCTTGGCGATTGGAGGAATGGTGTCTCGATTGGCCAGGGTTGCCTGCAATTGGGGGAATTTCGGAAAAATGGGGACTCGCATCACCTTTGCGCAGTGAGCTGGAGAGAAGGGCGGCGCTTGTAGAATTGGATGCGCTCGTGTCCGTTTGGATGGGAATCGACGCAAATCAGCTAGTTTCCATCTATCGGTCTCGCTTTCCCGTGCTGGATGAATTCGAATCAGAGACCTGGTTCGACATGCGTGGTCGAAAGATTGCGGCGAACTTCAATACCTATGGTTACGGTCAGACAAAAGAGCACTATGAGAAGTTGATGGCCCACCTCGATCCGGAGATTTGTGGGCCGGTTCCGGATGGGTATGTGGGGCCGTTCTATAAGGCTGACCGGGAGGCTGAGTATCGGCAGGCTCATGCGGTTTTCAGTGAGCGGCTTCGCAGGGCGCAGGCGGGGGAGTGATGGCTCTCGTGGGCGGGAGCCGTACCCGGGAGGCGGCTTGGCGGGCCGGTGGCGTGGATCGTCAGACGTGTAGTCGGGTTATAGGCGCACAAAGCAGGGCGTTAGCCATACAACTTCATAGGAGGGCTACGTGAAGCCGACGTTGGCGGGTGAGGAGTTACGGCGGAATCTGACGCAGTACCTCACGACCACGTTCGCCCTCGCAGAGAGACCCGTACGTGAGGCGCTCGAGCGGTTTCTCAACCATCGCGAGCAGGGCATCTTCCGAGGGCCTTACCTCCGCATCCGCACGCCGTTCCGGGCCGCCGAGACAGGATGGCGGGACAACCTGGGGTGGGCGCCGCAGGACTTCGCCCCGTACGGGCACCAGGCCAAGGCCTTCCAGCGGCTCAGTTCGCTGAACAAGACCCCCGAGCCCACCCTGATCACCACCGGGACCGGCTCGGGCAAGACCGAGTCGTTCCTGATCCCGGTGCTGGACCACTGCCGGCGCGAGCGGGCCAAGGAGAAGCCCGGTGTGAAGGCCGTGCTGCTGTACCCGATGAACGCCCTGGCCACCGACCAGGCGCACCGGCTGAACGAGTACCTGCAGCAGACGGAGCTCGACCGGGTGACCGCCGCGCTCTACATCGGCGACACCCCCGAAGTCGGCTACCAGCGGGTGATGACCCAGCGCGCGGAGATCCGCAGGAACCCGCCCGACATCCTCATCACCAACTACAAGATGCTGGACCTGCTGCTCCAGCGGGCCGACGACCTACCGCTCTGGGACGACGCCGACATCGCCTACGTCGTGGTCGACGAGTTCCACACCTACGACGGCGCCCAGGGCACCGACGTCGCCATGCTGCTGCGCCGCCTCGCCGCCGCCACCGGCCACTCGAGGGTTTCCGGCCAGGGAGAGGGCAGACCCCTCGGCGGCATCTGCCCGGTCGCCACGTCCGCGACCCTGGGTGAGGGCACCGACGGCGAGACCATCCGGCAGGTCGCCGAGCAGGTCTTCGGCACGCCGTTCCCCGAGGGGGCCGTGGTCGGGGAGGACCGGCTGACGCCGGAGGAGTTCGTCGGCGAGATCGACGTCACCCTGCCGCTTCCCGACCCCGGAGCGCTCGCCGTCCTCGGCGACCCGCTGCGCGACCCGGCCGCGCTCGGCGAGATCGCCGCCGAGGTCACCGGGCAGAATGACCTGACGCCGGCCGAGCTCGGCAAGGTCCTCAAGACGCACATCCTCACCCAGGCGGTGCTCGACCTGCTCAGCGGGGGCCCGGCCACGATGGAGGAGATGCTCGAACTGCTGCCGCGCCGGGGCGCGTACAACTGGGGCAGGGCGATCCGCCAGTCGCCCGCCCAGGCCGCGACCGCGCTGGCCCGTTTCGTCGCGCTGCTGTCGGCCGCCAAGGACCCGGACGACCCTGCCCGGCCGTTGCTGCACATCGAGTCGCACATCTGGGTCCGAGCCGTGTCCCGGCTGCTCCGCCTGGTGCATCATTCGCCGGCTTTCGCCTGGGTGGGCGAGCTCGCGGTCCTGGACGCCGACTCCACGTTCAACCCGGCGGGCAAGACGCTGCTGCCGTCGGTGTACTGCCGCCACTGCGGCCGGTCCGGCTGGGCGGCCTACTCGCCGGAGCGTGACCCCCAGGAGCTGGTGACCAACCCGGACAAGATCTACCGCGCCTCCGCGGGGGCGGAGAAGAAGCGGATCCGCCCGCTGCTGCTCGCCACCCGCCGCGAGGTCGAGGGCACCGCCCCGTGGGTGGCGGTGCTCGACGGTGACCGGGTACGGCCGGTCGACCCGCACAAGGACGTCTACGGCGATGGGGACAACGTGTTCGTCCTGGTCGATCTGCGCACCGAGGCCGAAGCCGGCCGGGCAGCCGAACAGGACCGCTGCCCCGCCTGCCAGATGGACCAGGGCATCCGTTTCCTCGGTGCGGGCCTCGCCTCCCTCGCCTCGGTGACGATCACCCAGCTGTTCGCGGGCGATCAGCTCGAACCGCGGCAGCGCAAGACCCTGCTGTTCAACGACTCGGTGCAGGACGCCGCCCACCGGGCCGGGTTCGTCGCGAACCGCTCCTACACGTTCTCGCTGCGGCGGCTGCTCACCTCGCGCCTGGACCAGACGCCGACGCTGCTCAACGATCTGGTGGCCGACCTCATCGCCGCCGCCAGCGATGCGGACGTGCTGTCCGCCGTCGTGCCACCCGACCTGCACGACCGGGACGAGGTCGACGCGATCCTGTCCGGCGAGACCACGGGCACGGCGCAGGCGTGGGGCCTGATCGGGGAGCGGCTGGCGTTCGCCACCGTCATGGAACTCGGGCTGCGCTCGCGGCAGGGCCGCACGCTGGAGCTCACCCGCACCGCGGCGGCGGAGGTCGTGCTGAACGACCCCGAGAAGGTCGCCGCGCTTGCCCGGGACGTGCACCTGGACATGCACGGCATGATCGAGCTCGCCGGCGACGATCGCTATGTGGCGTACGTGCGCGGCCTGCTGGAGCGGTTGCGCACCCGGGGCGCGATCAAGCACGCCTGGCTGGATCGATGGATCGCGGTCGCCGGCACCAAGCGGTATGAGGCGATCTGGGGCAAGCGTCCCGAGGGCATGCCCGCCTTCCCCAAGGGGCTGTCCGCGCCGACGTTCCTGCTCGACCGTAAGAAGAACCGGTCGGAGTTCGACCGGATCGACGCCGACCAGGGCTGGTACCAGGACTGGACGACCCGCTGCCTCGGCCTCGGGCGCGGTGCCGCCGGCGACTACCTGGCGCGGATCCTGCCGATGCTGGCAGGGGAGGGCGTGCTGTCGGCCCGGGTCGCGGGCGACGGGGCCACCCGGGTGTACGGGCTGCAGCCCGGCCACGTCCAGATCCGGCTGCTGGCCGATCGTGAGACCGGCGAAGCCGGCATCGGCTGCGACGCCTGCGCCTGGGAGCAGACCGTGCATCCCGAGCTGGCCGGCGACTGGCTCGGCCAGCCGTGCCCGCGCTACCGCTGTGCCGGCCGCCTCGCCCGCCGCGACGACCTCGACTACCGGCGTGACTACTATCGCCGGCTCTACCTCGGCGGCGAAGGCGTGTTCCGGGTCGTCACCGCCGAGCACACCGGTGCGCTCACCCGCAAGCAGCGCGAGCTGGTCGAGCAGCGGTTCCGCGAGGGCACGCGGTACAACGACCCGAACGTGCTGGCGTGCACGCCCACCCTGGAGCTGGGCATCGACATCGGCGACCTGTCCGCCGTGGTGCTCGCCTCGCTGCCACCGGGTCCGGCGAACTACGTGCAGCGGGTCGGCCGGGCGGGCCGTCGTACGGGTAACGCCTTCCTGGTCACGCTGGTCGGCAGGTCGCCCCGCGACCTGTACTTCCTCGGCGAGCCCCGGGACATGATCGCGGGCGAGATCGTGCCGCCGGGGAGCTATCTGTCGGCGGTGGAGATCCTGCGCCGCCAGTACGTCGCCCACCTGGTCGACCTGTGCGCCCGCGGCAGGCTCACCGGCGATGGCGCACCGGGCCGGCCGCCCGCACAGGGGAGCGGGCACGGAGCATTCGGGCGGCCGGAGCAGGGTGTGCTTCCGCTTCCGCGGCTGGCCTCGGCGCTGTTCGGCGAGACCGGCTGGCTCGCGGCCTTCGTCCCGGCCGCCCTGCACGACGCCGCCACGCTCGTCGACGGCTTCCTCGGCCTGTTCGGCGAAAACGTCTCGGCCGGGGCCGCCGCAGAGCTGCGCACGTTCGCCGTCGCGGGTCTGGCACACGCCGTGGACGAGGCCGAGCGGACCTGGAACGAGCGGCTGTCCGACCTGCGGGACCGGCTGTCCGCGATCGACGCCGCCATCGAGCCCCTGGTGGAGTCCGATCCCATCCAGCGCGGCCGGAAGCGGGAGCTGATCGCCGAGCGCCGTGGGGTCGCCAAACGTATCGGGGAGATCGGCCGGGCGAACGCGCACGGCGCACTGGTGGAGTTGGGACTGCTTCCCAACTACTCGCTGATCGATTCCCGTACGAGCCTGGAGGCCACGCTCACCTGGCAGGAGGACACCCCTGACGGGAACCCCCGCTACCACAGCGAGGTGCGAGAGTACCAGCGCTCGGCCAGGCTGGCGCTCACCGAGCTGGCACCCGGCAACTCCTTCTACATGCAGGGCTACCAGCACCGCGTGTCCGGACTGGACCTCGGCACCCCGTCCCGCCCGGCCTGGGAGCACTGGCGGATCTGCCCTGAATGCGGGTACGTGCGCACCACGCTCGCCGAGACCGACACCAGCCCCTGCCCGCGCTGCGCCGACCCTGCCATCGGGGATCGGGAGTGCCTGCACGGGGTACTGCGCCCGAGCCGCGTGACCGCCCACGACCGGCGGGACGACGCGCAGATCGGCGATGACCACGACGACCGGGAGCGGCGGTACTACGAGCGGGCGGTCGCGGTCGACCTGGAGGCGGCGGACATCGCGCCCGGCTCCTGGAGGCACGCCACCACGACGTTCGGCGTCGACTTCACGCGCAAGGCGGTCATCAGGCGGTTCAACCTCGGCACCACCCGCTACGACCGGCCCGCCACCGACAGGTTCGCGGGCGAGGACGTCCGGTTCAACCCCTTCTACGCCTGCCCGGTCTGCGGCGGCGCGACCTGGGACGGCCCTCCGGCGATGGTGGCGAACCTCGGACCGCAGGCCAGCTCGTTCGCCGACCCGTCCCGCAGGCACCACCGGCCGTGGTGCGCCTACCGGCGCGCGGCCGAGGACGTCGAGCACGTCAAGCTGATCCTCGCCCACGAACTGCGCACCGAGGCGCTGCGCATCCTGCTCCCCGTCGCGACCCTGCTCATCGAGCAGCGGATGGCGTCGTTCGAAGCGGCGCTGATGGCGGGCGTCGCGGCCTGCTACGGCGGCGACCCCGACCACCTGGCCGTCGTCACCGCGACGATGCCCGACCAGGAGACCGGACGGCGCCGCAGATTCCTCGTACTCCACGACACGCTGCCCGGAGGGACCGGCTACCTGCACCGGTTGTCCGCGCCCGAGGAATTCAGGAAGGTGCTCGGCGCGGCTCTGAAGATCGTGGAAACCTGTTCGTGCGCAGCGGACCCGGTCAAGGCGGCGTGTCACAGATGCCTGCTTGCGCACGTGTCCGATGACAAGTACGCCGTGGTCAGCCGCGCGGAGGCACTCGTCATGCTCCGGGAGCTGCTCGAAGGATGGGACACCACGACGGTCTCCAGCACCGACGCGATCTCGTTGTGGGACCAGGTGGAGAGCGAGTTGGAGGCCAGATTCCTCGGCGGGCTGCAGGGGTGGGCACGCCGGGGCGACACGCCCGGCACCCTCGGCCGCGCGGGCGCGGTCAACGGCCGCCGCACCGCCGACCTGCGCATCGAACAGCGTGACGGCTCCATCGCGCACTGGCAGATGATCCTGCAGAACACCATCAGGGAGACCAGACCCGACGTGCTGTTCCGGCGGCTGGACGGCGTCTCGGCCGGCGGCGGGCCGGCGCAGGTCGCCGTCTACCTGGACGGATACAACTACCACGCGACCCCGGCGAAGAACCGGCTGGCGAGCGACGCGGCGAAGCGAACCCGGCTCCGCGCGCACGGGACGCTGGTCTTCCAGCTCACCTGGGAAGACCTGGACGACTGGGAGGCGCGCGGGTACGCGCCTCCTCCTCCCGGAGAGCCGTTACGGGCTCCCTATCTGGGCAACGCGCAGACGGCCGCGCGCCAGGTGTACCAGCGGTACTGCCCGGAACGTGAGACCGAAGAGCTGGTCCGCACCATGTGGACCAATCCGATCGACACGCTGCTCGCGTTCCTCGGTGAGCCGGACCCCGAGTTGTGGCTGCACCGCGCCGAAGCCGTGAGCGGCGGGCTGCTGCGCGCCGCGCAGGCGCAGAGCGTCAGCGGTCCGGATGGTGTGGCGGAGCGGCTGATGGCCGCGCTTCGCGGCGAACCCCTGCCCGGCCCCGTCGCCGGCAAGATCGCGATACGGCGCGCCGTCGACACACGCGGATGTCCGCTGGCCGTGATCGTCGACCAGCGGTCCGGGTACACGTGGACGGTCTTCGTCCTGATCGACGACCGCGACGAGACGATCGTCGCCGACGAGGACGGGCACAGGCGGCGCTGGGCGGCCTGGCTCTACTGGAGCAACCTGCTGCAGTTCCTGGACCTGGGCTCGGGAGAGGGCGGCCAGCTCACCGTCACCGGGCTGGACACCTTCGACCCGACGCTGATCGCCGCGGCGGACGGCGCCGGGATCCTGTCCACGCTGAGCCTGCTGCCGCTCGACGAGGACCTGACGGACGAGCGGCGCCTGGACTCGCAGGCATCCGGCGGGAACTCGCTAGACAGGGCGGCACCCGGGGGAGACCGGGCGGAATCCGCATCGGACCTGACGCTGCCCGTGCCACGGCCCCCGGCTGAAGACACGGTCGGACCTGTGCCGTCCGGCGACGAGGTGGATCCCCGCTGGGAGCAGATCTACGACGTCCTGGACCCGGAGGAGGCAGGGCTGGCGGAGTTCGCCCGCGCCCTTGCCGAGCTGGGCGTACCGGCGCCAGGCGAAGGCGGGGTCGGTTTCGAGCTCGGCGAGCAGGCATGGCAGGCAGAGATGGCGTGGCCGTCGGCCAAGGTGGCGATCGTGCTCGCCGGGGACGACGACGAGGCGCGCAAGCGGGACGCGGCGTACGCGGCGGCCGGCTGGACCGCACACGACGTAGGAGGCTGGACCGCCGAGGGCCTCGCCGAACGGATTCGGGGGAGAAGCGCCACATGAACGCGCCTGCCGGCCACCGCGGTCCCGCGGGATCGTCCGGACTCATCGAGCGTGACCGGGGGGATAAGTGAGCATTCAGGGCGAGGCGACGCTGCGGCTGCTCGATAAGGCCGACAAGGAGATCATCAAGCTCTCCCGGGACGTCAAGGGCGCGATCTACGATTTCCAGCACAAGTTCCGCAAGAACCCGGCCAATCCAGGACTGCACTTCAAGCAGCTCAAGGGGCATCCGAGGCTGTACTCCGCGCGGGTCAACCAGGAGTACCGGGCGCTGCTGCTGCACGCCGGCGAGTCCGACTACATCCTGGTCGCGGTCAAGCACCGCAAGGACGTGTACGAGAACCTCGACCGGTTCGCCTACCAGATCAACCCCATCAGCGGCGGCATCGAGTTCGTCGACCTCGTCACCATCGAACAACGCGTACGCGAGCAGAGCATCCCGGGCCTCGGCGCGGCGGCGGATCAGGAGCCGCCCGTGCCCATCCCGGATCCGGCGTCCGACGATCACGCCCCGGGTCCAACGCCGGTCACGGGCCCGGTCACAGGCCCGGCCGCCGGCCCGGAGCCGTTGTTCGCCGCCTTCACGGCCGGGCAGCTTCTGGAACTCGGCGTGGCCGAGCCGCTGCTCCCGCTCATCGCGAAGATCACGACAGAGGACGAGCTGCTCGGCCTGGCCGAGTACGCGCCGCAGCTCACCAGCGAAGTCCTGCTCGCCCTGCACGACGGCAAGAGCGCCGAGGAAGTGCTCGACCAGGTCACCGCACCCGTCACCGCCCCCGAACCGGTCGACGCCGACGACTACCGGGCCGCGCTGGTCAGGCCGGCCACACTGGTCACCACCGAGGACACCGCGCTGCAGGAGATCCTGGAAGGCGACTTCGGGCGCTGGCGCGTGTTCCTGCACCCTTCGCAGCGCAAGACGGTGGAACGCGACTACAGCGGGCCCGCCCGCCTCAGCGGCGGACCCGGAACCGGCAAGACGATCGTCGCGCTGCACCGTGTGAAGTGCCTGGTCGACAAACTCGGACCCGGGCACGGCAAGGCGGTCCTGCTGACCACCTTCAACAAGAACCTGGCCGTCGACCTGCGGCGCAGGATGCTGGAACTCGCCGGACCCGAGGTCGTCGACCGGGTCGACATCGTCAACATCGACAGTCTCGCCGCCAAGATCGTGGCGGAGGCGGAGCCGGGCGGAAAGCGCCGGTGGATCGACGACACCAAGGCGATCCTCGAATGGGAGGAGTTGCTCGGCGAAGCCGGAGAGACACGGTGGGATCCGGATTTCCTGCACGCGGAGTGGTCCCACGTCATCCTTGGCCAGGCGATCAACTCCCGCGCCGACTACTTCCGCGCGCGCCGCGCCGGACGCGGCCGGAGCATCAACCGGGAGGACCGGGCCGCCATCTGGCAACTCGTCGAACGCTACGTCAAGCAACTCGACAAGAAGGAGCTGTGGACCTACCGGCAGGTGGCCGAGCGGGCCGCCCGGCTGGAGATCGAGCGATCGCGGAAGATCGCGTCGTACGAGGAGGATCAGGCCGACGCGGTGAAGCTGCAGCATGACTCCGGGATCTGGTACCGGCCGCGCTACCGGCACATCGTGGTCGACGAGGCACAGGACCTCAGCGCCGCCCACTGGAAGATGCTGCGCGCCATGGTGCTCGAGGGCCCGAACGACATCTTCCTCGCCGGCGACACTCACCAGCGGCTCTACGGCAACTATGTGTCACTGGGGAGCCTCGGGATCAACATCCGGGGGCGCTCGGCCAAGCTGACGCTCAGCTACCGGATCACGCACGAGATCCTCGGCGCGGCCCTTGGCCTGCTCGGCCAGGAGGAATGGGACGACCTCGACGACGGCCGGGACGACCTGACCGGCTACCGCTCGGTGCTGCACGGCATGCGTCCGGCGCTGCGGGCGGCCTCCACCTGGGAGGCCGAGCTGGACGCGATCGTGGACCAGGTCCGCGAGTGGGACGACGTGGCGCCCGCCGCCATCGCAATCTGCGTCCCCGAGCGGCACATGGTCTCCGAGGTGGAGAACCGGCTCGGCAAGGCGGGCATCATGGCCGCCGCCATCGGGCCGGAGGGGCCGAAACTGTATGACGCCGTTCACGTCGGCACGATGCATCGCTTCAAGGGGCTCGAATACCAGCGGATGATCATCGCCGGTGTCGCGGAAGGGCTGGTGCCCTCGCGTCACGTCGCGCAGTACGAGCGGAGTGACGCGCTGCGCCACCGGCGCGAGCTGCAACGGACGCGCTCGCTGCTCTTCGTGGCCTGCACGCGAGCCCGCGACATGCTGGTGATCTCCTGGCACGGCCGCCGCAGCAGGTTCCTGGCATGAATACCATCGCCGGGCGCTACCAACTGTCCCAGCCCATCGCGCGAGGCGGCATGGGTCAGGTCTGGCTGGGATCTGACCTGCGACTCAACCGGCCCGTCGCGGTCAAACTCATCCGCGAGGACGACCTGGCCGACAGGAAGGAGGCCATCCGGCGCTTCTACCGCGAGGCGCGGATCACCGCCCGCCTGCGGCATCCCGGCGTACCTGTCGTGTACGACTTCGGGAGCGACGACGGCCGGCTGTTCCTGGTCATGGAGTACCTCGACGGCCACACGGTCTCCCACCTGATCGACGAGCGCTCGCCGCTGCCCGTGCCCTGGGTGGCCCTCATCGGCGCGCAGGTCTGCGCGGTCCTGGCCGCCGCGCACGACGCCGACCTCATCCACCGGGATATCAAGCCGGGCAATCTGGTCATGCTTCCGGACGCGACCGTCAAGATGATCGATTTCGGGGTGGCAACGGCGCTGAGCGGTGAGGAGTTCTCCCGGATCACCCGGTCCGGCGACGTACCCGGGACCGCGCGGTACATGGCGCCGGAGCTGACGAAGGGGGAGGTGGCGAGCCGCTCCAGCGACCTCTACGCGGTGGGATGCCTGCTGTACGAGCTGCTGACCGGCACGCGCCCGTTCGCCGCACCCGACCTGATGACCGAGATCGACCGCAGCCACCGTGAGACGCCGCCCCCGCTGCGCCGCTCCGACGCCCCACGGGAACTCCGCGAGCTGACCTTCCACCTTCTCGCCAAGTCCCCCGAAGAACGCCCGCAGAGCGCGGAGTCCGTCTTCCACACCCTGCTTCCCATGGTGGTGTCACCACCTTCGCTGCCCGGGCTGATCGACAAGGAACTGTCCACCGACCCCGCGCACATGTACGCGGCCGCACTGGCGAGGCTGGGATGAACGTAAGCAGGAAGTCCATGTACGGACGTGATGACGAGACCTGGGACCGGCTCACCGAAGCGGGCCTGGAATTTCTGATCGAATGCGCACGGCAGTCCAGACCGACGTCGTACACGGAGCTGAACGCCCAGTTGGAGCGTCGCACCGGCATCGATGGTTTTGATTTCGGGCGGCAGGATGAGCGCGCCGCGATGGGATATCTCCTCGGGCTCATCGTGGATCGCAACCGCCCGGAGACCGGCATGATGATCTCGGCGCTGGTCACCTATACCGGCGGAACGGGCGCCGGAGCCGGTTTCTTCAACCTCGCGGCTGACCTCGCACTCATCCCCCGCCGGGCATCGGCGGAGCAGAAGGACGAGTTCTGGGTCCGCCAGATGAAGGGCGTGTACGCCTACTATTCGGCGGCGCGGGAAAGCTGACGACCAGCGGTGCCGGCCGCCGACCGAGAGGGGACCGATGTGAGCGGCCTGTAGGACGGGCCGGATCTTCTCTCCGGAGAACTCCCAAGCCTCGAATAGGCGCAGCTGGGCGAAGCCGCTGTAGAACCCGCTGCCGACCACACGGTTGTGTGGATGATGGCTTTTGAACTAAAAGGGCTCGTCGGGGCTGAGTACCCGGAACTCGCGCGCTCCGGAGGGCCGCCAGAAAGTTCACCTCGGTCAGCCCTGGGTGAGCGACGAGGAAGCGATACCGGCGTCACCATCGGTCACCCGACGTATGCCTTCATGCTGGGCATTGTCTACCTCGCAGATCACCTTGCCACAGGATCGCCGCAGGAGACCCCGGGGGCGGCTCCTTCGCATATCGGATTCACGCGTGGCAGGCATCGCAAGCTTGCCGAGGAACGCCGCCGTTGACGAGCGGGGCCGCCCGGTACGTGGCGACCATCTCGCCGTGGCGGCCGCAGGTACCGCTGCACCGCGTCTCTGACGGAAGGGTGCGCACGATGGCCGCGGCGTGATCATGGCGTGGGTCGCGATCGCGATCGATGTCAACGTGCGATGTGGCCAACGCTGGTGGTGTCGGCAAATATAACTGTTATGCGAACTATGGGTATTTAATGATGCATTCTAATCTTCCCGAGTGTGGGTGAGATACGGATGGGCGGTCCGTTTGAGTTCTGGGCTAGCCGTTTACTCGCTGGCCTTTTTTGTGCAAGGATCGTTGGCTCTGCTTGGCGGCGGCATTGCGAAGGGGATGGGTGTGAAGGCCAACGAGACGACGCTGCAAGGGATCATCGCTGGGCAGCAGCAACTGCGGGTGCCGTTGTACCAGCGGCCGTACTCATGGGAGCGCGGGCAGTTGTCAACCTTGTGGCGGGACATCGAACTCCAGGCCGACCGCGTCGAGCAAGGTAAGGACAACAGTCACTTCCTCGGCTCGGTGGTCCTGGCCCCCGGCCCCAACAACTCACCGGGAAATCCGGAGTGGCTGGTGGTCGACGGCCAGCAGAGGCTGACGACCTTGATGGTCGCCCTGTGCGCCCTGCGTGATCACCAGGCCGCCGAAGATCCAGTGCATCGAGAGCGGATTAACGAGACTCATCTGATCAACAAGTTCCAGCCCGGTGAGGCTCGCTACCGGCTGCTGCCCACCCAGGTCGATCGGCAGGCGTACAAAGACTGCGTCGAAGGTCAGCCGTTCGGCGCCACCGGGAGCCTCATCGCGTCCGCCTACCAGTTCTTCCGTACCAAGCTCGTCGAGGTCGACGACCCCGCCGACCCGCACGACATCGCGCGCATCGAGAGCGTCGTGCTCAACCGGCTGAACCTCGTGCAGATCGTCGTGGAGGGTGACGACAACGCCTTCCGGATCTTCGAGTCCATCAACAACACGGGTATGCGGCTCAGCCAGGTCGACCTCATCCGGAACTACGTCTTCATGCACCTGCCGACCAAGGGCCAGTTCGTCTACGACACCTACTGGTTGCCCATGCAGGAGAAACTGGGCCCCAAGGGCATGGACCAGTTGATGTACCTGGCGCTGATCCTCGACCGTGGCGACGAGGCGCAGTACAACGACACTTATCGCGGTCATCAGGACCTGCTCCGTTCGGTGACCATGGACAAGCAGCACGTCGAGGAGCGGGTCGAGGCATACGTCAAGGATCTCGCGCGGCGTGCCCGCTATCTCCAGCGCATTCTGGCGCCGACCGTTGAGAACGGCGGGTCGGAGATCGACGCGCGCCTGCGGTTCCTGAACGAGTGGAAGGGCAACACCGCCTACCCCGTCATCATGCGGCTGCTGGAACTCCACGAGAGCGGCGAGGCCACCGAGGGGGAGGTGGTCGAGGCACAGCGCTACATCGAAAGCTTCCTGGTGCGCCGTCTGATCGGGGGAGTCACCACCGGAAATCTCAACAAGATCTTCATGCGGCTGACCCCGGAGCTGACCGGCGAGGAGCGGGTGCACGAGGTCGTGCGTACCGGCCTGTCGCCGGCTCGCCTGTACTGGTCGTCGGACGAGCAGTTCCGTTCCGACATCCGCAGCCGGGCGTTCTACTGGCAGGGGCGCACCGCGCAGCAGAAGCTCGTGCTCAGCAGACTGGAGGAGTCCTACGGCGGAAAGGAACCGGTCGAGCTCTCCGACAAGAAGATCACCATCGAGCATGTGCTGCCGCAGAGCCCGACCGCCGAGTGGCGAGACCAGCTCGCAGCCGACGGGGACGCCGACCGGATCCACAAGGAGCTCGTCCACACTCTCGGCAACCTCACACTCAGCGGCTACAACTCCGAGCTGAGCAACATGCCGTTCGCCAAGAAGCGGGACCACCTCGGGCACAGCGGCCTCGTCATGAATCAGCGCATCGCCAAGCACGAGCGGTGGGGCAAGACGGAGATCCAGTCCCGCGCCGACGAGTTGGCCGCGCGGGCCATCGAGATCTGGCCGAGTCCGCTGGACCTCGGCCCGGTCGGCCCTTCGCGCGATTGGACGTTGCTGCACTCCGCGCTCGCGGCACTGCCGGCGGGGACGTGGACGACGTACGGAGACCTGGCGGAGCTGATCGGCTCGCATGCCGTCCCCGTCGGCGTGCATCTGTCCACGTCGGAAGTGCTCAACGCCCACCGGGTGCTCACCGCGGCCGGGCAGGTGTCCAAGGGGTTCCGCTGGGCCGACGAGAACGATGACCGGGATGTTCGCGAGGTGCTCCGCGCCGAGGGCATCGCGCTCGACGACGCCGACCGCGCGGACTCCGCCCAGCGCATCTCCGCCCGGGAACTCGCCGAGCTGCTGGAACTTCCGGGGGCGGTGGACCTGAGTGAGGCGGCGCTCGCGGCCGACGACGATTACGCCCATGCCGGCGAACACGAGCAGCGCTTCTTCAAGCAGCTCGGTGACGCGAAGGGGCCGCAGGCGTCCGGTGGGGTATCCCGCCTGTTGGAGTGGTGGCGCGGCAGCGGCGGCGAGGTGCAGTTCGGCCGGTCGGCAGGGGCCTCGTGCGCGCCCTTCATCAGGATAGGCAGTGAAATCCTGCCCATCGTCCGCTTCTATGCCAAGACGGTGGAGGTGCCGTTCGCCACACACAAGAAGCGGGTCCCGTTCAACGATCCCCTCCTGCGGGACGAGCTGCGCCGGAGACTGAACGAGGCACCTGGCGTCGACCTGCCTGCGGCAAAGCTGGAGCTGTATCCCTCCTTCGACATCGACCTGATGGCGAACGACGCCGTCTGGGACGTGATGGTCGCCTCACTCGACTGGTTCGTGAGCCGGGCAAAGGGCGCGACGGACCCGGATTAGCAGCGGCGGGTAGCGCGGGCACGTGGTCTGAGGGCGGGAGTGTGACAGTGTCGGGCACCGGATTCGGGGTGGGCGAGCATCCCATCGACTTCCTGGCGCACCATCAGCGCAGGGGAGAGGCGGGGGCGCGGGAGGATTTCGAGCAGATGCTCGTGTCCCTCGTCTCGGCGGTCACCGGGCAGGAGGCCGCACTGGTGCGTGCCAATCCCGGCGACTGGGGCATCGACGTGCTCGTCGGGGACCTGAACGGCAGCGTCGAGATCTGGCAGTCCAAGTACTTCATCAAGGAGTTCGGCGAGTCCCAGAAGAAGCAGGTGCGGGAGTCCTTCGACTCGGCGATGCGTTACGCGAGGCGCGAAGGCCACACCGTGACGCGGTGGGTGCTGTGCATTCCGTGTGAGATGGACGCGCCGGCTTTGAAGTGGTGGCACGGCTGGCGGTCGCGCCGGCAGGCGGAGCATCAGGTCGAGATCGAGCTGTGGGACGAGAGCGGGCTGCGCCGCCGCTTGGACCTACCTCGGTGCGCGACGGTCAGGCGCGCCTACTACGACCCGTACCGCCACGTGCAGGTGGAGGACACGCCTCCGGTCGCGTTCGCGAATCCCGTCGCCACCGAGGTGGACGTCGACTGGCGGGGCGGTGAGGAGGTGCGTTTCGGTGGCGGCTGCTATCTCCTGCATGACGAGCCCGTCCTGAGGCCGAGCCAGGACCGGGCGTGGGTGTGGCGTGAGGCCACCGCGGACCGGATCGAGCCCACGGCCGCGCGGGTACGGCTGCGTCAGGTCGCCATTCTTCGTGACACGTCCGGGGCCGTCGCCGCGCGGCAGGCCTTGCGCGCCCAGACCGAGCTGCTCAAGGCGGTGTCGGGCGCACATCGTCTTCCCCGGTTGATCGCCGTCCACGAGAGCGGCGCGGCCACCACGACGGCGTCGGAGCTACGTAGCGGCCCCACGTGGCGTGAGGCGTTCGGGCCGAGCTCCATCCCGCTCGACCGGCTCACGGTCGCGGCGGTCCTGGACGCGGCCGCTCGCCTGTGTGAACCGCTGGCCGAACTTCACCGGCGCGGCCAGGCCCATCGCTCGCTCAGCCCTGATGCGATCGTCCTGACCGGCCGTGCCCACGAGCCGGTGCTCGCGGACATCGGCCTGGCGGCATGGCCGCCGCGTCCCGGAGACGGGGCCGACGGATATCGCGCCCCCGAGCAGGTGCGCGTCGGCCCGCATGTGCCGGCCCCGGGGGCGCACACCGACGTGTACCAGCTCGCCGTGCTCGTCTACCACACGGTCACCGGACACCCGCCGATGCCGGGTGGGTCCCCGCCCGTACGGGCAACCGTCCGGCAGTTTCCCGTCGAACTCGACGAGCTGCTGGCGCAAGCGCTCGATGCCGATCCCGGTCGCCGCCCGCGAAGGATCGGCGTCCTCGGCGCCGCGCTGTCGCGTGCCCGACGGGAAATCTCGCGAGGAGGCGAAGCGTGACGACAGTGCGGGTGTCCCTGCCCGGCCCGGTGGCGGTGATCCCCTCCCAGAAGGTGCGCGACCAGCTCGCGCCGCAGCTGCGTCCCGCCCACCTTGTAGAGAACATCAACAGACTGGCCCGGGCCGGCGCGCTGCCGGCGCGCATCGAGGAGAAGTACCTCGCCGTCTACACCGACACGCACGTCGCAGGGCTGTACGTCACACCGCTGGGGGACGCCTACCGGCTTGGATGGGCGGCCCCGCGCGGGTTCCGTGACGAGGAACGTCTGCTGCGTGGTGCGTTGCTGCTGGGCTGCGGCGCAGGCTGGCATGAATACCATCACGTCGGTGACGTGCCACGCGGCGTCATGTCGTCGCATATGGCGCTGCTGCGGCAGGCGTGGGCCGACGTCGGGAGCCTCCGGCCGCCGCCTCCTCGGCTCCCCCCGGAGCACACCGAGTACCTGGACCTGATGGAGCAGGTCATCGACGCCGGACGCGACATAGAGGTCGCTCGCCAGCGCGCCGAGCCGCCGATCCATTACCGGCGGAGGGAGAGCACCCGCGAGGAGCGGCGTTCGGTGAGCGGCGTCTACGAGTTCCACCTGGCGCGTCCCACGGCGCCAGCGGTCGGCGCGGTGGTCCACCTCGCCGATCAGCCCGAGCTGCGGGGCAAGGTCATCCGGGTGAAAGACGCGGAGGTGATCGTCGTCCGCTTCGACTCTGCGGTCGACTACGGTCGCATTCCGGCTCAGGGCGCGCTCACCGTCATGCCCAGCGATCTGGTGTTCCGCGCCCAGGCCGACGCCGTCGCCGCCCTGCGGCGCGGCGAGGTGACCAACGTTGAGCTGCTTCGCTGGCTCGTGGACCGGCGGCTCGCCCCGTTCCGAGTCGATCCGATGGCCAGGCCCCGCGGCACGCTCGACCCCGACAGCCAGCTGCTGGCCTTCCAGCGAGCACTCGCCGTGCCCGACCTCCTGCTGATCCTCGGACCACCGGGGACGGGGAAGACCAGGACGATCACCGAGATCGCGGCCGCCTGCACCGCACGCGGTGAGCGCGTCCTGGTCACTTCGCACACCAACCGTGCCGTCGACAACGTGCTGGAACAGCTGCCCGAGGACGTCCAGACGGTGCGGGTCGGCAACGAGGACGCCATGACCGGCCGGGCGCGCGACCTGATGGTGGAGAACCACGTCATGCGGGCGCGAGAGGAGGTTCTGGCCGCCACCGAAGCCCTGGCCTCCCGCCTCGTGGTATTCGCCGGTGACGCGGAGGCGGCCGAACGCTGGATGACCCATCTGACGGACTCCCTCGACGCCGCCCGCGCGGCGGACCACGAGATGGCGGGGCATGCGACCGCCCTCGACCATGTCGTTCGCCGAGTGCGGGCGCCGATCGCCGACCGGCTCGCCGCCACCGAGGCCAGACTCAAGACGGCCTGGGCCGCCGCCGACCGGCTGCACGATCGGGAAGGCCACTGGGAGCGGCGGCACGCGCAGGCCCACGAGCGCGCGACCGCGGGGCCGCTCGCCTTCTCCTACCGCTGGCTCGCCGACCGTCGGCTCAGCAAACTGCGCGAGGTCCGGCGGCGGCTCGTTCCCGCCCGCGCGGAGCTCGCGGACGCGGCGGGAGCCCACGACGCCGGGCGAGCCGAGGTCGACCGGCTGGTCGCCGCCGACCCGGAGGCGAACGGCCTGATCAGGGTCAGAGACGCGGCCGACCGCCGTCGGCAGGAGGCGGTGGCCGAGGCGAACAGAGCCGCGGAGATGCTGTGGGCGATGGTCTCGGGGGTCATGCCGGTGCCGCCCTTGGACTTACCGGACGATCTGCCCACCTGGGACCGGCTACGCGGCCAGCTCGGTACGAGCGTGATGATGTCGCGCAGGCGTGCGAGCCTGCTGGCCGAATGGCGGGCCGGCATCGGCGACGCTGAACTCGACCTGCAACGCGAGTTCGTCCGGTACGC
This sequence comes from Sphaerisporangium dianthi, assembly GCF_042654065.1. NCBI lineage: Bacteria > Bacillati > Actinomycetota > Actinomycetes > Streptosporangiales > Streptosporangiaceae > Sphaerisporangium > Sphaerisporangium dianthi. The sequence continues at coordinate 239,657 of NZ_JBHSFP010000001.1, read as the reverse complement.
CGACGTGGTCGCGGCCACCTGCATCGGCACGGCGACCTCCAAACTGCTCGCCGACCTGGAGTTCGACCTCGCGATCGTGGACGAGGCAGGGCAGATCTCCACGCCCAACCTGCTCGTCCCCCTGGTCAGGGCCAGGCGTTGCATCCTGGTGGGGGACCACATGCAGTTGCCGCCGTACCTGGACGACGAGGTGCGCGAGTGGGGGGAGAACCTGGCGCGCGATGGCCTGCTACCGCCGGCGGCGGCCCAGGAGATCGGTGAGCTGCTCGGGCGCAGCGCCTTCGAGCGCCTGTACGGCACGGTTCCTCCCGACCACCAGGTGATGCTCGCCGTGCAACGCCGCATGCCGAGGCAGGTCGGCGAGTTCGTGTCGGCCGCCTTCTACGACGGCGTGCTGCGCACCGAACACGCCGGTGGCGGTGGCGGTCCGCTCTTCACCAGTCCGTTCGCGATGGTCGACACGGCCGATCGTCCTGCCGGCGAGCGGCGGGAGCGCCCCGCCGGCCGGGGTGAGGACGGCAGCGGGCGCGGGTGGGTGAACGCCCTGGAGGCCGATCTCATCGTCCGGCTGGTGACGCGGGACGCGCGCCACCACAAGGACTGGGCGGTGATCGTCCCCTATCGGGCGCAGGCCGAGCGCATCAGGGCCGGCCTCAGGGGCACGCTCGGGGACGGCAGGCAGGTGGCCGACAACGTCGGCACCGTCGACTCCTTCCAGGGAGGAGAGCGCGACCTCATCATCTATGGCTTCACGCGCAGCAACCCCCAAGGTGCTGTGGGATTCCTCAAGGAACTGCGGCGGCTCAACGTCGCCGTCTCCCGGGCCAAGCGGCAACTGGTCCTCGTCGGAGACACGACCACGCTGAGCGCCGCACGAGACGAAGGGTTCCGCCACCTTGTGCGGCGGATGCTCGACCATCTCGGACGCGTCGGTGACCGGCGGTCGTCCGTCGAAGTGCTCGCCCACCTCGACGGGCCGGAGGGTGAGTTCCTGTGACCTCGCGCGCCATCTATCCGGCCCGGCGTGCGGTGGAGCATGCCGTGACGGTGCCAGGTGTCCGTCCGTTGCGCCTGTTCCCCGTCCTGTGGCCGCTCTGGCAGGTGGAGATCAGCGCCAACATCTACGAGGAGCAGGCGTACGAGGTCATCGACCGTTTCCTCGTGCGTGCCGTCGTCGAGGGAGGCGTGGACAGTCCAGACGAGCTGGCCCGCTTCTTCGGCCTGCAGCCCGCACTGGTGGATCGTTGCCTGGCCTTTCTCGGCGTGATCGGCCATCTCACGGTCGACGATGGTCACGTGCGGCTCACCGAACTCGGCTTTCAGTCCTTAAGAGCAGGTGTTCGGTTGACGCCGAAGGAGAGCAGGCAGAAGGTGCTCATCGAACGCTTCACCGGCCGGCCCCTGCCCCGGCGCTACCACCACGGTTCGCTGCATGTGCTGCCGGAACCACGGATACCCGACCACATGCTCGCCGACCGGTCCCGGTTCCTTTCCCTGTTCGCGGCCACGGCGTTCCAGCCGCAGATCGTCGACACGCTGGCCGCCCGCCCCGACCGCACCGAGTACAACCTGCCGAACCGTCTCAGGGACATCACGACCGTCGCCGCCCAGGACGCGTACCTGCCCGCCTACCTCATCGAGACGGAAAAGCGCTCGCTGCTCGCTTATACGGCGGTCGGCGATGAGCGGGACATCTTCCTCGAAGAGATCTGCGGGGATGTCCCATCCATCCACGCCAAGATCGACGCGGAGACCCGGCAGAACGCCCGCGAGCTGTGGACCGAATGGCTCGCCGACAGCAAGCTCGGCCCGGGACGGCTCCTGCAACTGCGGAACGGCGTTTGGCGGGTGACCTTGCTACCAGCGGCGTTCAGCGGTGCCCCAAAGCTCTCGCTCAGCAGCGTCGGCTCCTTCCAGCTGCGCAAATACCACTTCCTGCAGCTCTGGTGCGACGACGCCGATGTGCGCGGCCGGGCCGTCGCCGAACGGGCCCTCGGAATGGCTCGCCTGAGCGAGGTGCGCACGCAGGACGACCTCGCCGAGCGGGTCGGGATGCTGGCGGACCGGCTGGAGGTGGCGGCCCCCTCGATCAGTGACCTTCGTGCCTATGCCCGGACGAACCACCTGCGGGATCACCTCGACCATCTGGACGCCCTGGCATAGAAGGTCTCTGTCACCGCTCTACCACGACACCGGTCAGAGCTCACCGTGCGCCGCGCGACTCGGCGCCTGTCTCGTCACGGTACTTCCATGGAGACTGGATGCTGGTGATACGCGAACGGGATTCTGTGAGGATTCATGCGGGTCGATGAAAATCCCCTGTACAAAGATCCCGCGCTTTTCGACATGTACATGACCGCGCTGGATCGTGTGCCGTCGCGGCCGGAGATCAAGGGAGCGCTGGAGGACTTCGGTATACCCGGGAGCGCTGTTCGGTCGCCGCTGCTGGTCGATGCCCATCGGGTTCTGAGCCTCGCGCCACTTGAATACGCAGCCTACGTGGCCGAGTTCTCGAAGTATGCGAATGCGGGTGACGGGAAGGGCGCAGGTCAGGATCTGGCTGACGAACTGGACGGGATGAGGCTGACGTGGGTGAGGCGCGGGATCGCTTGCGCTGGGGCGCTGATGATCCTCTGTGGCGCCGTGGCGCGGTGGTGGGACTGGTCGTGGATCGGGTTCTGGGCGGGAGGGACGGCTGTGACCGCGGCCATCATGACGCGATGGCTGTTTCGCCTGCGCATCGGGTCCTTCGGGAAAAGGGTCCTGCTGGGAGAGATGATCCCGGGCATGAGCTCGGCGCTGGTTCTCGGGCGTGACCGTCTGATTGGTGAGGTGACCCGGGTTGAACTCCTCGCGCAGGTGAGGATCCTCATCAACACCATACGGGGCGGCCGGTTCGACCATGCCTTCTCGGTCATCAGTAGCCCCGGCCTGAGCGAGGTTCACGACAGCACGTACAACGTGAGCACCCGCACCGTCGAAGAGGTCGAAACGTTGATCAGGGGAGTGTCGGGGATCAGCCTCGGCATCGCCGGTCCTCGAGGGTCGGGCAAGTCGACGATCGTCCGGCAATATTGCGCCCCGACGTCACCGGTGGCTGATCTCGGTGGTCCTGTTCCCGGCTGGAAGGGGGAAGGCCTGCGATGCATGGTTTCCGCCCCCGTCGACTACGCGGCGCGTGATTTCGTGCTCCACCTGTTCGCCACGTTCTGCCGCAGCGTCATCGCCTATTTCACCGCCCGCCATGACGCGGACGAAGCCGTGTTCCGGCGATGCGCGCGCCGTCTCTGGCGGATCCTGGCCGAACTGGTCCAGATGGTCATCCGTTACGGTCTCATCGTCGTCGTCTTGCTCTGGCTGAGAGAGCCGGTCGCGGCGTATATGGGTGTGCAGGAACGATGGATCGTCGCGCTGGCGTCGGCGATCGGCCTGTTCGGACTGCTGCGATATGCGAACTGGTTGAGCGGTGTCATCTCACGGTCGCGGCGGGCGTCCGACCGTGGCCGGGCCGGCATCGTGACCGCCGCACGGCGGAACCTGCTCAGGGTGCGATTCCTGCAGTCGCGCAGTCTGGGATGGGCAAGCGGCATAAAGCTCCTCACAGGCGTCGAGGGTCAGGTGTCCGGGAGTCTCACCCAGGCGGAACAACCTCTCAGTTATCCCGAGGTAGTGGAACAGTTCCGGTCCTTCGCCCACCGTGTCGCCACGTTCGCACACTCGCAGGGGCAGAACGTGTTCGTCGGGGTCGACGAGCTCGACAAGATCGGATCTGCCGATCAGGCCGAACGGTTTCTCAACGAGATCAAGGGCATCTTCGGCGTGCCACACGTCTACTTCATGATCTCGGTGTCCGACGACGCTCTCATGGCCTTCGAACGACGAGGGATCCCGGTGAGAGACGCCTTCGACAGCTCCTTCGACGAGATCGTGCGCGTTGGCCTACTCGACTATGCGGAAAGCCGCAGGCTCCTGTACCGCCGAGTCATCGGGTTGAGCGAGCCGTACATCGCTCTGTGCCATGTGATGTCGGGTGGGTTGGCCCGTGACCTGATCCGGTCGGCGCGTCAGTTGGTGCGCATCGGTAACTCCATGATGGTGCGGCGTATCGATGAGCAGCCCATGGAAACAATGGACGCGAATCAGTACGTGTTGGTGATGGAAGACGTCGCCACGCAGGGGACCGAGCCCGTCCAACCCTCGCTCGGTGACCTCTGCCCCGCGCTGGTGCGTGACGAATTGGCCCGTAAGGCCCGGGCCATCGGGCATGCGTTGAGCGTCGCCCGCTCGAGCGAGGCTAGGCACCTCGAACAGGTTCTTTACGACATCGGCCATGGAGGTGGCGCGGGCAGACCGCCAATGGAGATCGTCGACACCGTGGTGGAGGGCGAACCCGGTGAACCCTTGGACGTGGCCCGGTTCCGTTTCGACTTCGCCGCCTATGCCTACTTCTGTGCGACGCTGTACCAGGTGTTCGGCGATTCACTTGATGGCGACCGCACGCGTGCGTGCGCGGACCGACGGGAATGGCCGGGAAGCTTTGACGCGCTGGCGAACGCGCGGCACGCGTTCATGGTGGACTCGCGGATCGCCTGGACCGCCGTGACCGCATTCAGAAGAGCCTGGGGTCTCGAGGAGCGAAAATTCCATCCTTGACGGTCCTCGCCGTAGCGAGGTGCGCACGCAGGACGACTTCGCCAAGCGGATCGGGATGCCGGCGGACTGGCTGGAGGTGGCGCTCCCATAGATCGCCGACCTTCGTGCCTGCGCACGGACGAGCCGCCTCCGGGATCGCCCCGACCATCCGGACGCCCTGGCGTAGAAGCGTGTTTGTTGCTGCTCTTCCATGACGCCCGTCAAGGGGTCTGAACATGCGTACACCGTGGGCTCAGGATGACAGGAACACCTCGCTGAGGTGCCACTCGAGGCCTTCGCGGCCAGGCCGGTCGCGGCGATGCTCGGGTACGGTGATGGATTGGCCCGCTCGCTTGTAGAACTCTTCGCCGTTGCCGAACTCCTCTCGGAGGCGAGGGCTGACCTGGAGCCGGTAGTCGGGGTCCACCGCCAGGTACCCCCGGTCGAACAGCGTGTGGACGTCCGAGCGGAGCAGCAGCCCATTGTCGAGGCGGTGCTGGCCGCCGGCCGACAGCGGACGGATGTGGGCGGCCTGGAGGACGGGGCGGATCTTCTCGCCGGTGACGGCGCAGCGCCGGTTGTAGGCGCCGAGGACCACGGCCTGGAACGACCGCTGGCCGAGGCGGCGAGGGGCCAGGCGGGGATCGCCGTATACCGGGCCGTCCCGGTGCCATGGCTGGGAGAGGTCGATCTCCACGGGGGCTCCCAGCAGGCGTAAGAGGAGATCGTGGAAATAGTCGGCGCGGGGGTGAACCGCGAGGTCGTACCCCTTGCCCTGCACGATGTTCGGGGCGAAGTCCGGTGGAGGTCCGGCGGCATCGTCGAGCGGGAAGAAGCGTGTGTCGCGGACGAAAACGCAGCCGATCACCGGGTCCTCGCCTGGGGCGATCGGCCGGCTACGGTATTTGCCTATTCGTCGGCGCATCTCGTCCACATCGGCCGCGCCGTTGGCCTGCCCGAAGAACTCCCATGCCTCGGACACGCGAAGCTGGGCGAAGCCGCTGTAGAACCCGCCTCCGATGACGCGGTTGTGCGGGTGGTGACTCTTGAAGAAGAAGGGCTCGCCAGGGCTGAGAACCCGGAACTCGCGCGCTCCGGAGGGTCGCCAGAAATTCACTTCGGCCAACGCCGGGCGAGCGGCAAGGAAGCGGTACCACTCACCATCGGTCACCCCGACGTATGCCTTCATGCGGGCATTGTCCACCGCGATGATCGTCCCTGCCACTCGATCGCTTCCGAAAGACCTATCCGCCGGCCGTGCTGAAGCAGGCTTTCGCGGGACCACATGCGCGTCTATGGGACGCCCGAGACGTGTTCCGTTGACGCCGACCGCCCGGCTGCGGACGACTATGGTGAAGCATTCGTTCCAGTTCTGAGGACGGGCGGCAGGACGCGCACACGAACGGTGAACGCCCATCGCCTGAAGATCCAGCGGTGGGCGGGCTGGGCGGCATCTAGCAGCCGGGGTATTTGGTGAAGGGGACGGGGCGGCCGGTGAATTCGGTGGTGTAGTCGTCGGCTAGTTCGGTGAGGGTGTTCCTGCCTTCCAGGGGTGAGAGCCAGCGCTGGGGGAGGGCCGTGTCGCCGTGCCGGGTTCCTAGGAGGTTGCCGCAGATGGCGCCGGTGGAGTCGCTGGCGCCGGAGTGGTTCACCGCCAGGAGCAGGGCCTGCTCGACGTCGTGCTCGTAGGCCAGGGCGCTGTAGACGGCGATCGCGAGTGCCTCTTCGGCCATCTCGCCGCCTCCCAGCGTTTCCACGGTCTCGGGGGACGGGTTTCGCTTGGTGGCTCGCGCCATCGCGGTTTCGAGTGCCGAGGTGGTCTCGTCGTGTGCCGGGTGCTCGGCGAGCAGGTCGAGGGTGTGCCGTACCGCCTGCGCCATGGGGTGAGCTTGTCCGAGGAAGAAGATGATGGCGGCGAAGGCTCCGGCGGCGAGGCCGCCGGTGGGGTGGCCGTGGGTGAGCTGGGCGCATTGGGCGGCGAGGCGGAAAGCCGTCCGCGCGTCCTGGGCCGACAGGCCGAACGGGGCCGAGCGCGTGACGGCGGCGCATCCCTTGGAGCCGGGATTGATCGCACCGGGCTCGCCCGGGGCGGTCTTCGGGCCGGGCGAGTGGCGCAGGCCGGAGAGGCAGGTGTCGCTCGGTGCTCGGCGCGAGTACAGCCAGGGCTGTTCCCGCAGCCATCCGGTACGCACCAGTTCGTCCGCGGGTGGCGGTGCGGTGTGCCACTGGGTGTCGAGCCAGCGCAGGTACGCGTGCCGCACGACCTCGACCTCGGAGGCGAAGCCCCGCTGCCGTGACCGCACGTCGGCGCGGATCAGTCCCTCGACGGTGAACATGGCCATCTGGGTGTCGTCGGTGACCAGCCCGATCTCGCCTTGCCAGTCGGCGACGAGGTCCGTCAGTCCCGCCGGACCGTGGTGGTGACGGATGTCGGCGATGGAGTCGAACTTGACGGGCGCGCCGAGCGCGTCGCCGATCGCCCCGCCGAGCAGGCAGCCGCGCACTCTGCTCTCGAACGTCACCTCACTGTGCTCGGCTCCGCGCACGATGGTGATCTCCTCCCGCCCGGCTGACCCCGACCGTACCGGCAGAAGCGGTCGCGGCCGGTGTCAGCTCAAGGAAGTCGCGACCGACGTCAGCTCAAGGAGCTCGTGCGCGGCGTACGAAGGCTGTACGGTCTGCGGCCGGACGCGGCGGGGGGCCGTCGTGACGGTCGCGCTTCCGCTGAGTGCGAGGGCAGGCGTCCGGTCAGCCGGGTGTCTGGGCGGTCTCCAGTCTCTGGATGATCGGGCTGATCAGGGCGTTGAGCTCTCGTGCCAGGGCGGCGACCGCCAGGCGGGCGGTGTCGGGGACGGACTCGGACGGGCCGTCGGGGGCGGGCGGGAGGGCGTGGAGGGGGACGGGCGCGTCGATGAGCAGGGTGGTCCGCAGGAAGGGCGCGCGGGTGAGGTCCTGGTCGGTGGGCTCCAGGTACTGGCCGAAGGTCTGCGGCCACTCGCGCCAGCCGCGGTCGCGCCACCATTCGCGGGAGGTGGTGAGCTGGGCGGGCAGCGGTGACACGAGCAGGATGTGGGCGGTCAGCGTGCCGTCCCAGGGGTTGCGGTCGCAGGCGGCGGACAGGACGCGCCGATGCCGGCGCACGTACGGTGGCGAGGGCGTGATGGCGAGCCGCCAGGCGGCGCAGGCGAAGGTGACCGGCGCGATGTCGCCCCACGAGCCCTCGAAGGCCGCGATGTTGCGCCGGACGTGCTCGGCGTAGTGGCTCGACCCATCGGTCGCGAGCTCGCGATCGTGGCCGTGGTCGATCCAGAAGGCATCGTGCTCGCCCATGCGTTCCTCTCTCCGATGTGCTTCCGCCGCCAGTCAACCGCGACATCGTCGCCCTGCGCGCGCGGTTTCTCCTAGTGACATGCGCCTGAAATCCGCCGGATGATTCCTTATCCTGATGTATATGGGCATCCGGGTCCGTCTGCGGTACCGATCGAGTTGACCTACAAGGCCCGGCACGCGGTCGAGTGCGGTATCAATCGCCTCAAGAGGCACCGCGCCGTGGCCGCCCGGTACGACAAGCTCGCGGTCCGCTACGAGGCGACCGTCCTCGTAGCGGCCATCAACGAGTGGCTATGACTGGCCACGTCACGATGGCGCTGCGTAACAGCGGACGGCCACCGTCTGGTGCGGGCTCCACTGCTGCTCGACTGTAGCCATCAGCTTCCAGCCCAACCGTTCATACAGGGCTGCCGCGGCCGTATCGGATGCGACGACGTCGAGCACCGGATGCAGGCCACGACGCCGCGCTTCCTCCACTGCTTGGCCGATCAGCAGTGCACCGATCCGGTGTCCCCTCGCCTGCGGGGCAACGAACAGTCTGCCGACCACGGCGGTCATACCCCGTGTCGCCCCGTTCCGCTCGCTCCACAACATCGGGGCCAGATCGCCTTCGCCGCCTTGCGACAAACTGACGTGCCCAACCAGGCGGCCTTCGAGTTCGGCGACCCAGGAGCCCAGCAGGCGACCGAGTGACAGCCACTCGCCAGGCTGATCAGGCCAGTTCACCGGATAGCCGTCAAGCTGATGGACCTCCGCGAGGACCCGCACGCACTCCTCGACATCGCCATCAGCCCTCTGCCGGACGCAGAAGCTCGGCCTCTCATCAGGCACCTCGGAGCTCTCGATGTTCACTCCGGAATAGAAACACAGGCCACAGAGTCACAACCAACCACGTTCGACACAGGCCCGATGTTCGGCCCCTGCGCCGTGTTCGTTGACGCCTGACGGCCTGCCGTGGGCGACTATGGTGAGGCATTCGCCGCCGACTCTGAGGACGGGCGACAGGATGCGCACACGAACGGTGAACACCATCGTCGCGGCGGCCTTCTGCGTGGTGGTCGCCACCGGAGCCTTCGTCTTCGTGCGGGCGCAGACATTCCTGGACTTCCTTCTCATGAGGGCCGACCCTGCATGCGTCGAGCAGGCTGCCGCCGACAACGACAGGCTGGCCGGCGTCATCGCGCCGTACCTGCCGTCGGTGCGGCCCGATGACATCGACGGCGGCCACGGCTGCGAGCCTCCGGAAAGAGGCGCGTGGGTGGAGGTCGAGCTGTACGGCCCGTCGATCGAGAGAGTCCTGCTCGGGTTCGGCCCTCCGGCATGGACGCGCCTGCCTGAAGCCGAAGCCCGCGAGCAGGCCGAGCCCGGCCAGAACGCCGCGGCCGTCACGGGAAAGGTCGATGATCGCGAGGTGGACGTCTACGCGTTCCAGGCCGAGTCCGGTAAGGGCCCCGTCACCGTCATGGCGTGGTTCACGGGCGAGGAATGACGTCGAAGCGCTGCTCCGGCCTTCCCGGAGACCATCGGTCCCGATCCCGGCCGGCCGGCTCCCGGCCGGCCCCGCCCGTTCGGGATCGACGAGCCGGCCGCACCGGCCTGGCCGGATGGGGGCCTTTCTTCCTCATGCGTCGCGTGTCCGCAGCAGCAGCCCACCGCCCAGGAGTGCCGCGGTGGCCCATGCGGCCAGTACGCCGAGGCCGGCCCAGGGGCTGAGGGGCAGGCTGGACAGGTGGGTGGTCGCTTGGACGGCGAGTCCGGCGTTCATCGGTGAGATCCGCCACAGCAGTTCGGCGACGTCCGCGTCGGGGACCACCAGGATGACGGCCGGAAGGAGGTAGAGCAGACCGAGGACGACGCCGATGGCGGTGGCGGAGTCCCGTACGGCGGTGGCGATGCCCAGGCTGAACAGGGCGATCAACGCGAGGTAGAGAACCGAGCCGAAGGCGGCGCGCAGCATCGGCCCGCTGGTGAGGGCCGGCAACTCGGAGGTGAAGCCGTTGTCGAGCAGGATCCGCCGCCCGGCCAGCGCGGACGCGAGCACGGCCACGCTCCCCGCGGCCAGCGTCAGCCCGGTGAGGATGACGGCCTTGGCGGCCAGGACGCCGATCCGTCCCGGCATCGCCGCCAGAGTGGTGCGGATCATGCCGGTGCCGAACTCGCCGCTGATCGCCAGCACGGCCAAGACGGCGACGACCGCCTGGCCTGCTTGGATGCCGAAAAGGCTGATCTTGGCGGGGTCGTGGCCGCAGCCCGGCGAGGTGCAGGACACGACAGCGGCCGCCGCGACGCTCACGGCGAGGGTCAGCATGACGAGTGCGAGCAGGAGCCGGCCGGTTCCCGGCAGCGTGCGGAGTTTCGTCCACTCCGCGTACAGGTGCCGTGTCATGCGTCCCTCCGGCGTAGCCGGACGACGGCCAGGCCGAGGGCGAGCGCGGCGTAGCCGGACAGCACGGCGAAGCCGGCCCACGGCGGCAGCGGGTAGAAGCCGGCGATGGGCGCGTAGTGCCCGAGCACGTGGGCGTACTCGGGGATGCTCTGCTGGATCGCGAAACCGGCGGCCGGGGTGAGGCGCAGCAGCCATCGCGCCGCGCTGTCGGGCAGGACGGAGGTGGTCGCGAGGACGTGCGGGACCACGATCAGCACGATGGCGGCGATGACTCCCGCGACGCTGCGCCGGAACAGGGCGCCGAGGGCGAGGGCGAGCACGGCGGCGACGGCGAGCAGTGCCGCCGTGCCGACGACGACACGCACCTCGGTGAGCCGGGACACCGGAAGGACGTGGTCGCCGTTGGCGCGCAAGATCTGGGTACCGAAGGTCAGCGTGATCGCGGTGGCGGCGAGTCCGGCGACGAAGGCGACCGTGCCGATCGTGAGGGCCTTGGCCACCAGCATCCGGCCGCGCCGCGGGATGGCGATCAGGGTGGTGCGGATGAGCCCGCGCCGGTATTCGGCGGTGACGAACATCACCGCGACCACGATCACCACGAGCAGCCCGGTCAGCACGCCTGTGAGGGTGCGCTCGATGGTCTGCCCATCGATGGACGGCGCGATGTCGCCTACTCCGGTGACGCTGAACGTGCCGCCGGATTCGCTGGAGCGGCCCGGGTGGTGGGACGATCCGTCGGGCTCTTTCGACACGCCTATGTCGTCGTCGTGCCAGGCGCCGCCGGATGTCTCGCCCTCCAGGCCGACCCGGTCGAAGACGGCGGTGGCCTCGGTGAAACGCACCGCCGAAACGGACCCGCCGAGATCTCCTCGCGTCACCGTCAGATCGCCGGGGGAGGTGGCGAACAGCCCGATCTCGACCGTGGCCGGCAGCCCCGGCAGGCGGGCGGTGCCGACCTTGGCCCAGTTCGTGCCGTCGGTGGACTCGTACCCGGTGAGGGTGTCGCCGGAGCGGGTCAGCCGTAGCCAGCGCGGGGAGTCCTCCGACACGCCGCCCGGACGACCGGCCACATCGTGGGTGAAATCGTGCTGCATCCGCACCCCGTGCGCCCCGGTGACCATCAGCGCCGCGTAGGCCGAACCCTGCTTGGTGCTCTGTTTGACCATGACTCCGGCCTTCGCCCACGGCACGACTCCGGGAACGACGTTCCGTACGCCGGTGGTGACGTCGGGCTTGCGGATCTGGCCGGTCATGGACGTCGCACGGGCGGTGATGCCGCCGTCGCCGGACAGCGTCCGGTGCACGAAGTAGAACTTGTCCTCCACGGCTTCGCCGCCCGGCCCCACGGGAACCGCGGGACAGACGACCTCGATGGGACCGTTGCCGCACGAGGTATGGCTGCCTGAGGCGTACGACAGGCCGAGCAGCACGATGACCAGCGCTCCCGCGGTCATGGCGATCACCCAGGCGCGCACCGTCCTGAACTTGGTCCACTCCGCGCGCAGCAGCCGGGCCAGGTGGTCCGGTCTGAAGTGGTTCACGGTGGCGGTCATCGCGTCGCCCCCCGGAATTCGACGGCGTTCCTGGTGAGCTCCAGGTACGCCTCCTCCAGCGTCGCGCGGTGGGTGGCCACCTCGGAGAACGGCACCGCGCCGGCGTTGAGCAGAGCCACGATCCGCTCACCCGGCAGCCCGGTGACGACGAGTGTGTCGCGCCCGGTTACGGTCGCGGTGGCGCCGGCGTGGGCCAGCGCCGACATCGCGGGCTCGTGTGCCGTCGTGTGCAGCGTGACGCGGCCGTCGGAGGCGGCGGCGATCAGGTCGGCCACGCCGGTGTCGGCGATGACCCGGCCGCGGCCGACCACCACGAGATGGTCGGCGGTATCTTGCAACTCGCTCATCAGATGGCTGGAGATCAGGACGGCGCGCCCTTCGGCGGCCAGTGAGCGCAACAGGCCGCGGATCCACACGACCCCTTCGGGGTCGAGCCCGTTGACCGGTTCGTCCAGCATGAGCACCGGTGGATCGCCGAGCAGCGCCGCGGCGATCCCGAGCCGCTGGCGCATGCCCAGCGAGAAGCCGCCCGCCCTGCGCCGGGCGGCCGAGGCCAGCCCGACCTGTTCGAGCACCTCGTCCACTCGCCTGACGCCCAATCCTTGGGAGTGGGCCAGCCACAGCAGATGGTCGCGCGCGCTGCGGCCGGGTTGCAGCGCGGCGGCGTCCAAGAGCGCGCCGATGTGGCGCAGGGGGGTGCGCAGACTCGGGTACGGCAGGCCGCCGACCAGCGCGTGTCCCTCGTCGGCGGCGTCCAAGCCGAGGATCACCCGCATGGTGGTGGACTTTCCCGCGCCGTTGGGCCCGACGAACCCGGTGACCTGCCCGGGCTGGACGGTGAAGGACATGCCGTCCAGCGCCAGGATCTGGCCGAACCGCTTGCGCAGCCCGGACACTTCGATGGTTGCTCGCATGGGTTCGGTTGTACGGAGAAGGCGCTAACACGGGCCGAATGGGGGCTGTCATATCGCTGTTAGGTCCGGCACGGCATCCTGGAGACCTGCGTGGAACCGGAGAGGACCTATGAGGATGCCGCGACGCCTGGCGCTGCCGACCCGTACCGTACGGTGGCGTTTCACCGTCATGTACGGAGGCGCGTTCCTCGCGTCCGCCGTCGCGCTGCTGGTCATCACCAACCTCATCGGGAGCGGGTCACGGTTCAGCGAGATCGTGCCGCCCGGCAGCCCGCCGGGCAGGCCCACCCTCGCGGCCGCCCAGGACCTCGTCGGCCGCCTCCAGGCCCAGTTGGCGGAGACGCAGACGGCCCAGTCGCGCCGGCTTCTCATCGGCTCGGCGGTCGCGCTCGCCGTCATGGCCGTGCTCTCGGTCGTGCTGGGCCGCATCGTCGCGGGCCGGGCGTTGCGCCCATTGCGGACGATCACCGCGGCCACGCGGCGGATCTCCGCCGACAACCTGCACCAGCGGCTCGCCGTACCGGGTCCCGCCGACGAGGTGAAGGACCTCGCCGACACCATCGACGGGCTGCTGGAACGGCTGGAGGGCTCCTTCGCCGCGCAGCGCCGGTTCGTCGCCAACGCCTCCCACGAGTTGCGCACCCCGCTGGCGACCATGCGGGCATCGCTGGACGTGGCCATCGCCAAGCCGGAGCCCGTACCGGCGCAGACGATCGCTCTCGCCGACCGGATCCGCACCGAACTCGACCAGGTCGACCGGCTTCTCGAAGGCTTCCTCATGCTCGCCCGCACCCAGCACGGCGCCCTGTCCGACCGCGCGGCGATCTCGCTCGGCCGCGTGGTGGCCGCGGCCCTGGACGCCCGGGCCGCCGACATCGCGGACAAGAACCTGACCGTCCACCACGGCGACGTCCACGACGACGCCTGGACGCGGGGAAGCCGGACGCTCCTGTCCCGAATGGTCGACAACGTGATCGACAACGCGGTCGTCCACAACCACGACGACGGCTGGATCCGGGTCGCCGCCGCGGCCGACGGCGCGACGGCGCGGCTCGTCGTCGAGACGGGCGGGCGAGTTCTCGACCAGGAGCAGCTCGCGCGGCTGGCCCAGCCGTTCCAGCGGCTCGGCGCGGACCGGACCGGCTCCGACAACGGCTCCGGGCTCGGACTGTCGATCGTCGCCGCCGTCGCCGAAGCCCACGGCGGCAGCCTGGACCTGCGTGCCCGGCCCGAAGGCGGCCTCCAGGTCGCCATCTCCCTGCCTCTCGCGGCCGTCAAGGCAGGTGTCCCGGCGTGAGGGCGCCGGTCGTCGAGGACGCGCGCTTTCCGGCGGCGGTGCGGGCGGGTGTTCCGGTATGAGGGTGCTGGTGGTCGTGGACGCGCGCTCTCTGGCGGCGGTGCGGGCGGGTGTTCCGGTATGAGGGTGCTGGTGGTCGAGGACGCGCGCTCTCTGGCGGCCGTGCTGGCCGAAGGTCTACGCGATCAGGGCATGGCCGTGGACGTGGCGCATGACGGCCTGGAGGCCGCGGCCAAACTCGACCTCACCACCTACGACGTGGTCGTCCTCGATCGCGACCTGCCAGGAATCCACGGCGACACCCTCTGCCAGATGATCACCGAACGCGATGACCGCGTCATGGTCTTGATGCTGACCGCGGCCGGCTCGCCCGGCGACCGGGTCAGCGGCCTGACCCTGGGGGCCGACGACTACCTCGCCAAGCCCTTCCACTTCCCCGAACTGGTCGTACGCATCCGTTCGCTGTCACGCCGCCGACCCTTCGCCCGCGCCCGCACCCTGCGCGCCGCGGGCATCGAACTCGACCCCCTGCGCCGCACGGCCACCCGCGACGGCCGCCGACTCGACCTGTCGGTCAAGGAATTCGCCCTCCTCGAAGCCCTCCTGCGCGCCACCCCCGCCTTCCTCAGTGCCGAGGACCTGCTCGAACAAGTCTGGGACGAACACGCCGACCCGTTCACCAACACCGTCACCGTCACCGTCGGCCGCCTGCGCCGCAAACTCGGCCCCCCTCCGATCATCACCACCACCCCCGGCGTCGGCTACCGCATCACCGATGACGTCCGCGGAATCGAGAGGTAGAGCACGAAGAAGATCCAGCACAACACCGCATGGTCGTCGCTCGCTTTCGCGTCCGGGGTCGCGGTAGCGGTAGCGGCGTTATGGCGGTCGCTCCATGCGATCGCGCGACGGGCTCCGCCTCCGGTCAGGCGCGCCCCGTGGTTCTCGGACGGGCGAACGCCGGGCCGTGTCGGAGATAGCCTGACGGTCGTCGTTCGTCGGACGTGGAGGATCCGTGGTGATCGATCGGGCTCTGGATCATCTTGTTTACGCGAGTCCGGACCTGGCGGCGGCGGTGGCCTGGGTCGCTGAGTCGACGGGTGTGCGGCCGGTCGAGGGCGGACCGCATCCGGGGCTCGGCACGCGCAACTACCTGCTCGGGCTCGGCGGCCGGGCCTATCTGGAGATCATCGGCCCCGATCCCGGCCAGCCGGCTCCCGGCCGGCCCCGCCCGTTCGGGATCGACGAACTCGCCGCACCGGCGCTGGCCGGCTGGGCCCTCGCGGTCGAGCCCGGCAGACTGGACGAGCGGGTGGCGACGGCCAGGCAGGCGGGGTACGACCCGGGGGAGCCCGAAGCCATGTCACGGCGCAGGCCGGATGGCACCCTGCTCACCTGGCGGCTCACCCCGATGCTGAGCGGGCCGCTGCCCTTCCTCATCGATTGGGGGACCACCGCCCATCCCTCCGCCGGCCTGCCGGTCGTGCCGCTGAGGTCACTGGCGATCATCCATCCCGCGCCCGAGAAGATCCGGCCCGCGTTGGCCGCGCTGGGGGCGGCCGTCCCCGTTCGGGCCGGCGAACGTCAGGCACTGCTGGCAGAGATCGGTGCGCTGGACCGAGTCCTCACGCTCCACTGATCAGGCGGATCGGCGAGCGGCTCGCTCTGCCGCCGCTGCTTACTTAGGAGGTAAGCGACACACCGCGCGGGGGCCGGGAGGTCGACGGGGACGCCGTCGTGGTCGGACAGATCGAGCGGAGGATCTTCCGGGGCCGACGCCGAGGGAAGGTGCCGGACAGGCTCTGTTCCAGGCGGTCCACCTGCTCGGCCTCTCCTGGATGTGGTGCCGGCGATGTGAAGGGCGGTGGTGCGGTCGTCAAGCCGGCGGGCCGGGTCCGGGACGGAAGACGGAGTCCGCCTGTCCGTCCCGGACCTGGTCATCTAGCTCACTAGGCGGTTACTCCCAAGATCGGGAGCGCTGGCGCAACGTGCACGAGCCAGATGAAGGCCGACAGCATTGCCGCTGTGACTATCGCGATTCTCATCTTCTTCCTAACGATCGGCCGCGGTATAGCGACTGGAATTCACTGGTGCATCGATGCGGTCTTGATCTTAGGGGTGCGATGATCGACATGCACGGCCATTGTCAACTTATCCATACATGTAGTGAATAGCAGCGTAAAGTTGGGTATGAGGCGTTCGTTCACCAATGGCGGGATTGATGGAATCGCGAACTTCTCGGCTTATAGTGCAGAGTGTTACACATCTGGCGATCTAGGGGGATTGTGCAGGCGCGTCCGGAGTTCCAGCGCCTCGGGGACGCCGAGGTCCTCATACAGCTTCAGTGCCTGGCGCCAGAGCCGGCGCGCTTGGACAGGATCGCCGATCAGGTCGAGTGTGGAACCCATCTGCCGTAGGGCCTGCGCCTCTTGGTGAACGTCGCCGATCGCGCGCGCCACTCGCAGCGCCTGCTCGTAGAACTCCAGGGCGGCGTGGTGGCGACGTGCGTGCTGATGGGCGTCGCCGATGCCGGTGAGGGCGCGCGCCTGCTGCTGCCGCTCCACCACATCCGCGGAGATGCTCAACGCTCTCTGGTGGTGGACCAGCGCCTGTTCGTCGTTTCCCGTGCCCGCATAGCAGGATCCGATGCTGTTCAGCGTGTGCGCTTCGCCGCGCCGGTCGCCGATCTCGCGGTAGAGGCGCAAGGCTTTCCTGTAGCGTTCCAGCGCTTCACCGTGACGGCCTAGATGCTGTAACACGTTCGCCGTATTGTGCAGCAGACCGGCCTCTTCCCTGGGTCCTGTCTCGGGGGCGAGGGCGGCTGCCCGCTCGTAATACTCCAGCGCGCTGGAGTATTGGCCGCGACGAGCCTCCAACTCGCCGATGTTGTTCAGGACCACCTGGCGGCCATGGAGATCGCCGTCCTCCTCGTGAAGTGCGAGGACCTCGCGCAGCCGGTCGGATGCCGCTTGGTAGTCGCCCTTGGCGTCGGCGATGCCGGCGATGTGGTTCAGGCTTATCGCTTGGCCATAGTGGTCGCCCATCGCCCTTCTGATGTCGAGGGCCCGCTGGAAGTGGCCCAGCGCCGCGTCGAACTCCGAACGCTGCCAGTGGGCGAGGCCGCTCTGGTCGAGGAGTTCCGCGACGCCATGCCGGTCGCCCTGCGCCTGCCGGATGCTCAATGCCTGTGCAGTGATGTCGAGGCACTCGTCGAGTCTGCCGCTCTGCCGCAGCACCTCGCTGAGATCGGTCAGCGCGCGGGCGAGTCCTCGAGGGTCGTCCAATCGGCGCCAGGCTTCGATGGCGTCGGTATGGACGCGGACGGCGTCCGCCCAGTGGCCCCAGAAGCTGAGGTGGCGGCTGAGCACATGGGCGAACATGGCGGTATGCCGCGTCCAGCCGTGGTCGGCGGAATAGGCGGTCAACCGCAGCAGGTTGTCGAGCTCTGTCCTCAGCCACGACAGTGCTTGGTCCGTGGTCGCCATGTCGGGTGAGGCCGCCGGTGGGCCGGTCACCTCGACGGAGGCGCGGGCTCGATGGCGGTACGCGAGCCGGTCCGCGCGGTCGGCGAGGAAGAGGTGGTAGTCGAGGACGCGGTGGACGGCCTCGGTCCGTTCGCTCTCCGATTCCTGGTCCGCGAGCGAGGTGGCGTAATCGCGGATCAGGTCGTGGAGGCGATAGCGGCCGCGTCGCGGTTCGGCGATGAGGTGGTGATCCAGAAGATCGTCCAGGAACCGCTCGGCGATGGCGAGTGGACGTCCCAGCAGCGCCGCCACGCAATGCGCGGTCAGTTCGGTTCCCGGGTACAGCCCGAGCCGGGTGAAGGCTCGCTGCTGGAATCCGGTGAGTCCCTCGTAGGACAGCCGGAACGCGGCGATGACCTCCCGGTTCTCGGCTCTGATCTCGGCCAGGCGCTGGTTGCCGCGTCCCAGCCGGTCGGCCAGGTCGGCGGCGCTCCACGCTGGGCGGTGTCGCAGTTTGCTTCCGACGATCTGGATCGCGAGCGGCAGATAGCCGCAGAGGCGGGTCACCGCGGCGACGCCGTCGGGTTCGAGGGGGCGATGCCTACCGGCGGCTCGGTGGAGCAGTTCGGCCGCGTCCCTGGGGGGCAGGACGTCCAGGGAGAGCGACTCGACGCCCTCCAGGCCGGTCAGCCTGCGTCGGCTGGTGACGATGACCAGGCATCCGGGTTCGCCGGGCAGCAGGTGGCGGATCTGCTGGGTTCCCGTGGCGTCGTCCAGCACGATGAGGACCTTGTGCCCGGCCAGTTCCTTCCGCCATCTGGCGGCTCGCGCGTCCAGCCCTTCTGGAATGTCGCCTGGCACACCGAGGTGACGAAGCAGGCGATCGAGGGCGGTGGCGGGATCGAGCGGCTCGTGAAGAGGGCTGTGGCCGTGCAGGTCGAGGTAGAGCCTGCCATGGTGATAGCGGTCGGCGACAAGGTGGGCGAGATGGACCGCGAAGGCGGTCTTGCCGACCCCCGGCATACCGTCGATGGCCAGTACGGGCACCGCCGCCCCGTCGAGCACCCTGTCCGAGGTCAGGGGGGCGAGTTCGTCCGTCCTGCCGGTGAAGGTGGGGAGGTCCCGCGGCAGGTCGTTGGGCGGGGCGGGGCCCGAGGTGTGCCGAGGGCGGGTGCCGGCGACCAGCCCGGGATCGCGGCGGAGGATGCGCTGATGCAGGTCCCGCAGGGTGGGATCCGGCTCGGTGCCGAGTTGCTCGGTGAACCGCTCGCGAGCCTGCCGGTAGGCCGCCAGCGCGTCCGCCTGCCGCCCGTTCGCGTACAGCGTCCGCATGAGGAGTTCGATGAGCTTCTCGTCCAACGGGTAACGGGTCACCAGTTCGGACAGCTCCGCGACGAGCCGGGTGTGGTCACCCTGGCCGAGTTCCAAGGTGATGCGCTCCATGGTGCCGCCGAGCATCTCCTCTTCGAGGTTCTTGCGAGTGATGTCGGCCCAGGCCCCCGGCAGACCCGCCAGCGGCTCGCCGCGCCACTGATCCTCCGCCTCGCGGTACAGCCGGAGGGCGTTATCGATATCGCCGGCTCCCGCCGACCCCCGGGCGTCCGCGCGTAGTTTGCGGAAGCGGTGCAAATCGATATTTTCGACGTCCGTTTCCAATATGTACGACCCGGAAACGCGGCGCAGGCGCGGACCGGCACTCTCGTCTTCCGCCGTGCCGGCGATTTCCTGCAGACGCTTCCTCAGCCGGGAGACACTGCTCTGCAATAGGGCCGCCGCCTGTGCGGGAGGGTCGCCGTCCCATAGCTTCGCGATGAGCGACCGGATGGGCACCGGACGCCCCGGAGCCAGGAGAAGAACGGCTATGACCAGCCGTTCCTTGGCCCAGCCGACATCATGGCGCCGCTCTTGGGACCACAGTTCCACCGGGCCGAGAATGCGAAATTCCATTCGAGTCCCTTTCCTGGGACATCGCCCATCCGTCCGGATTAGTATCACCTCGGCGCCAATCGATCCAGGGCATGAGCGAGAAGCGGTAAAAGCGTCTCTTGCCAGAAGTGGGTCCGCCTGTAAAACACAAGATCGCCGCAAGGTTCTCCGCAAGGGTCTCCACCCAAGCTGTGCGACAGGGGCGAGGAAGCCTCGCCCGGATGCCGGTGGCCGGCAAGGGGGAGACGGAAACCAATGTCTGGACAGGAATGGCGTCGGGTTCCGGTCGGGCTCGACGCGGACAGGTGGGTGACCCGACCGAATTGCAAGGCGGTTCTCGCGGTCGTGCACACGGTGACCTCGGGACAGCGGCTGCTCGACACGGTGCGGCTGGTCGAGTCGGACCTGCGGATCCAGGTCGTGTTCACAAGGGCTCCCGACGTCTTCGGCAACGGGGCGGCCGAGTTCATCGACGGACTGGGCGCGATCTGCCTCCCCTGGGAGCAGGCCACGCGGCAGAGCTTCGACCTCGCGCTCGCGGCCAGCCTGGGAGCGGTGCACGAGATCCACGCGCCGTTGATCGTCCTGCCGCACGGTGCCGGCTTCAACAAGCTGGCGCGAGGGCGCGAGGGCGTCCGCGCCGTCGGGAGCTCCGTGGCGTACGGGCTCGACGCGCAACGGCTGGTGCACGATGGCGCGGTCGTCCCGGCCGCGATCGTGCTGTCCCACGACTCCGAACTCGGACGGCTCGGCCGGACGTGCCCGGAGGCGGTACCGGCGGCGGCCGTGGTGGGGGATCCGTCGTACGACCGGCTGACCGCCAGTCTGGCGCACCGCGACGCCTATCGCAGGGCGCTGGCGGTCGGACACGACCAGACGCTCGTGGTGGTCACCTCGACCTGGGGGCCGCGGTCACTGTTCGGGCGGTCGTCCGAGCTGCTGTCGCGCCTGCTCGCCGAATTACCCGCGTGCGGGTTTCGCGTCGTGGCGCTCTTGCACCCGAACATCTGGTTCGGACACGGAGTCTGGCAGGTGAGGACCTGGCTCGCCGGACCTCTGCGGCAGGGCCTGGGCCTGGTTCCTCCTGACGCGGACTGGCGGGCCGTGCTCGCCGCGGCCGATCTGATCATCGGCGACCACGGGTCGGTGACCCTGTACGGCACCGTCACCGGGGCTCCGGTGGTCCTGACGGACTTTCCCGAGTCCGAGGTCGACCCGGCCTCGGCGTTCGGGGAGCTCGCGGCCGTCGCGCCTCGGCTGTCCTCTCGCGGATCGCTGCGCGAGCAGCTGACCAGGATCCAGGCCGAGGCCGGAGACGGCCGGTACAAGAGCGCGGTCGAGCGCATCACCTCGGCGCCCGGCCGCTTCGACCGCAACATGCGCCGCCTCATGTACCGGATGATGCGGTTGAAACAGCCCGCCGCCATCACCGCGGCCGCGCCGGCCGCCGTGCCATTCCTGCTGGACCGGTGGACCGGCCATGGGGGCCCGCCGTCCAGCCCACCCTGCACCGCGCCGCCGCCCACCTCCTGCAGGTCCTGTTCCGCCGGCGTACACGGGAGTGCGGCCGACGGCGAACGGAGATGGACGTGATCGAGAGACTCGTCGGCGTTCACCTGTTCCGGCTCAAGAATGTGTTCAACTTGAGCCGCGCCGACGCCGCGCCGCGGGCGGCGACGGCCGAGGTCGCCGCGCCGGCGATTCTGGTGATTCCGCGTGAGGGTCCGCTGCGCGAGCCGCACCTGATGCTGTTCAACGGCACGCGGAGCTTCTGCGCGATGCCGCCGGGCACGCTCGTCTCCCAGGGCGTCCACGTCGTCGTCCATCTCGACGACGGCCTGCGGGAGGCGTGGCCGGAGGTCGCGGACGTGGTCGTCGGGGCGGCCGGGCGCTCGCACCCTTTTGCCGCCTACAGGGTGACGCGTGTCCTGAGCCGCTATCCAGGGTGCGAGGTCGCCACGGGCGTGCGACGCGGCGGCTGCTTGGCGGGGCTTCGGGACGGACAGCTGGTGAAGATCGTCGAGGCGGGCGGGCCGATGGCCGCCACGGGACCGGGACCCGCCGTGTACGGGTCCTTCCTGTACGGCTGGCTGGCCGCCGGCATGCCTCTGGGATGCCTGTCCACGGCGTCGGTGGTCCACGGCCGTTACGCCGGCCCGGCCCGCGGACGGCCGGGGGCGCTGGAGGTCGCGGGCCGCGCGGAGATCAAACTGGCCGGTCCCGTCCTGAGGAGCGTACGAAGGAGGACATCGTGACACCGACGTCCGCGTGCGGAGGACCGCCCGTGTCCGGAGGCGCCGGGCGGTCTTCGCCCGGCGGCAGTAGGGCGCCCGCTTCGCCCGGCGGCAGTGGGGCGCCCGCTTCGCCCGGCGGCAGTGGGGCGTCCGTGAAACCGAAGATCGTGGTGGCCGGGGCGGTCAGCTTCTACCTGTCGGTGGGCGTCCCGGAGTTTCCGCTGCGCTACGCCTCCAAGTGCACGCCGCGCTGGATGGCCGCCGGGGTGTCCGGAGCGGCGGGTCACATCGCGCGCGTCCTGAGCGCGTTCGACGACGACGTACGCCTGTGCACGGTGGTCGGGCGCGACGCCGCCGGAGCGCAGATACGCGCCGAACTGGACCGGGAAGGACTGCTCGGCCCCGGTGTGGTCGACGGCGACGGGTCGTCCATGGGTGTCGCCCTGGTCGCGCCGGACGGCAGCCGCCTCGGACTTCCCCACCTCGAGCCGGTGAACGCGACCGCCTATCCGTTCGAAAGGGTGAGCGCGGCGGCACAGGGCGCCGATCTGCTCGTCCTCACCAACGCGAAGTTCGTCCGGCCCCTGGTGGCGCCGGCGGCCCGGCTCGGCGTGCCCATCGCGGTGGACGTCCATCTCATCGGCGATGTGGCCGATGAGTACAACCGGCCGTGGCTCCAGGCCGCCGAGATCGTCTTCTGCAGCCACGAGAACCTGCCGTGCCGGCCCGAGCCGTGGATGGGGCGGCTCTTCGAGCGCTACCCGCGATGCCGGCTGGCGTGCGTGGGAATGGGGGCGGCGGGGGCTCTGCTCGGCACCCGGGACGGGCGCCTGCTCCGGGCGGAGGCGATGGCGCCGCGCGGCGTCGTCAACACCTCGGGTGCGGGTGACGCGCTCTTCGCCGCCTTCCTGCATATATGGCTGCGCACCGGGGACGCGGCGCGCGCGTTGCGCGGCGCGGTCCTGTACGCGGGCTGGAAGGTCGGTCACCGGCTACCGGTGGCCGCGTCGCTGAGCGAGGCGGAACTCGTGGAACTGGAGGCCGCGTACCCGGTCCGCACCACGGTGTGACGTCGGAACGGAGTCGCCCCATGCGGCACGCGGGGCGGCGCGCTCCGGCACGGCGGCGGTTCGTCGGCTCGGGACACCGGCCCCCGGCGTCCGGACGGGCGGTGACCGCCGCGGCGCCACCGGTCCGTGCCGGCGTGGCTCACGTGGCGGCGTGGCTCACGTGGCGGCGTGGCTCACGTGGCGGCGTGGCTCACGTGGCGGCGGGGCCGCCGGTGTCCAGGCGCGCGGTGACCTGCCGCGCCTCCTCCTCGTACCGGCGTGCGTCGTCGTCCCTGCCGTCCGACAGGGCCAGGTCCGCCAGTGCCCGCAGCGCCAGCGCCTCGCCGGAGCCGGAGCCGATGTCCCTCATCCGCGACAGGCCCCGCTCGAGCAGATCGTCGGCGGCCTCGCCACTCTTGGCCCTCGCGCGGCCCAGCAGGATGAGGACCCGTGCCTGGTTGTACGGATCGGTCTCCGCCGCCAGCAGGTCGCGCGCCTCGGACAACGACGCGACCGCTTCCCTGCCGCGCCCCTGCCCCAGCAGTGCCTCGCCAAGGTCGCACAACGTCAGGGCGATACGGCGGGACGCCCCTTGTGCTCGGTAACGTTCCAGCGCCTCGCCGAAGAGCGTGATCGCCATATCGAGACGGCCCAGGTCCCTCTCCACCATGCCCAGCCGCCGCAGTGCGCCCGCGACACGTAGCCGGTCGCCCAAGCGCCGCCAGATGCGCAGCGATCGGCGGAACTCTCCGGCGGCCTCCTCCGGCCGGCCGAGCGAGAGCAGCGCCAGGCCCGTGCGGTTCAGCATCCTGGCCTCGGCGGAGGCATCGGAGCACGCCCGCGCCGCCTCCAGCCCGAGCCGGTCGACGGCCAGCCGTTCGGCGTGATGACCCCGGTAAAGGAAAAGGGGCCACAGCGCGTCGACGAGTTGCCACGCTGTGCGGAACGATCGACGCTCGGCGGCGAGCCTCGCGGCCGTCCGCACGTTGCCGAACTCGTTCTCCAGCCAGTCCAGGGCCTCGCCCGGCCCGGCGAAGACGAGGGGCTCGGCAGGCGGGTAATCGAGTTCGGGCGGCCGCAGGCGCCGGTAGGGCAATATGACCTGGCTCGCGCTGTGGGTGGTGTGCAGGAACCAGTCGAGGGCCCGTCGCACGGTCTCGTCACGGACGGCCTGGCTCTCCTCCTGCTCGGCCATCTCACGCGCGTGGAGCAAGGTCAGATCGTGGAACCGGTGGTACCCGCCGGGGACGTCGTCCAGCAGATTGGCGTCCACCAGCACTCCGAGCAGCCACCGGACGCGCGTGCGGGGGACGCCGATCGTGGCGGCGGCCGCACGGATGTCGAAGGTCGTGCCCGGAAACAGCCCGAGCAACCGGTAGGCGCGCGCGGCCTCGGGCGGAGAGAGCCCGCGGTAGGACAGCGTCAGGGCGGCCCGGACCGTGATGTCCTCCTCCACGGAAAGCGCGCTGAGGCGCTGCCTCTCAAGGCTGAGGGCGTCGACCATCTCGGCCAGGTCCCAGTTCGGCCTGGTCGCGAGCCGTGCGGCGGCCAGGCACAGCGCCAGCGGGAAGCGCGAGCACAGCTCGACGAGTTCCAGCGCCGCATCCCGCTCCCTCTCGACACGGTCGTCACCGAGGGTGCGTCTCAGCAGGTCCAGCGCTCCATCGGCGGAGAGCCGTTCGAGCCGTACACCGCGGGCGCCGCGCATGAGCAGGCCCGCGAGCCGCCAGCGGCTGGTGACCACCGCCACGCTGTGCGGCGAGGCGGGCAGCAGCGGGCCGACCTGGGCAGCCGAGAGAGCGTCGTCGAGCACGACGACCAGACGGCGTTCGCTGACGATCGACTGGTAGAGGGCGGCGCGTTCGGCCAGGCCCGAGGGGATGCGCTCGGGGGCGATGCCGAACGCCCTGATGAACCGTCCCAAGATCTCGGCCGGTCCGACGGGCTCGGCCGCCGCGTGCCCGCGCAGGTCGGCGTAGAGCTGGCCGCCGGGAAAGGCGTGTCGCTCGCGGTGCGCCCAGTGCAGCGCGACGGCCGTCTTGCCGATGCCGGCGGGACCGCTGACCAGGGCCACCTTGGGCACGCCCGCTCCGCGATCGTCGGAGCGCACGGAGTCGAGCAGGGTCAACGCCTCGTCCCGGTCGACCAGGATGCCCGCCGGGGGGAGCTGGGACGGTGTGGGCAGGGGTTCGAACCCCTGGAACACCTGGATCCCGCCCTGGATGTCGCGCGCCTGGACCACAGGCCCCACGACCGACCCGCTCAAGTCGTTGACGTGATCCTCAGGAGCGTTGTCGTCACCTGGACCTCTGTTCATCACCCTGCACACGTCGTGGGGACGGGACGTCTGGTGAAATCGCCTGGCCCAGTGGAAGACCGTCCACCTTGTCGGCACTGAAACGGACTTCCATGCTTGCTCGTGCCCTAACGTCTCGTCAAGGACCATTGCTCATCGAGTTCGGCGTTCGCCCGCGCCGCCGATCGCCGGCTGTTCACAGGACGACGACGGTGTCACGTTCCTCGCCTGCGACCGGCCGCGCTGTGGCGCGTGAGGAGAGCGGCCGGTCTTGTTCCGGTTCGCCGTTGTGCGTCCGGCCGGGTGGGCGTGCCGCCGGTGTTCCCTTGTTCGGTCAGGGAGCCTGCTCCTGGTCGTGTTGCCAGAGCTGCTCGCCGCCGCTGAACCGCCCGGTAGGGAGCAGGCCCGTGCGGCGGGCGACGGCGGCGGAGGCGCCGTGGTCGGGATGGACGTGCGCCTCCACGGTCACGACGCCGCGCGAGCCGAGCCAGGCGACCATGGCCTGCGCGGCCTCCGAGGCGTACCCGCGCCCCTGCCAGGGCAGGCCGACGACCCAGGCGATCTCGGCTCGCCGCCCGTCGTCCATGATCGTCGCCTGCACGTAGCCGACCGCGCGCCCGTCGGCCTTCCTCCGGACGACCCAGTTGTGCCATTCCTGGCGGCCGTCCCGGGAGCGCCCGGTGACCTGCCGGGCGTAGCGGGCGCGGAGCTGGTCCAGGGTGGGCGCGGAGCCGCCGATGTAGGTGTACAGGTCGTCGCCGGCCAGCACCTCGACCATCTCGCCGGCGTCGCTCACGGCCAACGGATCAAGCCGAAGCCGGTCGGATGTCATTCGAGTGGTCATCAGGTTCCGTCCGGAATCGTGGGGGCCGGTGATCGTCGGTCTCCGGTCGGTTCGCCGCGGGCTCCGTGTGGCCGGTCGGCGTGTCGTGCATGGCATGACCCTAGCGGCGTTGACCGAGGCCGCCGTTTCGCTCTACAGTTGTTGAGTCAACAGCTGTGGAGCGAATGGAGTGAGCGGATGACGGCCCGTTTCGACCGCACCCCCCGCGACGTGCTCGCCCTCTACCACCGCGCCATGGTGGACATGTCGGCCGACGATCTCGCCGACCTGTACGCGGTCGACGGGGTCCACGAGTTCCCCTTCCGGGCGCCGGGATTCCCCGCTCGCTTTCACGGCCGTGAGGAGGTGCGCGCCGGCTACCACAAGGCCTGGGACGCCAGTCCGGTGCGGCTGGCGGAGATCCGGGACGTGGCGGTGCACGAGGCCGCCGACCCCGAGGTCATCGTCGGGGAGTGGCGCGGCACCGGGACGGCCGGGCCCGACGGGCGGCCGTGCGAGTTGTCCGGGCTGCTCATGTTCCGGGTGCGCGAGGGGGAGATCGTGGAAACCCGCGACTACATGGACGTCTTCGGCACCTATCACGCCATCGGGCGCCTGAAGGACGTGGTGGCCGCACTGGACGCCCCGGCACCGAGCTGACGGGCCGGCGGGCTGACGGGCCGGAAGTCGCGGGCGTCGCCGGTGGACGCGCGGTCAGCCCCCGGCGACGCCGAGCCCGCGCAGCAGCACCTGTTTGGCCGAGCGGAACTCCTCGTCGGTGAGCACGCCGGAGCGGTGGAGCCGGCCGAGTTCGCCCAGGCGGCGTACCAGGGCGTCCTGGTTCTCCAGCTCGGCGACGCGGCGCAGCAGCGCTTCGCGGTCGTCGGGCGCGGCCGGCGGCAGGGCGGGCGGCGCTTCGGCCTCGCGCGGCAGCCGGGCGAACACGGCGGCGGCGACCAGGGCGGTCAGGCCGCCGTACCGCTGGACTCCCCACGACAGGGAACGCGGGTCCTCCTCGGGAGGTCTGACCGGCTCGCCGCCCTTGAGGTGGAAGCGGAGACGGCCGTAGCCGATGCCGGACTGCGGAGCCCACTCGACGCCCGCCAGATCGGACAGCGGGATCGTCTGCGGGCCCGCGGTCTGCTTGGCCGTCTTGGCGAACAGCGTCCATTCGAGATGGACCCGGTCGCCGTCGAAGCTCACGGAGCCGTCGCCGGCCGAGGCCGACACCGGCACGGCGGGGCCGGGCAGCAGGAGGGCCGCGCTGGGACCGCTCGGCACCTGCTCCAGGGTGAGGCCGGTGCGCACCTCGTCGACGAGGTACTCGGCCGCTCCGATGCGTTCCTTGGGGATGGCCAGCCGGTACGGGTCGGCGGCCCCCAGGAGCCGTCCGGAGACCACGTCGGTCAGCGGATCGGCCCCCGATCGCAGGCGGAGCTGCAGACTGCCGCCCTTGCGTGACGGCTCGAAGGACACCCCGGCGATCGCCGCGAGGGGGATCGCCAGCTCGCCGAGCACCTTGCGCAGTTCGTGGACGCTCTTGTCGCCGCCCGGAACGATCCTCAGGGTGTCGCCGTCGAACGTCCACGCCCCGTCCGGCGCCAAGATCTCGGCCATGTCCTTCACCCTAGAGCGTCCGAGCCCGCCGTGGCGTGGTCGCCTACGTGGGAGGTAATCGCCATGCCGCGCCGGAACCGAGAGGGTTGCGGCATGACGCATGACACCCATACTGCCGCGGCGCCCGATGAGATCAATGAGACGCACGACGCCGTGGAGACCGGCACCGCCCATGAAGGCCGTGCCACGCGGCACGTCGTGGAGGAACTGCTCCGCCGGATCGCCGGCGGTGACCCCGACCAGGTCGCCGCGTTGTTCGCCGATCGGTTCGACTGGCGGCTCGCCTGGCCCGCGGAGGGACATCCGGCGGTGCCGTGGATCCGGCCGCGGACGAGCCGGGCCGACGTGGCGGACCACTTCCGGTCGCTGGAGGCCCACCATGTGCCCGAGGCGAACGGCACTTCGGTGGCGCGCGTCCTGGTCGACGGGGCGGACGCCGTCGTGCTCGGCGAGATCGCCCAGACGGTGAGGGCCGGGGGTGCGGCTTACACGTCGCCGTTCGCGCTGCACCTCACCGTCGAGAACGGATTCATCACCCGGTACCACATCTACGAGGACAGCCTCACCGTCGCCCGCGCCCTCGGCTCCGGGAACGCCGGGAACGCCGGGAACGCGGTGGACGCGGGGGACGCCGAGGCCGCTACCGCGGGGTCACTCTGACAGGCAGCGGGTCCCGTTGACTCTGAAGATCGTGGGCGACGGGTTGTCCCCGGAATGCGTCCCGTTGAAGCCGATCCATACGGACTGACCGGGGTTGATGGTCTTGTTCCAGGCGAGGCTGGTCGCGGCGACGGCCAGGCCCGACTGGGCCCAGGTGGCGGACCAGCCCGAGGTCATGCGCTGGGCGGTGAGGGCGAAGCCGAACTCCAGCCGCCAGCCGTCGATCGGGGTGCTGCCGGTGTTCTTGATGGAGACGTCGGTGGTGAAGCCGGTCTGCCAGCTCCTCGCCTTGTAGGTGACCTCGCAGCTCACGGGCGTCGGCGTCGTGGACGGTGTCACCGAAGGGGTGACGGAGGGAGTCACCGAAGGGGTGACGGTGGGAGTCACCGAAGGGCTCGGCGAGGTGGAGGGATAGGTGGCGGCGTTGGACGGGGTGCTCAGGTTGCCGGCCTCGCCGACCACCACCACCTGGAACGTGTAGGAGGCCTCGGTACCGATGACCGCCAAGGTGCGCGGAAGCCGGCTGTACCCCGCGTAGTTCCACTCGGTGGAGGAGCGGCGGAACGCGTTGACGAGGTCCTGGCCCGTGCCGCCCGTCGTCGCCCACGACAGCATCACGTAGCCCGCGGCGGGCCCGTTGCCGACTTGCAGGTTGTACGGCGTGGGCGGGGTGGTCGGCCATGGACTCGGGGCCGGGCTGGGGTTCGGCGGCTCGGTCATGGCGGTGCCCTTGGCCAGGAGACTGGGCACGCTCTTGTTGCCGGCGGCGTCCACGGCGACGACGTAGAACAGATAGTCGCGGCCGGGCGTCAGGCCGGGCACATCGGCGACGACCTCGGTGGCCGAGGAGGTGAAATGCGGATTGACGCGGTTGAAGGACGTATTCGTCGGATTGCTGTACGACCAGGCGTACACCTCGTAGCCGGTGACCGCGACGTCATCGGTCGACGGCGTCCAGGCAAGGCGCACGACGCCGTTGAGGTAGACGTTCCGGGTGGTGAGCCCGTCAGGCGTGCTGGGCGGGGTGGTGTCGGCGGTGATCGTGCCGGCCCGCGTCGTGCCGAAGACGGCGCCCGAGGCGGGCATCGGGCCCGCGCCGAGGACGGCCGCCGTGGCGGCGGCGGCACAGCATCCGATCACAAGGGCACGTAAAGCGGCCCCACGAGGACGGGAGAAGGGCATGGCGAACCTCTCGTCGGGCGGACAGGACCGGGCGGGCCTGGCCGCGACATTGCCGGTCGGTACCGAGCGAGCCATGGCCGCGACATTGCCGGCCAGGAGCGGGTGACGCTGACGGACGGGCGGGCAATGCCATTGGGCCATCGGCCATCAGGACACCAGAGCGGCCCCCGTGAGCAGGCGTGGGCCTGACGGCCGATCGTCGCATCGACTCCCCCGAGCGGAACGGCGGAGGACGCCGTTCATCATGATCCTGCGTCCGGCCGGACGGCGTAGTCCATCATCCGCCCGGCCCTGGGCATTTCAGCGCAGCTCAGAGCCGGTACACGCCGCCGGGACATTGAAAGTTTCAGCCTGGCCCCACCTCTCGGCGAGGCCGCCGTCGTGCCGGCTCGCGTCGTGGCGCCCGCATCAGAACGCCCGGTGGCCGCTCGACGACGGCGTCGCGCCCGTTCGATCGCAGGACGTCAGGTGGCCGCTCAGCTTCGGCGCAGTGCCCATTCGACGCCGGGGCAGCGGTTCATGACGACGTCGAGGCCGGCGTCGAGGGCACGCTGGGCGGCGGCCTCGTCGATCACGCCGAGGGGCAGCCAGACCGCGCCGGCGCCCGCCGCGATCGCCTCGTCCACCGCCTGGCCCGCGTACTCCGACCGCCGGTAAACGCCGACGACGTCCGCCTTGACCGGCACCTCGGCCAGCGACGCGTATCCCTGCTCGTCCAGCACGGCCGTGGCGGCCGGATGGACCGGGATGATGCGCTTTCCTCTCGCCTGGAGCAGGCGTGCCTGCTCGAAGGCGGTGCGGGTCGGGTCACCGCCGAGCCCGACGAAAACCCAGGTGCGCGACTCGCCGAGCAGCCGCCTGATGACATCCTGATCCGCGAAACGATCCTTCATGTGCTCCGTCAACACGCCGGGCACCCCTGGGCTTCCCGCCAGGGGGCCTCTCACGCGGGCAAAGGCGTTCCAGCCGCCGCCGCGACGACCTCGCCGGCGCCGGGCGGATGCGGGGGCGCGGGGGCGCGGGGGCGCGGGTGTGAAACCACCACGAACAAAGACGGTTCCCGTCTCGACTAACCCTATGGAGAGCGAACGAGACGGGGTGCGGACATGACGGGCAGCGGCGAGCTGGCACCGGGGGATCCGATCCGGCTGGGGGACTACCTGCTGGCGGGCAGGCTGGGCTCGGGCGGGCAGGGCGTCGTCTACGAGGCCTACGACCGTGACGGCCGCCGGGTGGCGATAAAGATCCTCTATGGAGATCCGGCGCTGAACCGCGGCATCGCGCGCGAGGTCACCGCGGCCGAGCGGGTGGCGTCGTTCTGCATCGCCAAGGTGCTCGCCCACGACCTCGCGGCGGCGAAGCCGTACATCGTCAGCGAGTACATCGAAGGCCCCAGCCTGCGGCGGTACCTCCAGGACCGGGGCCCGTCGCGAGGAGCCGACCTGCACCGGCTCGCGGTCGCCGTCGCCACCGCGCTCACCTCGATCCACGAGGCCGGGGTCATCCACCGCGACCTCAAGCCCGACAACGTCCTGATCGGGCCGGACGGGCCAAGGGTGATCGACTTCGGCATCGCCAGGACCGTCGAGATGTCGCTGACCTCCACCGGCCTGGTCGCGGGGACGCCCACGTACATGGCGCCGGAGGTCTTCACCGGACAGCGCGCCGGCATGCCGGCCGACGTGTTCGCCTGGGGGGCCATCGTCGTGTTCGCGGCCACGGGCCGCGACCCCTTCCAGGCCGACAGCCTGGGCGCCGTCATGCATCGCGTCCTCTCGCTGGACCCCGGCCTGGACGACCTCGACGACCCGCTGCGCGGCCTCGTCGCCTCGGCGCTGAACAAGGATCCCGCCGTGCGTCCCACCGCACGCGAGCTGCTGATGGGCTTGATCGGAGCGGCGGGCGACCCGCTGGCGGCAGGGGCGCAAGCCGCCTCGGAGATCCGTGTCTCCTCCGGCGATCCGGCGCTCGGCGCACGGGCCGAGGACGTCTTCCTGCGGCTGGCGCCGGCGGCGCAGGAACTGGTCGCCGAGCTCTTCCTGCGCATGGTCGGCGTCGACGCCGACAGCGAGGACACCGTCCGGCGCGCCGGACGGGAGGAACTGCCGGCGGGGGCCGATGACGTGCTGGCGGCGTTCGCCGCGGCCGGTCTGGTCACCTCCAGCGGTGACGAGGTGACGATCTCCCGCCTGGCCCTGCTGAGGGCGTGGCCGCGGCTGCGCGAATGGGTGGAGGCCGAGCGTCCCGGCCTCGTGGTGCATCGCGAACTCGCCACCGCCGCCCGGCGCTGGCGCGACGGCGAGGGCGACCCGCCGCACGGCCGGATCCTCGAGTCCGGGTTGCGGTGGGCGGCGACCGGGCGCCGCCATCTGACGCTGAACACGCTGGAGCGCGCCTACCTCGACTCGGGTACGGCTCTGGCCCGCCGGCGCGGCCGCGTCCGCCGCCTGGTGACCGCGGCCCTCGCGCTGTCGCTCGTGATCGCCCTGGGCGCGGGTGCGGTGGCCGTACGGCAGAGCGTGAGCCTCGCCGCGAAACTCGACGAGGCGACGGCGCGTTCGGTCGCCGCGCGGGCGGAGGACCTGCGCTCCACCGACCCGCGCGCCGCGATGCTGCTGAGCGCGGCCGCCTGGCGCATCGCGCCGGTGAGCGAGGCGCGCGGCGCGCTGTACGGGTCACTGGCCCAGCCCCAGCTGGACGACTTCGGCCCCGAGTACGGCGAGCTCGGCCGTGACGGGCGGACGCTGTACGCCGCGGACGCCGCCGGCGTGCGCGTATGGGACGTCGCCGCCCGCAGGCGGATCCGTGCCCTTCCTCCCCTGGTGCCAGGGGACGACGTCACCGTCTCGGCGAGCCGCGACGGACGGACCATGGTGGTCGAGGGCGACGTCGTCCGGCTGGCGGACGCGCGCACAGGGAAGGCGCTCGGTGAGCCCCACGAGAACCTCATGAACGCCGCCTTCGGGGACGGCACCCGGGTGTTCTGGGCGGAGACGCGCAAGGAGCACGTCCAGCTGTGGCGCGTGGGGGACGGCGAGCCGCTGCTGGACCGCGGCTCCTTCGAACACGTGGCGATAGGCCCGGGCGACCGCTACGCGGCGCTGTTCAACCAGGAGGGACCGGCCGAGATCTGGGATCTCTCCAGCGGCAGGCGCCTTCCCGTGCCCCCGTTGCCCAAGGGCGACCAGGTCCACGCCGTCAGGTTCGCGCCCGACGGCCGGACGCTGGCGATCGTGCGCTACACCGATGTCCTGCTCTGGGACGTGCCGTCAGGAAAGGCGCAAGGACAGCCGTTGGAGGCGCCCGGCGCCCTCCATCGGGACCACTACGGCGACGACCTGCTCGCGTACAGCGCGGACGGCCGCCACCTCGCCGTCGTCGACCCCGGCCACATCACCCTGTGGCGCGTGGCCGATCGCACCCGGCTCGCCGAATACCCGCTGGGCACCCGGCAAGCCGATCTCGTGAGCTTCGACACGGACGGCCGGGTCCTGCGCTACACCACGACCGACCCGTCGTTCTCGGTCGTCTCCCTCGACGTCTCCGCCCACACCCGGCCGCCGACGCTGGGCGCTCCTGGCCGCTGGGACGCCGCCCTCAGCCCGGACGGTCGCGTCCTGGCCCTGAGCGACCGCCCCCTGACGACCGTCGAGCTCTGGGACCCATCGCGAGCCCGCCTGCTGGGCCGGCTCGGGATCCCGGCGGACACGGCCGCATACGCCGATCTGATCTTCAGTCCGGACGGTCGTACCCTCGCCGTCAGCGCACGGACGGGCCGCACCCGCGTCACCCTTTGGGATGTGGCCACGCTGCGCCGCCGCCCCGACCTCGACGACCCGGGCGGAGCGGCCCATCTCGCCCGGGCGTTCAGCCCCGACGGCCGGACGCTCGCCGTCTCCTCCGTCAGCGAGGACGGCGCCGAGGTCAGCAGGTCGTGGGATCTGCGGACCCGGAAGCCGGCCGGAGGCTTCGGCCTCGATCGCGGCGGGGTGCTGGCCCTTCTGCCGTACGGACACGTGCTGTCCACCGACGGGAAGATGACGGACGGGTCGTCCGGAAAGCAGGTCCCCTGGGACAGTCCCGGCAGGCTCGGCTTTCGCGCGGTGGCCGTGAGCCGGGACCAGCGGTTCGTCGCCGTCGGAGCGGAGGAAGGGCGCATCGCGGTGTCGGACGCCAAGACGGGCCGGCGCCGCAGCCTCGTCCTGAACGCCGGTGGGGCGGTCCACGCGCTCGCCTTCTCTCCGGACGGGACACTGCTCGCGTCGGGCACCGCGGGCCAGATCCGCCTGTGGGATCCCACGACCGGCAGGTCGGTCGCACCGCCCTTCGCCGGACCCGCCGACATCGTGACCTCGCTCGCGTTCGAGGCGGACGGCACCCTCCGGGCCGCAGGATGGCTTCGGGACCTGCTCTCCTACCCGACCGCACCCGAGCGGGCCGTCGAGGCGGTCTGCGAACGAGCCGGCCGGACACTGACGGAGGCCGAGTGGCGCCGGTACATCCCCGACCTGCCGTACAGGACGGTATGCCACTGACACCAAGCCAGACCCGCCAACGAGCGAGAGCGCCCGGCCGGAGGTGTCCGGTGGCGCCGGACAGCTTGGGTGGTCTGGTGTGGGGCGTTCCACCTGCGGGTTCGAGGTCGGTCTGACGGGATCCGTCCGCTCGTCTCGCCGGACACGGGCTTCAGCGGCGAACGTGATGAGGGCCGGCGCCACCGCATCCGGCGGCTCGCACCTCCAGGCGGTGGCCGGCGCACCCGAGGACCTGGCCGCGTCGGTCACGGGTCAGGTCCGCACAGGCCGCACTGTCCGGCCACATCTGGTCACCAAGCGGCAACTCGTAGCGAAAGGAACGTGTCATGGGAACGATGCGCAGGATCGCGGGCATGGCGACGGCCATGGGCGCCCTCACCCTGGGCCTGGCCCTCCCGGCCACCGGGGCGGCCGACGCCTCCGCCCTCGCGTGGAAGAGGTTCAGCTGGAACACCATCACGGCGGGCGACTGCGCGATGTCCTCCGGCGCGACCTGGACCATCAGGTCCGACGGGACGGCGGACTTCGACGGCACGGTCAGCAGCCGTGACGGCGACGACGCCTGGCTGATGTGGGCGCGCCTGAAGGACGCCAACGGCGCCGTGCTCGCCGACATCCAGGTGGCGAACAGCACCGGCACCAAGTTCGTCAAGGGCCTCCCCCGTGCCTGGCAGCGGTACCGGTGGTTCGCGCGGGGCCACTTCGACCCCAGCCTGTACCCGCTGATCAAGCACATGTCGCTGGCCAAGCACTGCTGAGGATCCGCCTCCGCCCCGGATGCCGGCGCGGTGTGCGGCGCCCCGCCTCCGGCGAGATCGGTCTAGGCCTGATCGGCCGTCCGGTGACGCCCGCGTTCCTGGCGGGCCGTCGCCGTGGCGTCGAGCAGCTCGGCCACGGTGCGGCGGGCGCCCTCCCCGCCGCTCTCGCCGTAGGCGCCGGCGTCCTCGCCGCCGGAGGGGGCCCCGGTCTCCCGGTGGAAGCGGCCGAGCAGTTCCATGCGCACCGGGGCGTCGTCGCCGCGCGCGGCGCGCAGGAGGAGGGCGTTCTTGTCCTCCTCCGGCAGGCGTTCGATCCACCGGGCCAGGCCCGCCGGGTCGTCGCGGCCGGCCGGCAGTTCGGGGGCGGCCGTCGCGGCGGTCGCGAGCAGGTCGGCGTCCAGGCGCAGGAAGGCGGCCAGGGCCCGCTGAGCCGCGGTGAGCGAACGGAGCCCCGCGGGGACGGGCGGTTCCAGCTCGTCTTCCATGTCCTCGTCGAAGGCGTCTTCGTCGCGCTCCCAGGTGCCGACGGCGGCCAGCCAGGCGAGGTACAGCGGGCGCGAATCACCGGAGGCGAGTTCCGCCCGGACGCCCGAGACGGCCGTGAGCCACCCTTCGGGAGGGCTCTCGGCGAGGCCGGCCTCCTCGTCCTCGTTGCGCAGGTCGAGGATCAGGTGCTCATCATCGGTCACCCACCCCTCGAACAGCTCGTCGACGAGGTAGGGCTCGACGGTGGCGAGGTCGAGGAGCTTCTCGGGCAGGCGCAGCATCACCTGGTTGACGCCCCAGCCGGTGACGTACACGTGGGCGTCGTAGTAGCGCTCCATCATCCGCGCCGGATCGCCGCCGAAGTCGTCCGGCTCGTGGTCGGCGGTGAAGGACGTCGCGGTGACCTGGGCGCCGGGGGAGAGGGCGCGTACCTCGGTCTGCTCGGCGGCGGTCAGCGGGCGGTCGATCGCCGCGAATTCGTAGTGCTGGTGCTCGCTCACGGATCAGTGACTCCAGTGCCGTCAGGCGTCGATTCCGTTCGAACCTGTCGGTCGCCGAGAATAGTGGAGCCGGCGCCGCGGAGGGCCATCGATGCTGGAGCGGTGGGCTTTCGCCGCCCCCGCACCGTGCCCGGGCTTCCCGCGCTCGTCCGCCTCCGGCGGGCGCGGGGCGAGCCCGGCCCGAGCCCGTCCGGCGAAGGGCTCGGGACGGGCCGGCCATGCGGGCCTACCGGGTCATCTGGGGCCGTATCCCTGAGGGCCGTGTCCCTGAGGGCCGTACGGATGCCGGTGGCCGGGGTGCCAGTGGTGAGGGCCGTAGGGGTGGCCGTGGTGCCAGTGATGGCGGCGATGGCGCCAGTGGTCGCGGCCGAAGCGGGAGTCGTCGTAGCAGCGGTCGTTGTTGTACTGGCCGTAGGAGGTCTGCGGGCAGGGGTAGGCCTGCGACAGAGACCCCGGGTTCGTGGCGGGTGCGCCGGCGGACTGGGCCGACACCGTCACGGGGACGACAATGGCGAACGCCGCCAGCGAGCCGGCGGCGATAGCGTTCTTGAGCATGGGAGATCTCCGCATCTGGTGATCGAGTCCGGCATGGTGCCTGGACGTACGGAGCGCCGGACCGGCTTTCGGAACGTTCGCCGATTCGACGTCTACGTCTTATGACGCTAGCCCCGGTGATGCGGATGATCATGTCATGGGAAGCAAAAGTCGGGACCGGGATCGCCATGTATTTCGACCGATCGACAATTCGGAATTCACGGCATACAGGCGTTATAACCCGGTAATGCGCGGGGTCGATGGGCCCGCCGGCCGCGAGGGGGAGCGGCCCCTCGCGCCGGTCGTGGGAGGCCCGCCCGGCTAGGCGTCGTTCGCGCCGGTGGCGGCGAGGCGGGCTCGTCGGGCTTCGCGACGGTCGACGAAGCGGGAGGCGGAGACCTCCAGGCGGTTCAGGAACTCCGCGAGCTCGTCGCGGGCCTTGTCCGCCTCGGGGTCCAGACCGGTGAGGTCGAAGACGGCCCACTGGCGCAGGACGGGCATGAGGACGTCGTCCAGGTGCAGGCGCAGGTCGTAGATGCCCGCGTTGGCGATGGTCATCGCCTTGCGGGTGAAGCCCTCGATGCCGGTGCCGGGCATCTGGAAGGTGGTCACCACGTCGGTGACGGCCCGCATGGTCTGGCTCGGGGCCAGCCGGAAGGCCGCGTCGAGCAGGTTGCGGTAGAACAGCATGTGCAGGTTCTCGTCGGCGGCGATGCGGGCGAGCAGGCGCTCGCAGTCGGGGTCCTGGGAGGCCTTGCCGGTGTTGCGGTGCGAGATGCGGGTGGCCAGCTCCTGGAAGGAGACGTAGGCCAGCGAGTGCAGCACGCCCTCGTAGGAGTTGGTGAACCCTTCTCCCATGTGCACCATGCGGGCCCGCTCGAGGGCGACCGGGTCGACGGCCCGCGTCACCGTCAGGTAGTCGCGGATGGCGGTGCCGTGCCGGCCTTCCTCGGCCGTCCACCGGTGCACCCAGGTGCCCCAGGCGGCGTCCCGGCCGAACGTCGTGGCGATCTCGTGGTGGTAGCTGGGCAGGTTGTCCTCGGTCAGCAGGTTGACGATGAGGGAGACCCGCGCCTCCTCGGGGATCGTCGAATCGGTCTCGGCCCAGGCCTCGCCGCCGAAGACGCCGTCGTAGTCGCGGCCCTGCGACCATGGGACGTACTCGTGCGGGAACCACTCTTTGGCCACCTTGAGATGACGGTCCAGCTCGCCGGCCACAACCGGCTCCAGCTCGAACAGCAACTCGGTGTCGTTGAACTCACGCACGAGACATCCCCCCGTTTTAGCTACTTGACCGTAACCTACGCTAGCGTAAGTTACGGGGCTTTGCGCAGTTCGCCGCGATAGGTGCCGAAGGACCACAGGTTGCCTTCAGGGTCGCGGACGGCGAAGTCGCGGGAGCCGTAAGGGGTGTCGCGCGGTGCGTAGAGCGTCTCGGCTCCTGCCGCCGTGGCCCGGGCGTACAGCGCGTCGGGCTCGTCGGTGACGACGTACGCGCCGAAGGTGCCCGGAGGCAGCCACCACGGGTTGTCCTCGCTGCGGTCGCGGTCGGAGCCGAGCATGACGCCGCCGCCGAGCGGCCAGTCGAGCTGCGCGTGGTCGACGCGGCCGCCCTCGCCGTACACGACGGTCTCCTCGAAGCCGAAGGCCTCGACGAGGAAGGCGATGAGCGCGCGGGCGTCACGGGCGCGCAGGGTCGGCCAGACCTGAGGACGCGGTGTCTGTGTCATGCCGCCGAGTCTGACGGCGGGGGCGCGGCGGGGTCTTGGACGTTTCGGAGCTCTTCGGCCAGCCACCGGCTGGGCGGGCAGCCCGCGAGGTCGCGGAACTCGCGGGCCAGGTGCGCCTGGTCGTAGTACCCGCATTCGACCGCCAGGTCCGCCAGACCCACCGCGCCCGCGCCACGGCCCGCCGCGCTCATGCCTTCACCCGCCGCGCCCGCGCCTCGTCTTGCGGCGCCCCCGTCTCGTCTTGCGGCGCCCCCGTCTCGTCTTGCGGCGCCCCCGTCTCGTCTTGCGGCGCCCGCGTCTCGTCTTGCGGCGCCCGCGTCCCGGTCCGCCGCGCTCGTGGCCGGAGGCGCGGCGTTCTGAGCGGCCAGGCGTTGCAGCCTGCGGCGCGTCCGGTCGAATCTGATGACCCGGGCCGCGGCCTTGGGGCTGAGCCCCGTCTCGGCGGTGAACCGCGCGCGCAGATGCCGGGGGCTCCAGCCGACCTCGCGCGCGAGGCCGGCGACCGGCGCCGTGCCGCCGGTGGACAGCAGCAGCCGCCAGGCCCGGGCGACCTCGGAGGGAACACCGCGTTCGCGGCCGGGGCGGCGCAGCAGCGCGCCGGCCCGTCGCATCAGCAGCTCGTCCAGGATCGCGAAGCGCCGCTCCCAGTCAGGCGCGGAGTTCAGGCGGTCGTGCAGTTCGCCGGCGGTCCGGCCGAGGACGGCGCTCGCCTCCACGTCGGTGTTGCCGAGCGAGCCGGCGGGCAGGCCGAGCAGGGCGCGCGCGCCGAGCGGGCTCAGCGCGATCTGCACGCCGGCCTGCCGGCCCTCGTGGGTGATCAGAGCGGGCGTGGTGTGCAGGCCGCCGATCAGGCTCTCGTACCGCCCCGGCGGCTGGGCGGGGTCGGGATGGGCCGCGATCTCCAGCGGGTCGTCGAGGGTCACGATGACGGTCAGGTACGGCGACGGCAGCCCGCGATGGCGGCCCGGCGCCCCGCCCCGCTCGCGATACCCGTGGTAGGGCCCGATCAGCGCACGGAGCGCCGCGGCCGGCGTCCCCAGCACCATCTCCACGCCGCCCACCTCCACCCTTCCGGCGTCTTTGCGCCTGTCGTCCGTCACCGCGAGGTCCGGTGTCCCCACGCTCGACGCCGATCGTCGTCGTCAAGGCCGGCGCTCGTCGTTCTCACGGTTTGCCGGGTCCGTCGTCCCTGCGGCCGTTTCCCGCGGCGCGGGTACCCCGCAACCTACGTCTGAACGTCCCGCGTGCGCGTGCGCGTGCGCACTTCGGTGGACGAAAGGTCGTCCCGGTGTTCACCCCGAACGTGTCGCGTGCGCGCGCACCTTCAGTATCTGGCCGCCTGGTCGCCAGGGGGACCTCGCCGGGGGGTTACGCCGGGCGAAAAATGGCGCGTGAAAGGTCGAGACCTCCTATAGCGTGACCCAGGTGATTTTGACGGAGCGTTGGGGCGTGCTCAGGGGGGTGCGGGCATGCTGAGCCGGCTTCTGCGTGTTCATCTGCGGTCGTACACCGCCGAGTTGGCGGCCGTGGTGTTCTTCCAGCTCGTCGGCACCATCGCGGCGCTGTACCTGCCGAGTTTGAACGCCGACATCATCGACAAGGGAGTCGTGACCGGAGACACCGGTTACATCCTGGGCATCGGCGGGTGGATGCTGGCGGTGTCGCTGGTGCAGATCGCCTGTTCGATCGCGGCGGTGTACTACGGGGCGAAGGTGGCGGCCGGGTTCGGGCGCGACGTGCGGGCGGCGGTCTTCCACCGGGTGGTGGGGTTCTCCACGCGGGAGGTGACCCAGTTCGGGGCGCCGTCGCTGATCACCCGCAGCACCAACGACGTGCAGCAGGTCCAGATGCTCGTGGTGATGACCTGCACGATGCTCGTCGCAGCGCCGATCATGGGCGTCGGCGGCATCATCATGGCGTTGCGGCAGGACATCGGCCTGTCCTGGCTGATGCTGGTCTGCGTCCCGGTGCTGCTGGTCTCGATCGGCATGATCGTGTACCGCATGGTCCCCCAGTTCCGCGAGATGCAGACCCGCATCGACGAGGTCAACCGGGTGCTGCGCGAGCAGCTGACCGGCATCCGCGTCGTGCGCGCGTTCGTCCGTGAGCGGGAGGAGACCCGGCGCTTCGCCGCGGCGAACGAGGCGCTGACCGGGACCACGCTGCGCGTCGGACGGCTGACCGCGCTCATCTTCCCCGTCGTGATGCTGATCTTCAATGCGTCGAGCGTCGCGGTGCTGTGGTTCGGCGCGGCCCGGGTGGACAGCGGTGAGATCCAGATCGGCGCCCTGACGGCGTTCCTCATGTACCTGCTGCAGATCCTGATGTCGATGATGATGGCCACCTTCATCTCGATCATGATCCCCCGGGCCGCCGTGTGCGCCGAGCGCATCGAGGAGGTGCTCGGCACCGAGTCGTCGGTCCGTCCGGCGGAGCGGCCGGTGCGCGAGGTGCGCGGCCGGGCCGAGCTGGAGATGCGCGACGTCGAGTTCCGCTACCCGGGCGCGGCGGCGCCGGTGCTGTCCGGCATCTCCTTCCGGGCGGTCGCCGGCCAGACCACCGCGATCATCGGCAGCACAGGGTCGGGCAAGACGACGCTGGTGTCGCTGGTGCCCCGCCTGTTCGACGCCACCTCCGGCGCCGTGACGGTGGACGGCGTCGACGTCC
Organism: Sphaerisporangium dianthi; assembly: GCF_042654065.1. Taxonomy (NCBI): domain Bacteria; kingdom Bacillati; phylum Actinomycetota; class Actinomycetes; order Streptosporangiales; family Streptosporangiaceae; genus Sphaerisporangium; species Sphaerisporangium dianthi. Next base: position 199,084 of record NZ_JBHSFP010000001.1, on the reverse strand, counting down.
GCGAGCTCGAACCGCAGATGCTCTGGACGCGCATCGGCCTGGTGCCGCAGAAGCCGTACCTGTTCACCGGGACGGTCGCGAGCAACCTGCGCTACGGCAACCCGGCCGCCACCGACGAAGACCTGTGGGACGCCCTCGAGGTCGCCCAGGCGCGCGACTTCGTGGAGGCCATGCCCGAGGGCCTGGAGGCGCCGATCTCGCAGGGGGGCACGAACGTGTCCGGCGGGCAGCGGCAGCGGCTCTCCATCGCGAGGGCGCTGGTCAGCAAGCCCGAGATCTACCTGTTCGACGACTCGTTCTCGGCCCTGGACCTGGCCACCGACGCCCGGCTGCGCGCCGCCCTGCGCCCGCACACGGCCGAGGCCGCCGTCGTCATCGTCGGCCAGCGGGTCTCCACCATCGCCGACGCCGACCAGATCATCGTCCTGGACGACGGTGTGATCGTCGGCGTCGGCACTCATGACGAACTGCTGGACTCCTGCCCGACCTATGTCGAGATCGTGGAGTCCCAGGCGACCGCGGGGAGCGCAGTATGAGCCGGGTTCCAGCCGACCGTCAGGAGCACGGCGTGAGCGACCCGCCCGCGCCGGCGGAGCAGGCGACCGAGAGCGCTCCGGCGGCGCCCAAGACGCTCGCGACGCCCGTGCGGCCGCCCGCCGGAGGCGGCCCGTTCGGACGGGGGCCCTTCGGCGGCGGAATGCCCACGGAGAAGTCGATGGACTTCGGGCCGTCCGCCCGCCGGCTGATCCGGCGCCTGGACCCCGAGCGCCCGAGGATCCTGGCCGTGATCGCCCTCGCCGTGCTCAGCGTCGTGTTCGCCGTCATCGGGCCGAAGATCCTCGGGCGCGCGACCGACATCGTCTTCAGCGGCGTGGTCGGCAAGCAGTTCCCCGCCGGGTCCACCAAGGAGCAGGCGGTCGAGGCCGTCCGCGCGTCCGGCAACGCCAACCTGGCCGACATGCTCGCCCGCATGGACCTCGTCCCCGGCCACGGCATCGACTTCGCCGAACTCGGCACGGTCCTGGCCTGGGCCCTCGGGCTGTTCGCCGCGGCGTCGGTCTTCGGCTGGCTGCAGGGCTACCTGCTCAACGACGCGACCCAGCGCACCGTCTTCCGCCTGCGCGCGGACGTCGAGGACAAGCTGAACCGGCTCCCGCTGAAGTTCTTCGACGGCCAGCCGCGCGGCGAGCTGCTCAGCCGGGTCACCAACGACATCGACAACGTGTCGCAGACCCTGCAGCAGACCCTCAGCCAGTTGCTCACCTCGCTGCTGACGGTCATCGGCGTGCTGGCGATCATGTTCGTCATCTCGCCGCTGCTCGCGGTGATCGCCCTGGTGACCATCCCGCTGTCGATGATCGTCACCGGGCAGGTCGCCAAGCGCTCGCAGAAGCAGTTCGTCGCCCAGTGGGCCCACACCGGCACCCTGAACGCCCACATCGAGGAGGCCTTCACCGGGCACGAGCTGGTGAAGGTGTTCGGCCGGGGCCCGGAGGTCGAGGAGGTCTTCCGCGGGCGGAACGAGGATCTGTACAAGGCGAGCTTCGGCGCCCAGTTCATCTCGGGGATCATCATGCCGACCATGATGTTCATCGGGAACCTCAACTACGTCGCCATCGCCGTCGTCGGCGCCGTGCGCGTCGCCACCGGGTCGATGACGCTGGGCGACGTCCAGGCGTTCATCCAGTACTCGCGGCAGTTCACCCAGCCGCTCACCCAGGTCGCCTCGATGGCCAACCTGCTGCAGTCGGGCGTGGCCTCGGCCGAGCGGGTGTTCGAGCTGCTGGACGCCGAGGAGCAGGCTCCCGACCCCGCCGACGCGGTGCCGGCCGCCGACCGGCGCGGCCGTGTCGAGTTCGAGCACGTCTCCTTCCGCTACGAGGCCGACCAGCCGCTCATCGAGGACCTGTCGCTGGTGGCCGAGCCCGGCCACACCATCGCCATCGTCGGGCCGACCGGCGCGGGGAAGACCACGCTGGTCAACCTCATCATGCGCTTCTACGAGCTGGACGCGGGCCGCATCACCCTGGACGGCGTCGACATCACCGCGATGCGCCGCGAGGACCTGCGCGGGCAGATCGGCATGGTGCTCCAGGACACCTGGCTGTTCGGCGGCACCATCCGCGACAACATCGCCTACGGCAACCCGCGCGCCACCGACGAGCAGATCCACGCCGCCGCGCGGGCGACGTACGTCGACCGGTTCGTGCGCACCCTGCCCGACGGCTACGACACCGTGATCGACGAGGAGGGGAACAACGTCAGCGCCGGTGAGAAGCAGTTGCTGACCATCGCCCGCGCCTTCCTCGCAGACCCGTCTCTGCTGATCCTCGACGAGGCCACCAGTTCGGTCGACACCCGCACCGAGGTGCTGGTGCAGCATGCGATGGCCGCCCTGCGCAGTGACCGCACCAGCTTCGTCATCGCCCACCGGCTGTCCACCATCCGTGACGCCGACCTGATCCTGGTGATGGAGGCCGGGAGCATCGTCGAGCACGGCACCCACGACGAGCTGCTGGCCGCCCGGGGCGCCTACCACCGGCTGTACTCGGCGCAGTTCAGCGGCGCTCTGGTGGCGGCGGACGACGAGATGGCCGGGTAAGGCGACGCGGGATGGCCGGGTAAGGCGATACGAGGTGGCCCGGTAAGGCGACAAAGGTCGTGGCTCGCGGCGATTCCTCGGTGATGCCGTGGTTGTTACGGTTCTCCGGTGCTCGCCTACACCGACGCGCGCCTGCGGCTGGGCGTTCTGACGCGCAGCGCCCGCCCCGGCGGACCGGTCATCGTCGTCAACCTCTGCGGCCCGGTCGGCGTGGGGAAGAGCCGGCTGGCGTCGGCGCTCGCCGCCGGCACCGTGGTGCGTCCGGCCGCCGGGCCGGCGTCCGGGCCGGCGGCCGGGTTCCGTCCGGCGGACGGCCCTTTGGTGGTCGACGGCGTCGACCACGACGCGCACGCCGACGCCGTCCGTGAGCTGGTCGCGGGCGCGGCGCCGGGCACGTGCGTCCTGGTCGTCGGGCGCAGGCCGCTGGAGTCACGGCCCGGCTGGTCCGACCGGCCGGTCGAGACGGTGCGGCTCGGCCCGTGGAGCCGGGCGGCGGTGCGAGCCCTGGCACGGTCGCGGGGCCTGCGCGACCCGGCCAGGCTGGACCTGGTGGCCGATCTGTCCGGCGGCATCCCGCTCATCGCCGACCTCCTCCTGCGCGCGCTCGCCGCCGGGGCGGGGGCGGAGGGCGACGCGCCCGGAGGGCTCGCCGGGATCGCGGCGGGGACGGAGGGCGACGTGCTGGGAGGGCTCGCCGACGCCGCCGCGAGAGAACTGCTCAGAAGGCTCGCGGTCGAAACCGCCGACCCGCCGCCCGACCTGCGACCCGAGCTGCCGTTCCACCTGCGACCCGACCCACCCGACCCATCGTCCGGCCCGCTGCCCGGCCCGCTGCCCGGCGCGCCGTCCGGCGCGCTGTCCGGTGTGTTGCCGGTCGTGGCGGCCGTGGGCGGCGCGGACGCGGACCTGCTGGCCGCGCTCGTCCACGGGACGCCCGCCGAGTTCGACCGGCTCAGCGCGATGAGCGTCGTCCGGCCGGACGCGCACGGGCTGGTCGTGGTCGAACCCTTCCGCACGATCTTCGAGCTGGCCTACCGCTGGCGGCATCCGGTCACGTCGCGGAGGCTGCTCGCGAAGGGGGCGGCGTACCGCCGGCGTCAGATCGCGGGCACCGGCGACCCCGTCCTGCGCGCCAGGCTGGCGGACCAGGTCCTGCGCGTGTCCGCCCATCCTCAGGTCCGCGAGACCTTCTTCCCGGCGGTGCCGGGCCTGTTGCGCGTCAGGGCGGCGACGGCGGCGGACGAGGACGACATCGTCCGGCTGACCCGCCAGTGGGCCGACATGGAGACGCTGGACCGGCGCCGCGCCGACCGGATGCTCGACCTGTGGATGTCGGCCCCCGCGAGCCGGTTCGACCTCGTCGTCGACGGCGACGACCGGCCGTTGTGCATGGCGAACCTGACGCGCATCGGCGCGGGGACGGCGCCGGTGCTGGAGGCGCTGCTCCAGCAGCACGCGACGTCCCTGGCCGCCTCGGATCGGGACGACGGCCGCGACGGCGTCGTCCTCGGCATGATGGTCGCCGCTCGGCGCCGTCCGGCGGCACAAGCCGCCATGCTCCGGCACATTCTGGGCACCGCCATGGCGAGCGGCAGGGTGGTGGTCTCCACGTCGTGGCCGCCGTACCAGCGCCTGTCGGCGCGCCTGGGCCTCGGTCACGTGGGGGAGACCCGCGACGACCTGTTCGGCTGCGGTCGCAAGAGCGGCGTCTTCTCGCGCACGTTCACCCCGCGCAACCTGCTCGGGTGGCTGCGCCGGCTCGAACAGGGCGCCGTCCCGGCCGCGGACGACGCCCTGGAGGACGCCGTCCGCGTCGCCCTGAGCCGTCTGGGCGACCCGCGCGAGCTGGCCGCGAGCCCGCTGGCCACGCTGCCGGGGCTGGGTTCGGCCGAGGCGATCGTGGCCTTCGTCCGGCGGCAGGTCGAGTCGCTGGCGTCCTCGGACTCACCGGTGGACAGGGAGGCCGCCGAGATACTGCGCCTGTACCACCTTCGCGGGGGCATCGGGCACGAGATGGTCGCCCACCGCCTGCATCTGAGCCGGGCGACCTACTTCCGGCGCCTGGACCACGGCGTCCGCCGCCTCGCCGAGGCCGTCCGGCGTGCGGCCGCTACAAGTTGACCAGGGTGTAGTCGCCGAGTTCGGTGCGGGAGGGGCAGCGCGCCAGAGACGTGCCCGTTCCGGGGCCGTACACCAGAGTGCCGTTGACGTAGACGAAGGTGCCGCGGAAGGTGTCGCACCGGGCCCGCAGATACCACCGGGTGGGGGTCGGGTCGATGCACGTGGCCGCGACCTGCGGGATGGAGAGGTTGAAACTGTACGTGCAGCTCGCCGGGTCGACGGCGGCGTGCGCCGGTGATGCCGTCAGCGCGACGATGCCTGCGGCGCCGATCAGGGCGGCGGCCGCACCGTTGCTGATCCCTCGGACGATGGACACGGTGACCTCCTTCGTGGTCTGTGCCCCGAACGTAACAACGCGCGCCGGCGGTGAAGTCTCACATGAGTCTCAGAGCACGCCGCGCCGTCCGCCGGCACGTCGTCACGCCGTGCGGCGGGTCCGGGGCGGTGGGGATCAGCCGTCCGGGCTTGTCGCCTTCGTGGCCGCCGCCAGGTGCTCGATGGCGACGCGCAGCGGCCGGGCCGTGCCGGCCGGCTCCCATTGTTCGACGGCCACGGGTGTCCCGGTCTCCTTCTCGATCCTGGCGGCCAGCTTGGCGAGGTCCTCTTTGTCCGGGACACAGGTGATCATGATCAGGGCGTCGCACCCTGAGCGCGGGACCTGGCGGACGAACCGGGTGGTGAAGTCCTCGGCGAGCGTGCCGTTCTCGGTCGGGGCGAACATGGCGTAGACGCCGATGCGCACGTCGTCCCGCTCGGAGATCAACTCGGCCAGTGGTTCCCCGATGTCGGCCTCGGGGTGCACCTCGATGCGTTCGCCGTCCTTGAGAGCGGCGATCACCGCGTCCCGCACGCGCGCCTCGAAGAGCAGCGAGTCGATCAGCGTCAGCATGGAGTCGGGGTACGCCGCGGGAGCGGACGCGTCGATGATCGAGAACAGCCGGCGCGCCTCGTCGCTGGGCAGGCGGGAGGCCAGGGCCGCGGCCGACCTGCGCCAGTGCCAGGCCATGCGCACCTCGAAGTCCTGGAACTTCGCCCCGAGGATGGGCATCCCGCTGACCGCGATCAGCAGGAACGCCGCCCCCGTGTGCAGCAGCACCCCGCTTCCGATCTGGTTCTCGCTGAGGAACACGGAGGCCAGGCCCGCGCCCGTCAAGACCATGCCGATCACCGAGGCGCCGAGACGCTGCCCTCGCCTGAGCGGTATGGGCTCCAATAAGTGGGACTCCGTCGACTTGGAGAGCGAGCTCACCTCGGTCTCTGACATGGGTTCGATCTTAGATTGACAACCCGGCCGACATCCCACTTTTTATGACAAATCCGCGCATTCCGGTAGGCGTGGGCGTACAAGGCGAAGATGGCGCGCGGTAGAGGGCGGGCTTGGACGGGCGCCGCGCGGTCGAGGACGGGGGATGCGGCCGCGTCAGCGCTGGGGGCCGCCGCCGTCGCCGGTGCGGTGGGCGGGGACGGGGGGAAGCCGTTCGGTGTACAGCCATCGCGAGAACAGCCCGTCCAGCGCCGTGGCGGAGAAGCGGGCCGCCATGCGGGTGAACTTCTCGGTGGTGACGGCGCCGTGCTGGTAGGTGCCCGTCCACTCGCGCAGAAGCGAGAAGAACGGCTCGTCGCCGAGCGCGCGCCTCAGGGCGTGCAGAGCCAGGGCGCCGCGCTTGTAGACGCGGTCGTCGAACAGCCGGCGCGGCCCGGGGTCGGCCAGCAGGAAGTCCTGGGGGAGCGCCGCCAGCCTGCGGTGCCAGCGATCGGCGAGCGCGTCGGCCGTCTCGTCGCCCGACGCCTCCGACCACAGCCATTCGGCGTACGCCGCGAAGCCCTCGTGCAGCCAGATCTCGCGCCAGTTCTCCAGCGTCAGGCTGTTGCCGAACCACTGGTGGGCCAGCTCGTGGGCGACGAGGCGCTCCTCGCCGCGCCGCCCGTCCACATGATTGCTCCCGAAGATCGACATCGCCTGCGCCTCGACCGGGATCTCCAGCTCGTCGCCGGTCACCACCACGGTGTAGGAGGCGAAGGGATAGGGGCCGAACATGCCGGTGAACAGGTCGATCATCTGCTCCTGGCGGCCGAAGTCCGTGAGGACCCGCGCCCCGAGCCGGGAGGGGAAGACCAGCCGCTGAGGCACCGGACCCTGCACCTCCACGCTCTGGTACCGCCCGACCTGCACGCTCGCCAGGTACGTCGCCGTAGGCTCCGCCTGCTCGTACACCCAGGTGGTGGTGGACGCGGCGCGGCGCCGGCCGGCCAGGCGGCCGCTGGCCACCACCTCGTACGCCGACCCGGTCGTGACCGTGATGCGGTAGGTCGACTTGCCGGACGGGTCGTCGTTGCACGGGAACCACGACGGCGCGCCGGTCGGCTGGCTCGCGACGATGACGCCGTCGGTCAGTTGCTCCCAGCCGAGCCCGCCCCAGCGGCTCGGCAGGGGACGCGGGTTGCCCCCGTACCGGACCTCGACGGCGAACAGCGTGCCCTCCTGCAGGGCGCGGGCCGGGGTGACGCGCAACTTGTCGCCGCGGTGCGCGAAGCGGGCGGGCTCGCCGTCGACCAGCACCCCCGAGACCCGCAGCGCGGACGAAAGGTCCAGGCTGAAGGTGTCAAGAGACCTGGGCCGGCTCGCGAACGCCGAGATCACGGCCGCCGCGCGCAGCCGGTTGGCGCCCACGCGGTAGTCCAGGGACAGCTCGTAGTGCTCGACCCAGTACCCCTCGTTGCCCCGTTCCGGAAAGTAGGGGTGACGGGAGATGCCAGGTGCCACGCTCACGTTCTGTCAGGCCTTCCGGATCATTTCGGCGGGTGCGCGGACCACGGCGTGATCGGGTTGCCGAACCAGCGGGTGCGCGCGGGCACGGTCTCGCCGCGCATCACCAGGGACGCCGGTCCGATCGTCGTGTCCTGCCCGATCGTCGCCGACGGCAGGACCACCCCGTGCGGCCCGAGCGTCGCCCCGTTCCGCAGCACGACCCTATCGATGCTCATCACGCGATCGTGGAACAGGTGGGTCTGCAGCACGCAGCCGCGGTTGACGCTGGCGCCGTCGCCCACCTCGACCAGGTCGGCCTCGGGGAGCCAGTAGGTGTCGCACCAGACCCCGCGGCCCACGCGCGCGCCGAGCGACCGCAGCCAAAGGTTGAGCGGAGCCGTGCCGAGCCACCCTTCGGCGAACCACGGCGCGGCGAGCACCTCGACGAAGTTGTCCGCGAGCTCGTTGCGCCACACGAACGAGCTCCACAGGGGGCGGTTGCCCGCGGCGATCCTGCCCACCAGCGCCCACTTGGCCACGGTGGTGATCGCGGCGGCCACGATGCCGGCGCCTGCGAGGACGAGCCCCACCAGCGCCGCCGCAACCGGGAAGCCGTAGGAGGACGCGAGGAACTCCAGCGTCGCCGCGACCAGGACGGCGAGCGCGACCGTGCACATCGCCGGGACGACGCGGCAGATCTCCACGAAGGCCCGCGCGGCCTTCAGCCGGCGCGGAGGGTCGTAGGTGCGGCTCCGGTCGCCCGACTCGGCGGTCCTGCGCAGCTCGACCGGGGGCATGCCGAGATAGGACGACCCCGCCTTGGCCTTCTTGGGCGTGGCCGACAGCACGCCGACCAGGCCGTCCTTGGGCACCTTGCGCCCGGGGGCGGTCATGCCGGAGTTGCCGAGGAAGGCGCGCTTGCCGATGCGCACCTGGTCGACCCGCAGGCTGCCGTTGACCAGCTCGTACGGGGCGACCATCGTGTCGTCGGCGAGGAAGGCGCCGTCGCCGACGGTGGTCATCGTGGGCAGGGCCAGCACCGTGGACAGCTCGACGTCCCGGCCGACCTTCATGCCGAGGGCGCGCAGCCAGGCCGGGGTCAGGATGCTGGCGTACAGGGGGAACAGCCAGACGCGGGCCGCCGCCATGAGACGGCCGGTCGCCCACGCCTGCCACGCCTGGCGGCTGTGCACCGGGTGCCGTCCCGGGCGCAGCCCGACGCCGAGCAGCCGCACGCACGCCACGACGATCAGCGCGAACGCCGCGAGCGAGGTCACCGTGGCCGGCGCGACGCCGGAGAGCGCGGCGGGCAGCGCCTCGCCGAGCGTGGCGGCGCCGCGCATGAAGGCGTCCAGCACGATCAGGCCGCACAGCGCGGCCACGACCGGGATCAGGCTCAGGAACATCGCGGACAGGCCGTACATCGCCTCCCAGCGCCGCGAGCGCGGCGGCCGTTCCGACGGGGCGAACCGGCGGGCCTTGCCCTGACGGGTGGCCGGCGCTCCCGCCCAGCGTTCGCCGGACGGGACGGCGCCCTGGACCACGGCGCCCGGCGCCACCTGCGCGTTCTTGCCGATGCGCGCGCCGGGCAGCAGGGTGGCGCGCGCGCCGATCGTGGCGGCGGCGCCGACGCGGATCTCGCCGACGCGCAGCAGGTCGCCGTCCAGCCAGTACCCGTGCAGGTCGACCTCGGGCTCGATCGCGGCGTTCCTGCCCACCTTGAGCATCCCGGTCACCGGGGGGAGCGTGTGCAGGTCGGTGCCCTCGCCGATCTGCGCGCCGAGCGCCCGCGCGTACCGGGCGATCCACGGCGCGCCGGACAGCTGGCCCACCCCGATCTGGACGGCGAACTGCTCGGCGAACCACAGCCGCAGGTGGGTGCCGCCGCCGCGCGGGTAGGCGCCGGGCGCGAGGCCCCGCAGCAGGACGCGGGCGACCGCCGCGGCGACGCCGATGCGCCCCCAGGGCGAGACGAACAGCAGCCAGCCCGCCAGCACCCACCACCAGGAGACGTGCGGGGCCCAGGGGAGTGACACGACGTTGTTCAGCGTGGCCAGGCCGACGATCCAGCGCATGCCGCCCACGGTGAGCAGCGGCGCCATCAGCGCCGCCTGCGCCACGGCCGAACGGCGCGGCAGCGGCGCCACGGCGCGCTGGGCGGCCGTGACCTCCGGGGCGGCCAGCGCGGACAGGCGGGCCGCGAGCCCGCCAAGCGTGGGATGCCCGTACACGTCGCCGACCGCCGCCGCCGGGTAGCGGGTGCGCAGCTCGGAGACCAGCCGGGCGGCGGCGAGGCTCGTGCCGCCGAGGACGAAGAAGTCGGCGTCGCGGTCGACGGCGCCCACGCCGATGATGTCGGCCCATCGTTCCGCGAGCCACTGCTCGGCGTCCGTCAGCTCGGCCGCCGCGCCGGTGGACGTCGCGTCCGAGGACGCGCCGGCGGGCAGCGGCCACGGGAGGGCGTCGCGGTCGATCTTGCCGGAGGTGCGCGTCGGCAGATCGCCGACGAGCGCGATGCGCGGGACGAGCGCGGCCGGCAGCGCCTCCGCCAGCCGTTCGCGGGCGGCCTCCGGGTCGAAGTCCTCGCCCGGGACCACGTAGCCGACGAGAAGCTGGTGCCCCGAACCGGTCGCGCGGACCGCGGCGGCCGCGCCGAGGACGCCCGCGAGGGACCGGAGCGCGGCGTCGACCTCTCCCAGTTCGATGCGCCGGCCGCCGAGCTTGACCTGCTCGTCCGCCCGCCCGACGAAGACCAGGCCCTGCGGCTCGGCCGTCACCAGGTCGCCGCTGCGGTAGGCGCGCTCCCAGCCGAGGGAGGGCAGCGGGGCGTACTTCTCGGCGTCCTTGCCGGCGTCCAGGTAGCGGGCCAGGCCGGCCCCGCCGATCACGAGCTGGCCGGTCTCGCCCATGGAGACGGGCTCGCCGGCCTCGTTCACCACGGCGAGGTCCCAGCCGGCGAGCGGCAGGCCGATGCGCACCTTCCCCTGCCCGGTCAGCGGGGCGGCGCACGCGACCACGGTGGCCTCGGTCGGGCCGTAGGTGTTCCACACCTCACGTCCCGGCACGGCGAGCCGTTCGGCCAGCTCAGGCGGGCACGCCTCCCCGCCGAAGATCAGCAGGCGCACGTCGTCGAGGGTCTCGACCGGCCACAGGGAGGCCAGGGTCGGCACCGTCGAGACGATCGTGACGCCCTTGTCGGCCAGCCAGGGGCCGAGATCCATGCCGGTGCGCACGAGCGCCCGGGGCGCGGGCACCAGGCAGGCGCCGTGCCGCCAGGCCAGCCACATCTCCTCGCACGAGGCGTCGAACGCCACCGACAGGCCCGCGAGGACCCGGTCGCCGGGGCCGATCGGCTCGTCCGCGAGGAACAGGCGCGCCTCGGCGTCGACGAACGCCGCCGCGCTGCGGTGCGTCACCGCCACGCCCTTCGGCTTCCCGGTCGACCCGGAGGTGAAGATGATCCAGGCGTCGTCCTCCAGCCCTGGGCGCTCCCGCTCCCCGGCGCCGGGGCCCGCTTCGCCGTGCGGCGTGACGGCGCCCGCCCCGCCGCGCCGGGTGATGGCGCGGCCTTCGCCGACGACCACGTGAACGCCCGCCTCGGTGAAGACCAGGCCGGCTCGTTCGGCGGGATCGTCGGCGTCGACGGGGACGTAGGCGGCGCCGGCCGAGAGCACCGCGAGGATCGCGACGTAGAGGTCGGCGGTGCCCGAGGGCACCCGGACGCCCACGCGGTCGCCGGCGCGCACCCCTGCCTCCCGCAGCGCCCGCGCCAGGCTCTCGACCTCGGCGCTCAGGCTCTGGTAGTCCAGGAGGGCACGGCCGTCGTCGAGCGCGGGGCTGCGGGGGTGACGGCGCGTCGTCTCGGCGAGGATGTCGACCAGCGTCCGCGGCGACGGGGCGTCCGGCCCGGCGAGGAACAGAGCCGGCGGCGCGCCCTTCTCCGCGGCCGCGGGCTCCGGCGTCGCGGGCGACGGGGCCGGTGCGGAGGCCTTCTCCGCGACGGCGGGCTCCGGCGTCGCGGGCGGGAGGGCCGGTACCGGGGTCTTCCCCGCGATGGCGGGCTCGCGCGGCGTAGGGGAAACGGCCGGATCCTGCTCGGTTTCCACCGGTGAGGTGCGCAAAAAGGCTCCTGCTGAATGCCCGGACAGCTCGCCCGGGTCTTCGTCAGGGGCGTCGGGGGATCAGCGGTTCTCGCGGATCATCCTTCTGCGGCTCTTCGGCTCCGAACCGGCCCGACTGACGCCATGGACTTCGCCCGATCTTAACTCCCGGCGCCCCGCCGCCTATTCCCGTCCACCTGGTGGACGACTCCGGGCACACCCTCGGACGCCCCCTCGAATGCTCCCCGGGAGCTCCCTGGCGGTGGCTCAACCCAGAGGACGACATCCTGCGGTCCGACGCGGGGCGGTGGAGTTGCGACGCCGGGCCGATGCGCGCCCCGCCCGGGCCGCGAGAGCGTCGAGGCGTCCCCGTCGACGCCCTCGGAAGGAACCCGATGACCGATGTCCTGGCCGCGGAGTGGCACAAGCTCCGATCGGTCCGCTCCACCTACTACACCCTCGGCGTCGCCGTGGGCGGCATCCTGCTCGGCGCGGCGATCGCCTGGTCGGCGGCGGCCGCGTTCGACGGCGCCCCGCCCGAACGGCGGACGGGAGGCTCGATCTCCAACATCGAGGAGGTGATCGTGATGTTCCCGCAGCTGTGCCTGGGGATACTCGGCGTGCTGGCGATCACCTCCGAGTACGCCACCGGGACGATCGCGACGAGCCTGATGGCGGTGCCCCGGCGCTGGCCGGTCCTCGCGGCCAAGGCCGCGATCCTCGCCGGGCTCGCCGCGATCACCGGGCCGCTGGTCGTGTTCGCGACGTACTTCGTCAGCCGCTCGGTGATCGGCGGCAGGTTCAGCGGCGCCTACCTGACCCCCGTCGCCGACAGGATGCCCGTCCTGGCCCTCACCGGCCTGTCGGTGGTGGCCTTCGCCCTGGTCGGGCTGGGACTGGCGACGATCCTGCGGTCTACGGCGGGGGCGATCGTCATCCTGGTGGGGCTGTTGTACGTGGGCCCGATGGTGGTGGGCAACCTGCCCGCACCGTGGAGTGAGCGGCTCGGCTCGGTCATGCTGCCGGGCCTGCCGCGCCAGATCGCCGGGCAGCCCGACGCCCATTCGGTGTACGGGTCGCTGCTGTCCCCGGCCGGGGCGGTGGCCGTGATGCTCGCGTACGTCGTGCTGCCGCTCGTCGCGGGCACCCTGCTCCTGCGCCGCAGAGACGTCTGAACCGGGCCCGGCGACCGGTACACGCGTCCGGGACGGGGGCCGTGATCTACTCGATGGTGCAGGGAGGTGGTCGCGGTGGGCGGCAAGAAGAACCGGCGGCTGAGCCGTGAGGTGTACGAGGCCGAGTTGTACCGGCTGCAGGCCGAACTGGTGAAGCTCCAAGAGTGGGTCAAGGTCGAGGGCGCCCGGCTGGTGATCGTCTTCGAGGGCAGGGACGCCGCGGGCAAGGGAAGCACGATCAAGCGGGTCACCGAGTTCCTCAACCCCCGGGTCGCGCGCATCGCGGCCCTTCCCGCGCCCAGCGAGCGGCAGCGCGGCCAGTGGTACTTCCAGCGCTACGTCGAACACCTGCCCGCCGCCGGGGAGATCGTGCTGTTCGACCGCAGCTGGTACAACCGGGCCGGGGTTGAGCACGTGATGGGTTTCTGCACTCCTGAGGAGTACACCCGCTTTTTGCGCCAGTGCCCGGTCTTCGAGCGGCTGCTGGTGGAGGACGGCATCCTGCTGCGCAAGTACTGGTTCTCGGTCAGCGACGCCGAGCAGGAACGCCGCTTCCTGTCTCGCCTTGAGGACCCGATGCGGCGCTGGAAGCTCTCGCCGATGGACATGGAGTCGATCACCCGCTGGGAGGACTACTCGCGCGCCAAGGACGAGATGATCGTCCACACCGACAGCATCGAGGCGCCGTGGTACGAGGTGGAGAGCGAGGACAAGCGCAGCGCCCGGATCAACATGATCGCCCACCTGCTGTCGACCATCTCCTACTACGAGGTGCGGCGTCCGCCGCTCAGCCTGCCGCCGCGCCCGCCGTCCACCGGATACCGGCGGCTGCCGCGCAACGAGCGCAACCGCGTCCCCGACCAAGCGGCCACCCTGAAGCAGCGCGCGTGAGCGGTCCTTCGTGAGAGGTGCTTCGTGAGAGGTGCTTGAGAGTCGTCGTCCACAGGATGTCCGTTCGCCGTTGAGAGCAGGGTCGACGGCTGTTAACGTCGGGCCTCCAATCACGCGTGTGGTGACACACTGCGGTTGAGCGGCCTTTGATATCGACCCGTGACGGAGTGGCATGAATCCCGAGCCGTTGAGCCCAAGCTTTGATCCGGTAACGCCCAATGTGGGGCGAATGTACGATTATTACTTGGGTGGCAAGGACAATTACGCCTCCGATCGCGAGGCGGCCGAGCGGGTGATCGGCGTCTTTCCGCGCACCCGCGAACTCGCCGTCGCCAACCGCCGTTTCCTGCGGCGCGCCGTCGAGTACGCCGCGGGCGAGGCGGGCATCGACCAGTTCCTCGACATCGGCTCTGGGCTTCCCACGCAGGAGAACGTGCACGAGGTGGCGCAGCGCGCCGTCCCCGGCGCGCGCGTCGCCTACGTCGACCAGGAGCCGATCGTCCTGTCCCACGGTCAGGCGCTGCTCGCCACCGACGACCAGACCGTCATGGTCGCCGGCGACCTGCGCCGGCCCCACGAGATCGTCGGCGACGCGACAATCCGCGAGCACCTCGACTTCGACCGGCCCATGGCCGTGCTGCTCGTCTTCGTGCTCCACTTCATCAGGGACGAGGAAGATCCGCGCGGCATCGTCCGCACCCTGATGGACGCCCTGGTCCCGGGTTCGGTCCTGGTCCTGTCGCACGCCGAGGCCGATCGGCGGCTGATGCCCGGCACGTCGGTGTACGACAGGGCCAGCTCTCCGGCCGTCCTGCGGTCCTACGACGAGATCGAGACGTTCTTCGACGGCTTGGACCTCGTGGAGCCGGGCGTGACGCGCCTCGATGACTGGCGGCCAGGCACCCCGCTGCACCGCGAGGACGACCTGCCCGCCTACTGCGGCGTGGCCCACAAGCGCTGACCCGGCCGCTCTCGCCCGGCGGGCCGGATCGACCAGCGCGGCGAACGTCACGCCGAGGACGCCGAAAGATGCCGTGCCGGGTCGCCGTCAGGAGGGAGAGACCGGGCGGACCGCGCACCACGCACTCACGCACCCACCCACGCACCACGGGCCACGCGGGGCCTCGGGGTCAACGCGGCATCTACAAGATCTGAACGCGCCGTCTACCGGTGGTGGTCACTGTTGAGTCCGGTCGTCAGAAGGAGTCTGCCGGCCGACCTCGACGTGGAGCCGGTGGGAGCGCGGTGTGAAGACTCGTTGGACCCTGACGGCTGTGTCAGTGATGGCGGCGGTGGCGTTGCCGCACCAGACGATCCCCTCCTGGGGCGCCGTCCCCAGCCAGGTCGCGCAGGTCGCGGGCGTGCGGGCGGGGGACCCGGAGCCCCGGGTGACCGAGGCGGACGCGGCGGGCGCGGCCCGTGAGTCCGGGCGGCCGGTGGAAGTGCTCGGCCTGCGGGGAGAGACGCGTGAGGTGCACGCCCAGCCTGGCGGCGGATTCGTCGCGGTAGAGCACCTGCGGCCGGTACGGACCGTGAAGGACGGCAAGTGGGTCGGCATCGACACCACCCTGCGGAGGGAGCCCGACGGGTCGATCCGGCCGGCGGCCACCACAGTGGACCTGCGGCTGTCCGGCGGCGGCGGCGACCCCATGCTGTCGATGACACGCGCGGGCCGCCGGATGTCGCTGTCGTGGCCGGGCGGCCTCCCCGCCCCCGACCTGGAGGGTGACACCGCGGTGTACCGGGGCGTGCTCGGGCCGGACGTCGACCTGCGGGTCCGGGCCACCGCCGAGGGCGCCTCGCACGTGCTGGTGGTGAAGACGCCGGACGCGGCACGTGACCCCAGGCTGGCCCGGCTGCAGTTCGGTCTGTCGGCGCCCGGCCTGCGGCTGGCGCAGGACGAGCGGGGAAACCAGTCGGCCGTCGACCCGGTGACGGGCGCGGAGGTGTTCCGGGCGCCGCCGCCGAAGATGTGGGACTCCCGCGAGCCGGCCGGTGCGCAGGCCAGGTCGGCCCTGCTCGCGGACGGCGGGCTGCGCAGGGCGTCGGCGGCGGCGCCGGGCGACGCCTCGCGTGTCGCGGTGATGAAGACGGGCACCGCATCCGGGCGGATGATGCTCGAGCCGGACCGGCGGCTGCTCACCTCTCCCGACGTGAGTTTCCCCCTCTACATCGACCCCGTGTGGTACGCCCCCGGCGAGTCGGCCAACCTGATGGTCTCCAGTGGCGGCTGGGAGGACTACAACTTCGAGGGAGAGGGCATGGGGCGGTGCCCCATCAGCCTGCCCCCGGCGGGCGCCTACTGCGGCGGCTCCCACGTCAAGCGGCTGTTCTACCGCATGCCGACCAGCCGTTTCATCGGCAAGCAGATCATCTCCGCGGAGTTCTCCGTCAAGGAGACGTGGGCGCCGTCCTGCAATGGGCGGTCGGTGCACATCTACCGCACCACCGGATTCGGCAAGACCTCGACCTGGAATTCGACCTCGGACAACTGGGCGGACTATCTCACTTACAGGGATGTCGCCAAGGGTCACTCCAGCGACTGCCCTGCCGGCGATGTGCTCTTCAATGTGGAGTCGGCCGTCAAGGACGCGGCCAAGAAGGGCTGGGCCAACACGACGTTCGGTCTGAAGGCGGCCCACGAGGGCGACGAGTACGGCTGGAAGCGGTTCGACGGCGACGCGATTCTGCGCGTGTACTACAACTCCGTTCCGCCGCAGCCGAAGATGAAGCAACTGCACTCCAGCCCCGGCGGCCCGTGCCCCGCTTACGGCCACAGCACGCCGGTGAACCGGCTGCCGATGCTGTACGCCGACAATCTCACCGACCCGGACAACAGCGGTGCCGAGGGGGAGAAACTCAGCGCCGAGTTCGCTGTGGACTGGAAGGACGGCTCCGGCGCCGTCCACCAGTGGCACACCACCACCCCGAAGAAGCAGTCGGCCAAGGGGTCGCACCGCTCGTCGTTCTCGGTCCAGGTGCCGGCGGGCCTGTTCCCGGTGAACACCGACTTCAACTACCAGGTGCGTGTCTACGATGGCGCGGCGTGGAGCCCGTGGAGCTGGGCGGGTGACGCGACCGCCTGCTATCTGAGGTACGACCCCACCGCCCCCCGCACCCCGGTGGTCGACTCACCTGAGTACCCCGCCCTGAACCCCGACGATCCGGACGTGACCGCGCGCGACGGCGTGGGCCGCTACGGCTCGTTCGCGGTCACCTTCGACCCCGAGGTGACCAGGTTCGCCTACGCGCTCAACACCACTCCCGCACCCGCGTCGGCGGCCGACAGGACGGCGAATCCGCAGACGGTCAGGGTGGTGCCGACCCAGGCAGGCGTCAACACCCTATATGTCACCGTGTGGGACGCGGCGGGGAACTTCTCGGTCGGCGGCTACCGGTTCTGGGTGAGCGAGGGCGCGCCGGAGAAGGCGCGCTGGAAGCTGGACGAGCCCGCGGGCTCCACCTCGCTCACGGCGCAGATCCCGGGCATCGCGGCCCGGTCCGGCGCAGGAGCCACCCTGGGCGCGGAGGGCAAGGTCGGCAGCGGCCTGAGCCTCACCGGCGTCCCCGGCGGCTACGCCGCCACAGACCTCTCCGTGGTGCGCACCGACCAGAGCTTCACTGTCTCGGCGTGGGTGCGGCTTCGCAAGAACGACGGCTACTACAACGTCCTGGCCCAGGACGCGGTCGTGCAGAGCGGCTTCCAGCTCGGGGTGGACGCCGGCGGCTCCTGGGTGTTCAAGACGCCGGCGAACGACGTGACCGGCGGAAGCGGTCCCGTGGCCGTCGCGATCGCGCCCATGCCCTCGGAGCTGAACGTCTGGACCCATCTGAGCGGGGTGTACGACGCGGCCGCCAAGAAGATCCGGCTCTACGTGAACGGCGCCCGGGCGGCCGAGACCTCCGTCGCCGCCGTGCTCAACGCCAGAGGTGCCTTCCAGATCGGGCGCAGCCTGTACGACGGTGGGTACGGCGACTTCTGGCCGGGCGACGTCGACGAGATCAAGGTGTTCGCCGCGTCCGTGTCCGACGACGACGCGGCGAGCCTGGCAGCGGGTTCCACGCCCGAAGGCCGGAAGCTGACGGCGCACTGGCGGATGGAGGAGCCGGCGGGCAACGAGCGGGTTTACGGCGACGGCGGCGACCCCGTCACCGCCGCCGTGCAGGGTGGTGCGACCCTCGGGGTCCCGGGGCAGATCGGCACCGCCGTCCAGCTCAACGGCACCACCGGATACGCCGCCACCGCCGACCCGGTGCTGAACACGACCGGAAACTTCGCGGTCGCGGCCTGGGTGAAGCTGCCCGCCGCCGCTTCCGGCAAGGACGTCACCGTGGTCAGCCAGGACGGCGGCACCCAGAGCGGCTTCTACCTGAAGTACCGGGCCGGCACCAAGAAGTGGGGGTTCATGCGGACGGCGGCCGACGTCGCGAGCCCGACGACCGCCACCGCCTACTCCGCCTCCACCGTCACGTTCGACCAGTGGACGCATCTGGTCGGGGTCCACGACGTCATAGCCAAGAAGCTGCGGATCTACGTCAACGGGGTCGAGAGCGGGACCGCCGACCTTCCGGCGGTGTGGCAGGCCGGAGGCGGCCTGCGGATCGGCGGGTCCAAGTGGAACGGCGCCGCCGTCGACTACTGGCCGGGCGCGATCGACGATGTGCGGGTCTACGACCGCGTCGTCTCCGTCGAGGAGGCGCAGGAGCTGTTCGCCGTCAAGTCCGATATCGCCGGGCGATGGCGGCTCAACACCGCGGCGGGCACCCCTGAGACGAGCCCCGACTCCGCGCCGGTCGCGGTGAAGCACCCGGTCGCGCTGGCAGGCGCGGCGAAGATCACGACCGATGCCGGGCTGAGCGTCGTGACCCCGCCCGACGGCCAGGTGGCCGGCGCGCTGGACCTCCCCGGAGGGGACGGCGACTACGCCTCGGCGGCGGGCGCCGTGGTCGACAGCGCCGAGAGCTTCACCGTCTCCGCGTGGGCGCAGACGGCGGGCACCCCCACTAGGTCGATGACCGTGCTCGGTCTCGCCGGCACCACCAACAGCGCCGTGGTGGTGCGCTACGACGCCGCCAAGGGCCGCTACGTGCTGGACGTGCCCAGCGTGGACGGAACGGGCGCGACCACCGCGACGGTGGAGCACTCCAGCTTCCACCATGGCGGTTTCGGCGACTGGGACCACCTGGCGGTCGTCTACGACGGCTTCAACAGCCGTGTCGTGCTGTACGTCAACGGGGTCGTGGAGGCCGCGGCAGAGGCGCCGACGGTGTCCTACCGCGAGGACACCCGGGTGTTCGCCCCCATCACTTCCGTGCAATTGGGCCGGGCCAGGAAAGGCGGCGCCTACCCCGCGGGCCAGAACTGGCGCGGCCAACTGGACGACGTCTGGGTTCTGCGCGGCGCGGCCACCGAGGAAGAGGTCGCCTACCTCGCCAACCCCACTGAGATCGACGAGCTCTAGCCGTGGAGGATGTTGTGCTTAGCGGCAATGGTCTGACGGGTCGGCGTGTCTCGCGGCTGGTCGCGACGGTGGCGGCGCTCGTCTTGTGCGCGGGGCTGCTGGCGGCGCCCCCGGCCGAGGCGGGGTCTGAGGAGGAGTCGAGGGCGGGTGCCGGTCGGCTCGTGCCCAGGCCGGAGGATCCGGACAAGGTGGTGTCGGGACACGCGGTGAAGGTCAAGCCGCGCAGGCTCGACGCGTCGGTGGCCGATCCCGCCGCGTCCGCCGTGGTGAAGTGGCCGGAGCCGGGCACTGCCGAGATCTCCCTGCCTCTCGTGGCGGCGGATGCCCGCAGGCCGGCCTCCGCGGCGGCGACCACTAAGGCGGGCGGTCTTCCGCTCTGGGTCGGCGCCGCCTCGCCCAACGGTGCCGGCGCGCCCACCGCGGCTGCTCCCGTCGAGGCGCGGGTGCGGATGCTGGATCGCGCGTCGGCGCGGCGCGCGGGCGTCGACGGGGTGTTGTTCTCTGTGGAGGCGACCGGTGCCACGCCGGCCCCGGAGAAGACGGCCGTGCGCCTGGACTACTCGGGCTTCGCCCGCGCGTACGGCGCGTCGTACGGCTCGCGTCTGCGGTTGGTGCGGTTGCCCTCCTGTGCGCTCACCACTCCGGATGCTGCGGCGTGCCGTGCGGCGACACCGGTGGCGTCGGTCAACGACACCGGCGACCAGACGCTGAGCGCGCAGGTGGCCACCGCGCCGGCGGGCGGAGCGGCGATGGTGCTGGCGGCCGCCTCGGAGCCTTCCGGAGACAAGGGCGATTACAAGGCGACCCCGTTGTCGGCGTCGGCGACGTGGGACATCGGCGCCCAGTCGGGGGACTTCACCTGGTCGTACCCGATGCGGGTGCCGCCGGTGGCGGGCGGTCTGACGCCGAACCTTGGCCTTTCCTACTCCTCTTCGTCCATCGACGGCCGGACGTCCAACACCAACACCCAGCCGTCCTGGGCGGGCGACGGGTTCGATTTGTGGCCTGGCTACATCGAGCGCCGCTACAAGTCCTGCAAGGACGACGGCGTGCCGAAGAACTCCACCCATGACATCTACCCCGGAGATTTGTGCTGGGGGTATGACAACGCCACGATGACGCTGAACGGCAAGGGCGGCGAGCTGATCTCCGCCGGGGGCCGTACGTGGCGCATGAAGAACGACGACGGCACCCGTATCGAGAAGCTGACCAGTGGCGACATTGACAACGGTGACAACGGCGGGGAGTACTGGAAGGTCACCACCACCGACGGCACTCAGTACTTCTTCGGGCTGAACACCCTGGTCGCCGGCAAGCCGCAGACCAGGTCGGCCTGGACGGTGCCGGTGTTCGGCGACGACGACGGCGAGCCCTGCCACAAGGCCGAGTTCAAGGACTCCTGGTGCCAGCAGGCGTGGCGGTGGAACCTGGACAAGGTCGTCGACCGGGACGGGAACGCCGTCACCTACTTCTACTCCCAGGAGAAGAACCACTACGGCCGCGACCTCGGCAGCGAGGATGAAACCCCGTACGTGCGCGGCGGCTACGTCGACCACATCGAGTACGGCTTGCGTGCCGACGACCTGGTCCCCGCCAAGGCGCCCGCCCGGGTCGATTTCGAGGTCTCCGAGCGGTGCATCCGCGCGGATTCCGCCGACTGCGCCGAGGCCAAGATCAAGGATCATGCCGAGTACTGGGAGGACGTGCCCTGGGACTTGCACTGCGACTCCGGCCAGGAGTGCAAGGAGGACCACGGCACGTCGTCGCCGACGTTCTGGTCCCGCAAGCGGCTGACCAAGGTCACCACGCAGATCGTGAAGGCGGACGGCAGCGGCTACCGCCCCGTGGACTCCTGGGAGCTGAAGCACACGTGGGGAATGGCGGACGTGGACCGGCAGCTGCTGCTGACGTCCATCGTCCACACCGGTCTCGCGGGGACGACGCCGGTCGCGCTGCCACCCGTGTCGTTCGTCTACACCCAGCTGCCGAACCGGGTGGACAAGCTCGGCGACGACCTCGGTCCGTTCGTGAAGAACCGGCTCGGCACGGTCTACAACGAGTTCGGCGGAGTCCTCGAGGTCGACTACTCGGGCGCTGATTGCACCACCGCCGACCTGCCCGTCCCGCACACCAACCACCGTCGGTGCTTCCCCGCGTACTGGGTGAAGAGCAGCGGCGTCAGCGACGACCCCACCCTCGACTGGTTCCACAAGTACGTGGTGACCGAGACCGTCCAGACGGATCTGACCGGCGGATCGCCGGACATGGTCACCAGGTACGACTACAGCATCGGCCGCCCCGCCTGGCACTACGACGACGATGACGGGCTCACGCCGGAGAAGTACAAGACGTGGTCGCAGTGGCGCGGCTATGACAAGGTCCGGGTGAAGACCGGGGCCACCAGCGGCACGCCCGGGCAGGTCGACCACTGGTACTTCCAAGGCATGGACGGCGACCGCCTCAACGCGGGCGGCGGCGAGAAGGACGTCGACGTCTCCGACGGTGAGGGCGGCTCCTACCCTGACCACGGCTCCCTCCAGGGGTTCGAGGTCCGGTCGGTCACCTATGACAAGAGTGGCGGGGCGGTGGTGTCCAAGATCGTGAACTCGCCATGGCATCACCAGACGGCCTCTCGGACCCGCTCCTTCGGGACGGTCACCGCCAACCTGATCGCGACCAAGACCAGCCGGACGTTGACCTCGCTCGACGGCGGGAGATGGCGGGAAACCAAGAGCACCAGCAACTCCTTCGACACCACGACGGGCATGCCCACTCAAGTCGACGACTTGGGGGACACCTCCACCGAGGCTGACAACCGTTGCACCACCACCACGATGGCGGCGCGGAACACCGACGACTGGCTGGTCGGCCAACCGGCGCAGGTGCGGACGGTCGCCGCGTCCTGCGACGCTGCCGTCGACCTCACCAAGCAGCTCATCTCCGACGTGCGCACCTACTACGACGGCGGAGTGTTCGGAGCGGCGCCGTCCAAGGGGCTCGTCACGGCGACCGACAAGGTGGCGGTCTCCGGCACCACCAGCGGGACGGTCCGGTACGTCCCCGCGACCAGGACCGCATACGACGCGTATGGCAGGCCGAAGAGCGTGACGCTGGTCGACAACACCGCGGCCACCCCGGTGGAGCGCACCACGACCACCGCCTACACCGACACGAACGGCCTGACCACCAAGGTGACGGCCACTGGACCACCGGTCAGGAGCGGGGACGCCGGCTCCGCCATGACCACGGTTTCCGAGATCGATCCAGCCTGGGGCAGTGCCCTGCGCTCCACCGACCCGGGCGGGAAGACGACCGTCAACGCCCTGGACGCTCTTGGCAGGGTGACGAAGGTGTGGGGGCCGGACCGCACCACCGCACAGGTTCCCACTCGGGAATTCGGCTACCGGACGACGGCGGGCAAGATCACCGCGGTGGTCGCCAAGGACCTGAACAACGACGGAGGCCAGGACACCTCATACGAGCTGCTGGATGGCTGGCTCCGGACCCGACAGACACAGCAGCCTGGTCCGGATGGCGGCCGGCTGATCGCCGACACCTTCTACAACGCGCGGGGCACTGTGGATCGGACCTACGCCGCGTACTACGCCGACGGTGCCCCCGGTGAAGCGCTGTTCGGTGTGGACACCCCCGGGCAGGTGGAGACCCAGACCGTCTACACCTACGACGGGCTCGGCCGCGTCGTCGCGGAGCGGCTGCTGGCCGGCAACAGCGACACCGGCGAGAAGTGGCGCACCACTTACGCCTACGGTGGTGACTGGACGACCGTCACCCCGCCCGACGGTGGCATCCCCACCACCAGCCTGGTCGACGCGCAGGGCAGGCAGGTCGAGGTTCGCCGACACAGGCCGAACGGATACGACTCCTCCTTCTACACCTACACGCCCGCCGGGCAGCTGAAGTCGATCAAGGGGCCCGGCGGCCACACCTGGACCTACGACTACGACCTACGAGGCCGCAAGATCCAGGAATCCGATCCCGACAAGGGCGTCACCAGGTTCGCCTACGACGACCTCGACCAACTCGTGCAGACCGAGGACGCCCGCGGCAGGAAGATCACCGTCACCTACGACCCGATCGGCAGGAAGACCGCCAGGTACGACACGACCAACGGCAGCCCCGGCACCACGCTGGCCGAGTGGACCTACGACACGGTGCTCAAGGGACAGCCGACCGGCTCCACCAGCCATGCGAACGGCGCCGGCTACACCGAGACGGTCAACTTCTACGACAACAGGAACCGGCCGACCCGCATCACGGTGACCCTGACCGGCCTCCCCGCGGCCGAGGCGGCGCTCGCGCCTTCTGGCGGCTACCAGTTCAACACGGTGTACAACCTCGACGGAAGCGTGCAGTCGGTCAGTAGCCCGGCCGCGGGCGGGCTGTCGGCCGAGGTGATCACCCCGGCCTACGACGCGCTCGGCCGCCCGGTGAAACTGACCGGCAACCTGTCGTCGTACGTCATCGGCACCGACTACAGCAAGACCGGCAAGCTGCTGGGCAGGCGCCTGTCCACCGGCGGCAGCGGCAAACAGGTCGACCAGGTCTACGGCTACGAGTTCGGTAGCCGGCGGCTGAAGACCAGCACCACCGTCCACGCCGGCATGACCGGCGTCGACCGGAGCGCCACCTACACTCACGACGATGCCGGCAATGTCACCCAGATCGCCGATGTCTCCCGCGACGGCACCGACAACCAGTGCTACCGGTATGACCATCTGAGGAGGCTCACCGACGCCTGGGCGCAGGGCGCCGGCACCTGCGCCACCGACCCCGCCTCGGCGACCCTTGGCGGCGCCGCGCCCTACAGGTCCGCATACACCTATGACGGGAGCGGCAACCGCGCCACCGAGACCCGGTACGACGCGGGCAACCATCTCGCCTCCACACGCTCCTATGCCTATGCGGGCGGCACCGGCGTCGACGCTTCATTCAAAGGACATCAGCTCGCCGGGGTCACCCAGACCGGGACCGGCGCACACACCGAGGGCTACGCATACGACGCCACCGGCAACACCACGAGGCGCAACACCGGAACCGGCGACCAGAGCCTCACCTGGGACGCCGAAGGCCATCTCGTCAAGGTCGCCGATCCGGCCACCGGTGAGACCAGCTTCGCCTACAAGGCCGCCGGCGACCGGATGATCCGCCGCGATCCGGGCGGTACCACCTTGTATCTGTCGGCCCTGGAGATCCGTCTCGACAAGGGGGCCACAAGCACCAAGGCCACCCGCTATTACACCCAGAGCGGCGACACGGTCGCGATGCGCACCACCGCGGGCGTCACCTTGCTGTCGTCCGACCATCACGGTACCGGTGAGCTGGCGATCGACGCGACGACCGGCGATCTCGCCAAGCGCCGTTTCACCCCCTTCGGACAGTCGCGCGGCACCGCGACCGGTACGTGGCCCGGCGAGAAGGGCTTCGTCGGTGGCACCATCGACTCCAGTACGTCCCTGACTCACCTCGGTGCACGCGAGTACGACGCGAACATCGGCCGCTTCGTCTCCGTCGACCCGCTGTTCAACATGGAGTACCCGCAAAGCTGGGACGGCTACTCCTACGCCAACCACACACCTGTCACCATGAGTGACCCCGAAGGGCTCGACGGCCCGCTCTCAGGGAATCAGGACTGCCTCTACGCGGGCATCGGATGCAATTCCGGCGGCGGCGGCGGCGGTGGCGGCGGTGGCGGCGGCGGTGGCGGTGGTGGCGGTGGTGGGGGTGGAGGTGGATCGGCCCCCGCACCGAAGTCCGGCTGCAGATGGTACAACGTCGGCTGCCAGGCAAAGAATGCGTTGGCCGGGACGTTGAGTTACGTCAACGACCTCTACAAGGGCTGGAATCAGCTCAGCAACGGCAATCTATACGCGACGGATAACAAGACCACCCGCCGCATAGACTCGTACATCGATGAAGACCTGGATGCTGATCGCGATTCCTGGGCATTCAAGGTAGGGCGGGAATTCATCGGCCCGTCCCTCATCACTCCCGTCGGGGGCGGCGCAGCGGGGGAAGGCCGCACGATCGTCAGAGGCGCGGGCCTTCTCAAGAGTGGATTGAAGGCGCTGGCCAAGCGGTTCGGGTCCAACGCGGCCCGGTACGGCGCCGACCGCGGCGCTATCACTCTCGGTCGGAAGAACCTGTCGGGAGTCGCCATCGTCTATATGGACAAGGGCCACGCGACGATTCAGGTCCGGTACGCCGGTGAAAGCCTGCACACGCACCAGATGGGGACGATCGGTACGCGCGCCATCGGCCGACGATGGACGGAGGAGCACACGCTGGAGGCGGTGGAGAAGTACATTCCGCTCCCGCGCGGTGACCTGGCCCTCGCTTATCAGAAGTCCACGCTGAGGGTTCTCGGTGACTACGACCTGGAAACGAAGTCATGCATGACATACTGTGCGGACATCCTGCGCGCGGGAAGGGTCCGGGGGGTTCCGGACACGACCGGTGGCTTCTACAGCTGGATCAACGACAACTTCCTGTACGGCCGCTGATGCGCATCCGCGGCATGGGCGAGCGGGCTCTGACTCGAGTTCTCCGAGAGGCGTCGACTGGTGACTGAAGAATGGGAGATCCCGCCGGAGCTGAAAGGTCCCACGCATAATCACCTGCGCAATCTCCTCATCCAGATAATGATCGACGGGCTCGTCGGAAATGACGTGCTGGAGCAGATCGGCGAATTGATCGCCGCGCAGGCTCGTTTCAACCGGTGGGTCGCCGTCGAAGGCAAACGAACCCTCGGCACCGGGGAGCTACTCGCCAGATCGACCCTCGGCAGCGAATCGGCGCGGGGCATCCACGCCGCCTGGGCGGCGTTCTATCCGGTGCGCGAGCACCTGGAGGCGGAAGGGCATGAAGAGCGTTATCGAGAGCTCCTCGACGCTCTTCGGTCGAGCGTCGAGAGGTTCGTGTCGGCGTGCGGTTGACCATGCCCCTCAGCGGAGAGGAGATGCTCCGGCCGGAGATCCACAGGGGCCGACGTCGTGAGACAGCAGGCCATCGTGCGAAGTGCGACGTCCTGTTCCTGAGGAAGAAGGTGGCAGGGAGGCCTGCTCCTTGGCGAAAAGGCGCATCAGATCATGCATCCGGTAGCTGCTCGGTTCGAGGGACTCCAGGAGGCGGGCGTCGAGCAGTTTCTCAAGCAGCCACTCGGCCTGATCGACGGTTGTGCCTGTGAGCGCGGCGGCGAGGGGCCCCGTGACGTAGGGCCGGTGCGACAGACCGAGGAGGCGGAACAAGCGGCTCTGGTCTCGTCCGCTCGGATCGGCTTCCAGATCATGCAAGCTGACGGCGAAGGCGGATCGTACGGCCAGGCCATCTATTTGCAGTTCGTCGAGGCGGTGCTGTTCGCTGCTCAGCCTGTCCGCCAGCCAGCGGAGCGGCCAATGCGGCCGGGCCGCCAGGCGAGCGCCGGCGATGCGTACGGCGAGCGGGAGCCCCTCGCAGTACCGGACGATTCGCAGGGCCGCGTCGGGGTCGGTGGTGATGCGCTCCTCGCCTGCCAGTCGGCCGAGCAGCAGCAGTGACTCCTGCTCCGACAAGTTGTTCAGAAGGTGGACGGTACCGTCCAGGGTGCTCAGGGAACGCCGGCTGGTCACCAGTACCGCGCACGGGTCACCTGGGAGCAGAGGCTCGATCTGGGCCGCGTCGACCGCGTTGTCCAGGAGCACCAGCATGCTGCGGCCCGACGTCAGTGAACGGAACCGGGCGGCGGCCTCATCGGGTTCCGCCGGCACGTCGGCAGGGGCGACGCCGAGGGCGCGCAGCATGCGGCTCAGGGCTTCCGCGGGTTGGAGGGGCTTGAGCCCTTCGCCGGTCCCCTGGAGGCAGAGGTGGAGTTGGCCGTCGGGGAAGTGGTCGCGCAGACGATGGGCCAGGTGGATCGCCAGGGCCGATTTGCCCATGCCGCCGGCCCCGGTGATCACGACGGCGCTCGACCTCCGGGAGCCGGTCATGAGACGCTGCAAGGATGCCAGGTCTTGCTGCCGGCCGATGAACGCCGCTACGTCCCGGCGTAGTTCCAGGGGAAGCGATGCCGGGGCGGGGGCGTCCGAGGCTCGGCCGCGGGGCGCGGGAGTGTGGGCGGGCGCGGGGCCGGGCAAGGGGCTGCCCTCAAGGATGGCCTGGTGGAGTTCCCGCAGGTCGGGGCCGGGTTCCAGGCCGAGTTCCCCGACGAGTGCCTGCCGCGCCCTGCGGTAGGAGTCCAGGGCGGCGGCGCGCCGGTCTGCGGCGTACAGCGCCCGCATGAGCTGCGCCCACAGACCTTCCCGCAGGGGATGTTCACTCGTCAGGCACTGGAGCTCGTGGATGAGCTCGTGGCCCCGGCCGCACAGCAGCCCTGCCTCGATGTGGGCTTCGGTGGCGACCAGGCGGCGCTCGCCCAGCCTGCTCACCTCGGCCGCGGCCCTCGAGGTGAGCAGAGCGTCGGAGTAGGGCTCGCCGCGCCAGAGGGCGAGCGCCTGGGACAGCAGCCGGTGGGCCTCCTCCGCGGCGCCCTTGACCAGAGCCGTGCTGCCCTGCGAGGTCAGGGCGTCGAACAGGCTGACATCGGTCGCCTCCGGTGCCGAGGGCATCTCGTACCCGGAGGGCCGGGTGAGGATGGTGTCGTCGCCGAGGTCTCCGAGTGCGCGCCGCAGTTGCGACACGTAGCCCCGGATCAGGGTCGGCGCCGTCGCGGGCGGGTTGGCGGGCCACAGTTCGGACACCATGTGGGCTGTGGAGACCGGCCGCCCCATGTCGATCGTCAGCAGGGCCAGCAGGGTCCGGGGGCGAGGGCCGGGGACCGGGGCCCAGTCCGAACCGGTCCAGAACCGCATCGGCCCGAGGACCTGTAATCGCATGTGCCGCTCACCCCCGTGCCGACATCTCGATCCGCGCTGAGATCACCGGGCGGGAACCGAAGCCGCGTCCGGCCGGCCGTGCCGCCGGAGCCGTGCCATCGAAGCCGTGCCGGTGGGAGCGCGGCAGCGGCACGACAGGAAAGGCGACGATGTGTCCGTCCAGCTGATCTTCAGGCTAATCACGGCGGTTTTCGATGCCAATACGCTCATCGATTGATCCTGGTAAACCAGCGCGGTACCCGCTTTTCCCTTTCGTCGTAGGCGGCTGTACCGAATCGGCCTTCGGGCGCGGGGTGACGAGCGGGCCGGGTTCCGGTCGCGGCCGACGGGGGCGCGCCGTCGGCGCAGGCCGGATCGACGGCGCTCGCGGTTACGGCGCGGCAGCCGAGGGGAGCGCTCGTACCGCGGTGGTTGCAGGAGCGCCTACAGCCCTAGATCGAGGCTCTCGGAGGCGCCATGGGCGCCCTTTCTCCCGCACCGCCGCACGCGGGCACCGCGGGCGCCGCTTCAACGGCGGCTGTACCGGCGGGCGGTCGGGGGGAAGCGTTCTCCCGGTGAGGGGACCACTGGCTCCGGGGTCAGCGGAAGTCGGCGGCGTGGTCGGCGGCCCACTGGCGGAAGTCGGTCGCGGGCGCCCCGGTGATCTCCTCGACGGTCGTGGTGACCGGCTCGGGGGCCGCCACCATCGCGGCGTGCGCGTCCACGATGGCGCCGGCCAGCGAAGGGGGCATGCCCTGGTCGATCATCGCCCGCCGCGCGACCTCCGCGTCCATCTCCTCCCAGCGCACCGGACGGCCGATGGCCTCGCCGATGAGGTGCGCCTGCTCGATCTGCGTGAGGGCGCGCGGCCCGGTCAGCTCGTACCTGGCGCCGCCGTGCCCTGAGCCGGTCAGCGCCCGCACGCCCACGGCGGCGATGTCGCGTTCGTGGATCAGTGATCTGCGCGCGGCCCCGTGCACCCAGCGGACGGTGCCGGTGTCACGGATCTGCGGCGCCCACATCAAGGTGTTGGCCGCGAAGCCGCCGGCCCGCAGGAACGTCCACTCCATCCCGCTCCGCTCGATCAGGTTCTCCAGGCGGGCGTGCGAGCCGAGGATCGTCCCGTCCGCCTCCCGCGCCCCGGCCGCGCCGCGCGCGGACAGGTAGACGAGGCGCCTGGCGCGCGCGGCGATCGCCTCGACCGCGGCGGGAGCGGCGTGGTCGGCCGACAGGGTGGGCCAGACCAGGAACACCGCCTCCACTCCGTCCAGGGCCGCGTCCAGGGTCTCGGGTTTCGCGAGGTCGCCGTGGACGACCTCGACCTTCTCCGGCAGCCCGGCGGCCGCCGGGTCGCGCGACAGCGCCCGCAGTTCGGCGCCGGCCGCCAGCAGGCCGGAAACGGCGTGCCGCCCGACGCGGCCGGTGGCGCCCGTGACCAGGATCATGACGTTCTCCCTTGTCGGCAGTGCAGGGCGACCATCGTGAAACATGAACCTCGGTTGAGGTCAACATCGCGAGGCGGGATGCCACCCGTCGATTAATGGATATGTCGTAATATCGGGTTGTGACGGCATAAAGTCCCGTCAATTGCATAAGGGTGATGAATCGCGTGACCGGCGGCGCGGCGCGTTACGATCGGGCTCACGGGGTGTTCTGACTACGGGGGTCATGAGCGCGTCGCGCGCGGGGCCGCGATCTCGTCCGGGGGGTTTCACGATGAGTTCATGGTGGGTCGGCAGGTGGCCGGTGGTGGACCCGGACATCCCCGACGACGACAAACGGCGCATCGTCGGAAACAACGCGCTCGCCGACCGCCGTTTCGTCCCCACTGGCAGGGCGAGCGTATTCGTCGTGTTCTGCGGTCTCCTGCTCATCTACCTGATCGTCGTGTTGTCGGGGAAGATGGCCGCCGGCGATGTGTCGTTGGCGAACGGAACGCTAGGGATAGTGATCCCGCTACTGGTGGCCACGGCCGTGGGCGCGCCGATCACTCACTACGCGAGGCTCCGGTCGCCCCGGCGCCTGACGGAGCTCTACCAGCACCAATACGTCGTCCCCGCCGACCTCGACCAGCCGGCCCGCCTGCTGCTCGACCGCGCCGGCCACGCCATCGAGACGGTTCACGACTCCCGCGTCAACCGGCTGGGGTGGCTGGACTCGGTGGCCAACGACGTCGTCCTGCCCCGGCGGCTGTGGGAGATCGCGAGGCGGCTCCGCACCCAGTCCGAGCTGCGCGCCGAGCAGGCGCGGGCGACGCGGGGAGTGGTCACCCCCGAACTGCACGCGGTCCTCTCGCCGCAGCGTGCCGCGCTGCGGCGATCGGTCGACGAGGTGACCGGGCAGGTCGCGGCGCTGGAGGCCTACGCGCGCCGCGTCCAGGCGGCGGACGCGGCACTGCACGCCCAAGATCTGCTGCGGAGCAACGACAAGTACCGTGACCTGCTGGCCCACACCGACGACGTCGAAGGACTGGGCGTCCTCGCGTCGCGCGCGGACGGCGTCGGCGCGGTCCTGGCGAACAGCGTGCGCGAGGCCGTGGCCGCCGGTCGCACCCTGGCCGTCTTCTGACCGGTGGTCATCCCTCTCCGCCAGGTCGCGGGCGGAGAGGGATCACGATGGGCGGGGGCTCGAGCCGTTACCGGCGTGCCGGGCGCAGGCCCTCGGTCGGGAACAGCGGGACGGCGGGGGCCTTCAGCGTGCTCGGCGCGCCGGCCTGGGCGCCGCACAGCGCCACCAGCATGTGCTGGGCCAGCGCGATGTCGATCGGGTGGACCTGGATCTGGCCGTTCTCGTCGAATTGCTGGTACTTCATCAGGTTGATGCCGAAGGACGCCTGCCGGCGGCCGTCAGGGCTGGACAGCGTCACCGTGCCGGAGCCGAAGACCGCTCCGTCGTGGCCCCAGAACCGGCCGCACGGCCAGTCCTGCGCGTAGATGCCGAGACCGTAGTTCATCACGACGCTGCCCTGCTCGTCGGTGAACGGAACGGTGCGCTGCATCTCGGCGAGCTGCGCGGCGCCGACCAGCCTGCCGCCGAGGAGCGCGCGGTAGAAGGCGTTGAGGTCGTCCATCGTGGAGACCAGCGCGCCCGCCGTGAAGGCCCAGGACATGTTGTACACGCTGTAGTCGCGCGGCGGGTCGATCAGGCCGTACAACGCCTCGTACATCTTGGAGTGCGGCCCGGGGATGAACGGCGTCCGGGGGAAGTACGTGTCGCGGAGCCCCGCCCTGTCGATGACATTACGGGTGATGTAGGTCTCGACGCGGGTGCCGGTGAGCCTCTCCAGCAGCAGGCCGGCGATCACGTAGTTGGTGTTGGAGTAGGAGGCGCGCTCGCCCGGTCGTCCGGTGGGCTCCGCGGCCAGGCCCAGGCGTGCCAGCTCCTCGGGGGCGAACTGCCTGAACCTGTTGTCGTCGAGGCTGGCGGGTGAGTTCTGGAGCAGCGAAGGGAAGGCGCCCGGGATGTAGTCGCCGATGCCGCTGGTGTGGTTCAGCAGCATCCGCGTGGTCACGGTGCGGCCGCGCTCGCCCGGCACCAGGCGCGGCAGGTAGCGCCCGATCGGAGCGTCGAGGTCGAGCCGCCCGCGCTCCACCTGCTGCATGAGCGCGACGGACGTGAACGCCTTGCTGACGCTGCCTATCCGATGGTGCATTCCGGAGGTCACGGGCCTGCCGGTGCGCACGTCGGCCACGCCCGAGGCCCCCGCCCACCGGGCGCCGCCGTCCCGGACGCTTGAGTAGACGCCGTACATGCCGGCGGCCGGCACCCCGTCGAGGGTCGCCCGCAGCGCGTCGCGGTCGAGCGCGGACGCGTCCGGGGTCCGCGCGGTCCCGTCCAGGCCCGCGGGTTCGGCCTGCCGGGCGGTCACGCTCACCCGCTGGGCCGCCGCGGGGAAGGCCGCCGCCGTCAGGGTCACGAGCACAACGCTGGACGCGAGCCCCGCCATCATCAGCCTCGGGAGGGACATTCGAGCCGATAACATGAATTCATCCCCTTGGTCGGTTTTACTCGGTCGTCATATCGAGTCTGCCGACACCGTGCGCGGGTTTCATCGTCACCGCGGACGATTCCAGCACGAACGACACCCCGGTGAAGAAGGTCAGGCCGATCGTCGCGACGGCGTCGGCCACGGCCCCGAAACGGCCGGCGGGGTCGCTGTGGTGCTCCTGGCCGCCGTGCGCGTCGCCGCCGTGCTAGCGCGCGTCGCGTGACCTGCTCTTGGCGGGCGGGAACGGCCACGGGTTCGGGCGGCAGCCCTGCAGGGACTTGGTCTGCTGGGTCATCACCGGGGCGAGCCTGCCGCGTCCGGCGCACGGCTGGTGCCCGTGCCCGAGCGCGTGGCCGACCTCATGGTTGATCACGTACTGGCGGTAGGCGATGAGGTCGCCGTGGTACCCGGGGACGGCCGCCCCCCAGCGCTTCGCGTTGATGACCGAGCGCCCCCCGTTCCAGCAGGAGAGCTCGCCGAACGTCTGGAGCGGGCGGCAGTTCCGGTTCGTCAGCGCGGGGCTGGACAGGGCCACCCGGAACCGCACCGGTCCGTGGGCCACCCGCTTGAACCGCGTGCGGCCGCGGCCCCAGCTCCGGGGGTCGTTGAGCGTCCGGTGCACCATGGCGGCGAACTCCTCCGGATCGAACGGGAGCCCGCGCTCGACCTCGACGAGATAGCGGATCACCTTGCCGCGACGGCCCGCCGGAGGGCGCGCGCCTCCCTTGACCACCTTGTACCGGCCCTTCGCCGAGTACGGGACTCGGATGACCACCGGCTGCTTGCCGAAGCCCGGGTCCGGGCCGGGGTCGTCGTCCGAGCCGGTCGGGGCCGTGGTCGGCGACTCGGAGGCGGCCGGGGTGGCCGACGCGGCAGGAGACGTCGCTCCCGAGGGGCCGGCCACGACGCCGGGGACGCCGACCGGCAGCCTCGCCGCCGAGCTCGGTTCGGCGCCCTGGCCGCCGAACATGTAGGTGCTTCCGCCCAGCAGGCAGGCGGCAGCGATCGTCAACGCCATGATCAGAGCCCCGGGCTTCCACGTACGACGCAAACGAGGCGGGATATTTCCGGACATCGTCCGCGAAGCCTAGTACCGATCGCCTCATTGATCACCTTAGGCCTCCACGCCGCGAAATCCCGCAAGATGCACGGACGACACGATCTCCGGCCGGCGGATCCGGGCAGGCCGGAAGTGCGGCCCGCCTTCGCCGCATTCCGGGACGACCGCCCGTCAGCCGCCGTGCGCGCCGTGGAAAGGAGTCGTGATCCCCTCGTACGCCAGGTGGAGGACCATGCCCTGATCGGCATGGCTCAGGTTGTGGCAGTGGTTCATCCACAGACCCGGGTTGCCAGCCCGAAATGCCACCTGCCACACCTCGCCCGGCCGGACGTCGAAGGTGTCCAGCCACAGCGGGCCGCCCTCCGGCGCGCGCCCGTCACGCGAGAGCACCAGGACGCGGTGACCGTGCAGATGCCAGGGATGGGTCTCCCGCCCGCGGTTCACCACCGTCGTCCGGACGACGTCCCCCTCGCGGACGAGTTGCGTCGGGACGGACGGGAACGCGTGGCCGTTCACCGTGTGCGCGTACAGCGGCCGTCCGCCGGACAGCGCGAGCCCCTGGTCCAGCACGAGCGTGAAGTCGCGGTCGAACCGCCCGGTCAGGTCATCGTGCCGCGCGCCGTCCGGCGTCCCGTACCGCAGAAGATCGAGCTCAGGCCACCCGGCCGTCGCGGGAACGCCGCCAGGTCCTCCCGGAGCGGCGCCGCCGGTCGCTCCGCCGGACCCCCCTGAACCGGCGCCGCCGGTCGCTCCGCCAGATCCTCCCGGCCCCGGACCGGTACCGCCGGCGGTGAGGCGCAGGACGACCACGCGGTCGTCCACGGCGAGCACGACCGGCGCGCCCGGCGGCATGGTGAAGGACAGGTCGTAACGTCCGCCCGCGGGCAGGCGCAGCCCCACCTGGCTCACCTCGCCGGGGCCGTGCAGATCGGAACCGTCCACGGCCGCCAGCCGGAAGCGCGTGCCCACCGGCGCGAACCGGTGCGGGGTGTTGTCGGTGTTGACCAGCCTCAGCCGCACGGGCGCCCCGGGCGCGGCGCGCCACTCGATCGGCTCGTCATGGTCGCCGGCCACGGTGCGCCCCGCGAACGTGTGCATCAGCAGAGTGAGATCGACGCCCGGCGCGGCCGCTTCCCCGAGCGTCACCGCTCCACCCGCCGCCGTGGCTCCGCCCGAGGTTGCCCGCGCGCCCTGGGCGGCCGGTTCCCGCTGGGACGCGGGGGCGGCCTTGGGGGCCGATGCGCGCGGGGTCACCAGCAGCGCGCCGTACAGGCCCATCTTCACGCCCTGGTCCGACACCTCGTGCGTGTGGTACCAGTACGTGCCCACCTGGTTCGCGAGGAACCGGTACACGAACTCCTGTCCGGGC
This sequence comes from Sphaerisporangium dianthi, assembly GCF_042654065.1. Taxonomy (NCBI): domain Bacteria; kingdom Bacillati; phylum Actinomycetota; class Actinomycetes; order Streptosporangiales; family Streptosporangiaceae; genus Sphaerisporangium; species Sphaerisporangium dianthi. The sequence continues at coordinate 164,721 of NZ_JBHSFP010000001.1, read as the reverse complement.
CGCACACTGTCCTGCGTCAGGCCGGGGACCCCGTCCTCGCCGGAGGGAACGTCGTAGCCGTGCCAGTGCAGGGTGACCCCGCGTTCGATGTCGGCGTTGCGCAGGCGCACCTCGATCAGGTCACCCTCGGCGGCGGTGATCGGCGGGCCGGGGACGGCGCCGTTGAACGTCCACGCGGCCACCTTGCGCCCCGAGGACAGGGTGATCGTGGCCGTGCGCGCCGTGAGCTCGTACCGGCGCACCGTGCCGCCCGGCGCGGGCGCGGAGGGTCCGCGCAGGGCGGTCACCGGCCGGTCGTGCCGCGCCGCGCCGGCCGTCCGCGTTCCTGCCGGGTGCCCCGCTCCGAATCGGCCAGCGGCCATCGGCATGGCGGCGTGTCCGGCCTGCATCGGCGTGACGGTGTGTCCGCCCTGCATCGGCATGGCGGCGTGTCCGGCCGGCATCGGCGGGGCGGCGTGTCCGCCGTGCGTCGGCATGGTGCGCGAGGAGGCGACGGCCGGGCCGCCCCCGGTGTCGACCTCGTCCGCAGGCAGGAACGCGAGCCCTCCACCTACCAGCCCGGCCACGACGGTCGCCGCCACGGCGCCCCTCGTCCCGCGGACGCGCGTGCCGGGGGACAGCAACCGCTGGGTGGTCAGCACCGCCGCGGCCACGAGGACCACGGTGATCACCGCCGTGCTCCACGTCGCCGGGTACCCCAGCAGCAACGTGACCACCGGCCCGGCCGCCGCCGCGTACCCGGCCCCGAACAACGCCGGCACCGCCCAAGACGCCGTCAACGTCGCCGCGCCCGGCCCGCTCGCCGGGTCCTCGACCGCCCGCGCCCCCGTGGCGTGCGGTTCCGTCGCCGTCGAGTCGGTGTGGGCCGCCCCCACGGCGCCGGGCCCCCTCCGGCCGTCCCGCAGGGCCGCGCCGGCCAGGGACGGAGCGGCGAGCACGGCGGCGGCGACCGTGCCGGCCGCCAGCAGCGGCAATGTCAGCGTGAGCTTCTCCTGGACGAACCACCAGCCGGCGCCGGCGAGCGCCAGGACGAGACCGCCCCGCGCGAGCGACGCCAGCACCGCCAGGACGAACAGACCGGCGGCCACCCTGACATGGCGGGTGGCCGCCGCCGCGCCCGCGCCCAGCCACGCCACCGCGGCGAGCACCCCGGCGAGCAGGTCGAGCGCCATGAGTCCTTCGACGGTCACGAGGACCGTGCCGCGGATTCGCCTCCGACAGGACCGGAGACCCGCGCCGCGGGCGCGTCGTCGGCGGCCTGCGCGCCGCGCGGGGAGCCGGCGAGCTTGCGGGCGTTGCGGAGCACCATGCCGGCGGCCCCCATGACGGCCATGCCGTTGATCCCGTGCAGGCCCATGATGGCGAGCCCGGCGGGGGTCGTGTTGTCCGCGCCGTCGTTCAGTACGCGGCCGAGCACGACGATCAGCACCTGGACGATCACCAGGCCGAACGGCAGCAGGGCCGCGGCGATCTGCCGGCCGGGGGCGCGGGAAGCGGCGGCGGCGATGGTGACCAGCAGTGACAGGACCGGGATGATCATCATGCCGGTGACGCTGTGCAGTGCGAAGGAGTCGTCGTCCTGTGGTCTGGCGAACGCGCCCACCGCGGCGAAGTAGAACTGTGCCAGTACGGCGATCAACAGCAGTGCGGCAAGCGCTGCGTAGATTCTGCGCATCGCGTGCTCCCTTCGTAGCTCGGTCGGTAGTGACCGATGCTGTTGCACGCGCCGCTCTACGTCGTCCTCCCTCCAGCGACACATCGTGTACTACCGAGGGAGTAGGCGGACCGCCGGAGATACCCCGGCCGTCCGCCTGCTCCCTGACCGGTGTCCCGGTCGAGCCGAAGGCTCGCCGTCCGCTTCGCGGAAGCGGTCAGTCCTGAACGAAGGACCCCGTGGTGACCTCACCGGCCGGTTCGTAGGTGTTCATGACGACCCCGGTGGTGGAGACCGCGCTGTCGACGAGCTTCAGCCCGGCGGGGACGGCGCCTTCGGAGAACAGCCGCTTGCCCGAGCCGAGGACGACGGGGAAGATCAGCAGACGGTACCGGTCGACGAGGTCGTGGCGCAGCAGCGTCCGCAACAGGTCGCTGCTGCCGTGCACCTGCAGCTCGGGCCCGTCCTCCTTCTTGAGCGCCGCGACGCCCTCGGCCACGTCTCCCTCGATCAGGACCGAGTTCCTCCACTGCAGCGCGGGACGGCTCCGCGACGCGACGTACTTGGTCGCGTCGTTCAGGGGCTTGGCGCCGGCCTCCTCCGGGGCGTTCGGCCAATACGAGGCGAAGAGGTCGTAGGTCTTGCGCCCGAGGACGAGGTCGAACGGCGCGGTCATGGTCTCGTCCATGAACTTGGCCAGCTGCTCGTCCCAGTGGTTCACGGTCCATCCGCCGTGCGCGAAGCCATTGCTGTCGTCCTCGCCAGGGCCGCCGGGAGCCTGCATGATCCCGTCGAGAGTGACGAAGGTGCTCACAACCAGCTTCCTCATTGCCGCGTCCTTTCCGTCGGATCCCCGCTCGGGGTGATCCATCACGTGCTCTCAACCTCGTTGTCGAGGGCGATGCGCCGATCTTCTCGGCCGCTGCATCTCTACTGCCCGATACGTTGCTACCGAAAACTCATCTTGTCAAGAACATTTGTATTGTCGGTGGCGAGCTGGTCGCCTCCCGCGCACCCCGCCCTCTGACCTGCGGACTCTCTGTCGCCCAGGCCTACTCTTGAGGGATGGGTACCGAGAAGGTTTATCTCACCAAGGAGAAGGAGACGCTTCTCGCCACGCTGTACGGGCGCGCCGTGCACAGCCGTACGCCGGACCCGGTGCCGCGCCGCCCTTGCGGGGATGAGCCGCTTCTCGTTCCTCCGCAAGGTCGGCCGCATCCTCATCTATCGCTTCTGGGCCCCCAGCGTGCCCGGAACGGCGAGCGGCCCGGGTAGAGGTGATCGTCGCCGCCGGGGGGTAAACCCCTGCGGTACGGACCGGCGGGAGCGTGACTTCCGCGGTACGCCTCGTCGGTCCGGCGGGGGATGAGGGATCGGTGGTCGTCCCGTTACCATGCGCCGATGGGCACAAGGTTCGTCGCGTCGTTCAGGGGGTTCGCCGCGACGAACCCGCTCGTCGTCGACGGAGGGCTCGCCCTGGTGGCCGCCGGCGTGACCCTGGCCTTCGAAGTGGCGGTGGCCCACGATCCGTGGCTTCTGGGGATGACGGGGCCCGCGAACGGGTTCCGGCTGCCGGACCGGTTCTCCATGGTCCTGACGCTGGTGGTGAACCTCCCGCTGGCGCTGCGCAGGCGCGCCCCGTTCACGGTCCTGCTGATCTCCTGCGCGGCCGCGATCGTGTACCACGCGCTGGGCTACTACTACGGGATGAACACCATGCCGCCGCTGCTGGCCCTGTACACGGTGGCGGCTCAGCGGCCACCGCGTCGGGCCGCCGCGGGCGCGGTGGCCGTCCTGGTCATGTGGTCGCACGCGTTCCTGGTGGGACCCGCCGATCTCCTGTGGGCGGGCGTCGTCCAGGCGGGTGCCTTGATCGCCGTGGCCTGGGGGTTCGGCAACAGCGCGCGGCTGCTGACGGAGCGGAGTCATCGGCTGGCCGAGCTGTCCGAGCGGCTCCGCCGCGACCAGGAGGACAGGGCCCGGCGCGCGGTCACCGAGGAGCGGGTGCGCATCGCCCGCGAGCTGCACGACGTCGTCGCCCACCACATGTCCGTCATCTCGGTGCAGGCAGGGCTCGCCCGGTATGTGTTCACCTCCGACCCGGTCACCGCGCGCGGCGCGCTGGCGACCATCGCCCAGACCGGCAGCGAGGTCATGGGCGAGATGAGGCGGTTGCTGTCGGTCCTGCGCATCGAGCCCGAGGACGACGGCGAGGGGGTGAGCTATGATCCGGCGCCGGGTCTCGACCGGCTCGGGCAGTTGGTCGAGCGGGTGCGTTCCGCGGGGGTGGCGGTGGAGGTGACGGTCACCGGCGTCGAACGGCAGCTGGCGCCCGGTGTCGACCTGTGCGCCTACCGGGTCGTCCAGGAAGCCCTCACCAACGTGCTCAAGCACGCCGTGCCCGCGCGGGCCGGGGTGTCCCTCGGATACCGTCCCGCGGAACTGGTGATCCGCGTCACCGACGACGGCGGCGGGGGCGGGAGGTCGGCCGCTTCCGACGGCGAGAAGGGCCACGGCTTGATCGGCATGCGGGAACGCGTCAAGCTCTACAGGGGAACGATGGCCGCCGGACCCCGCCCGCTCGGCGGGTTCGAGGTCGTGGTGACCCTGCCTTTCTCATCCTCGATCGGGGATGAGCAGCCTCCTATGCCGGCCGGTGGGACGTCCCTATGATCAAAGTGCTCGTCGTCGACGATCAGATCCTGGTCCGTGCCGGCCTCGCCGCGCTGATCCGCGCCATGTCCGGGCTCGACGTCGTCGGCGAGGCGGCCACCGGTGAGGAAGCCGTGCGCCTGGCCGCGGCGAGGCGCCCGGACGTGATCCTGATGGACATCAGGATGCCCGGCATGAGCGGGGTGACCGCCACCGAGCGCATCCTCGCCGCCGCGGACGACCGGCCGCCGAAGGTCGTGATCCTCACCACCTTCGATCTCGACGACTACGTCTACAACGCCCTGCGGGCCGGCGCGTCGGGCTTCCTGCTCAAGGACACCCCGCCCGAGCGCCTGCTCGCGGCGATCCGCACCATCGCGGCCGGTGAGATGCTCTTCGCGCCCAGCGTCACCCGCCGCCTGATCGAAACCTACACGCGCCGCACGGACGTCACCGCGCGTCCCTCCCGCGATCTGGCCGCCCTCACCGCCCGCGAGGCGGAGGTCCTCGAGCTGGTCGGGCACGCGCTGTCCAACACCGAGATCGCCGGTCGCCTCTGCGTCAGCGAGGCGACCGTGAAGACCCACCTCAACCGCACGATGACCAAACTCGGCCTCTCCAGCCGCGCGCAGGCTGTCGCCTTCGCCTACGAGACCGGCCTGGTGACGCCCCGCCGGGCCACGGTGTGAGACGGCTCCGTGCCGTCGCGGCACGTCACCGCCTCTCCCGCGGGGCCCGGAGCGCCGGGTGAGCGGCGGCCGGGGCGTGCGGCGGCGGGCGGGGCCGTTCTCCTCGGCGGCCGGTTCCTAGTCGTCATCGTCACCGTCACCGTCACCGTCATCGCCGTCGTCGGGCCCGCGGTGGTCGGCGCGGGCGAGTTGTGACAGGTGGGTGAGCAGGCGGGTCAGCGCCGGTCCGGCGGTGAACTTCCCGTGCCGTTCCGCGCCGGCCAGGTCGTCGACGATGCCGCGGATGCGGTCGGCCGCCTTGCGGTCGCCCCGATCCCTGTGGCCGTGACGCCCGTCGTCCCGGCCGAGCTCGGCGCGGAGGTCCTCGATGTCGTGGCGGGCCTTCTCCGCGACGCGAGGGTCGAGCCGTCCCTGGGCGACCGCCCAGCTCAGTCCTTGGGCGAGCTGGGCCAGCAGAACGCGCGGATCGTCCGACAGCCGCCTTGGCCCGACGGCCACCACGGAGTTCGGTGAGGGGACCGGCACGGCCGGGACGGACGCGGAAGGCGACGGCGACGGGGACGGGGACGGGGACGGGGACGGGGACGCCGACGGGGACGGTGACGCCTGCGGGGACGCGGGATCGGAGGCGGACGGCGAGCCCGCGGACGCGCCGGCGACCGATCCGGCGGTCGTGGGCGGCCCCGAGCCCGGGCGGAGGAACGCGAAGGCGAGCGCAGCGACGAGCGCGACCGCGACGCCGGCGGCGACGACGGGCGTCCGTTCACCGCGGCGGAGCGACCGCCACGCCTTGACCGCCGGCGAGCGCCCGGCATCGGTCTCGGCGATCGACCAGGTGCGGTGGCCGCCCCCGTCATCCGGCGGCAGGGAGGCCATGAAGCGCGTCACCGAGGGCTCCGCGGCGGATGGCGGCGTCGGCAGGGCCGGCGCGACGGTCGTGCCGGCGCCGGGAGGTGAGGCGTCCGCGAAGAAACCGGGGGCCGGAGCCCCGCCGAAGGAGCGGGGAAGCGGCACGGCGGTGGAGGAGCGGGGAAGCGGGACGGCGGTGGAGGAGCGGGGCGGCGAGGCGGCCGTGGAGGAGGCCGGAGGCCCGGTGAGGCGGTGGGCGACCTGGTCGGCGGCCAAGCGGGCATGGGGATCCTTGGCCAGCAGGCACATCAGCAGGTCGTCCAGGTCGGGGGGCACGTCCCGGCGCACTTCGCCCGGCGGCGTGGGCGGCACCTGGACGTGCTGGTACAGCAGCGCCGTCGGGACGTCCGCGCGGAAGGGCGGGTGCCCGGCCAGCAGCTCGTACAGCACGCACCCGAGCGCGTACATGTCGGACGCCGGGCCCGCCTCGCGGCCGAGGACGCGTTCTGGGGCGAGGTAGGCGCTCGTGCCGACGATCAGCCCGGTTCCGGTGAGCGCCGCCGCCTGGTCGGCCAGCCGGGCGATGCCGAAGTCGACGACCTTCACCGCTCCGTCCGCGGTGAGCAGCAGGTTGGCGGGCTTGACGTCACGGTGGACGACGCCGAGCCGGTGCGCGGCGGCCAGGCCGGAGGCGGCCTGCGCGCCGATGCTGATCACCTCGTCGACGCCGAGCCGTCCGGCGGCGGCGAGATGCCCGGCGAGGCTGTGTCCCTCGATCAGTTCCATGACGAGGAAGAGCCGGTCGCCGGCCTGGCCGAAGTCGTAGACGGAGACGACGTTGGCGTGGTTCAGCCGTGCGGTGGCCCGCGCCTCCTGCCGGAACCGCGTGGCGGCCGAGGATCCGACGGCCTGCGCCAGCAGCAGCTTGACCGCGACGGGACGGTTCAGGACCTCGTCGGTGGCCCGCCACACCTCGCCCATGCCTCCGCGGCCGAGAGGCTCGTCCAGCCGGTATCGAGCCGCCAGCAGCACGCGAACGCCTTCCTTCCCATGCCCGGCAGGCCGTCCGTCCCCCGAGGCCGATGGTGCGCGCCGTCGCGGCGGGGCCGTCCGGCAGCGCAGTGACGATCTTGAGCCGCCACGGCGTCCCAGGATACCGATCGAGGACGGCGGGGGAGCGGGTATGCCCGGAGCGCGGGACGCGGCGTACTGCCACGCCCGCGCCGCCCGCTCGACTCCCTGCCACGGGACGGGCGAGGCCGCGCGAAGGAAATGGCTTGACGTTGGATAGCCAACCTATCTAACGTGGGTCCCGGCGCTGACGCGATGACCGGATCTCCGGTCGCTCTCGCGAGGCCTTCTATTTGTCGATCTTTCTTGAATGTTCGATCTGGTGGAGGAGTGGACGACGATGGTCGCAGACCCCGGTTTCGCGCGGCGGATGTGGCATCAGCTGGAGCCGGTGCACGCGCCGTTCTGGTACGCGCCGGAGGTGTTCGACGAGGCGGCGGCCCTGGGATTCCCGGTGACCACCCGCTGGCCGAGCTACTTCGCCTGGCGGTCCGCGCCGCTGGGGGAGGCCTCCGCCGAACTGGTGGCCGCGACCTTCTACAGCTTCAGCCCGCGCACGGTCGCCGAGCACGTCCCGGCCGCGTGGACCGTCGCCTCCCCCGCGAAGGTGCTGGAAGCCCGCCTGCGCGCCGTGGACCGCATGTACCGGACGCTGCTCGGCGGCGACGCCGGCGCCCCCGGCGTCGCCGAGGCCGCGCGGCTGGCCAGAGAGGCGGCGGAGGCCGCGGGCATCGGGGGCCGCCCGCTCGCCGCCGCGAACGCCGCGCTGCCGTGGCCGGACGAGCCGCACCTGGTGTTGTGGCAGGCCATCGGCGTCCTGCGCGAACACCGGGGCGACGGGCACATCGCCGCGCTGGTCACCTGCGACCTCGACCCGTGCGAGGCGCTGGTCTCGCTGGCCGCGGTCGGCGGCGCCCCGCGCGAGGCGTTCGCCGCCCGCGGGTGGACCGCGCAGGAGTGGGACGCGGCCCGCGACCGCCTCGCCGCTCGCGGGCTGGTCGGCCCGGACGGCACGGCGACCGAGCAGGGCCACCGGCTGCGCGACACCGTCGAGCGGATCACCGACGACCTCGCGATCGAGCCGTGGCGGGCGATCGGCGGGGACGGGGCCGAGCGTCTCGCCGAGCTCACCACGCCCCTCCTGGTCGCAGCCCTGGAGTCCGGCCTGCTCCCCGCCGTCAACACCCTCGGCATCGGCAAGGTGGCGGCCCCGGCCCGCTGAGCCGTGCGCCGATCCGGGCGTCCCCGCGGATCACGGGCGCGGCTGCGAGAGGGGCGGCCACACGGTCAGCAGGCGGCCCTCCGCTTCTTGACCCCCTCGTGGGGGAGGCGGGGCGCGCCCTGGGAACGCCGTGGAGGTCTGGGCGTTGCCGGAGGACGCCGGGCGCGTGCCCTCCCAGTCGCGCTGGTAGGAGGCCCAGTCGGCGGCCGTGGCGGCGAAGTCCGCGTACAGCGCGACTCCGAAGCCCGGCCGGGCGTCCGTGCCGAGGCCGAGGCGCACGCCGCGCACGGCGGCGGCCACGGTCTCGGCGGAGGCGTGCCTGAGCAGGTTGTCGTCGTGGTAGGCGGGCAGTCCCATGACGAGCCGGGTGCCCGGCGGGACCGCCGCGAGGGCCAGCTCCGTCTGCCGCCTGACATATCCGGTGTACAGGGCCTCGGTCGGCTGCGCGGTGTCGTAGCTCATCACCGCCACCTGGTCCACCCGGCGGGCGACCTCGGTCAGATAACCGGGCGTCCACCACTTGGGATGCCCGAGCAGCGCGTTTCCGGCCAGGGCCACGCCGGGCAAGGGCTCGATGTGGTGGACGGACATCGACAGCACGCCCTGGCCGCGCGGTACGGCCGCGCGGGTGGCGTCGAGGAGCTCCAGCAGCCCGCGGTCGCCGTCGGGCGTCGGCTCGAAGTTGTAGTGCACCCCGTCGAAGCCGGCGGCCATCGCCTGTGTGGCCGAGCGCACCACGCCTGCCCGTACGGACGGCGAGGCCAGGTCGAGCTTCCCCGGGTCCACGAGCTGGCCGAGCCAGGCGTGCACGCGCAGCCCGGGGACGGCCCGGTGGAGCGCGCCGACCGCCCACGCGGCGCGCGGATACCGGGAGGCAGGCAGGGCGCCGTCGTAGTCGAGGGGACCGGCGTGCAGGTAGACGTCGCCGATGCCGCCGCCCCGGATCCGCCCGGCGAGCGCCGCCAACTCCGGCTCGCCGTTCCGCCCGTCCACCCACGCGTGCCCCAGCCACAGCGCGTCCTGGCCTGCGGGGTGGGGGCGCGGCGCCGGCGCGCCCGCACCGATCAGCAGGAGCCAGGCTCCGCTCGCCACGAGCAGCAGCGGCGGGACCGACAGCAGAACGACGGCGAGACGCCACCAACGAGCAACGTGCACGGCTGACATACAGGTATATAACCGGATTCAGCGGTCGATCGCGCCCAGGCGGCACGATGCGCCGGACGCTGCCGCGACGGCGGGCGGGGCGGCTGCCCACGGTGGGCGTGATGCTGAGACGCTCCTCCTATGCGGATCGACCTGCACGCGCACTCCACCGCCAGCGACGGCACCGACACCCCCGGCGCGCTGATGGCCGCGGCCGTCGCCGCCGGGCTGGACGTGGTCGCGCTCACCGACCACGACACGACGGCCGGCTGGGAGGCCGCCGAGGACGCCGTGCCTCCCGGCCTGACGCTCGTGCCGGGCGCCGAGCTGTCGGGGCGCTGGCACGGCGCCGAGTCGTCCGTCGGGCTGCACCTGCTGGCCTACCTGTTCGACCCCGCCCACGCGCCGCTGGCCAAGGAACTGGCGAGGGTCCGCCGGTCGCGTGACCTGCGCAGCGAGAAGATCGTCGCGTTGCTGAACGCCGACGGCATCGACGTCACGGTCCCCGAGATCCGCGCCCGCGCGGGCGGCGCCACGGTGGGACGCCCGCACATCGCCCAGGCGCTCGTCCGGCGTGGCCTGGTCGGCTCGGTCGACGAGGCGTTCGCGCCGGAATGGCTGGGCCGCCGCTACCGGCTGCCGAAGACCGACATCGACGTGTTCACCGCCGTGCGCCTGGTGGGCGAGGCGGGCGGGGTGTCGGTGCTGGCGCATCCGAGGGCCGGGCGGCGCGGCCACATCGTCCCCGACGCGCTGATCGCCCGCCTCGCGAAGGCCGGCATGTGGGGGGTGGAGGCCGACCACGGCGACCACACTCCCGGCGACCGTGAGCACGTGCGCGCGCTCGCCCGTGACCTCGGGCTGCGGGTCACCGGGTCGAGCGACTACCACGGCACGAACAAGACCGTCCGGCTCGGCGCCTTCACCACCGGCCGGGACGTGTACGAGGACCTGGTCGCCTCCGCCACCGGGGCCGCCCCCGTCCGCGGAGCCTGACCCGGGCGGCGGTGGCTTACAGGAGGTCGGCGGGGAGGGCGGCGTACTCTCTGCGCACGGTGGTGAGGAGCGGCTCGTCGACCGACAGGCCGGCGCCCTCGATGGCGCCGACGGGGCGCGGGCCGGCGGCGGCGTCGGTGACGAAGGCGGCGTCCATCGTGGCCAGCTCGTCGGTGTCGACGTCGGCGGCCTCGGACGGGACGCCCGCGCGGCGCAGCGCCTCGTCCAGCAGGCGCATGGTCACACCGTCGAGGCGGTCGGAGCGCGGCCACAGGACCCGGCCGCCCCGGATGAACCCGATGTTCCAGGTGGGCCCCTCGGTCACCTGGGAGCGGGCGTTGACGAACAGCACGTCGTCGTACCCGTTCGCCTGGGCGAAGCGGCGCTGCAGCAGCGCGCCGAACATGCCCGAGTGCTTGACCTCCGGCAGGTCGCGCTCGTACTCGGCGACGCCGAGCGCGGGAGGCCGCCGGTCGGCGGGGACGGGCCGGGTGGTGACCAGGATCTCGGGGTGCGCCTTCTCCGCCGGGCGCGCGAGATCCAGCTCGGGGTCGAAGACGGTCACCCGGACGACCGCAGGCGAGGCGGCCGCGGCCGCCGCGCGGCGGACCAGGTGGCGCACCCGGTCGAGGTCGAGCTCGACCCCGTGGACGACGCGGCAGTCGCCGAGCAGCCGGTCGAGGTGGAGTGACAGGCCGCGGACGCGCAGGTCCTCGACCCGCATGGTGGTGAAGTGCCCGTAGTTGTAGAGCGCCAGCGGACCCAGCTCGCCGGGGGTCACGGGGCGTCCGTTCAGCTCCATCATGCGGTCATCCTGGCACCTTCCAGTGTCCGTCCAGGCTCGGCGGCGTCCTTGTTCGCCCGAGGCGTGACGGTAGGGCGGAATCGCCCCGCCGCCGGGCGGCCGTCTCCGTTCCGAGGGCCGGGCGCCGCCCGCCGGGTACCGTGCGCGGCGGCCGTCCGCGATCTTCGCCGGCATGGCGTCCGACGGCGAAATGGTCTATACCAACAAAGCTTCCGCCGGCGGTCATGGTCTACACCAATAAGCGGTGGAGACGGCCTGTGGCAAAGGCTTGCCGCCTCGGCGTGGGGGCTGTGCGAAGGGAATTCACCGTGGCGGCCGTGGTCTATACCAATAATCGCGGCGCGCCCCGGGCGTCGGCCTTTGCCGGCGTGTCGATAATTGGTGTGCACCACGTCTCTTCGGGCCGGGAGTTTCCCCGGTCCGGGAGTCGTGCGGGGCGGTGGAGTAGACCTCTGTGGCTCGCCTAGCAGCGCGAACGCCTCTGAGAAGGGTGGGTGTCGTTTCCGTGGGACGAAAATAGGTAGAGTCCAAGAACAGGGGGGTAACCGTACGCCATTGGAGTCGTTGAAGGAGTCCCAGTGCCCAAATACGTATACGGGTTCACCGAGGGCAACAAAGATCTCAAGGACCTGCTCGGCGGCAAAGGCGCCAATCTCGCCGAGATGACGAACCTCGGCCTTCCCGTGCCGCCGGGGTTCACGATCACAACGGAGGCGTGCCGCCATTTCCTGACCGAAGGCGGGGTGCCGCAGGGGCTCTGGGACGAGGTCGGCGAGCACCTTCGCGCCATGGAGGACCGCATGGGCAAGCGCCTCGGCGCCGCCGATGATCCGCTACTGGTCAGCGTCCGCTCCGGTGCGAAGTTCTCGATGCCCGGCATGATGGAGACCGTCCTCAACATCGGCCTCAACGACGAGTCCGTCCACGGGCTGTCCGAGCAGGCCGGCAACGAGCGTTTCGCCTGGGACTCCTACCGCAGGCTCATCCAGATGTTCGGCAGGACCGTCCTCGGCATCGAGGGCGACCGGTTCGAGGACGCCATCGAGGACGCCAAGCGGCACAACGGCGTGACCAGCGACCTTGAGCTCACCGCGTCCGACTTCCACCACCTTGTGCAGACCTTCAAGGGCATCGTCAAGGACGAGACCGGCGGGGAGTTCCCCGCGGACCCGCGCGTGCAACTGCACATGGCCGTCGAGGCGGTCTTCGGGTCCTGGAACGCCCCGCGCGCGGTCGTCTACCGCCGCCAGGAGCGCATCCCCACCGACCTCGGCACGGCCGTCAACATCGTCGCGATGGTCTTCGGCAACCTCGGCATGGACTCCGGCACCGGCGTCGCCTTCACCCGCGACCCCGGCACGGGGAACCGGGGCGTGTACGGCGACTACCTGCAGAACGCCCAGGGCGAGGACGTCGTGGCCGGCATCCGCAACACGATCCCGCTGCAGCAGCTCGAGAAGATCGACGCCGGCTCCTACCACGCGCTCCTCGGCATCATGCGGACGCTGGAGAACCACTACCGCGACCTGTGCGACATCGAGTTCACGATCGAGCGCGGCAAGCTGTGGATGCTGCAGACCCGCGTCGGAAAGCGCACCGCGGAGGCGGCGTTCCGCATCGCGATCCAGCTCGTCGACCAGGGCCTCATCGACATGGACGAGGCCGTCGCGCGCGTCACCGGCGACCAGCTCGCCCACCTGATGTTCCCGAGGTTCGCCGGGCACGACGACCTCAGGCCGATCGCCAAGGGCATGAACGCCTCGCCGGGCGCCGCCGTGGGCAAGGCGGTCTTCTGCTCCGAGCGCGCCGAGGAACTGGCCGCCCAGGGCGAGGACGTCATCCTGGTCCGCCGCGAGACCACCCCCGACGACCTCGCCGGCATGATCGCCGCCCGCGGCGTGCTGACCAGCAGGGGCGGCAAGACCTCGCACGCCGCCGTCGTCGCCCGAGGCATGGGCAAGACCTGCGTGTGCGGCGCCGAGCAGCTCGACGTCGACACCAGGGAACGGCGCTTCACCGCCCCCGGCGGCGTGGTCGTCGAGGAGGGCGACGTCATCTCGATCGACGGCTCCACCGGCGAGGTGTACCGCGGCGAGGTGCCTGTCATGGCCTCGCCCGTCGTGCGGTACTTCGAAGGCACGGGCGACCTGTCCGACGACCTGATCAGCGCCGTGCACCGCGTCATGGTCCACGCCGACGGGCGGCGCCGTCTCGCGGTGCGGGCCAACGCCGACACCCCCGAGGACGCCGAGCGGGCGCGCAGGTTCGGCGCCGAGGGCATCGGGCTCTGCCGCACCGAGCACATGTTCCTGGGCGAGCGCCGCCGGCTCGTGGAGGATCTGATCCTCGCGGTGTCCGGCGAAGAGCGGAAGGCGGCCCTGGACGCGCTGGAGCCGCTGCAGAAGTCCGACTTCGTCGGCATCTTCGCGGCGATGGACGGCCTGCCGGTGACGGTCCGCCTCATCGACCCGCCGTTGCACGAGTTCCTGCCCGACATCACCGCCCTGTCGGTGAAGGTCGCGCTGGACGGCGACGGCGCCTCCGGCCGCGACCGCAGGCTGCTCGCGGCGGTCAGGCGCCTGCACGAGGAGAACCCGATGCTCGGCCTGCGCGGCGTGCGGCTCGGGCTCGTGATCCCGGGACTGTTCGCCATGCAGGTGCGGGCCATCGCCCAGGCGGCGGCCGAACGCCGCGCCGCGGGCGGCGACCCCCGGGCCGAGATCATGATCCCGCTGGTCGGGGCGGTGCAGGAGCTGGAGCACGTCAGGGACGAGGCGCTGCGGATCCTCGCGGAGGCCCAGGTCGAGGCGGCGATCGGCACGATGATCGAGGTGCCGCGCGCGGCGCTGACCGCCGGCCAGATCGCGGAGGCCGCGCACTTCTTCTCCTTCGGCACCAACGACCTCACCCAGATGACCTGGGGATTCTCCCGGGACGACGTCGAGGGCGCCTTCTTCTCGCGCTATCTCGACCTGGGCATCTTCGGGGTCTCGCCGTTCGAGAGCATCGACCGCGAGGGCGTCGGCAGGCTGATGACCATCGCCGTGAAGGAAGGGCGGGCGACCCGCCCGGATCTCAAGATCGGCATCTGTGGCGAGCACGGCGGCGACCCCGAGTCGGTCCGCTTCTGCCACGAGATCGGCCTGGACTACGTGTCCTGCTCGCCGTTCCGCGTCCCCGTCGCCCGCCTGGAGGCGGCCCGCGGCGCGGCGGCCCGCGGCGAGTGCGACTCCCGCTGACCCGCTCCAGGGCGGCGCCGGCCGGTCGGCCGCCGGCCGGAGCCGCTCGCCCGGCGAGAGCGACAGGAGCCGTCCGGCCCCCGGGGCGCCGCCGCCCCTGAGGTGCCACGCCGTCCCCGGGGTACCGCCGTCCCCGGGGTACGGCGCCGCCCCTCGGGGTGGCGCGCCGCCCCGGGGGCCGGCCGTTTCGGGCAGGGGGGGAGGAATGCGGGACAGGGGTCCGGTGGGGTACGGCAGGGGGCGTCTGACCTGCGGGGGAAGACGAGATGCGCCGGACATCGTGAGTTTCCTGCATGTTTGTCATGCACTACCCGTAGCGGGGGTAGCATCCCGGCTACCGATGACAGGCTACGACGACTTCGATCAGGCCAGATGGGTGCCGGAACCTCCCGGCAACCCCGAGCGCAGCGCGTTCGAGCGCGACCGGGCGCGGGTGCTGCACAGCTCGGCGCTGCGGCGGCTGGCCGCCAAGACGCAGGTCGTCGGTCCGGGGGAGATCCCCGACCACGGCCGCCACATCCCGCGCACCCGGCTGACCCACTCCCTTGAATGCGCGCAGATCGGCCGAGAGATGGGCAAGTCGCTCGGCTGCGATCCCGACCTGGTGGAGACGGCCTGCCTCGCCCACGACCTCGGCCACCCCCCGTTCGGGCACAACGGCGAGACGGCGCTCAACGAGCTGGCGGCCCGCTGCGGCGGCTTCGAGGGCAACGCCCAGAGTCTGCGGCTGCTGACCCGCCTTGAGGCCAAGGTCCTCACCGGCGACGGCCGCAGCGCCGGTCTCAACCTCGCCCGCGCGACGCTCGACTCGTCGCTGAAGTACCCGTGGACCGCGGCCCACGGCCCCAAGTTCGGCGTCTACCCCGACGACCTGCCCGTCTTCGACTGGGTCAGGCAGGGTGCGCCCGAGGAGAGGGTCAGCTTCGAGGCGCAGGTCATGGACTGGTCCGACGACGTGGCCTACTCCGTGCACGACCTGGAGGACGCCCTGCACTCGGGGCACCTGCGCCCGCAGATGCTGTTCGACCCCGGCGAGCGGCGCGAGGTGTGCGAGCGCACCCTCAAGTGGTACGCGGGCGACTCGTGCCTGACCGAGCTGGAGGAGACGCTGGCCGGCCTGGTCGCCGAGCCGTTGTGGCCCGAGCGCTTCGAGGAGACCATGGCCGACCTGGTGGCGCTCAAATCCTTCACCAGCGCGCTGATCGGCCGGTTCTGCCTGTCGGCGCAGGAGGCCACGATCGAGGCGTACGGCCAGGGGCGCACCCGGTACGGCGCCGACCTCATCGTGCCGAGGGCCACCCGGCTCGAGTGCGCGCTGCTCAAGGGGGTCACCGCGCACTACGTGATGTCCCGCGAGGACCACCACGCCAACCAGGCGCGCCAGCGCGACCTGATCGCCGAGCTGGCGTCCATGATCATGCTGGGCGCCCCGGGGACGCTGGAGCCCGCGCTGCGCCCGGCCTTCGCGGGCGCGGCCGGCGACGCCGCCCGGCTGCGGGTGGTGGTCGACCAGATCGCCTCGCTCACCGACGGCAGCGCCGTCGCCCTGCACCGCTCGCTCAGCTCCCGCCACTGACGCTCTGTAAGTTACACGGCCGCGCGGCGGCGGCCCGGCAGGTGAGCTGGGCGAAGGCCGGACGCCGGCGCGCCGGCTCGCCCGGGGCCGTTGCCGGGCCGCGAGCGCCGATCTAGCGTCGAAGACGATCGTGACGTCGTGATCTTCCTGTCCACGGTGCCGCGCCGCGACCCGTCGCGGCGGGCTCCGCCATGCCGAGACGCGGATGGACGATCACATGCCGAGGTTGAAGACCTTCATCATGGGGGCGGTGGCGGCGCTGGTCATCGGGGGCGTCGCGCCGCTCCCGGCGACCGCGACCGCGACCGCGACTGGGACGGCGGCGGCGACGGCGGCGGCGACCGGCGACGGCTCGCCGACCGACGCCAACATCGCGTTCACCGGCCGCTGGGACACCAGGAACGCGGCGGCCTACACGCCGTACTGGGCGGGCGCCTACTTCACCACCGGCTTCACCGGGACGACGGTCAAGCTCAAGCAGCGCAACGCCATCGACCTGTACTACAGCATCGACAACGGCCCGTTCGTCTACCGCACCAACGTCAGCGGCACGGTGAACCTCACTCCGACGCCACTCCAGCCGGCCGGCCACACGCTGCGCGTCTCCTACCGCGTCGTCGCCGGGTCCTACCACGGAGACGCGGTGTTCCAGGGCCTGATCCTGGACCCGGGCGCGAGCACGTTCCGCGCGAACGTGCCCTCGACGCTCCTTGAGTTCATCGGCGACTCGATCACCGTGGGGACCACCACCTCGAAGAACGCGCTGACGGCGTACGGCTGGCTCGTCGGCGAGCGGCTCGGCGTGCGGCACACGCAGATCGCCCAGGGCGGCGCCTGCCTGGTGGCCACGGCGGACGGGTGCGTGGGGCTGGAGCGGCGGTTCCTCAAGCTGAACCCCAACGCGGACACCCCGGACTGGGACTTCTCCCGCTACCAGGCGCACGTGGTCGTCATCAACCTCGGCACCAACGACTCCGGCCACGGCGTGCACACCCCGGAGTTCCAGGCCTCCTACACCAATCTGCTGCGCCAGGTGCGGGCGAAGTACCCCTACGCCACGATCTTCGCCATGGAGACCTTCCGCATGAAATTCGTGGCCCAGACCCAGGCCGCGGTCAAGACGCTCAACGACGGCGGCGATCCCAACGTCTTCTACGTCAACACCGAGGGCTGGCTGACCAGCGGCGACCTCAGCGACTCCGTGCATCCGAACGACGCGGGGCACGTCAAGATCGCGAATCGCCTCGCCCCGATCATCGCCGCGCGGATCGGCGCTCCCTGAGCGGCGGCCGGCACGCCGGGGCCGGGCGGCGGGTCCGCCCGGCGCCTCGCTCGCGGCGGGGGCGTCAGCCGGTGGTGACGGCGTCGGGCTCGCCGGTCTGGGTCGGGACCGGGGTGGGCTTCTTCTTGACCGGCTTGGAGGCGCACAGCGTGCGGCAGGCGGGTGTGGCGCCCACCCGGGCGCGCACGGAGGCGACCTGCTCGGCCGGGGAGAGCGTGGGGTTGCCCTTCAGCCACGCGTCCAGGTAGGTCCACGGGTCGACCATCCCGCGGCGCACCCACCAGTACCGGGAGGCGGTGGACCAGGACACCGAGAAGTAGAGGTTGGCGCCCCGCCCTCTGGCGTCGCCGGAGTCGCCGACACGCCCGAGCGTCTGGCCCGCGGCGACGCGCGTGCCCGGCCGGACGCCCGCCTCGACCGCGTCGAGGTGGCCGCCGAAGTAGCGCACGCCGTCGTCGCCGAGCACGGACACGAACCGGCCCTCGCGATCGGCCCCGTGGTCGGTGGAGGCCTTCCAGCGGTCCCGGGTGCTCACCTCGTGCACGACCCCGGCGACCGGCGAGACGTACGCGCAGCCCTTGCCCGCCCAGATGGTGGTCTTGGGCAGGACGAGCTGCTTGCGGGCGTAGTCCACCCGGCATCCGCGCACGGGGAAGACGTAGCTGAACCGGGACAGCCTCGGCGGGGGAACGCGGACGGGGGCGTCGCCTCGCGGCGGCCTGACGTCGCCGGAAGCCCCCGGGGACGCCGAGGGGGTCGGCTTCAGGGTGGCGGCGTCGATCTCCGTGCCCCCCTGGCCGGCCGAAGGGGTGGGGAGCGCGTCCGCCGCGCCCGTGGCCGCCACGTCCTGCATCGGCGGCGCGGGTGGCAGCGTGCTGATGCCGGGCACTCCGCCCGGGGCCGCGCAGGCCGCGGTGACCAGCACCGCCGCTCCGATGACGGCCAGTCGCCCCGATCGCATGATCCCCACCCGCTTGACGTTACCGATATGAGCGTTCCCTTTGTAACCGACCTTCGCCGCCATCACGACTTATTCGCCGAAAATCCCCCATCTTGGACGGCTTTCGTCGGTAACGGACAGGTCACGCGGACGTGGCGCGGTTCGTCCGCGTCCCCGGAGGGCGGCGCCCGTCGGGGCAGGCGAGGCCGCCGGTCCCGGCGGACGCCGGAGCGAGATGCCGGCGGCGAGTCGTAGACTCGCGGCGTGGCAGGGCGGATCAGTGACGAGGACATCGCGCTCGTGCGAGAGCGCTCGATGATCGCCGACGTCGTGGGCGAGCACATCCAGCTTCGCAACGCCGGCGGCGGCAATCTCAAAGGCCTGTGCCCCTTCCACGAAGAGAAGTCCCCCTCGTTCAACGTCACCCCCTCCCGCGGCTACTGGTACTGCTTCGGCTGCGCCGAGGGCGGCGACGTCATCACCTTCGTCCGCAAACTGGAGCACCTGTCCTTCGCCGAGGCGATCGAGCGGCTGGCGCAGCGCGCGGGCATCCAGCTCCGCTACGAGCAGGGCGGGTACGTCCCCGGGCGCGAGCAGGGCGAGCGCAGCCGCCTGATCGAGGCCCACCGGGCCGCCGCCGAGTTCTACGTCTCCCAGCTGGAGACCCCCGAGGCGGCGCCCGGCCGCCGGTTCCTGTCCGAGCGGGGCTTCGAGCGGGTCGACGCCGAGCACTTCGGGGTCGGCTACGCCCCCACCGAGTGGGACCGCCTGGCCCGCCACCTGCTGGGCCGCGGGTTCACCACCAACGAGCTGATCAAGGGCGGCCTGGCCAGGGAAGGCCGCCGCGGCCCTGTCGACCGGTTCCGCGGCCGGCTGGTCTGGCCGATCCGCGACATCACCGGCGACGTGATCGGCTTCGGCGCGCGCAAGCTGCTCGACAACGACGACGGGCCCAAGTACCTCAACACCCCCGACAGCCCGATCTACAAGAAGAGCACCGTCCTGTACGGCATCGACCTGGCCAAGCGCGAGATCTCCAAGCGCTCCCAGGCCGTGATCGTCGAGGGGTACACCGACGTGATGGCCTGCCACCTGGCGGGCGTGCCCACCGCCGTCGCCACCTGCGGCACCTCCTTCGGCGAAGAGCACATCAAGGTCCTGCGCCGGCTCCTGCTCGACCAGGACGAGTTCCGCGGCGAGGTCGTCTTCACCTTCGACGGCGACTCCGCCGGCCAGAAGGCCGCGCTGCGCGCCTTCGCCGACGAGCAGAAGTTCGTCACCCAGACCTTCGTGGCGGTGCAGCCCGACGGGCTCGACCCGTGTGACCTGCGGGTCAAGCACGGCGACGCCGCCGTCCGCGACCTGATCGCCGCCCGCGAGCCGCTGTTCGCGTTCGCGATCCGCAGCGTCATCTCACGCTACGAGCTCACCACCAACGAAGGCCGCCTCGCCGCCCTGGACGCCGCCGCCCCGCTGGTGGCCGGCATCAAGGACTCCGCGCTGCGCGGCAGGTACGCCATCGACCTCGACCGCTGGCTCGGGTTCATGGACGAGCGCATGGTGCTGCGGCGCATCCAGGAGGTCGGCGGCCGGTCGG
The DNA here is from genome assembly GCF_042654065.1 of Sphaerisporangium dianthi. Taxonomy (NCBI): domain Bacteria; kingdom Bacillati; phylum Actinomycetota; class Actinomycetes; order Streptosporangiales; family Streptosporangiaceae; genus Sphaerisporangium; species Sphaerisporangium dianthi. The sequence goes on along the minus strand of NZ_JBHSFP010000001.1, from coordinate 145,006 downwards.
GAGGCCGCGCGGCGCCCGAGAGGTCCGCGAGGCCCGGCAGGCGGGCGAGCGCGCCCCCTCCCGCCGATCCCGCCGACCCCGCGGTCCGCATCGAGGCCGAGGCGCTGAAGCTCGCCGTGCAGCGCCCCGCCCTCATGGGCCCCGAGTTCGACGCGCTGGGGCCCCAGGCGTTCACCGTGCCCGAGCACGTCGCCCTCTACGACCTGGTCATCACGGCGGGCGGCACGGTGGCGGGCGGCCCCGGCGGCCGCGAGTGGGTCGACACGCTGCTCGCCGCCACCGAGGACGACGGCCTGCGCGCCCTGGCGACCAGATTCGCGGTCGATCCCGTTCGGGCCGACCTCGCGAGCGAAGAGCGCTACGGCCAGGCCGTGCTGGCCCGGCTGGCCGAGATCGCCGTGACCCGCGCGCTGGTGCAGATCAAGGCCAAGATGGAGCGCCTCAACCCCGTTGAGCAGCAGCAGGACTACAACCGGCTCTTCGGGGAACTGGTCGCGCTCGAACAACAACGGCGCGTGTTAAGAGAACGCGCGGTCGGAGCGTAATTTACCTTACTTTCCGCTTCTCGGAGCAGCCAAACTTTCGGTTGATATCAATTCGGTAATGGCCCGAGCCTTACCTCCGGTGACAAAAATAGGCCTGCCCTTTTACCACCCCTATACCGCAGACTGTGACCCGTGGGTGCATCGGTGCTGCCAAGTGGACCGCCGTCGGTAGATCAGGTGGCGGATCTCGTCGCGAGAGGAAAGGAGCGCGGCAGCGTCACCGTCGACGACGTGGCCGCCGCGCTCGACCGCTCCGAGTTGCCGGCCGACGCGTTGGAGCGTGTCGTGCGGATGCTCGCCGAAAAGGGCGTGGAGGTGCTCGAGCCGCAAGGCGACGAGGACACCGTCCGGCCCGATGAGGAGGATGTCGGCAAGCGGGCGCCGACCAGTGACCTCGTCCGCATCTACCTGCGGGAGATCGGCCGCGTGCCGCTCCTGACGGCCGAGGAGGAGGTGGAGCTGGCCAAGGCGATCGAGGCGGGGCTGTTCGCCGAGGACAAGCTGTGCGACATCGGCATGCGGCTGGCCAAACCCGAGTTCGAGGAGCTCGTCTGGGAGGGCGTGCGGGCCAAGCAGCGCCTGATCGAGGCCAACCTGCGGCTCGTGGTGTCGATCGCCAAACGCTATGTCGGGCGCGGAATGCTCTTCCTCGATCTCATCCAGGAGGGCAACCTGGGGCTGATCCGCGCGGTCGAGAAATTCGACTACACCAAGGGATATAAGTTCTCGACCTACGCCACGTGGTGGATTCGCCAGGCGATCACCCGGGCGATCGCCGACCAGGCGCGGACGATTCGAATTCCCGTGCACATGGTCGAGACGATCAACAAGCTGGTGCGCGTGCAGCGTCAGCTCCACCAGGATCTCGGCCGGGAGCCCGCTCCCGAGGAGGTCGCGCTGGAGATGGACCTGCCCGTGGACCGCGTGGTGGAGATCCAGCGCATCGCGCAGGAGCCCGTGTCGCTCCAGTCGCCGATCGGCGAGGAGGACTCCGACCTCGGCGACTTCATCGAGGACGCCGACGCGGTGGTGCCGATCGAGGCCGCGGCCTTCATCATGCTGCAGGACCAGCTCGACGACATCCTGGCCACCCTCTCCGACCGTGAGCAGCGCATCATCCAGCTCCGCTTCGGGCTGTCCGACGGGCACCCGAGGACGCTGGAGGAGGTCGGCAGGGAGTTCGGGGTGACGCGCGAGCGCATCCGCCAGATCGAGTCCAAGACGCTGGCCAAGCTGCGCCACCCGACGCGGGCCCAGATGCTGCGCGACTACCTCGACTGAGACGTGCCGCGCCCGTCCAGGGCCGGCAGGCCATAGGCCCTGGACGGGCGCGGGCCACCAGCGCGAGGTCCGACGCGAACGAGGAGGGAGGCAAGGCAGGGACGGCACCTAAACCGTTCTCCGAGGGGCGGTCACGGCCGGCACGACACGATCACGGCCGCGAAGCGAAGACCGACCCGGAAGCGCGCCCACGCCGCAAGGCGCGGCGGGCTCCTCCCCAGGATTGCGGACTCCTGCCGACGATCCGATGGACGCGCGGTCCGCGCTCGACGACGACACCGCGCTCGAGCAGGCCGCACTCGACGTGCTTGACGCGAATTGGACGGGTTCGGCCACCGTCCCCTCGATGGGGCGCTATCCCCACCAGTGGAGCTGGGACTCCGCGTTCGTGGCGATAGGGCTCGCCCGCCGCAGATGGTCCCGAGCCTGCGCGGAGCTGCTGAACCTGTTCTCCGCCCAGTGGAGCACCGGCATGCTGCCGCACATCGTCTTCGACCGGGCCCACCAGGAGGCCTACTATCCGGGGCCGTCGATGTGGCGGTCCGGCGAGTGCGCCGCCGCGCCGCGCGGGGTGCCCACCTCGGGTCTCACCCAGCCGCCGCTCCAGGCCTGCGCCGTGTGGTGGATCTGGCGGTACGCCGCCGACCGGGACGCGGCGCTCGGCTTCGTCCGCAGGGCCTGGCCCGCCCTGGTGGCCCAGCACGACTATCTGGCCTCCGCCCGCGACATCGGCGGCGACGGCCTGGCGGCGATCGTCCACCCCTGGGAGTCCGGCCTGGACGACAGCCCCTCCTGGGACGCCCCGCTGGCCGCGCTGCCCATGGTGCGCTACGCCTGCGGGCCGGAGGAGTGGCACTCCGGCAGCCGGCAGGACCGCTATGTCTGGCTGGCCCTGCGCTACCGCGACTCCGGGTACGGCGCGGGCTACCTGCGCGACGAGCATCCCTTCGCCGTCGAGGACCCGATGTTCAACGGGATCTGGCTGGCCTCCTGCACGGCGCTGGCCAACCTCGCCGACGCCATCGGGACCGACCGCAAGCCGTTCGACGAGGCCGCCGAGCGGATCCGCGGCGGACTGCTGGAGCGCCTGTGGGAGGACGGCTTCTACGCGCGCGACCTGCGCGCCGGTGGGCTCATCCCCGTGCGCACGATCGGCGGGTTCGGCCCGATGCTGGACCCCGGCATGCCCGCGACGATCGTCGGCACGCTGATCGAGCTTCTGGAGTCGTCCTTCCTCGGCCCGAGCGGCTACCCCGTGCCGAGCTGCGAGGTGCGGGCGCTGGAGTTCGACCGCGAGAGGTACTGGCGCGGGCCGTCCTGGGTGAACACCAACTGGCTGCTGCGCCAGGCCGCGGCCGAGCACGGGCTGGGCGCCCTGGAGAGGCTGCTGGCGGCCGGCACTCTGCGCCTGGTGCGCCAGGCGGGCTTTCGCGAATGCTTCGACCCCTTCGACGGCATGGGGCGCGGCTGCCGCGACTTCTCCTGGTCCGCCGCCCTCACCCTCGACCTGCTGGCCGGGTGACCGCCCTCGGCCGGCCTGCGGGTAGTTTGCACCCATGCGATTTCCCTGGGCCGCAAGGAGCCTCCCTCCGGAGGCCGGAGTGACGCTGGAGGCGGGCGAGCGGGTGCTCGTCCACGCGCGGACCCCGGACGGCGGGTTCGTCGTCGCCACCGACCGCGCGCTGCGCCTGCCGGCCGGCGTGGTGATGCCCTGGTACCGCATCGACCGGGCGTTGTGGGACGAGCAAGGGCTGCTGGTCGTCGGCACCGACGGCGCCCGGCGGCGGGTCGAGCTGCCCGACCCGGGGCGCCTGCCCGAGGCCGTACGCGAGCGGGTGACCTCCTCGATCCTGGTCAACCGGCATGTGCGCCTGGGCGACCGCGGGGGAGTGCGCCTGGTGGCCCGCCGGGTGCCCGGCCAGGAGACGGCCGACTGGGAGTTCGTCTTCGACGCGGGCCTGGACCCCGCGGACCCAGGCCTGCGAGCCGCCGCCGAACAGGCTTTGGAACAACTGCGCCGCAACCTCGGCGTCTGACGGCCGCGCGGCCCCGCCGGTCGCATACGGAGACGGCCCGTACGCGGGGGTGCACGCGGGCCGTCTCCGTACGCGCGCCGGTCAGGTGACGCGGTCCATCTCGTTGTCGGGCCAGCCGGTGCCGGTGTCGTCCCTGACGGCGCTCCAGCCGTTCCTGTGCAGGAAAGGCACCCGGTCGCCGAGGACGTCGCCCAGCTTGTGCTTGGTCACCTCGGCCGCCTTGGACGCCTGTGCTCCCGCCACGCCCGCGGCCTGCTGCACCATGGGGTTGTCGGCGACGCGCTGCGCCAGCCGCCTGATCTGCTCGTACCGCTCTCGCCCGGCCTTGCTGCCGAGGACGTACCCGATGGCCAGGCCTACGGCGAACGTGAATCGATATCGCATCTTCTACCTCCCGCGTGCCGCTGGCATCCCCCGCTCAGAGCTCCCCTACCCCGGCTGCGGACGGTTATGGTCCCCGCGGGCGGAAGGTTGCGCCGAATGGCGGGCCGGCCGCAGGCAGGCGGGCGGCGCGGGCTTCCACGAGGGGCGGCGCGGCCGGTTCCAGGGGAGCCACGACCCGTTCAGAGGGAGGCTGCCCGGCCCCGTTCAGAGGGAGCCGTCCGGCCCCTTCGGGGGGAGTCGCCGGGCCCGTTCGGGGGGAGGACGGGGCTCCGCGGGGGCCGGGAAGATCTGGGTGCGACACGCACCCCCCGGAATGCGCTAATCTAGTTCCGCGCCGCAAGGAAGGGCCCAACGCCCAGCCGGCGGGGCGCAAACGATCCCGTGTAGCTCAATCGGCAGAGCAGCCGGCTGTTAACCGGCAGGTTATAGGTTCGAGTCCTATCGCGGGAGCCACCGCACAGCCCCAGGGGAGTTCCCCTGGGGCTGTCGCCGTTCTTGGACACCAACCCGTCTGCGATATGACGGGACAATTCCCAGTCGATGGCCGAAGATGTGGGTCTGCCGCACTTCGTGCCGCTGTGCCGCCGTGCCGACGCCCAGAGTGACCGCGTCCGCCCGTCGCCCGCGCCACGGGGCACGGCTGCCGCGGACCCATGCCGATCGCAGCGGGGAAGGCCGCCGCGCCCAGGGCGTCAGAGCTCCCGGAAGGCTGTGACACCCATGTGAATGATGTGGCGGTTGTCCCGTGTTGGGCTGGCTGAGGTCTCGACTTCCGGTAAGGTCTGCTGTCGCGGCGCGTCAAGGAGCTCGTCAGATCTCCGCGCCGTCCCCTGAAGAGGGTGACGCCTGCGCGCCTCCCCCTTCGCAGGAGGATGTCCCACTGTCTCCTCCCGGACGGAGTGGAATCCCCGTGTCGACCCATGAACGAGATCAAGCCCGCGGGCCCGCCCGGCACGCCCTGCCGGTGGCGCTTCCCCTCCACCGGCCCGGCGGCGGCGACGGCCTCGTCGATCCGGGTGAGGCCGAGAAGTTCCTGCGGCTGTTCCACGCCGAGAACCCTTCCGCGGGCCCGTTCTGGCCCCGGATGCACCAGGTGCTGGCCGAGATCGACGCGTGGGGCACCTACACCCACACCCCCGATGAACTGGTCTACGGGGCGCGCGTGGCCTGGCGCAACAGCGGCCGGTGCATCGGCAGGCTGTACTGGCAGTCGCTCCGGGTGCGCGACCGCCGCTCCATCGACTCCGCGGAGGGGGTGGCGGTGGAGTCGGTCGGCCACCTGCGCGAGGCCACCGGGACGGGGCGCATCCGCCCCACGATCACCGTCTTCGCCCAGGACAGGCCGGACCGCCCCGGGCCGAGGATCTGGAACGAGCAGCTCATCCGGTACGCGGGCTACCGAGGGCCGGACGGGACGCCGCTGGCCGGCGACGCGCGCAACGCCGACCTCACCCGCACGGCCCGCCGCCTCGGATGGCCGGGCGGCCCCGGCACCGACTTCGACGTGCTTCCCCTGGTCATCGAGGCGGGCGGCCGGCCGCCTCTGCTGGCCACCGTCCCGGCGGACGCGATCTTGGAGGTGGAGCTCGTCCATCCCGTCTACGCGTGGTTCGCCGAGCTGGAGCTCCGCTGGCACGCCGTTCCCGCGATCTCCAACATGTGCCTGGAGATCGGCGGCGTCTGCTACCCGTGCGCGCCGTTCAACGGCTGGTACATGGGCACCGAGATCGGCGCCCGCAACCTGGCCGACACCGACCGCTACAACCTGCTGGAGGTCGTCGCGCGGCGGCTCGGCCTGAACACCTCCAGCGACCGAACGCTCTGGAAGGACCAGGCGCTGGTCGAGCTGAACGTCGCCGTGCTGTACTCCTTCGAGCGGGCGGGCGTCACGATCACCGACCACCACACCGAGTCGCGCCGGTTCATCTCCCATCTGGAGCGCGAGGAGCGGTCAGGGCGCGTCTGCCCGGCCGACTGGTCGTGGATCGTCCCGCCCCTGTCCGGCTCGCTCACGCCGGTCTTCCACCGCTACTACGACGACGTGCAGCTCTCGCCGGCGTTCGTCCACCACCCCCGGAAGAGCGAGTACGAAGGGTGACCGGCACGACCGGGTCCGGCAGACTGGTGCAGAACGTTGTTCTGTACCGGTCTCCGCTGGAGGTTCCATGTCCGATCTGGTGCTGTCCTCGCTGGACGAAGGCGTGCTGACGCTCACCTTCAACCGGCCCGACAGGCTGAACGCGTGGACCGACGCCATGGGCAGGCGCTACTTCGACCTGCTGGAGGAGGCCGAGCGCGACCCCGGCGTCCGGGTCGTCGTGGTCACCGGCGCGGGCAGGGGCTTCTGCGCCGGGGCGGACTTCCAGACGCTCAAGGCCCTTCAGGAAGGCTCGTACGACGTCGAGCCCGACGAACGCCCCGCCACCCATCCGACGACCATCGGCAAGCCCGTCATCGCGGCCGTGAACGGCGCCTGCGCGGGGCTCGGCCTGGTGCACGCGGTGGTGTGCGACCTGGTGTTCACGGCCGCCGAGGCCAAGTGGACCACCGCCTTCGCCCGGCGCGGCCTGGTCGCCGAGTACGGCCTGGCGTGGATCCTGCCCCGGCTCATCGGGCAGGCCAGGGCGATGGACATCCTGCTGTCCGGCCGCACGTTCACCGGCGTCGAGGCCGGCGAGCTGGGCCTGGCCAACCGGGTGGCGCCGGGGGAGCGGCTGCTGGAGGAGACCCTCGCCTACGCGCGCGAGCTGGCGGCGCACAGCTCGCCCGCCTCGATGGCCGTGATCAAGCGGCAGGTCTGGGGCGACTGGCAGCGGTCGCTGGAGGAGTCGCGGACCGAGGCCGTGCGGCTCATGATGGAATCCTTCGCCCGCCCGGACTTCGCCGAGGGCGTCGCCGGCTTCCTGGAGCGCCGCCCTCCGGCCTTTCCCCCGTTCGCCGGCCACCTCCCGGCATGATCCGCGCCCTCCCGCATGATCCGCGACCGCGCCCGGGCCGTTTCCCGAGGCGGCGGCCCACGGTCACTCGGCGCCTTTCCCGCAGGTCGAAGACAGGCCTTCTGCGCCGCCGGTTTCCGACGCAGTTGTCCAGGGGTCTGCGTTGGCCATCACGGGCGGCATGGTGTTGAATGGGATCGGTTGTAGTAGAGGTTCGTTAACGTGTAGCAGCGCCTGCGGAGTTCTAACAGCGGGCGTTCCACCGTGCGAAGCCAAAGTGTTTCAAGGGGCGGTCGGTCGCTAAACAACCCGAGTGTCCACGCCGTGGACACTCGTAGATCGTCTCATGAGGAGATCAGTTACATGGCTCAGGGAACCGTCAAGTGGTTCAACGCCGAAAAGGGCTTCGGTTTCATCGCTCCCGATGACGGCAGCGCGGACGTCTTCGTGCACTACTCCGCGATCGACGCCTCGGGTTACCGCAGCCTCGAAGAGAACCAGCGCGTGGACTACCAGACGACTCGCGGCCCGAAGGGCCCGCAGGCGGAGCAGGTTCGCCCGCTCTAAGCAGCGCAGCCGCAAGGCTCATGTGAGGGCGGCCTGCCGCCTTCACCCTAAGGACGCTCAAAGGGGCGGTTTTGCTCCACCGCGAACCGCCCTCGCGTCCGCCGATTGGAGGTCCGTCTATGGACCTGTCCGTAACCGTCTCGGCCGATGCGATCGTGTGCCGCGTCAGCGGGGACGTCGACATCGCGTCATCCTCCGCCCTCCGGGAGCGGCTCGTCGGCCTGCTCCGGCTGCCGAACCCCCGGCTCGTCGTCGAGTTGTCGCAGGTCTCCTTCATGGACGCCAGCGGGGTCGCGGCGCTCTTGGCCGCCCGGCGGCGATCGCTGCTCCTGGGCGGCGAACTACGGCTCGCGGAGCCCTCGTCGCCCGTGCGGCGCGTCCTTGAGGCCAGCGGCCTCGGCTCGCGGTTCGAACCCGAGCCGAAGCGAGGGCCATGGCCGCTGACCGACCACCGGGCCGAAACCGCCCCCGCCGCACCCCATTAGCCCGTCAGGCTGGCCCGTCGGACGGCCCGGTCCGCTGACGCCTGCCGTCAGCGGGCGCGGCGACTACTGGAGGCGACGGGCGCCGGGGGCGAGGGAGGCGGGGAAGAACCGCGGAGCGGCCCAGCCGTGCTGCTCGTACGCCTTGGCCACCTCGTCGCGCACCCGATCGGCCCGGTCGTCGGCCACCAGGGCGATCGCCGACCCGCCGAACCCGCCGCCGGTCATGCGGGCGCCCCGCGCGCCGCCGCGCACGGCCGCCTCGACCGCGACGTCCAGCTCGGGGGAGGACACCTCGTACTGGTCGCGCAGCGAGAGGTGCGAGGCGTTGAGCAGGGAGCCGATCTCGCGCACGGCGCCCGCCCGCAGCAGGCCGATCAGCGCCTCCACCCGGTGGTTCTCGGTGACGACGTGCTGGACGCGTTTGCGCTCGTCCCCCTGGAGGAGCGACAGGGCGGCGGCCAGGTCGGTGACGTCACGCAAAGACTTGACGCCGAGGTGGGCGGCGGCGCTCTCGCAGTCGCGGCGGCGGCGCGCGTACTGCCCGTCGGCCAGTTCGTGGTGCGCGCCGGTGTCGATGATCAGGATCTGCAGGCCCTCGGAGGCGAGGTCGAGCGGGACGCTGCGCGTCGCGAGGCTGCGGCAGTCCATGAACAGGACGTGGCCCTCCTCGCTGAGGGCGGACGCCGCCTGGTCCATGATGCCGCAGGGCATGCCGACGAAGTCGTTCTCGGCCTTCTGCGCGAGCAGGGCGAGGTCGAGCCTGGCCAGGCCGAGCCCGTGCAGGTCGTCCAGGGCCATGGCGACCGCGACCTCCAGCGCGGCGCTGGAGGACAGCCCCGCGCCCTGCGGCACGTCGCCGTCGATCACCAGGTCGGCGCCGCGCACGCCGTGGCCGGCCTGCCGCAGCGCCCAGAAGACCCCGACGACGTAGCGCGCCCAGCCCTTGGCCTGGTCGAGGTCGGTGATCACCAGAGGCCGCGGCCCCTCGCCGCCGGTCGCGGAGGCGTCTTGCAGGGACAGCAGCCTGATGGTGTCGTCGTCGCGCGGGGAGACGGCGGCGGTGACCCCCCAGGGCACCGCGAACGGCAGCACGAAGCCGTCGTTGTAGTCGGTGTGCTCTCCGATCAGGTTGACCCGCCCGGGAGCGTGCCAGACACGCTCGGGCTCACGGTCGTACGCGGCGCGGAAGGCATCGACAGCACGCATGACGCGCATCTCCTCATGTTCGAAGGACCGTCGGTAGCCTACCGAGCCCGCCCCACCGCTCGGCGCGTGCCAAGCTGGCCCTGTGGACGACGGCGAGCAGGGCGTCTGGCGGCTGCCGACTCCGATCGAGGAGATCCGCGACGAGCGGCTCGGCGGCGTGCGCCTGTTCGTCAAACGGGACGACCTGCTTCACCCTGAGCTGCCGGGCAACAAGTGGCGCAAGCTCAAGTACAACCTCGCCGAGGCCGCGCGCCAGGAGAAGCGCACGCTGCTGACGTTCGGCGGCGCCTACTCCAACCACATCCGGGCCACCGCCGCCGCCGGGCGCCGGTTCGGGTTCGCGACCGTCGGGGTGATCCGCGGCGAGGAGCACCTGCCGCTCAACCCCACGCTCGCGCGCGCCGCGGCCTGGGGGATGCGGCTCACCTACCTCGACCGCACCGCCTACCGGGCCAAGCACACCCCTGCGGTGATCTCCCGGCTGCGCGACGAGTGGGGCGACGTCTACCTGCTTCCCGAGGGCGGCAGCAACGCCTTGGCCGTCAAGGGCTGCGCCGAGCTGTCCGCCGAGATCGACGCCCAGCTCGCCGCCGACGTGGTCTGCTGCGCCTGCGGCACCGGCGGCACGCTGGCCGGCATCGCCTCCGGCCTTCTCCGGGGGCGGCGCGCCATCGGCTTCCCGGTGCTCAAGGGCGGTGAATACCTGGCGGGCGAGGTGGAGCGGCTGCAGCGCGAGGCGTTCGGCGCGCCGTCCAGCAACTGGAGCCTCGAATGCGGCTTCCACTTCGGTGGGTACGCGAAGAGCACCGCCGAGCTGGAGGCGTTCGTCGAGGACTTCGCGGCGCGGCACGGCCTGCTGCTCGACCGTGTCTATATCGCGAAGATGATGTACGGCGTCTTCGAGCTGGCCGGGCGCGGGGCGTTCGAGGCCGGGACGCGCGTCGTCGCGGTGGTCACCGGCGGCCCCGAACCGGCGGCGCCCCCTGTCCGATTTGAGTCCATTGACAAGGTTTGACCATACGATTTGCAAGCCCGTGTAAGACTGTGCAAGTTACCGGCGTTTCGATAGTGGCCTATTCCATCAAAGAGTCAAAAGAACGCAAGCGACTTGCAGGAATTCGCCCTATGATTGCGCCGTGACACGGCGACTTGCGGAAGTGGCGAAAAAGGTCGGCGTCAGCGAGGCCACGGTGAGCCGGGTGCTCAACGGCAAGCCCGGGGTCGCCGAGGCGACCCGCGCGGCGGTGCTGACCGCGCTCGACGTGCTCGGCTACGAACGTCCGACCCAGTTGCGCGGTGAACGGGCGCGCCTGGTCGGCCTGGTGCTCCCCGAGCTCGGCAACCCGATCTTCCCCGCCCTGGCCGAGGTGGTCGGCGGCGCGCTCGCCCAGCAGGGCTTCACCCCCGTCCTGTGCACCCGCACCGCGGGCGGGCTGTCGGAGTCCGACTACGTCGAGATGCTGCTGGAGCAGCAGGTGTCGGGGGTCGTGTTCGCGGGCGGCCACTACGCCGAGGCCGACGCGCCCCACGAGCACTATTTCCGGCTGCTCGAACTGCGGCTGCCCGTCGTGCTGGTCAACGCGGCCACCGACAGCCTGGACTTCCCTCGCGTGTCCACCGACGACGCCGTCGCGGTGGAGCAGGCGTTCGGCCACCTGGCCTCCCTCGGGCACGAGCGCATCGGGCTGGTGCTCGGCCCCGAGGACCACATCCCCTCGCGGCGCAAGCTCGAGGCGTTCACCGCGTCGGCGCGCCGGGCGGGCGTCGAGGCCGGTCCCGAGTCGGTGGAGCACACCCTGTTCTCCCCCGAGGGCGGGCAGGCCGTGGTCACCCGGCTGCTCAAGCGGGGCATCACCGGCCTGATCTGCGCCAGCGACCCGCTGGCCCTCGGCGCCATCCGGGCCGTGCGGCGGGTGGGCATGTCGGTGCCCGAGGACGTCTCGGTGGTCGGCTTCGACGACTCGGCCTTCATGAACTGCACCAACCCGCCCCTGACCACGGTCCGCCAGCCGATCGAGGCCATGGGCAGGACCGCGGTCACCCTGCTGGTCAGCCAGATCGAGGGGGCGGCGGTCACCGCCGATGAGCTGCTGTACGAGCCCGAGCTGGTCGTCCGCGGGTCGACCGGGCCGGTCAGGGTTCGTTCCGGCGCGTTTGTGGAGTAGGGTCCCGGATTCGGGCCCCTCGGTGCCGTCCGGGAGACGGGGAGCCACCTCAGAGCACGCGGGACCCCTCGGCGGACCCGGCTGGGAGCCACAGAACGAAAGGCAGGTCGGCCAATGTCGCCCGATCGTCGGATTCTTTTCGTCCATGCCCATCCTGACGACGAGTCGATCGGCACCGGCGCCACGATGGCCAGGTACGCGGCCGAAGGCGCCCACGTCTGCCTGGTCACCTGCACCCTCGGCGAGGAGGGCGAGGTGATCCCGGCCGAGCTGCGCCACCTGGCCGCCGACCGCGACGACCGGCTCGGCGAGCACCGGGTGGGGGAGCTGGCGCGGGCGTGCGCGGCGCTGGGCGTGCGCGACCACCGCTTCCTCGGCGGGGCGGGCCGCTGGCGCGACTCGGGCATGATGGGCGCGCCCACCAACGACGATCCCGACTGCTTCTGGCAGTGCGACGTGGACCTCGCGGCGGCCGAGCTGGTCGGCGTCGTCCGCGAGGTGCGGCCGCAGGTGATCGTGACCTACGACGCCAACGGCTACTACGGCCACCCCGACCACATCCAGGCGCACCGGGTGGCGTGGCGGGCGTTCGAGAAGGCCGCCGACCCGGCCTTCGGCGAGGGCGAGCCGTGGACGCCGTCGCGGTTCTACGCCACCGCGACGCCGCTGTCGGTACTGGAGCAGGCGGTGGACGCCGGGCCGTTCGGGCGGCTGAAGTCGGTGGGGGACTTCGGGTTCGGCGTCCCCGACGAGCAGGTCACCACGCGCGTCGACGCGAGCGGCCACCATGAGGCCAAGACCGCGGCGCTGCGCGCCCACCGCACCCAGATCACCGTGGACGGCGGCTACTTCGCCCTGTCCAACGACATCGGCCAGCCGGTGTTCTCCGTGGAGTACTACACCCGCCTGGCCGGCGCCGCGGGCCCCGCCGGCGACGACGGCTACGAGACCGACCTGTTCGGCTGACCCGTCCGCGCACGCCCGGCACCGGCGCCGGGCCTTAGCCGAGCCTTCAGGCCGGGCCGTCGAGGATGGCGGCGGCCACGGTGTCGACGTACCAGCGCTGGTACCGCTCCGGCGGCCAGCCGCGTTGCCGGACGAGCCAGTCGTAGTTGTGGACGTCCATGGCCAGCCAGAGGACGTCGGCGGCGCTGCCGATGTCGTGGTCGGACCGCAGGCCGCCGGTGGCGGCGAGATCGGCGGCGAACATCTCCATGCCGCGCCGCCGGTCGTCGAGGTTCTTGCGCCAGACGGCGGCGGCGCCGGCGTCGGCGGTCGCGGCGCCGGCCAGCGCGAGCATCACCTCCACCTGCCTGGCGTGGGTCTCGGTGAGATGGCGGGCGTAGCGGGTGAGCATGGCCCGGGGGTCGGACAGGGCGCGGATCTCGGCGACGAAGGGCCGGTCGGGCAGGCTGCGCCGCTCGTCGTCGCCCGCGATGGTGACGTCGATCAGCTCGGACAGCAGCCGGCTCTTGCCGCCGAACGCCGCGTACACCGTCTGGACGGCGACCCCGGCCTCGGCCGCGACGGCCGTCAGCGGGGTGGCGGCATAGCCGGGGTCGACGAACAGCCTGCCCGCGGCCTCCAGGATCGCCTGGCGGGTCTGGCGGGCCTGATCCTGCCTGCGCGCCGACTGATACCGCCTCTTGACAGCCATACTCGGAGTGTAGTGCTCTATTAGATAGAGTCTGGCTCTATCAAAAAGGGGTGGGTGCGGTGCCGTTCGGAGTGCTTCAGGAGATGCCCGGCGTCAGCGAGGAGGAGTACCTGCAGGTGGAGAAGCACCTGGGCCCGGATCGTCCCCCCGGTCTGCTCGCGCACGTCGCCGGTCCGGCCGAGGGCGGGTGGCGGATCATCAACATCTGGGAGAGCGAGGAGGCGTTCCGCCGATTCCAGTCGGAGCGGCTGATCCGCGCCGCCGGCCTGGCCGCGCAGGACGAGGGCTTCGATCCCGGCAAGGCCGCCGCGTTCCGTTCGGTGACCGTCGACGGCGCCGAGATGCCGTTCTGATGCCCGGCACCGGCACCCTGCGGGCCCGCAACCACGCTTTCTGGACACAGGCCGCGCCCGGCTGGTCCCGTCACGCCGACCGGCAGGACGAGGCCGGCCGCCCGTTGGGCGCGGCGGCGATGGACTGGCTGCGGCCGAAGCCCGGGGAGCGGATCCTCGACGTGGGCTGCGGCTGCGGTGGCACCACGGCCGAGCTGGCGGCGGCGGCAGGGCCGGGCGGCGAAGCGGTCGGGGTGGATCTGGCCGAGCCGATGGTGGCCGCCGCCAGGCGGCGGTTCCCGCGCGAACGCCACCCCGGCCTGCGGTTCGTCACGGCCGACATCGAGACGGCCGAGACCGTGACGGGCGCCCCGTTCGACGCGGCGTTCTCGCGCATGGCGCTGATGTCGCTGGCCGACCCGGTCGCAGGGTGCACGACGATCCGGCGTTCGCTGCGCCGGGGAGGCCGTCTGGCCGCGACCGTGTTCCGGGACGGCGGCGCCAATCCGTGGCTGCCCGCGGCCACGCTCGGCGCCGCGCCCCATGTCGGGCCGCTGCCGCCGCTGCCGATGGGCGACGAGCCGGGTCCGTTCGCGTTCGCCGACCCCGGCAGGGTGAAGCGCATCCTGACCGCCGCCGGCTTCGACGCCGTCACGGTCCAGCCGTACGACGTCACCATGGACGCCCCCGACGAGGGCGAGGTGGTGGCCGAGTGGCTCATCGAGATGGGCCCGGCGGGCGCGGCCTACCGCGCCAGTGCGCCACAGGGCCGGGCCGCGGCACGCGCGGGGGCGGCCCGGCTGTTCGAACGGTTCCGCGAGCCGGGCGCCGGCTACCGGTTCCCCGCCGGGGTGTGGCTGATCACCGCGGCGACCCCGTCATGATCGCCGCCGTTCGTACGGCGGCCGGTCAGGCGCCGATCCGCGGGAGCGGCGCGCGCCGGCGTCAGGTGCCGTCGTGACCGGCCTCGCGGCGCGAAGGGGCGGCGGGCCAGTGCTGGAGCAGGAAGTGCAGGGCCTCCAGCGCCCGGTCCCATGACTCCTGCACGTCGCGGGAGTGGCTGAACCCGCCGTTGGCCTCCAGGGTGATGTAGCCGTGGAAGGTGCTGCGCAGCAGGCGGCCCGCGTCGGTCAGGTCGGGCTCGGCCAGCCGGTACGCGCGCAGCATCCCGTAGGTCAGTTCGATGGTGCGCGCGTAGGCGTCGGAGGCGGCCAGGACGGAGGGGTCCAGCGTGATCTGGGTCGCCGCGTAACGCCCCGGATGGGCCAGCGCGTACTGCCGGTAGGCGTTGGCGAACGCGGCCAGGGCGTCCTGCCCGGCCCGGCCCGCGACCGCCGCGGCGATGCGGTCGGCCAGCTCGCCCGCGGCCAGCAGCGCGACGCGCTCCCGCAGGTCTTTCAGGTTCTTGACGTGCGAATACAGGCTCGCGTCCTTGACGCCGAAGCTCCGCGCCAGCGCGGACACGGTGATGTTCTCGAAACCGGCGGCGTCCGCCAGGTCGGCGGCGGCCTCGGTCACCCGCTCGGCCGTCAGCCCCGCACGAGCCATCGTCATCTCACTTTCCTAGAGTCTCTAGGTATTTGCTTAATACACCTAGGCGAGGTAGCGTTCCGCGCCACGGGCCGCCCGCGTCCCTGCACAGTCCATTGCATCAAGCCGGGCGTCCGTGACGAGAACGGAGGTACAACGATGCGGTACAGCGGCGGGGTGGCGGAGGGATTCGGCGCGGTCGCGGACGCCTTCTCCCGGAATTTCGCCGAGGACGCGGAGCTCGCGGAGCTCGCGGAGCTCGGCGCGGCCGTGACCGTGTTCGCCGGCGGACGCAAGGTCGTCGAGCTGTGGGGCGGAGTCGCCGACGAGCGCGACGGCCGGCCATGGGAGCGCGACACGATCGTCCCGGTCTTCTCCTGCACCAAGGGCATCGTCGGAGTCTGCGCCCACCTGCTCGCCCAGGAGGGGCGGCTGGACCTCGACGCCCCGGTGGCACGCCACTGGCCGGAGTTCGCGCGGGCCGGAAAGGAGGCGATCACGCCGCGCATGGTGCTCGGGCACCGCGCGGGGCTGCCGGTCCTCGACCGCGTGCTGAGCTTCGAGGAGATCGCCGCCTGGACGCCGGTGGTCCGCGCGATCGAGGAGCAGGAGCCGCTGTGGGAACCCGGCGCCGCCCACGAATACCACGGCCACGTCTTCGGCTTCCTCATCGGCGAGCTGATCCGGCGGATCACCGGGCTCACGCCCGGCGCCTACTTCCGCGAGGCCGCCGGCGACGAGCTGGGGCTGCGGGCCTGGATCGGCCTGCCCCCGGGCGAGCTCGGCGCCCTCGCCCGGCTCGCCGAGGCCGGGGGACGGCCGCCGCTGCCCGGCCCCGAGTCGCTGGTGACGCGCATCGTGACGATGAACGGGGCGCTCGTCTTCCCCGGCCTCGACGAGCCGCACGGCTGGAACGACCCCGCGCTGCTCGCCGCGGAGTTCCCCGGCGCCGGCGCGGTCGCGTCGGCGACCGGCCTCGCCGGACTGTACGCCGCCGCCGCGACCGGCGTCGACGGCTCGGCCCCTCTGCTGAAGCGAGACACCATCACCGGCGCGGTGCGGGAACTGACCGCGGGGCCTTCGTGGTCGGGGTTCCCCGACATGGGCGCCCGCTGGGGGTCGGGTTTCCTGCTCGACTCGCCGGGCTTCCGCACGATGCTCGGGCCGCGCAGCTTCGGCAACGACGGCGCGGGCGGCCAGTTCGCCTTCGGGGACGACGAGTGGGGGGTGGGTTTCGCCTACGTCGCCAACCGGATGATCGGCCACGGCGACGCCCGCGCGAAGCGGCTCGTCGCGGCGGTCCGCGAGTGCCTGTCCGGCGGCCCGCGTCAGTGACCGTGGTGGTAGGAGTGCAGGACGGCGTGGCCCCTGCCCCGTGAGATCAGCCAGCGGTTGATCGGGGTGGTCAGCACGAAGGCCACCACCAGCGAGCCGGCCAGCGACGCCCAGAACAGCACCTCGCCCAGCCCGGCGTCCATCGCCCCCGGCACGGTGACCATCACCGTGTTGTCCAGCACCTCCATGACGGCGATGGAGACGGTGTCGGCGGCCAACGCGATCTTCAGCGCCGCGCCGAGGCCGACCCCGGCGCGCAGCACGCCGCGCATGGTGAAGGCGTAGCCGAAGACGAACGCCAGCGCCACCGACAGCACCACGGTCATGGCGTTGTGCAGGCCGGCGGCGGTGCCGATGGCCATGCCGGCCACCTCGCCGATCGCGCAACCGGTCAGGCAGTGCAGGGTGGCCTGCGCCGCCATCGCCCAGGTGGCGGCGGGCGGGCCGTCATGGCGCCCGCCCGCCGCCGGGGCCGGGTGATCGCGGGCCGAAGCGGCGGGGATGGAGTGGTGCTGGTGGTCGTGATCGTCCATGTCGAGCCTCCTCGCCGCTCATAGTACCCCCTGGGGGTACCGGCGTGGCTAGTCCGCGGCCTCGGTGACGCGCAGCCAGACGGCGGTGTCGGAGGGCAGCGTGTCCCCGTTCACGGGGCCGCTGGCCAGCAGGACGCCCTCGTGCGCGGGCAGCGGCACCGGCTCGGCGCCGAGGTTGACGAGGCAGGTCAGCCCGGACTCGCGCGCGAAGGCCAGCACGCCGTCCGGCGCGTCCAGCCAGCGCAGCGCGCCGTCGCCGAGCTCGGCCCGCCGGATGCGCAGCGCCGTCCGGTACAGGCACAGCATGGAGCCGGGGTCGGCGTCCTGGGCCTCGGCAGTCAGGCCCTCCCACGAGGCGGGCTGCGGCAGCCACGGCTCCGCGGTGCTGTAGCCGAACGGCGGAGCGGCGCCCGACCACGGCAGCGGCACGCGGCAGCCGTCCCGGCCGGGAACGGTGTGCCTCGACCGCGTCCACATGGGGTCCTGCCGCAGCTCGCCGGGGATGTCGTCCACCTCGGGCAGCCCCAGCTCCTCCCCCTGGTAGACGTACACGCTGCCGGGCAGCGCCATGGCGAGCAGCGCCGCGGCCCTGGCCCTGCGCTCGCCCAGCACCAGGTCCGAGGGCATGCCGTCCCTGCGGTCGGTGTGGCTGAAGGAGGTCACGGCCCTGCCGTACTTGGTCACCGGCCGCGGCACGTCGTGGTTGGACAGCACCCACGTCGGCGGGGCGCCGATCGTGCGGTGCGTGGCCAGCGTCAGGTCGATCGACTCCCGCAGCTCGGCGGGCTCCCACGGGCGGGCCATGAAGTCGAAGTTGAACGCGGTGTGCATCTCGTCGGGCCGCAGGTAGAGCGCGAACCGCTCCTGGTCGGGCAGCCAGACCTCGCCGATCAGGATGCGGTCGCCGTACTCGTCGGCGATGCGGCGCCACCCCCGGTAGACCTCGTGGACGGCGTCGTGGTCGGTGTAGGACTCCTCGACGCTGTCGAAGTCCTTGAAGAGCACGGCCGCCGAGTCGATGCGGATGCCGTCCACGCCGCGGTCGAACCAGAACCGCAGGATGTCGTGGAACTCCTCCACCACCTCGGGGTTGGTCCAGTTGAAGTCGGGCTGCTCGGGGGCGAACAGGTGGAGGTACCACTGCCCGTCCGGCACGCGCGTCCACGCCGGGCCGCCGAAGATCGACTGCCAGTCGTTCGGCGGCAGCTCGCCGCGCCCCTCGGCGAACCAGAAGCGCGCCCGCTCCGGCGAGCCGGGCCCGGCGGCGAGCGCCTGGAGGAACCATTCCTGCTGGTCCGAGCCGTGGTTGGGCACGATGTCGATGATCGTCCTGATGCCCAGCGCGTGCGCCTCCTGGATGAACTTCTCCGCCTCCGGCAGGGTGCCGAACGAGGGGTCGATGTCGCGGTAGTCCGCGACGTCGTATCCGCCGTCGGCCATGGGGGAGGGGTACCAGGGGTTGAGCCAGATCGCGTCGACGCCGAGCTCCGCCAGGTAGGGCAGGCGAGACCGCAGGCCGGCCAGGTCGCCGACGCCGTCGCCGTTGCCGTCGGCGAAGCTTCGCAGGTAGACCTGGTAGATCGCGGCTCCCCGCCACCACGTTTTCGACATGCTGGAGTCTCTCCTTACAGATTCGGTGCGCGGCGGGCGCCGTCCGCGGTGACGGAGGGCGCGCCGGCCGCGGCGTGTACGGCCCGGGTGGTGGGTGCGTCGGGCGCGGCCGGGCAGCGGCCGCGCCGGGTCATCCCTTGAGGCTTCCGGCGGTCAGGCCGGCCATGATGCTGCGCTGGAAGACGAAGAAGATCACGATGGCCGGGATGCTGGCGATGACCAGGGCCGCCATGAGCACGTTCTGCGGCATCTGCGCCGACAGCGATGAGATGCCCACGCTGATCGACATCTTGTCGCTGTCGGGCAGCACGAGCAGGGGCCAGATGAAGTCCTTCCAGACGCTGACCACCGACAGGATCGACACCACGCCGAGGATCGGCCGCGACACCGGCAGCACGATCGACCACAGGATGCGCGCCGGGCCGGCGCCGTCGATCTCGGCGGCCTCCAGCAGTTCCCGGGGGATGGAGTCGAAGAACCGCTTGAGCAGGAAGATGAAGAAGCCGTTGGCCGCGGCCGGCAGCCAGATCGCCCAGGGGGTGTTCAGCAGGTTGAACCCGAGGATCGGCAGGTCCTTGACCGTCAGGTAGGCCGGCAGCAGGATCACCGTGGGCGGGATCATCAGCGTGGCGAGCATCCCGCCGAGGACGAGCTTGCCGAGCACGGGCCGCAGCTTGGACAGGGCGTAGGCGGCGGTGACGTCGATGGCCAGGGTGAACAGCCAGGCTCCCGCGGCGTAGATGACCGTGTTGCGCAGGAACACGCCGAGGTCGAGCTGGTCCCACGCCTCGGCGTACACGCTGAAGTCCGGGGAGCTCGGGAAGAACGACGGCGGGATCTGGGCGAGCTCGTCCGGCGACTTCAGCGCCCCGGTGACCATCCAGTACAGCGGGAAGACGAAGATCGCGGTGAAGCCGACGACCACCGTGACCAGGACGATCCAGTAGATGATCTTCCCGTGGGTCGTGCCGAGCGTCTGCGGGGACACAAGGCCGCGGACGTGGCGCTCCGGCGCCTTCCCGCGCCGCCCGCGCGCGGGGGGTGAGGTCTCGGCGCCGCCCGGCGGACCTCCCGCGTGCGGCGGGACGGGACGCGGCGGGTGGCCGGGGCGTACCTCGCCGCCCGAGCGCACTGTGCTGCTCGACATCGTCGCCAACTCCTAGATCTGGTTGTCCCGCGAGACGCGCAGGTAGACGGCCGAGAACACCATCAGCACGATCATGAGCATCAGTCCGAGCGCGCCTCCGCCGCCGAAGTTGCCGAAGCTGAAGGCGTACTGGTACATGAGGTAGGCCACCGTGACCGTCGCGTTCTCAGGGCCGCCGCCGGTCAGCAGGTACGGCTCGATGAACACCTGCATGGTGGCGACGATCTGCAGCAGCAGCATCACCAGCAGGACCAGTTTGGTCTGCGGGATGGTGACGTGCCACACCCGCCTGAACAGGCCCGCGCCGTCCAGCTCCGCCGCCTCGTACAGCTCGCCCGGGATGCTCTGCAGCGCCGCCAGGTAGATCAGCGTGCCGGTGCCGAGGTTCATCCAGGTGGAGACGAGCACCAGCGAGAGCAGCGCGGTGCTGGTGGAGTCCAGCCAGCTCAGCCCCGGCAGGTGCACCAGGTCGAGGATCTGGTTGAACAGCCCGGGGCCCGGGTCGTAGAACCACTTGAACAGCAGCACCGCGACGGCCGGCGGCAGCATCACCGGCAGGTAGACGACGAACCTGAGGTAGGCCTTGGCGTGCCGCAGCTCGTTCAGGACGATCGCCGCCACGAACGGCACGGCGTACCCGACGATCAGCGCGAGCCCGGTGAAGGCGGCCGTGTTGATCCAGGCCTGGGCGAACGCCGAATCCTCGGTCACGGTGCGGAAGTTGTCCAGGCCCACCCATTCGGGCGGCCCGACGAAGTTCGTCTTCTGGAAGCTGAGCAGGAACTCCCGCACCATCGGGTACCAGGAGAAGAACGCGAAGCACAGCAGCGCCCCGCAGAGGAACCCGTACGCCGTCAGATTGCGGCGGACGCTGCGCCCCGCCGCCCCCGGAGCGCGGCGCCGTGACGCCGCCGCGGCCGTCGTGGTCATCTGTACTCCCGATTGCGTCAGTGCGTGGGCGGGGTGCCGGCCGGTGGCGGCCGGCACCCCGGGGCCGAGGTCAGCTCGACTTGGCCAGGATGTTGTTGACCTTCTTCTCCGCGTCGGAGAGCAGCTGGTCGACGTTGGCGTCCTTCCTGGTCAGCACCGCGGACATCGCCGTGTCCAGTACCGCGTAGATCTCCTGGGCCTTCGGCGGCTCAAGCTTGAACTGGACCGCGGTGTTGGCGTCGATGTACGGCTGGAAGTGCTCCACCGGGATCGTCGCGAACTGCTTGCGCAGGTCCAGGATCTTCTTGCCCGGCTCGGTGTCGCCGAACAGGTCGATGTCCGGCAGTCCGACCGGCAGCCCGTCGGCCTTGGCCCGCTCGAAGTCGAACTGGCCCTGTCCGGGGGTCAGGAACTTGTACTCCAGCCACTGGAGACCGGCCTTGATCTGCTCGGGGCTGGCCTTGGGGTTGAACATGTAGCCGTCGCCGCCGCTGAGGGAGGTGGTGGCCTCGGGCATGCCGGTCACGCCGTAGTCGTCGAACTTGCCCTTGAAGGTGTTGTTGACCTCCTTGACCACGTCAGGAGCGCCGATCATCATGCCCAGCTTGCCGCTGCCCATCATGCGCATGAGGTCTTCCCAGCGGAGCAGCTGCTTGGTGCCCATGCTGTCGTCGGTCCAGCGCATCTGCTTGAGGTTGTCCAGCACGGCCTTGCCCTGAGGGCTGTTGAAGGCGGCCTGCTTGCCGTCGGGGGTGACGACGTCGCCGCCGCGGCCGTAGATGGAGGAGGTGAAGTGCCAGCCACCGGTGTTGCCCGCGCTGTACTCGCCGTACCCGACGTAGCCGGCGCCGAGCGCCGCGATCTTCTTGGCCGCGGCCTGCACCTCCGCCCAGGTCTTGGGCGGCTGGTCGGGGTCGAGCCCGGCCTGGGTGAACAGCTTGCGGTTGTACACAAGGCCCGTCGAGTAGTTGACCCTCGGGAGGCCGTAGACCTTGTCACCGCTCTTGAAGACGCTGATGACGTCGGGACGGATGTTCTTCAGCGCGGGGACGCTGTCGAGGTACGGCGAGATGTCCGCCGCCTGGCCGGAGGCGATGATCTTCTGGACGTCGGTGTAGTAGACGTAGAAGAGGTCCTCCATCTCCCCGCCGGCCAGCTTGGCCTGGAACGTCTCGGGGACGATGCAGGGGAAGGCGTCCTTGCCCTCGACCGTGATGTTCGGGTGCGACTGCTGGAACGCCGTGACGTCGGCGTCCCACTGGGCCGCTTCCTTGGGGTTGTTCTTCGGCGGCTTGCAGCCGACCGTGATCGTCACCGGTGCCGCCGCGGCGGGGGGCGCCGAGCCCTGCGACGACTTCGCGTCAGGGGTGTCGCCGGCGCCGCTGCCGCATCCGGCGGCGGCGAGCGCGATCCCTGCGCTCAGCAGGATCGCAAGGTTGCGGGGTTTCATGGATGTTTCCCTCCTGGACTGCCCCCGACTACGAGGCCCAAGTTCTGGTACAGCTTCGTGAACCGGTTGGGAGCAACATATAGAGGCAGACATATGCCAGCAAGAGTCCGATGTCCTTGATGCAAAAAAGTGACAGTGACCTCTCTGGTAACAGGCTTGTCACCTCGACGTCACACTGATGCGCCGCCCCGGCGGCGAGACGCCGCGAACCTGACGGGCCGCGGGATGATCCGGCACGGCGCGTACGAGCCGGCCACGCGTACGAGCCGGCCACGCGTGCGGAAGCCGGCCACGCGCGCGAGAGCCGGCCGCGCGTGCGAAGCCGGTCGCGAGCCGGTCGCGTGTCGCGCGGGGAGGGCGCGTCCGCGTCAGTCGCGCGTCTTGACCGGGCCGGTGGAGCCGCGGACGACGAGCTCGGGCTCGAACAGCAGCTCCTCGGCGGTCACCGAGCCGCCGTCGATCTGGTTGACCAGCAGGGTGACGGCCGTCCTGCCGATGGCCTCGATGGGCTGGCGCACGGTCGTCAGGGGCGGGTTCGTGCAGTTCATGAAGGCCGAGTCGTCGAAGCCCACCACGGAGACGTCCTCGGGCACCGACATGCCGAGGCGGCGCACCGCGCGCAGCACGCCGAGCGCGAGGACGTCGCTGGCGCAGATGATGCCGGTGAGCCCGCTGTTGACCAGCCGCGTCGCCACGGCCTGGCCGCCCTCCAGCGAGAACAGGCTGTGCTCGACGGTGTCCGGGCCCGCCTCCAGCCCGGCCCGGCGGGCCTCGGACTGGAACGCGGCGAGCTTCCGGCGCGAGGGGACGTGGTCGCGCGGCCCGAGGACCATGCCGATGCGGGTGTGGCCGAGCGAGGTCAGGTGGCCGAACGCCTGCTCCACCGCCACCACGTCGTCGGTGGACAGGCAGGGGAGGCTCAGCTCGCCGATCGCGGCGTTGACGAGCACGGTCGGCAGGCGCCGGTCGAGCAGGCGCAGGTAGTGCTCGTGCGGCGCGTCGGCCTCCATGTAGTGCCCGCCGGCGAAGACCATGCCGGAGACCTGCTGCTCCAGCAGCATCTCGACGTAGTCGGACTCCGACAGCCCGCCCGCGGTGCGGGTGCACAGGACGGGGGTGAAACCGCGCTGGGCGAGCGCGCCGCCGACCACCTCGGCCAGGGCGGGGAAGATCGGGTTGCCGAGCTCGGGGAGCACCAGGCCGACCAGGCGCGCCCGTTCACCGCGCAACTGGGTGGGCCGTTCGTAGCCGAGCACGTCGAGCGCGGTCAGCACCGCGGCCCGGGTGGTGTCCGAGACGCCGGGCTTGCCGTTGAGCACCCGGCTCACCGTGGCCTCGCTGACGCCGACCTTGCGGGCCACCTCGGCGAGTCTGCGCGTCGTCGCGCGCGCGACCGTGTCGCCGGCGGCCGCGGGGCGGGCGGCCGGGCCGCCGTTCGGACGGGAGGCCGCCTTGTCGCTTGTCACGCCCGCAAATATACGGCAGCCGTCTGCAAGCCGTTTGCGCGGAGTGCCGGAAACGGGCGTCAAGGCATGCCTGTCCGCCCGTCTGGGCCGGTTGATCGCGGCGAATCGCGTGACATAGTCGTGACCTTGCAGCTATTCGTCGAAACATTGCAGTTATCTGTCTGTCATCTTATGGTGTGGGCAGTTCCGCCGGGCAAGCGACGGTCCGCGCGTCCCTGACCGCGAAGCGTCCCGGCTCTTCGCACTTCGCAGAAGGGTCAGCCGATGAGACAAACGGGCAGGCTGCGCGCCTGGACGATCGCCACCGCGGTGGCACTGGCGGCGGGGACGCTCTCGGTCCCGCCGTTGTCCTCCGGGACGGTGGCCGCCACGGCGGTGGACACGCCGTGGGACTTCGCCGGGCGCGGCGCCACGGTTCCCTTCACCGAGTTCGAGGCAGAGGACACCGCCCACGCCACGACGAACGGCCAGGTCATCGGGCCCGACCGGGTCTACACCCACCTGCCGTCCGAGGCGTCCGGCCGTCGCGCCGTGACCCTGGACGCCGCCGGCGAGTACGTGGAGTTCACGCTCACCAAGCCGGCGAACGCCATGGTCGTGCGCTACAGCGTGCCCGACAACGCGGCGGGGA
This sequence comes from Sphaerisporangium dianthi, assembly GCF_042654065.1. Classification (NCBI taxonomy): domain Bacteria; kingdom Bacillati; phylum Actinomycetota; class Actinomycetes; order Streptosporangiales; family Streptosporangiaceae; genus Sphaerisporangium; species Sphaerisporangium dianthi. The sequence continues at coordinate 120,779 of NZ_JBHSFP010000001.1, read as the reverse complement.
CCGGCCAGAACACCACCGCCGGCGTGCGGGTCAACGGCGCCCACCTCAAGGACCTGCCGCTCACCTCCCGGTACGGCTGGTACTACGGCGGCTACCCGTTCGGCAACAATCCGGGCGCCGGCAACCCGCACCACTTCTACGACGAGGCCCGCACCACGCTGGGCTCGACGCTGAGCGCCGGGACCAAGGTGCGCGTCCAGCACGCCGGCGGCATCCCGATCACCGTGGACCTGGCCGACTTCGAGGCCGTCCCCGCGCAGATCGGCCGCCCGGCGGGCTCCCTGTCGGTCGACGACTTCGGGGCCGCGCGCAACTCCGCGACCGACTCCACCGCCGCCTTCCAGGCCGCCGTCGACGCGGGCAAGGCCCAGGGCAAGGTGGTCTACATCCCCGAGGGCACCTACACGCTGTGGGACCACGTGGTCGTCGACGGCGTCACCCTCGCCGGAGCCGGACCCTGGTACAGCGTGCTGACCGGCCGGCACCCCACCCAGCGCAACCTGGCGGCCGGCATCTACGGCAAGTACGTCGCCGGCGGCGGGTACACCGGCCCCGTCCGCTCGCACGAGGCCGGCGGCCCGAGCCGCAACGTGACGCTGCGCGACTTCGCCATCATCGGCGAGATCGCCGAGCGGGTCGACGAGGACCAGGTCAACGCCATCGGCGGCGCCATGACGAACTCGGTCGTCGACAACGTGTGGATGCAGCACACCAAGGTCGGCGCCTGGATGGACGGCCCGATGGACGGCTTCACCATCAGGAACAGCCGCATCCTCGACCAGACCGCCGACGGGGTGAACTTCCACACCGGCGTCACGAACTCGACGGTGACCAACACCTTCGTCCGCAACACCGGCGACGACGGGCTCGCGATGTGGCCGGACCGGATGGCCAACGTCGGCAACTCGTTCACCCGCAACACGGTGGTCGCGCCGGTGCTGGCCAACAACATCGTCACCTACGGCGGACGGGACATCAAGATCACCGACAACGTGGTGACCGACACCGTGACCAACGGCGGCGGCATCCACATCGCCAACCGCTACCCCGGGGTCAACTCCGGCTCGGGCACGGCGGTCGCCGGCACGCACACCGTGGCGCGCAACACTCTGCTGCGGGCGGGGAACTCCGACTACAACTGGAACTTCGGCGTCGGCGCCATCTGGTTCGACGCGCTCAACGAACCGGTCAACGCGACGATCAACGTCACCGACACCGACATCCTGGACAGTTCGTACGCGGCGATCCACTTCATCGAGGGCAGCACCCAGACCGTCAACTTCACCGATGTCAAGGTCGACGGGACGGGCACGTACATGATCCAGGCGCAGGCCGCGGCCCGGACGACGTTCACGGGCGTCAGCGCCGCGCACATCGGCGCCGGGGTCAGCGTCCACAACTGCGTCGGCAGCGGCTTCTCGATCACGCAGGGCAGCGGCAACACCGGGTGGAGCCCCGGCTCGACGTTCTGCGGCGGCTGGCCGGCGCCCAACTACATCTACCCCGGCGGAGGCGGCGGCACCACGCCGACCCCGACGCCCACCGTCCCCACCCCCACCCCCACCCCCACTCCGACGCCGACCCCCTGCGTTCCCGGCGCCGGCGACCTGGCGCGCGGCAGGACGGTCACGGCGACCGGCCAGTCGCAGGGCTACGCCCCGGCGAACGCCGTCGACGGCAACGCCGACACCTACTGGGAGAGCACGAACAACTCCTGGCCGCAGTCGATCACGGTCGACCTGTGCGCGGTCGCCTCGGTCCAGCGCGTGACGTTGAAGCTGCCCCCGGCGGCGGCGTGGGCGGCCCGCACGCAGACGATCGCGGTGCTGGGCTCCACCGACGGCGGCGGTTACACCACCCTGTCGCCCGCCGCGGGACGCGCGTTCGACCCGGCGTCGGGCAACACGGCGACCGTGTCGTTCACCCCGGCCGGCGTCCGGTACGTCCGGCTGACCTTCACCGGGAACACCGGCTGGCCCGCCGCCCAGCTCTCGTCCTTCGAGGTGTACGGCGGAGCGGCCGCGACACCCACGCCCACCCCGACGCCCACTCCTACGCCGTCCTCGGGGAACCTCGCCCGGGGCAAGGCGACCAGCGAGAGCGGGCACGCGGACGTGTACGGCTCGGGCAACGTGGTCGACGGCAACGCGGGCACCTACTGGGAGAGCGTGAACAACGCCTGGCCGCAGTCGGTCGCCGTCGACCTCGGCGCGTCCTCCAGCGTCGGAAGGATCGTGCTGAAGCTGCCGCCGTCCGCGTCCTGGGCGACCCGCAGCCAGACGATCGCGGTGCTCGGCTCCGCTGACGGGTCGTCGTACAGCACCATCGCAGGCCCGGCCGCTTACACCTTCAACCCGGCCACCGGCAACAGCGCCACCATCACCTTCTCCGCCACCGTCCGGCGCCACCTGCGCCTGACCTTCACCGGGAACACCGGCTGGCCCGCCGGGCAGCTGTCGGAGTTCGAGGTCTACTCCTCCTAGCGGAGGGCGGGCCGCGCGGGCGGCCGAGTGGAGAATCCGGTGCGGGGGGCGCCCCCGAGCGACGCCCCCCGCACCGGATCCGAGACCGGGCCTCGGTGGCAGGGGGACGCACCTGCCACCGAGGTCCCTGCCATCCGGCGATGGCTCCCGGTGATCAGCCGGATGTGTTCCTCGGCCGCCCGGCGCGCGGGCGGAGCCCAGGCGGCCGCGCATGCACCGCCGTTCAGGGCGAACGCCCAGCATGAGCCCTTACGCTCACCCGAACGGGATACGAGTCCCGCTCGAAAGTTACGGAGCATAACCGAAAGCGACAAGACCGCCGATGGTCGCGTGGTCTGCCGACGACGGCTTGAACAGGGAAAATCGGCGTCAACACGCAGGTCGTGGCCGTGGGCTGATCGCCGGCTCGGCGTGGCCCGGCCACGTGATCCCATGAAACTTTCGACCTCGCCGCCGCACGGGCAGGGGCCGCCCCCTGGCGACCCCTGCCGGTCGATCACCACCAGCCGGTGGGCGAACCCGCGGCGCAGTCCCACGTCTTGTTCTTGATGACGCACGCGCGGAAGGCGCGGGTCGACCCCGAGGCCGTGGGATAGCCGCGGGTGTAGTTCCGGGAACTGATCAGTTTGGTGTCCAGGGTGTCCCATTGGCGGTCGCCGTTGGTGTCGACCTCCAGCACGACGTAATAGTCGCCCCTGCCGTTGATGACACGCCCCCAGCCGTGCTGCCGGCCCCCGCATGTGCCGTACCGGATCTGGACGGTGTACCCGTTGACGTCCCGCTGGACCGCGGTCTGCACGTTCGTGCAGCCGCCCGGGTCCGACAGCCAGGTGTCGGCGCCGGCGGGCACCGCCGTCGCGACCGACGTGGCCACGGCGACCGCCGCGATTCCCACTGACATGCTGATCCGCCGCTTGCTCAGGTGTACCGACATGCGACTCCTCTCCGAGTTCTCATCTCTCGACGACCCGCTCTCCAACCGGGTGCAAGCCGCTCCGAACCGGGTGCTACCGCTCCCGAAACGGGTGTGAGGCCGATGCTCGCGGGCGGCCGCCGGGGCGGGCCAGAGCAATCATGAGAAATGGGACGCTGGGATGCGACACGCGCGCCGACCTGGGGTTCGCCACGCCCGGGGAGATGAAAGTGGGACGTCCTCCACACGCTCTCGGCGGTCCCGTCGAGCACCGCGCAGCCGAGGAACGTGCGGCCGCACGCTACACCCGAGACGCTTCATCGTCGAGAAAGATCTCTTCGATCTTCAGGTCGAACAGCCTGGCGAGACGGAAGGCGACGGGAAGGCTCGGGTCGAACTTCCCTGTTTCGATCGCGTTGATCGTCTGCCTTGACACGCCGACACGCTGAGCCAGGTCGGCCTGCGTCCAGGCGCCTTCGGCCCGGAGGTCCTTGATGCGGTTCTTCATCGATATCTGATCTTGCCGACCATGACGGCGATCACGTAGACGACTCCTAGGAGCACGGGGAGGACCGCGACATCGACGTCGTAGACGACGAGGTCGGCGGCGTCCGCGACGACGTAGGCGAATCCGATGACCCACCCCACTCCGAGGGCGACCGCCAGCGCATCCTGCATGATCTTCCGTTGCAACTCATCTTGTCCTCGGAGAAAGCGCGCGAAGGCGACGATCCATCCGATGCCGACGACGAGATTGGCGGCGACCGCGGCCCAGCTCGCCGCCGGTCGCTGCGAATCCCAGAAGAGTCCGGGGCCGAATTTGGCCAAGGCAAGGGTCGCCAGCCAGGCGAGTGTCCAGAGTGCAAGTCGAACGGTCGTCTCGATCGACTCCCGATAGTCCCCGGTCGCGTCGTGTGCCTGCACGAGTGGCCCTCCCTGCGGCGAAAAGTCAAGTGCACTTGACACGGTAGGAGGAACCTGCCGCGATGTCAAGCTCACTTGACATCAGTCGAGCCGCCCCCGGTCCGGGCGGCATGGGACTGCCGTCGGTTCTGCCGTGGCAGGCCCTCCACTCGGGTCGGACGTCACCGGCCGCGTAGCGGCGAGAAGGCCTGGCGGCGGGGGGCGCCGGCGGGAGTGGAGGGCCGCGACGGCGGTACGAACAGAGGTGACCGGGCTGAACACGCGGCTCACGGCGGTGCCGGCCGTCAGCGCGTCACAGCCCGGTCACCTGGTCGTTGGAACTTCGAGGACGGACCGGCGGCCCCGGCGGAAGGCGGGGCTTCGGCCCGCGGGGCGAGGCCTTGTTCGCGGACCTCCCGGCCCGTCGTGGTGCGGGAGGTCAGACAGGCTGGTCCTCGACGTGGAAGGAGATGCCTCCCTGGTCGTCGACGTCGGCGTCCAGGGCCTTGTCGTCGAGCACGGTCGCGGCCACCGGGTCCAGGTAGACCTTGGCCCCTTCGCTTTCGACCACCTTGTCGGTGGTCTCGGGCCCGTCGGCGACCGACAGCATCAGTGAGCCGGCGTCCTCGCCCTGCGAGGAGATGCGGATGCCCTTGTCGGTCGACTCGCCCGACTGGGTGTTGAGGTCACGGATCACCTTGGCGGCGGTCTCGGTCAGCGTGAGCATTGAGCCTCCTCGAGAGGGTCACTTCCCGGGTTAACCGCCCCATGCCCGATTTGGGGTGTATAAACCTCATTGTCGGATTCCTGGGAGTCGATTCTCGCTCATCGGCGTTGGCACGGCAGTGGTCGTCCGCACGTCGGCCGATGGGTTCGAGCGGTCCGTGCCCGGGTGCCCGGATGGCCGCGAACGCATCACCTTACGTATGCCCGAACGCATGGCCAACCGGTGCAGGAACGGTCATAGTGGAGCCGCGGGCGGCGATCGTGCCGGTTCCCGCGTTCACGAGGGGGAGGGGCCGGCTCCCGCCTGCGCCACGGGGGTGCGCGCGCAGCGGGAACGTTCCCGTCCGCGTTCACTACGGGAGCGGTCATGGTCGTCGTCGGCACGTGGAACCTGGAGAACCTCTACCGGCCCGGCGGGGAGTTCGGCCCCCGCGACGAGGCCGCGTACAAGGCGAAGATCTCGGCACTGGCCGGCACCCTCACCGGCATCGGCCCCGACGTGCTCGGCGTCCAGGAGGTCGGAGACCCCGCGGCGCTCGCCGACCTGGTGGAGGCGCTCGGCGGCGAATGGCACACCGCGCTGTCGGGACATCCCGACGCGCGGGGGATCCGGGTCGGAGTGCTCAGCCGCCTCCCGCTCACCGTTCTCCACGACGTCACCGCCTTCACCTCGCCGCTTGCGGCCGTCCAGAGCACCGACGCCGGGCCCGCGACCGCCCAGACCAGCCGTGGCATGCTCGCCGTACGGGTCGAGCCGAGCGCGGGCACCACGCTCGACGTGGCGGTCTGCCACCTGAAGTCCAAGCTGCTGAGCTTCCCCGGCGGCCGGTTCGCCGCCCGCGACGAGGGCGAGCGCGCCAGGTACGGCGCCTACGCCCTGTACCGGCGGGCCGCCGAGGCCACCACGCTGCGCGGCCTCGCCGACATGCTCGTCGGCGGCCACGGGCAGGAGCGGCCGGTGGTCGTGCTCGGCGACTTCAACGACGAGCCGCAGGCCGCCACCACGCAGATCGTCCTCGGCCCGCCCGGGTCCGAACTCGGCACCGCCGGGGCGCTGCGTCCGGACAAGGGCGACGCCTGGCGGCTGTGGAACCTCGCCACGCTGATCCCCGAGGCGGAGCGCTTCTCCCGCGTCCACAACGGCCGGGGAGAGCTGATCGACCACGTCCTCGCCAGCCGCGCGCTCATCGAACGCGTCGCCGAGATCCGTTCAGTGGTCGGCCACGGCCTCCCCTCAGTGGCCGAAGACCCCACCCCCCGCCGCGACGCCCCCGACTCCGACCACGCCCCCATCGTCGCCCACTTCACCCTCTGAGACCGGATGACCGGCCCGCCCGTCATGCACACGAGTGCCCAGTACGCCGAGCTCACGCCTCAGAGAAGTGGCATTCAAGTCTCCGAGGCACTGGCCACTGGCGCACCGTTGGATTTGAGGGTGGAGGTGGTGGTCCGACCCGTTGCCCATGCCGCCGGTCGCCGTCGCCGCGCCCATTCGAAACTCTCTGGTGCTGACCGTTGGGTTGATGGAGGCTGGTCGCGGTCGGCGCTGTCGCCGCGCCCATTCGAAACTCTCTGGTGCTGACCGCAGGGTTGATGGAGGCTGGTCGCGGTCGGCGCCGTTGCCGCGCTCACCCGAAACCCTCTGGTGCTGACCGCGGGGTACGCGTGACACGGGATACGCGTACGGGCGGGCTATGTGTCCCCTCGTGTGGGGGTGGGGTAGAGGGCGCCGTGGCGGCGAGTGCGGATCACGGCGGCTCCGGCGCCCTTTGTACGGCGAGAACCGGTCAGGTCACGCGGCCAGTTCTTGTCGGACGCGGTCGCGGAACTCGCGGACCTGGATGGTGTCCGCGTAGGGCTCCAGGTGCGTGTCGAAGCGTCGCAGGCGTTCCGCGGGGCGGGCGGAAGTCAGGGTCTTGGCCATCGGAATCGACTCACGTGCGAGGTGGAGAGCACGGTCCAGCTCGCCCATGCCGAGATACGCCTCGGCGGCGCTCACCCGGCTGAACTGCGCCGACCGGAAACGACGCTCGGTGTACTGCTTGATCACGGATTCGGCGCAGGCAGCGCCGCGCTCGTGCTCGCCGATGAGATGCCAGGCTATGCCCGCCTCGGCCACCGGCTCCGTGGCCTCGAACTGCGCGATCCATGAAGGGTCGCGGTCGGCGGGGCCCTGGGCGTAGTCGCGTTCGACCTCGCCGAGCAGGCGTTCGACGTGCTTGACGGCGTGGCCGTCACGGGTCTCGGCCAGGTTGACCTCAAGGGCGAGCGCCCATGCCTCCCGGCTGCGGAGCCGTGCCATGGCGCGTGGTGACGCCTGGGCGCGGCGGCCGGTGTCGACGGAAGCCCGCGCCAGCCGCGCGGCCCAGCGGGGATGCCCCATATGGGTGGCCTGGTGGGTCATCGTGGTGAGCACCCAGGCGGCGGTCAGCGGGTCGTCTCCGCCCTTGGCGAGTTGCAGCGCCTGCCCGTAGTAGTACTGCGCCTGCCCCTGGAGGCCGAGGTCGAAGGCCGTCCATCCGGCCAGCCCGGTCATGCCCGCGGCGGCCGTCATGAGGCGGGCGCCGACGCGCTCGTCGTAACGCCCGCGCAGCAGGGGAGCGACCTTGGTGTTCAGGTAGTCGACCACGGCCGGGCGGATGAGCCCCGCGCCGAACTGGTTGTCCATCCTGATGAACGCCTGCCTGGCCTCGTCGATGCGCTCGACGTCGCCCATGCCCACCGACGGTCCGACCCCGGTGTGGGCGACGGACGCGCTCGCGCGGTCGTAGGTCCAGGCCGAGAGCCACTCGCCCAGGGCGGCCGGGACGAACGGCAGCGCCGCCAGGATGTGCCGGCGGGACAGATCCATGTCGCACCTCCACAGATGCTCGGCCGCCCTCACGGTAGCCGCGAGGGATCCGCGCCCGAAGTCCGTCATCGGCGACAGTTCAGTGGCGGGAGTGAGAGCCTCGCCCTCCACCCACCGCTCCACCTCGGCCGGGTCCACGTCGAACACGGCGGCCAGGCGCATCCGGTAGATCGGGCGGATGCCCTGGTCGCCCCGTTCCCAGCGACCCCACGTCCTGGGCGTCACGCCGACCGCCTCGGCCGCCACCTCCTGGCTCATGCCGAGCCGTTTGCGCGCCTTGACCAGCCCAGGACGTTCCCCGTAAGGGCGAGCCCCCGTCATGGCCGTGCTCCTCTCCGTGATCGGATCCTCACTGATTGTGGTATCGATCGTCTCGGCGACGCCAGGCGGTCACGGGAAGCGTCCGGAAAACGACACCTGATCGGTGACGGTCACGGAGGGGCATGAACGGGCGGATGGCGGTCTTTCACGCCCGTGGCGTCGTGCCGTTTCCTGCTGTGCGCAATCACCCGAGATGAAGGGGAGCGTGCGCGCATGCCATCAGCCGACAGCCGTGGTCGAGCGGAGATCCTCGGCTCGCCCGAGACGGCGCCGACCGACGAAGACGATCTTCGTATCCTGATCAGGATCCTTCCCGCCGGCTCCGCGTCGCGGCGGGCGCGGGCCGTGGTCCGCGAAGCGCTCCAGAACGCCGGGGTGGGCGCGGACGCCGTCGGCGACATGGAGATCATCGCCGCGGAGCTGGCGGCCAACTGCGAGAAGCACGCCCGGCCACCGTACGAGATGCGCGTCTTCAGCCTCGGCGAGGTCCCGATCTGGTGCGAGATCATCGACGGCGACCCGGACATCAGCGCGGTCTCCCAGGTCCTGGACGTCCTTCGCGCGCCGCAAGGATGGCGGCAGCCGGACGTCGTCGCGCCGCAGGAGGCGGCACCGGAAGCGGCCGGCACCGTCTCCGGAGAGATCGTCGGCGCCGTTCCCGGAGAAGCCGACGGCGCCGTCCCAGAAGAAGCGGGGGAGTGCGGCCTGTTCACCGAGGGCGGTCGAGGACTGCTCCTGGCCCACGCGCTGTCCGACGGCCGCTGCCGGGCCTACTCCACCCGCACCGTCATCACGGGCGCACCCGCCAAAGCGGTCGCCTTCGCCCTACCCCCCTTCTCGGACAAAGGACTCGCCTTCCCGTACTTGGTGGAAGCGTCCTTCGGCTACGCAGCGGCCGACGATGACGGGCTCGATTGTCGACGGCCGCACGACGAGATGACGAACTCCTCTTCGCGAGGCGAAGGTTCCACATGAACGCTGGCGGAAGCCCGTCTGGGCCACTCCTAGTTCTGGGCGGCTTCGCTACTGGGCTCGCTGCAGGTTGCCTCGTACCGTTTTCGTCAACGGGTGCTCCCCGCCCAGTACCCGCTCACAGTCGGCCAGCGTCTGCTCGTACACCGGGATCGCCCGCTTCAGGTTCCCGGCTGCCTGGTAGGCGCCGGCCAGGTTGTTGCGTGAGGTCAGCGTGTGGGGGTGTCCGTCGCCCAGTAGGCGCTCCTGCTCGGCCAGTGTCTGTTCGTACAGCGGGATGGCCCGCTTCAGATCCCCCGCCGTCTGGTAGGCGCCGGCCAGGTTGTTGCGTGAGTTGAGCGTGTGGGGGTGCTCGTCGCCCAGTAGGCGCTCCTGCTCGGCCAGTGTCTGTTCGTACAGCGGGATGGCCCGCTTCAGATCCCCTGCGGCTCGGTAGGCGCCGGCCAGGTTGTTGCGTGAGTTCAGCGTGTGGGGGTGCTCGTCGCCCAGCACGCGCTCCTCATCGGCCAGTGTCTGTTCGTGCAGCGGGATCGCCCGCTCCAGGTTCCCGGCTGCCTGGTAGGCGTTGGCCAGGTTGTTGCGTGAGGTCAGTGTGTCGGGGTGCTCGTCGCCCAGCACGCGCTCCCGCTCGGTCAGAGCTTGTTCGAACAGCAGGATCGCCCGCTCCAGATTCCCCGCCGTGAGGTAGGCGTTGGCCAGGTTGTTGCGTGAGGTCAGTGTGTCGGGGTGCTCGTCGCCCAGCGCCCGCTCCCGCTCGGTCAGAGTCTGTTCGTACAGCGGGATGGCCCGCTCCAGATTCCCCGCCGTGAGGTAGGCGTTGGCCAGGTTGCTGCGTGAGGTCAGCGTGTAGGGGTGCTCCTCGCCCAGCAACCGCACATAGTCGACCGATGTCTGTTCGTGCAGTTGGATCGCTCGCTCCAGGTTCCCGGCTGCCTGATAGGCGTAGGCCAGGTTGTTGCGTGAGTTCAGCGTGTGGGGGTGTTCGTCGCCCAGCACGCGCTTCCGCACGGTCAGAGTCCGTTCGTGCAGTGGGATCGCCCGCTTCAGGTTCCCGGCTGCCTGATAGGCGTATGCCAGGTTGCTGCGAGAGTTCAGTGTGTCGGGGTGCTCCTCGCCCAGCGCCCGCTTCTGCTCGGCCAGTGTCTGTTCGCACAGAGGGATCGCCCGCCGCAGATCGGCCAGGTCGATCAGGTATCGAGCGCACCAGGCGCGCAAACTCAACAGAGGCCCGGTGAGCGCGTCCTGCGGGGTGAGGGCGTGTAGGGCGGTGGTCTGTTCGATGAGCATCTCTGTCGCTGGGCGGGCGCTCCAGGTGGCGTGCCCGTCCGGCAGGGCGTCGTTGAACCGGGCCAGCAGTGCGGTGACTTCGGTGAGAGTGGCCTGGAGCCGGTTGTCGTACCGGGCGCGTTCGCGTAGGACCCGTTGGACCAGCCGGTGCATCAGTACGGTGCCGCCGTCCTCGGTGAAGGAGATCAGCGAGGTGTCGGCGAGGTCGGCCAGCACCTCATCGACCTGCTCCCGCGCGATCTCCGCCTGCTCGTCCAGGTCGTCTGGGTCACCAATGTCCGGTGTGCCGTACAGGATGAGCCGGGGCACACCGGCGGGGGACAGTACCGCCAGCTTCTCGAGCATCGGCCGAGCGTGGGGCAGGGTTTCCTCTGCTTGGGTCACTGCCAGCAGGATCGCCTTGGCGGTGCCCGTCGGGTAGCGGGCGCCGGCTTCGGCGGGCAGGTACCGGGGCAGTGGAAAGGTGCGCAGCAGCCGCAGGTACCGGCCGTAGTCCAGACGCCGCCGCACGATCAAGGCCGCCGCCTGGTCCAATGCCAGGGGTAGATAGCCCAACTCCGCCGCCACCTGCCCCGCGCCGACCTCGTCGGGGAGGCCGGTGCGTTCGCGCAGAAACCTCCGCGCCTGCTCCGGGGTGAACTCCTGCACCGGCACCGCGTCGTAGGCGCGTTCGAACGCGCGGTTGCGGGAGGTGATGACCACCCGGGCCGCTCCGGTGGCCGGGCACCAGGTCCGCACCTGCTCCACATCGGCGGCGTTGTCGAACACCAGCAGGCTCGGTTGCCGGGTGGCGGAAAGCCAGTCCCGGGCACGTCTGGCCGCCGTGGCGGCGTCGTCCTCGGTCTGGCGCAGTTGTAGCCGCTCGGCAAGGGCGGCCAGCCCGGTCTGGATCTGCTCGCCGGTCTCGGCCACGATCCAGGCCACCACCGGCCATCCGGCGGCCTGACAGCTCCAGGCGTAGGCGGCGGCCAGCATGGTCTTGCCCACTCCCGGTGTGCCGGTCACCGCGCACACCACCGCCGCGCCGGTCGCGGCCACCTGGTTGTGCAACCGCTCCAGCAGTTGCCGGCGGAGCTGGAAGCCGCGGGGCTGCTGCGGGATGTCCCCCTCGATGATCTGCTGGAGGTCCCGCTCCAGCACGGAGGCCGTCTCGCCCAGGCGGACGGTGACGTTGCCCTCGACCTGGCTGATCTGCAGCAGATGGCCGTATACCTGGGTATCGACGACCGATTGCGCCGGCCGGTCCGGGTCTGTCAGCGGTTCTGCGGGTGCCGGGCTGCTCATCAGGATTCGATGTCCACGTCGCCCTGTACGCCGGAGATCTGGTCGATCGATCCGCCGGCCTGCGAACCGGTCACCGCCTGGTGACCGCCGCCCGGACGCGGCCCGGCGCCACCACCCACCGGCTCCGGCGAGGGATCGGTCGCTGCTGGGGCGGGAGGTGGAGAGGACGGCACGGGTGGCGGAGAGGACGGAGCGGGGGTGCGGCTGCGGACGATGCGCACGCCTCCTGCCCCCTGGATCTGGGTGATGTCGCCGGCGGCGGTGGAGCCGCTCACCGTCTGGGTCGTCCGGGTCGCCTTTCCGCTCTCGGTCGAGCCGTCGGCGGCCGAGGCGGCGATGTGCGCGCCGTCTGGAGCTGCGGCTGCGGTATGCCTGCCGCCTGGAGGTGCGGTGGCGGTATGCGTGCCGCCCGAGGCTGCGGCGGTGGTGTTCGGGCCGCCTGGAGGCGTGGTGGTGTTTGTTCCGCCTAGAGGTGCGGGGGAGGCGGCAGGGCCGGTCAGGTGGTGGGTCACCAGGGTGCCGGCGGCGGTCAGGGTGACGGCGACCAGGCCCCACCACAGGTTCCACGCCCCGTCGTTGAGAATCTGGTTGCCGGCCACCGCGATCGCCACCGGCAGCACCACCGAGGCCGCCAGCAACGGCCACGCCCACCTTGCCCGGCCCGCGTTCATGCCTCCATCATCGGTGTACATCTGGCGCATCGCAGGCGATTGCGATCAAACAGTGTCCGATCGGTAGCGGAGGGTGCCTTCCCGTGGTGCCGATCTCAACTCTCTTTGGGCGTTCGCCTGCTCCGCCGGCACCCCGTCCGTGCGTTGGGCTGCTACGACTTCTCCGCCTCACGGTCCGGCGCCGTGCGCGGGGTTCTTTGTGGCTCTGCCGTCCAGGGGCGGAGCTTTTCGGGGTTGCGTACGGCCCAGATGTGCTTGATCCGGTCGCCTGGGGCGTCGAAGGCCGCGACCGTCACGGTGACGCCGTCGTGCTGGGCCACCAGGCCGGGCTGACCGTTGATCGTGCGCTCCACGATCGTCAGGCCGGGCGCCAGGTCGGCGATGGCGACGATGTAGCGGGCGATCTGCTCGCCGCCTTCGATCGGGCGGAGCACGGCGCTGACCAGGCCGCCGCCGTCGGAGATCATCGTGGCGCCGGGGTCGAGGAGGCCGACGAGGGCGCCGATGTCCTTGGCCTCCCATGCCCGCTTGAAGTCTCTGACGAGGTCCGCCTGACGCGTTACCGGAGTCGCGGGAGCCTGCGACGCGCGGACGCGGCGGCGGGCCGAGGAGGCGAGTTGGCGGCAGGCCGCCGGCGTACGGCCGACGATCTCGGCCACTTCGGCGAAGGAGTAGCGGAAGACGTCGTGGAGGATGAACGCGACGCGCTCGGCTGGGGTCATCGATTCGAGGACGACGAGGAAGGCCATGTTGATCGACTCGTCGAGGGTCACCCGGTCGGCGGGGTCGTCCGGGTCGGCGGTGGCGCCGCCTGGATGTCCGTCGATCCACTCCGTACTCCCGGGCAGTGGCTCGGGAACCCATTCGCCCACGTAGCGCTCGCGCCGGGCCCGCGCCGAGCCGAGCAGGTCGAGGCAGATGCGACTCGCGACCCTGGTCAGCCAGGCGCCGGGTGACTCGATGGCCTCCTGTCGCTGCGCGGACATGGCGTACCAGCGGGCGTAGGTCTCCTGTACGACATCCTCGGCGTCGGACAGGGAGCCGAGGAGCCGGTACGCGAGATTGATCAGCTGACGCCGCTCGCTCATGATCGCACTCAGGCTCGGGTCGAGCGGGCCGTCTCCTGGCGTGGATGGGGTGGTCATGGTGTCCCCGGCTTCCTGTGTCGCGTCCGTCCTCACCGGTCCGACGAGACGGCGCACCGAATTGTGAGGCCGGCGCGCCGCTTCTGTCGCGTCCGCCCTCACCGATTCGACGCAACAGCGCACCGGAATATGACAGCCCGCCGGAATGTGACGGGTCAGCGCTCCGGAACGTGAGGTCGGCGCGGCGCCTCACATTCCGGGCGGCTGTGTCGTCGGACTGCTGACACGCCGGGGCGCACGCCCCGGACACCGCTGAGATCGAGAAGGAAACCCGCCATGCCCACGCGCACGATGACGAAGCAGCGCAACCTCATGTTCCTGCGGATCGCGATCACCCTGCAAACCGTGGCCGTCTTCGTCCAGGCGATCACCGCGGGACTGTTGCTGTCCGCGCCCGGCGGCGGGGCGCTGCACAGTGCCGGGGCGTACACGCTGTTCGTCGTGGCGATGGTGCACCCGATCGTCGCGATCTTGGTGTGGCGGCCGGGCGGCGGTTCGCCCCGGCCCATCCTGTACGCGGTCGGCTTCTTGGTGCTCGCGCTGGCGCAGATAGCGCTGGGCATCGCGCACGTGAAGATCGTGCACGTCCCCCTGGGCGTCCTGATGTTCGGCATGAGCGTCATTCAGTCCGCCCGGATCTGGACCGGCGGCCGCACCTCCCTCGCCACGGCGGCGTGACGGCCGGCGCGTCGCCTCGAACCCGCGTTGCAGCAGAGAAGGGAAACCTCGCCATGACCACGCCCACGACGACCGGGCAGGACACTTTCCAGTCCCGTCTGCCCGACCCCAGCCGGTTCTTCCCCGAACTGGGAGCGATCGCCGGAGCCATGACCAAGGCCGCCCGGAACGGTGCGATCCCCCACACCACCGTCAGCCTGGTGCAACTGCGCGCCGGGCAGATCGTCGGCAGCACCTACCACACCGTCCGGCAGACGGGCCTCCTCCGCAAGGCCGGGGAGACGGAGGAACGCATCACCGCCGTGGCGTCGTGGCAGGACGCCCCCTACTTCACCGGCGCAGAACGGATCGCACTGGAGCTCGTGGAGGCCGTCCTCATCCCGAACCCGCGCGGGGAGCGCGTCCCCGACGAGCTGTACGCCAGGGCGGCCGCCCACTACGACGACAAGGCGCTGTGGACGCTCACCATGGCGATCGGCCAGATCTGCTTCTTCATCCCCGTCGCGCTCATCGGCAAGCCGATCCCCGGCAAGGTCCCCGGGAAGAACTACAGCAGGTGACGCGGCCCTAAGCGGTGGACGCGTCGACGGACCGGGGCGTCAGGGGTTCGTTCCAGTCGATGCGGTAGCGGTGGACCCAGCCGAACAGCCTCTCCTGGCTGTAGAAGGTGCGTATCGCGAGGGGGAACAGCAGGTCGCGAAGGACGCGTCCGACGGGGCCGGCCGCCTTGTCGTTGTTGACCCGGGCGGTCTTGGCGATGATGGTCTCCACCCGGTGGCGGCGCAGCCGTTCGTAGGCCGTGAACGCCTCCGCGGTCGTCGGCAGGTCGCGCAGGCATCGGGCCAGCTGGACGCCGCTCTCGATGGACAGGGACGCGCCCTGGCCCGAGCTCGGCGACGTGGCGTGCGCCGAGTCGCCGACGAGCACCGCGCGTCCCCGGTGCCAGACGGGGACGGGGGGCATGTCCTGCATCCCGCCGACGTTGACGAGGTCCTCCTCCCGCGTCCGCGAGAGCATCGCGAGGGCGGGGGTCCGGTCGTCCGCGTACAACTCCTTGAGCCGCCGCAGCCACTCGGCGGCCGGGACGGCGCGGGCCTGCGCGGCGGTGAGCGGTTCGGCAGAGGGGAGGTTGGCGAACCACCCGGCGCGTCCGTCTTCAGGGACGAAGTAGCCGAAGAACGCCCGTTTGCCGAACGCCAGGTGCATCGCGCCGCCGGTGCTCGTCAAACCGTCGCGGGGCACCCAGCCGCCCAGGCCCAGCAGGCCCACGTACCGCGGCTGCGGCGCGGCCGGGTCCAGCAGCGTGCGGACGGTGGACCGGATGCCGTCGGCGCCGACGAGCACGTCGCTGGTGGCGCTCGTGCCGTCGGCGAAGTGCGCCACCACGCCGTCCGGCTCGTCGTCGTACCCGATGAGCCTTCTGCCGTGCTCGACCGTGACGCCGTGGCCGGTCGCCTGGTCGAGCAGGGCCCGGTAGAGATCGGGGCGCGCGAACGTCCTGCTGACGGGCAGGCCGGGAAGGTCGTCGTACACGCCGAGCCGTTTGCCGGCGCCGGTCTCCATCACCATGCGGGGCATGGGCACCCCGGCCTCGGCCACCGCCTGGTCCACGCCGAGCGCCTGGAGCGCCGCCATGCCGTTCGGTGCGAGCGTGAGCGCGCCGCCGACCTCGTCGGCCGGCCGCTCGTGCGCCTCGAACACGGTGGCGTCGATGCCCGCCTTTCTGAGCGCGATCGCCGTCACCGGCCCGGCGATGCCGCCTCCTATGACCAATGCCTGCCGGACCTTCGCCACGACGCGTCCTCCTCCATGGGAAAATGTCTCATACTGCCGAATAGCTCGGCTAGACGAGATACTAGCGAAGGCGAGATACTCTTGTCGACGAGTGATTTGCCCACGAGTGAATCGCGCGGGGCGCTCGCGGCCGAGATCGTGGACTCGACCCGCCGGGTGATCGCCTCATCGATCCTGTTCAGCCACCACGTGGCCGAACAGCTCGGTCTGGGGGCGAGCGACTCGCAGTTCATGACCCTGCTCGAGGTGCACGGTCCGCTGACCCCCGGCCGGCTCGCCGAGCTGACCGGCCTGCGCACCGGCACCGTCACCGGCGTGCTCGACCGCCTGGAGCAGGCGGGGTTCATCCGGCGTGACCGCGTCCCCGGCGACCGGCGCAAGGTGATCGTGTCGCGCGACGAGGAGCAGATCCAGCGGCGCATCGCCCCGCTCTACGCGGGTCAGGGCGCGCGGGTGTCCGCGATCCTCGATGAGTACGACACGGCGCAACTGCGGCTCATCGCCGGCTTCATGCGCAAGGTCGCTGGTGACGGGCCGGGGGACGGCGGCGGGTAACATCGGGGCTCATGTCCGAAATGCCATGTGTGCTGGTCGTGCAGCACGGGGAGAAGGGCGGCCCCGGCCGCTTCGGCGAGTGGCTGGGGGAGGCGGGCGTCTCCCTGGAGGTCGTCACCGCGTTCGACGGCTCGGCCCTTCCCACCCGGCTCGCGCACGACGGGCTGATCGTGCTCGGCGGCGGCTACATGCCGGACGACGACGAGAAGGCGCCGTGGCTGCCCGGCGCCCGCTCCCTGGTCGCCCAGGCCCTGGCCCGGTCGGTGCCCATGTTCGGCATCTGCCTCGGCGGCCAGATGCTCGCCGCGGTCGCCGGCGGGAAGGTGCGGGCCGACGCCGGAGCGCCCGAGCACGGCAGCACCGCCGTCACCATCAGGGCGGAGGCGGCGGGCGACGCGCTCTTCCACGACCTGCCCGAGGTCGTCCCCGCGATCGAGCACCACGTCGACGCGATCACCGCGCTGCCGCCGGACGCCGTGTGGCTGGCGGAGACCGGCCGGTGCCCCTACCAGGCGTTCCGGGTGGGCGGCCGGGCCTGGGGCGTGCAGTTCCACCCCGAGGTCACGTCCGAGCGCATCCGCCAGTGGGACGCCGCCGAACTGCGAGGGCAGGGATTCGACCGGGAGGAGCTGTACGCGGCGGCCGTCGCCGACGAGCCGGCCGCCACGGCGGCCTGGCACGAGGTGGCGCGGCGCTTCGCCTCGCTCGTGCGCGACGGTGACTCGGGGACCGTCCGGCGGTAGGCGTCCGCGGTCCCACCGCAGAGTGACAATCACTGGTAAATGCTTTGCGGTGGGCGGGACGGTCTGGGTACGTTCGGCGAATCGCGCATGAGCGCTCACGGGCCGGGCCCCGACCCCCTCTCGTGCGCCCTGCCTGCGACGGAGAGCTCGTGTCGATTCGCATCACTCCGCTGACCGACCCCGGAAGCGGCGACTCCGGCCGCCGTCTGGCCTGGCTGGCATCCGACGCCGGCGGCGATCCGGTGGGTTCGGCGTTCCTGAGGCTGTTCGGCCGGCCCGAGGTGCGGCATCTCGCCGAACTGGAGGTCAACGTCCATCCGGCGGAGCGGCGCGCCCGCGTCGGCACCCTGCTGCTGGACGCGGCGGTGGCCGCCGCGCGCGAGGACGATCGCCGCCGCGTCGTCGCCGACGTCCCGGAGGGCTCGCCCGGCGAGGGGTTCCTGTCGGCGCGAGGCTTCCGGCCGGTCCTGGCGCTCACCTTCGCCCGGCTGCCGCTGGCGCAGGTCGATGCGGCGGCTCTCGAAGCGCTCGCCGAGGAGCCGCGTCCAGGCTACCGACTGGTGTCCTGGGACGGAATCGTGCCCGGCCACCTGCTGAACACCTTCACGGCCTCGCGGCGGGCGATGGCGGACATGCCGATGGGCGAGGCGGACTTCGGCGTGGACGTCTGGGACGCCGATCGGGTGCTGGCCGCCGCGCGGGCCATCGAGGAACGCGGCGAGTCGCTGCACACCGTCGCCGCCGTGACCGAGTCCGACGGATCCATCGCCGGTTTCACCGAACTGGTCGTCCCCGGCGACGGCAAGGGGGACGCCCAGCATTACGGCACGGGCGTTCTCCCCGAGCATCGAGGCCACGGGCTGGCCCGCTGGATGAAGGCCGAGTCGATCAGGCGCGCCCGCGAGCGCCACCCGGACCTCGCCGGCCTGCTCACCGACACCGCCGACGGCAACGTGGCCATGAGAGCCGTCAACGACGCCCTCGGGTACGTCCCCACCCACCGCATCCTCAAATACCAGCTCGACCTCTGACCCGGGACCGCGAAGGCCCCCGGGCGGGACGATGCCGACCCCGATCCGGTCGCGGCGGCGGTGCGGAGGATCGGACCTCATCCGCGCACGTGTCAGGCAGTGCGCCGACCACGGCGACACGTCGCGCCGGGCCGGGGGGTCATCTCAGGGTGGAGGAGAGGACCCGCGGACGTCCCGCGCCGAGGAAGAAGATGCCCGGGAAGCCCTTGGTCTCGAAGCCGGCGCTGCGGTTGCGGCGGAACGCCGATCGCTCGATGCTCAGCGTCCCGGTCCGGTCGTTGCTGACGAAGAAGACGGCCCCGCCGCCCTCCCGCGCGGTGTTGTCGGTGACGATCGAGCCCGCGACGCGCACGGTGAAACGGTTGCCGTCGGTGTAGATCGCCCCGCCGCTGCCGCCGCCCGGTGTGCCGCCCCTCGCGGGGTTGGCGCCCCGCCCGACCGCCTTGTTGTGCGTGAACACGCTGTTCAGGACCACCCACGACACCCCGATGCTGCTCAGCGCCCCGCCGTTGGAGCACACCCCGCCCTGCCCGGCGGCCCCGCCGAACGTGCTCTTCACGATGTACACCGGCAGGTCACGCCACTGGTCCAGCACCCGGATCGCGGCCCCGCCGACGTCCGGCCCGGTGAGGTCGCAGCGGTTGCGCACGAAGGTGGAGTTCACCGCCTTGAACCGGCCGCCCCGCACGAACACGGCGCCACCGCCGCCGCCCTCGGCCCGCTCGCCGGTGGCGTTCCCGTCCGCGAACCGGATGTTCTGCACGGTGAGCTGCGGCCACTGCTGGTCGTCGCAGTGCGGCGTCGTCCACACCTGCGCCTTGTCGCAGGTGTTCATGTACAGGATCCGCCGCTGCCCGCCGCCGCTCAGCGTCACCTTGCCGCCGCCGTCCAGCACCACGCGCTTGGCGGTGTTGCGCACCTTCGCCGTGGCCCGCATCACGATCGTGACGGCCTTCGCCCCGCAGGAGAACCGGATCAGCCCGCCCTTGGCCACCGCCGCCACAACCGCCGCCGACGTGCAGCTCGCGGGCGTCCCGTTCCCCACCACCCGATCGGGACGCGAGGTGCCGATCGCCCTGCCGTCCACGGGCACCGGCGCCCGGCCCGCGGGGTTGCCCGGCCCGGCGGCCCCTTGAGCGCTCGCCGGGACGGCGAGAGCCGCTCCGGCCATGACGACGACGACAGCAACACGGCTCATTCGCACGCCCGCGATGCTACTGCGGCACTTCGATACCATCACTCCCTTTCGTCTATTTCGTCACGACGACCGCCGCTCGCCTCCGGGTCAGCGCCAGGCGTCGTCGCGGGTGGCGGCGCCGGCCGCGGGGGTGGTGAAGGAGCGGTCGGGGTCGCTCTCCCAGGTGACCGAGCCGTCGGGGTTCTTCTTGATGTACTTGTACCGGACGGCCGTGTTCGCCGGCAGGCTCACCGTGGCCCGCCAGACCGGGTACGCCGCCGACGACAGCGCCACCGCGTTCGCGGTGTTCCAGGCGCCCAGCTCGGCGGCGTCGCCGACCACGAACACGTTCTGCCCCCAGGTCGTCGTCACGTTCGCGTTGAACGACACGGCGATCGAGGCGGGCGCGGCCGGGCCGCCGGTCCGGATGGCGACGGCGCTCTTGGCGGGGACGGTGACCGTCGCGGCGCCGCCGGAGCCGACGGTCACCGACCCGCCGCCGGTCAGGTTGGCGTAGACGCCGGCGGGCAGGCCGGTGGCGAAGGCGCCGGAGTAGGACGAGGAACCGTTGTTGATCGCCACCCAGCCCTTGGCGCCGCGGCTGAAGGCGATCACGTTGGAGCCGGGCGCGCTCCAGTTGGCCACCGAGGTGCCCCTGACGGCGTTGCGGAAGCCGACCATGCCGTTGATCGCGCTGTCGCGGTGCAGGCACGTCCACCCGCCGGAGCAGGTGGCGGCGGTCACGCGGCCGTCGCCGTCCGAGGGCGGGGAGGCGTCGTTGTCGCTGAAGGCGAACCCGTCGTAGATCTGCGGCGCGCCGTGCGGCCAGGCGAGCTGGAAGATGTTCGCCAGCGTGTACGTCGCGCCGTTCTTGTAGGTGAGGGTGGAGCCGTTGCGCTCGGTGTCGTGGTTGGTGACGAACGTGACGGCCTTGTCGCCCGGCTGCATGCCGCTCCAGCCCGCGCCGAAGGTCTGCAGGTCGGAGATGGCGCCCTCGAACTTCTGCTTGAGGTAGCGCCCGTACTGGAAGTCCAGCACGTCGCCGAGGCCGGTGTACTGGCCCGGCTGCACGGCCTCGCCGGCGGCGTAGATGACCTCCTGGAAGATGTACGGCGCGCCGGTGAGCTGCCCGTAGATGGCCGAGACGTCGGCCGGGCTCATGTGCTTGACCGCGTCCACGCGGAACCCGTCCACCCCCAGGCCGGTCAGGTCGTCGAGGTAGGCGGCGATGCGCGAGCGCACGTAGCTCGCGCCGGTGTCCAGGTCGGCCAGGCCCACCAGCTCGCACTGCTGCACGTTGCGGGCGCTGCCGCCGTAGTCGCCGTCGTGGACGGTGTTGTCGGCGTTGCCGCAGGCGGCCGGGTGGTAGTGGAAGTCGGCCGGGGAGTAGGTGCCGGGGTAGTTGTACTTGGAGAAGGTCTTCCCGCCGTAGGAGGCCGAGCCCTGGCCGGTCATGTGGTTGATGACCGCGTCGGCGTAGACCTTGACCCCCGCCGCGTGGCAGGCCCGCACCATCGCCGAGAACTGCGCCCGGTCGCCGAGCCGCCCGTTCAGGTCGTAGGCGGCGGGCTGGTACAGCTCCCACCACGAGTGGGTGCCGGACCGCTTCAGCGAGTCCTGCGGCGGCGACACCTGCACGCCTCCGTACCCGGCCGGGCCGAGCACGTTGGTGCACTCGGCGGAGACCGAGGGCCAGTTCCAGGCGAAGAGGTTGGCGATGACGTCCTTGGCGCCGGGCGGAGCCGCCTGCGCGGGGCCGCCCGCCAGGGGGACGGCGACGAGCGCCATCAGCAGGGCGAGGACGGCGGACAGGGCGAGAGAGCCGGTGCGGGGGCGTGAAGCAGGGGCGGAAGGGGGAGAGTCGCAGGATCTCACGTGGCGCCTCCAGGTTCGATGGATGCGATCCCGTGCCGGGCCGGGTGCCGCGACACCCGGCCCGGCGTGCGCGTCCCCTCCCGGCGGCCAGCGTCCGCGGCCGCGCGGGAAGGGGGGCGCGCCTACGGCCGGACGAAGACCGCGACCGTGCGGGCCGGGACGGTCAGCGTGCCGGTCGAGGGGTCGAAGGACGACCGCCGGACGACGGGGTCGTCCGAGGCGGCCTGGACGGGGTGGAGGGCGACCTGCGCCCCCTTCAGCGCGGCCACGGTCTGCGCCTGGGTCTCCGGCGTCGCGTTGAACACGACGGTGACCGACTTCCAGCGCGGGTCGACGCCGGAGGAGTCCAGGTGCATGGTGATCACGCCCGGGGTCTCGCCGCCGCCGCCGACCGGGAAGGACAGCCGCTTCTGCACCTCGGCGAGGGAGCCGAGCGAGAACGCGGGGGAGGAGGAACGGATCTTCAGCAGCTCGCCGGCCCGCGCCCGCGCCGCCTGGATCGCCGCGCAGCCGGGCTTGAGCGCCGGGTCGGCCAGCAGCGGCCTCGCGTAGGGCCACTTGGACTCGTTGTCGGCCTTCGGCGGCAGCCCCGCGCCGAAGCCGTTGCCCGCCGAGCAGTCCCACAGCAGCCGGTTGAACCAGTCGCCGGAGTCGTAGGAGTTGCGGTCGAGCGACTTGGAGCGCAGCCGCTCGCTGCCCGCGTGCACGAAGGCCGTGCCCTGCGACAGGATCGCCGAGGCCAGCGAGAGCGCCTGCATGCGCACCCGGTCGTCCATGGGCGTCGGCTGCGGCAGCTTGTAGGCCAGCGCGTCGAACAGCGTCTCGTTGTCGTGGGCGTCGACGTAGGTGACCGCCTCCCCGGGCGCGGCGGTGTACCCGGCGGGCGATCCGTTGTAGTCGACCTGGGCGCCGGTGACCTCCCTGCCGTCGGAGGCGGTGAACCGGTAGTCGCGCAGGTTGCCCGACAGCCCGACCTTGATCAGGTCCTGGTAGTGCAGCAGCCGCGCCTTCTGCTGCCCGGCGTCGCCGTTGGCCGGTGAGCCGTTCGGCGCGCCGGCCAGCCCGGACCCGAAGCCCTGGACGCGCGGGTCGGCGTCGAACGGCCCTCCGCCGCGCACCGCGTCGCGCAGCCGGTCGTTGAACGTGCCGACGCCGGTGCCGGCCATGTTCGCCTGGGTGGCCTGGACGAACCGGGCCCCGTCGGCGACCTCCCCGAAGTTCCACCCCTCGCCGTACAGGATGATCGACTTGCCGTCCACGCCGTCGCGGGCGAGCGTCAGCTTGTCCAGCGCGGCCCGCACCGCCAGGATGTTCGCCTTCGGGTGGTGGCCCATCAGGTCGAACCGGAAGCCGTCGACCTTGTACTGCCTGGCCCAGGTGACGACGGAGTCGACGACGAGCTTGCCCATCATGGCGTGCTCGGTGGCGGTGCCGGCACAGCAGGTGGAGGTGGCCACCGTGCCGTCCGGCAGCAGCCGGTGGTAGTAGCCGGGCACGACGCGGTCCAGCACCGACTTGGGGTCCTGCCCGGCGGCGAAGGTGTGGTTGTAGACGACGTCCATGACGACCCGCAGCCCGGCCCCGCTCAGCCCCGCGACCATCGAGCGGAACTCCTCGACGCGCCGCGACCCGTCCGGGTCGGTGGAGTAGGACCCCTCGGGCACCGTGTAGTGCACCGGGTCGTACCCCCAGTTGAAGGAGTCCTTGGCGGCGGTCTCCGCCACGCACTGCTGCTGCCGCTCGGAGTCGGCGGGCATCGCGGCCAGGTCGCACGACGGCTCGGTGCGGTCGGCTCTGCGCTCGGGGACGCTGCCGATGTCGAAGGCGGGGAGCAGGTGCACGTGCGTGAGACCGTCGGCGGCGAGCGCGCGCAGCTCCTTCATCCCCGCCGAGTCGCCGGTGAACGCGGCGAACGTGCCGCGCTTCGCCGCCGGGACGGTGGCGTCGGAGGCGGAGAAGTCGCGCACGTGCAACTCGTAGATCGACGCCTTCTCCTGGGGGACGGCCCCGGGCTTGCGCAACGTGGACCAGCCCCGGGGCTGCAGCGAGCGGTCGGACAGGTCGGCGAGCTGGCTGCGCGCCGAGTCGGCGGCCAGCGACACGCTGTAGGGGTCGGTCACCTCGTTGGTGACGACCTTGCCGGCCGCCGGGGCGTACACGGTGACCAGGAAGGTGTAGTAGGACCCCTTCCAGGTGGGCAGGCCGCGCACCGACCAGACCCCGGTGGCGTCGTCGCGCCGCATCCGGTGGACGGCGCGCCCGCCGCCGGAGGCGTCCCGGTAGAGCGCCAGCTCGACCTTGCGGGCCGTGGGCGCCCACACCGACAGCGTGGGCGAGGCCGAACCCGCCGACAGCTGCGAGGCGGACGCCGACGACGACGGCCACACCGGCCCGAGCTCGGCGGTGGCCGCGCCCGCGTACAGGTCGTCGAGCACGCCGGGGATCTGCACGCCCGTCGCCGTGCGCAGCACGCCTGCCGCGTCGCGCTCGACGGCGACGACCTGGCCGCGCAGCGCCTCCCTGACCAGGTCGGCGTCGCGCGGGTCGACCTTCAGCGCGGCGTAGGAGGCCAGGTGCGGCCAGGTGGCCTTCTGCGCGGCGGTCAGCCCGCCGCCGTCCGACAGGCGGATCAGCCGGATGTCGCCGGTCAGGTCCCCCTTGTCGTAGGCGATGTCGCCCTTGGCGGAGAACGCCAGCGCGTACCCCAGGGAGGAGGACGGCGTGACGTTCCAGGCGACGGTGTCGCGGTCGATCCAGTGGGCCGCCGCCTTGGACAGGTCGGCGTCCGCGCCCCGCGCCGGAGGCTGCGGAAGCAGGTAGCCCTCGGTGGCCGCCGGCCGCCAGGCCTCGTGGCCGGTGACGCTCAGGTCGAGCGACTGGTCGGACGGCAGGTCCTTGTCGTCGCCCTTGTGGATGATGTAGCTCAGGCTCGTCGCCCCCTCGGCCAGCGGCACGCGGTAGTACACCCCGAAGCCGTCGGTGCCGGTCGGCTGGAGGGGCGCGGCCCACTCGGTGGGCTGGGCGGCCCCGTTCCACACGTGTAGTCCCCAGCCGTCGTAGTTCCCGTCCGGGCGCCGGTAATGCAGGATCGCCACGTTCTCGGCGGCGGCGCGGGTCGGGTGGATCCGGGTGTCGCCCGAGTTCACGTACGCGTCAGGGCGCTGGGCGGGGGTGAGCGACTGGTCGGGGCCGGGGTCCTTGGCGTCGCCCTTGTGCACGATGAAGTTCAGCGGGACGGCCGGGTCCTTCAGCGGGACCTTCCAGTAGGCGCCGTAGGAGTCCGTCCCGTCCGGCAGGCGAGGACTCGCCCAGTCGGTGCCGGCGCCGTCGGCGAGCGCGTCGCCCCACAGGTGCAGTCCCCACCCGTCGTACGCGCCGTCCGGGCGGTGGTAGTGGACGGTCGCGTAGCCCTGGGCGGCGGCGCGGGAGCCGTAGACGTCGGGCTTGCCCTCGGCGAGCCACACCTCGCCGGTCCTGGCCGGGTTGACGGTACGGTCGCCGCCGTCCTTCTCGTCCCCCTTGTGGGCGATGATCCCGACACTGGCCGCGCCGGGCTTGAGTTTGATCCAGGCGAACCGGCCGAAGGAGTCCTCACCGTTCAGCGGCAGCGGCGCCCCCCACTCGGTGGGCTGCTCGACATCGCCCCACACGTGCAGTCCCCAGCCGTCGTAGCCGGAGCGCTGGTAGTGCACGACGAGCCAGTCGCGGGTGACCGTGCCCGGCTCCTCCGGGGCGGGCGGGGCCGCCACGGTCGCCGTCGCCGAGGCGGCCGCGAACCTGCCGGCCGAATCCTTCACCACCGCCTTGTAGGCGACCTTCGTACCGGCGGCCAGCCCGCCGAGGTCGTGGAACACGCGGAACGTGCGGCCGCCGCCGGAGACGGTGGGCGCGTCGTCGGTGCCCAGCACCTTCCAGGGGCCCTCGCCGGCCTTGGCGGCGAACGTCACCTGGTCGAACCCGTCCCCCGGCACGGTCGCCGTCACCGGGACACGCCCGTCGGCGGCCGTGCCGCCGATCTCGGCGCCGGGCAGCGCGATCGAGACGGCGGGACCGGCGGCGGGCGCCGCGAGCCTGGCCGAGGCGCGGTAGACGACCGCCGACAGCGCCGGGACGGTGACCTGGAGCGCGCGGCCGGCGCTCGTGGTCGCCGTCGCGGGGCCCTCCCCGTACACCCGCGTGAACGCCATGCCCGCCGAGTAGGTCGGCACGGCGGCCGAGGCCGGGGTCTCGGCGTTGTTGACGGCGACGACGTACTCCACCTGCTCCTTGGCGCCGATCCTGCTGAACGCGTACAGGCCGCCGGAGGCCAGGCGCTCGACCTGGGCGCCGTCGGCGAGCGCGGGGTGGGCGTCCCGCAGCTTCGCCAGCGCCGCGAGCCCCTGGTACAGCGGGTGCGAGGCGACGAAATTGTCCTGCGCGTGCGTCGCGGTCGTGCCGATCAGGTCGTCGGTCAGATAGCTCGGCGTCCTGGAGGCGAACATCGTCTGCCGGGCGTCCTTGTCGCCGCCCTTGCCGGTGAAGCCCTGCTCGTCGCCGTAGTAGACGACCGGCTGGCCCCGGGTCAGGTACATCAGCTCGTGGGTGAGCAGGTCGCGCCGCAGCAGCTCGCCGTCGGACGCGCCGGGGTTGTCCTGGGCGATGAACCGGCCGATGCGCCCCATGTCGTGGTTGCCGAGGAAGGTCGGCAGCGAGGCGGCGTCGCGGTCGGCCGTGGTGTGGAAGTCGTCGCCCGCGTACAGGCGGGTGAGACGCGCGGCGTCCGCCGTGCCGCCGCCGAACGACCGCGCGGCCTCCTGGAACGGGAAGTCCAGCGTCGCGTCCATGCCGCCCTGCGTCGAGTAGCGGCTGGTCGTCGCCGGGTCGCTGGAGTACACCTCGCCGAACATGAAGAACCGGTCGTTGCCCCGCTCGGCGGCGTACCGGTGCAGCGCGGGGGAGAAACGCTTCCAGAACGGCATGTCGACGTGCTTGGCGGTGTCGATGCGGAAGCCGTCGATGCCGGTCTCGCGGACCCACGTCTGATAGATGTCGGTCATGCCCCTGACGACCTCGGGCCGCTCGGTCCAAAGGTCGTCAAGGCCCGAGAAGTCGCCGTACTCGTCGGTCTCGCCGCCGCTGAACGTCGAGTCGCCGCGGTTGTGGTACATCGTCGGGTCGTTCAGCCAGGCCGGGGTCTTGACGCCCTTGGCCGCGACCGGCGTGTACGGGAAGGAGCCGGCGTCGACCTTGGGGAAGGTGTTCCCGCCCGCGTGGTCGCGGTCGTCGAAGGGCCTGCCGGAGGTGTCGACGTAGGGGTAGGCGCCCTTGGAGCGGTAGGTGTAGGTCTTCTCCTTGTAGTCGACGACGTCGGCCGTGTGGTTGGTGATGATGTCGAAGAACACCTTCATGCCGCGCTTGTGCGCCTCGCGGACGAGCTGCTTCATCTGCGCGTTGGTGCCGAGGTGCGGGTCGATCGAGGTGAAGTCGGTGATCCAGTAGCCGTGGTACCCGGCCGAGGCGTCGGCCCCGGCGCCCTGCACCGGCCGGTTCTCGAACGCGGGGGTGAGCCAGATGGCGGTGCTTCCCAGCTTCTTGATGTAGTCGAGCCTGCCGAGCAGGCCGGCCAGGTCGCCGCCCTGGTAGAAGCCCTTGTCGGCCGGGTCGAACCCGGTGCTGAGCCGGTCGCCGGTCAGCCCGCCCTTGTCGTTGCCGGCGTCGCCGTTGGCGAACCGGTCGGTCATGACGAAGTAGAACCGCTCGCGTGTCAGCCGGGTGCGCGCGGCGTCGCGGGCCAGTTCCCCGTCCGAGGGCTCGGCCGTCCTGCTCAGCGGAGAGACCAGCGCCTTCGAGCCCTCCGCCCCCGGCGAAGAGCCCCGGGCCGCCACCTCTGCGCCGGAGGCCGGAGACGTCGCCTGAGCGCCGGAGGTCAGGGAGATCGCCGGAGCGCCAGAGTTCAGGGAGATCGTCTGAGCGCCGGAGGCGAGAGAGATCGCCGGAGCGCCGGAGCTCGGAGCGCCGGAGCTCGGAGCGCCCGCCCGGGAGGCGGAGGCGGGGGAGACTGCGGCGAGCGGCGCCGCGCAGAGGACCGCTGTGAGCACCGCGGCCGCTGAGAGCCGGGTCGTCCCGCGAGCGGGCGACCTTCTCGCGGGCCATGGGGGGATTGGCCGGACCACAAGGGCCTCCGCGTGTCGTATTTCAGGGTTGTTGCCCGGAAGTT
This sequence comes from Sphaerisporangium dianthi, assembly GCF_042654065.1. Classification (NCBI taxonomy): domain Bacteria; kingdom Bacillati; phylum Actinomycetota; class Actinomycetes; order Streptosporangiales; family Streptosporangiaceae; genus Sphaerisporangium; species Sphaerisporangium dianthi. The sequence goes on along the minus strand of NZ_JBHSFP010000001.1, from coordinate 93,174 downwards.
ACTCAGTCGCTCCAGCCTTTGCAATGCCTTTCAGAAATTTCCTGAAATTTGCTGAGAGCGCCGCGAAGGCGTGGCCCTGAGAGAAACAGCCCTGTCCCAGGAAAGGCGGAGGCACGGCTTCCCGAGAAAGCGCGCCGGCCTCAAGAAAGACGGAAGCGGTGCGGCTTTGGGGGAAGCCGCGGGTTCAGGCCGAGGGGACGCGCACCGGGATCTCGCCCCCCAGGGCGGCTCCCGAGGCGAGCTTCAGGTCGTCGCCGCTCCAGAAGCGGCCCGGGTCGTACCAGTTGAGGTGGCGGCCGGCGGGAAGCAGGCCCATGTCCTGGTACGTCGCGGCCACCACCTCGGCGCAGTACGCGGTCTCCAGGGCGGCCTCGTTGACCCGCCGCCGGATGGCGGGCACCCGCCCGCGCAGCCAGCGGCCGGCCAGCCGCGCCGTGGACGGGAACGGCGTGCCGTCCAGACGCGCGATGGTGCGCAGCAGCGCGTCCTCCATCTCGCGCGTGACCGGGCGGTCCAGCTGGCGCAGCCACGCCCGCTGCCCGTACCTGGTCGCCCACACCATGACCGCGTCGCGCAGGTCGTGGAGCTGGACGCCGCGCTGGTGGGTGCCCGACCACATGTCGGGCAGCGACCGCCCCAGCTCGGCGTGCCACATCAACGGCGGCATGTCCTCGATCACCACGGACATGCCGACATGGTTCACCGGGCTGTTGGTCGTCACCTGGATGGCCCGGTCGGGCGCCGAGCGCCCGCGGAACAGCCAGACGTCGCCGGTGCGGGTCAGATCAAGCGCCTCGTCGAGGCTTATGCTCACGCCGGACATCCCACTCCTCTTCCCAGTAGCCTGAGGACATGCGTTGGTGGAAGATACTGGGCCTCGCGGCCTTCGCGGGGGTAGCCGCGTCGGGAGCGGTCATCGTCCGGGCGGAGCGCCGCCGCCGCGCCTACTCCCCGGAGGAGATCCGCGCGCGCCTGCGCGACCGCCTCGCCGAAGCCTCCCCCGCAGATCCCTCACCCCAGCCCGGCCTCCCGGCGCCGTCATCTCCCGGGCATCCGCCCACGAACCCGGCCCCGGGCCCCCGCTGATCTCCGTTCCACGCGCGAACCCGGCCCCGGCTGACCTCAGCTTCACCCCACGAACCCGGCCCCCACTGACGTTCGCTTCACCCTCGAACGGGAGTCGGGCGTCGTGACACGTTCACCGGCGGTGGAGTCCCGCCGGCTTCTCTAAGCGCTGGGCGGCGTCGTACCGTGACCGAGGTCCTTCCTCTGATCGGCCACCTCGCCGTCACCGGGCCGTGGCGGCGGAGTGCCGATGGTGATGGGGCCGGCGAACGAGCCGCCCTGGACGACGGGCCCGCGCACCGTCCCGCTGATGCTGTTGCGGACGCGACCCTCCTCTGAGCCCGCCGTCTCGGCGGCCCCGGACGCCTGCCCCCGGCCGGAGGCATCCCCGGGAGCCCGCCGGGCGAGCACGACTCCGTAGGCGGAGAGGGCGAGGCCGGCGACTCCGGTGAAGGCGCCGAGAACGCTGGCGAACTTGTCGGCGTCGTCCAGGCCGGCCAAGGGGAACAACACTCCCAGCGCCACCAGGACCAGCCCGGTGGCGAGCACCGCCAGCCGGGTGAATCTCCGCTCTCGCGAACGCCTCATCCGGTGATTCTGACCTCCACCGGCAGCTCACGTACAGAGGGGGAGAAAGGATGTGGCGGCGCCGTCCGGCCGGTGGTCGGTGTGTGAAGTGCTTCGCCCTTTGCGCGGGCGACGGGAAAGTATCCTTTCCATAGCGGTTGTGCTGTTTTACGATTGCCTGGCATCTGGAGCCGAGGCGACGTGGGGCTGGCCATGGATGTGCCTGCGGGGGCACACGCGAGCGATGTGCCGGTCGAGACGTCCAGTTTCGTGGGACGGCGCCGGGAGGCTGCCGGGGTCGCGCGGATGCTCGGGGAATCCCGCCTGGTGACGCTCACGGGGGTGGGCGGCGTAGGCAAGACGCGCTTGGCGTCGCGCGTCGCCCATGGCATGACAGTCTGCTTCCCCGGCGGTGTGTGGCTGGTCGAACTGTCGCCGGTGCGGGCCCCCGAACTGCTCGTCGACGCGCTCCGCTCGGCGCTGGGCGTCCCCGCCCGGCCCGGCGTCACGGCGACGGCCGCACTGGAGGAGTACCTGTCGGGGCGGCGCGCGCTCATCGTGCTGGACACCTGCGAGCACCTGGTGGACGCCTGCGCCGAAGTGGTGAGTTCACTCCTGCGCGCCGCGCCGGGGCTCCGCGTGCTGGCGACCAGCCGGCGCGCGCTCGGGGTCCGCGGCGAGTCCAGGTTCCACGTCGAGCCGTTGCCCGTCGAGGGCGATCACGGCCCGGCGGGAGACCCGGGAGGGGACACGGGGGCGGCGCCCGTCGCGCTGGAAGGCGCGGTGGCGCTGTTCACCGACCGCGCCGCCTCGCTGGTGCCGGGTTTCACCGCCACGCCCGAGGTGGTGAGGCTCTGCCGGTGGCTCGACGGCATCCCGCTGGCGATCGAGCTGGCCGCCGTGCGGCTGCGCTCGCTGCCTTTGGAACAGCTCGTCGACCGTGCCGACGAGCGGTTCGACCTGCTCGCCGACGCCGGCCGCGCGGGGGTGGCGCGTCACCGGACGCTGCGCACCGCGGTCGGCTGGAGCCACGAGCTGTGCGAGCCGCTGGAACGCCTGCTCTGGGCCCGGCTGTCGGTGTTCGCCGCCGACTTCGACTTCGAGGCGGCGCTGGCGGTGTGCGCCGACGCCGAGAGCGACGTCGGCACGGGCCTGCGCGGCGAGGATGTCGAAGACCTCCTGCTCGCCCTGGTGGACAGGTCGATCGTGTCACGCGTCGACACCGGCGCGACCGTCCGCTTCAGCATGCTCGGCACCTTCCGCGAGTACGGCGCGGCATGGCTGCGAGAGCTGGGGCAGACCGCGCTGGTCAGGCGCCGCCACCGCGACCACTATCTGAGTCTCGCCCGGCGGTTCGACGCCGAGTGGTTCGGCCCCGGGCAGGCCTCCTGGTACGCGCGCGTGCGGCGCGAGCTGCCGAACCTGCGGACGGCGCTGGACTTCTGCCTCGCGAACCCCGCCGAGCGCGCCACCGGCCTCGACCTGGCGGGACGCCTCGCCTTCTTCTGGCTGGCCTGCGGCTTCGTCGCCGAGGGGCGCCGCCACCTGCGGAGGGCGCTGTCGCTCGCACGGGCCCCCGGGCCTGCCCTGCCGCAGGCGCTGTGGGCCTCCGCGTGGCTCGCCGACCTGCAGGGAGATGTCGACGAGGCCAACGACCTCGCCACCGAATGCCTGGCGCAGTCGTTCGCCCGGGAGGATCTGGCCGCGGTGGGCTGGGGCACCGTCTGCTGCGCCAACACCGGCGTGCGCGCGGGGTACGTCAACGAGGCCCTGTCCATGTACGAGCAGGCGCGCGAGACGCATCAGCAGGGCGGCGACGGCGGTGCGGGCCTGGCGATGGCGCTCACCGGACAGGCGTACGCGCTCTCGCGGCTCGGGAGATTCGACGAGGCCCTCGCCTGCCTGCGGTGGCAACGCTCGTTGTGCGACTCGTGGGGGGACATCTGGGTGCGCTCCTCGGGTGAGTGGGTGAGCGGCCTCATCGCGGTCGCCCGCGAGGACTACGCCGCGGCCGACAGGTACGCCCGCGCGTCACTGCGCCACAAGACGCTGGTCCATGACAGCCATGGCATGGCGATCGTGCTGGCGAGCCTCGCCCGCTCGGCCGCCGGGCTCGGCGACATGGACCGCGCGGCGCGGCTGCTCGGCAGCGGCGAGCTGGTCGAGGACAGCTTCGGCCTGCGGCTGTGCCTGCCGCGCGCGGACGGCCAGCGCGAGCAGGCCGAGTCGCGGGCCAGGGCGGCGCTCGGGGACCGCCGGTTCGACAGGGCGTTCGCCCGGGGCCGCGAGCTGGACGTCGAGAGCGCCCTCGCATACGCGCTCGCCGACACCCCCACCGGCACCCGCACCTGATATCGCGGCAGATCACGGACATGTTTCGGCGACCGCTGGACAACCTTCGAGAAGGCCGGGAAAATCCGGACGAGTAGCGTTCACTCGAATGTGTTGACATTAATGCCAAAAATGACATTATTCAGCCATGCGTGAGGAAGCCGAGCGGCTGCTGCTGATCCAGGATGACTTCGAGCGCTTCCGCGCCGCCACGCGGCTGCTGGTGGATCTGGACGATCTGATCTTGGAGATCTCGCGCATCCGCAACGAGAGCGCGTCCCGGATGCAGATCATCTCGGTGACCCCGCCCGTCCGGTCGGACGACGCCCTGCCGGACGACGCGAGGGCCGTGCTCGAATGCATCCGCAGGACCGGGGCCCAGCGCTTCCGCCGGCGGGATATCTTCCGCCGCCTGGCCCGCCGCTTCAAGAGGGTCGCGGCCATGGTCCCCGCGCTGGACCTGCTGGAGGCCGCGGGGTACATCCGCAAGATCGAACCCACCGTCGCCGCCGGCCAGCCTGGACGGCGGCGCTCGCCGGAGTACGAGGTGCGCCTTTGACGGCCTCTAATGATCCGCTGGTGGTCCCGCGGGGTCAGGCCTGCGGAGCGGGGGTCGGCGTGGCCGGGTCGGGCGGCGGGAGGTCGCGCTGCTGAAGCATCACCGCGTCCGTGACGGCGTCCTCCGCGATCATGGCGTCCCCCGCCGCGATCGTGGCGTCCGGGTGCCTGACCGCGCCGATTCCGGTGGTGGTGTCGCCCGGATTCACGGCGTCGCCGATGATCATCGCGTCCGTCGAGGTGATGGCCTCGGCCGCGTCCGCCGTCGTGGGCGGGACGCGAAGAAGGGCTTCGTCGATGGTCTCGTAGGTGTCGAAGGCATTGCGCAGCCCCGTGATGGTCAGCACCCGCAGTAATGTGCCCTGCACGCCGCTGATCATGAGGGCGCGCCCGGTCTCTTCGCTTCGGCGCAGGGTGGCGATGAGCTCGCTCAGGCCCACGGAGTCGCAGAAGGTCACGGCGGTCAGGTCGAGGACGACGGCCGGCACCCCCGGCACGTCCCAGTAGCGGGAGAGTTCCTCTCTGAGGAGGACCGCCGCACGGTAGTCGAGTTCGCCCGCGGCCTCCACGACGAGGGCACCGTGCCGAATCGCCGAAGAAAGAACCAATCCCGTATGCGGATCGGCGCCAAACTGCATGATCAACTCCTTTGGCCTGCGGGTTTCAGGGCAGGCGTGCATACCTTCCTACCAGGTTCGGCCGACCTGCATGGCCACTCGGCATCGCGGGTGGGGATGTCCAGGGGGGCGCATGCGGCGCGTGTGAGGGCTCTTGTGCAGGTGGGGCAGGGGAAGCGGCGGAGCAGATGGCGGGATGGGCGCGGGTCGAATCAGGGCGCGGGACGACATCCCCGAAGCGTGACGGTCAGGGCCGCGACCGCGCCTGCGACCGGCGTACGCCGTCGGTGGTCCCGTGTCAGCGCACGCCGGTCGTACGCCGTCGGTGGTCCCGCGTGTCAGCGTACGACCGGCGTGCGGGGTCGGTGGTCCCGTGTCAGCGGGTGGGGACGATCACCGTCACGCCCGGCGTCCCGGCGGTGGCCATGGTGGTGAGGGCCTGCGGCACCTCCTCAAGGCCGATGGTGCGGGTGATGAGGGAGCCGGGGCGGAGACCGCCGCCGGCGATCATCTCCAGCATCTCCGGGTAGGCGTGCGCGGCCATGCCGTGACTGCCGAGGATCGTGAGCTCCAGCGCGATCACCCGGTCCATCGGGACGGGCGGGTGCCCGGCGGCCCGGGGGAGCAGGCCGACCTGGACGTGCCGCCCGCGCCGCCGCAGGCTCTCGACGGCCGCGCCCAGGGTCGCGGCGGCGCCGAGCGCGTCGACCGTCAGATGGGCACCGCCGCCGGTGATCTCCCTGACCTGGGCGGAACCGTCCCGACCGGCGTCACGCGCGTCGCCGTGGTCGTCCGGCGAGGCCGGTGATCCGGCCGAAGCGGGCCGGAGGAGGACGGTGTGCGCGGCGCCGAGACGGGCGGCCAGTTCTAGGGCGGCGGGGGAGACGTCGACGGCGACCACGCGGGCCCCGGCCGCGGCGGCGATCATCACGGCCGACAGCCCGACGCCGCCGCACCCGTACACCGCCACCCACTCGCCCGCCGCGACCCGCCCCTGGGCGACGACCGCGCGGAAGGCGGTGGCGAAGCGGCAGCCGAGGCTCGCGGCGGTGGAGTAGGACATCTCTTCCGGCAGCCCGACGAGGTTGACGTCCGCGTCGCCGATCGCGACGTAGCCGGCGAACGACCCCCAGTGGGTGAACCCGGGCTGCGTCTGGTTCTCGCAGACCTGCTGGTCGCCCGCCGCGCAGGCGGGGCAGCGCCCGCACGCGCACACGAACGGCGTGGTGACCCGGTCGCCGGGACGCCATCCGCGCACGTCGTCGCCGACCGCCTCGACGACGCCCGCCAGCTCGTGCCCCGGCACATGCGGAAATTTCTGGATATCGGAGTCGTGGCCCATCCAGCCGTGCCAGTCGCTGCGGCAGAGCCCGGTCGCCTCCACCCGGATCACCGCGCCCGCGCGCCCCGGCGCCGGATCGGCGACCCCGCGCACCTCAGGCTGTTCGCCGAACCCGTCATACTGCACAGCGCGCACCGGCAGGCCTCTTCTCGCTCGCCTCTCGGCGGATCCCGGCCGGGACGTCCCCGGCGCCGGCACCCCGGACACGACCGATTGTGCCGCCCCGTCCCGACCGGACCCCCACCGCCTCGGTCTCCGTGCCCGCCGCTGCCGCCGCGCGGGCGGGCACTCCGCCTCCGCGAATCGGCGGAACACGGCGGCCGAATCCGCCGAGCAGGCCAAGTACGCCGAGCAGGCCGAGCAGGCCGAGCAGGCCGAGCACGCCGATCAGGCCGGCGTCCCGTTTCCGGAGGGCGCGGCCGTGAGCTCGTCGTCCTCCTCGGGCATCGGGTCGGGCAGGCGCCACCCGGCGATAAGGTGCGGCAGGATCAGGTGGGTCGTGAACAGCCCGAAGACGAAGACAGAGAGCGCCAACGCGGGGAGGCGCACCATGTGGTCGTCATTTACCGGCAGGTTGAACACCAGGATCGTGCTCAGCCAGAGCATCCACCCCGTGCCGCGATGGGCGAGCGCTCGTACCCGCTGGCGCTCCGCGAGCTGGCGTTCGTCCAGCTTGTCCTCGGTCAGGCCGACCGCGCCGCCCGAGGCGACCAGCAGCACGGCGAACGCCCACGCGTAGACCACCAGGCCGAGGGCCGTGAGGCCGAACGTGGTCCACATCGCCGTGTCGCTCGGGGCGGTGAACCAGCAGAGGACCGCGTCGACGTACAGGGTGCCGACCGCGACGGCGCCCAGGGCGACGGCGGTCCGGCGTCCGCGGCGGGTGCCGTACCAGAAGAAGGGGATGCCGCGCCGGGCCTCGTTGATGCGCGTCTCGTTCAGCCTGCTCATCACTTCACGACCTCACTGCCCAGCCGGGGGAACGGCTTGAGCGAGAAAACGATCTCCACCGGCACGTCGAAGTACTCGGAGATGCGCAGCGCCAGGAAGAGGCTCGGGCTGTACTCGCCGCGCTCCAGATAGCCGATGGTCTGGTAGTGGACGCCGAGAGCGGCGGCCAGGTCCTTGCGGGAGACCCCGCGCTCCGCCCGGAGCATCGAGATGCGGTTGTAGACGTCTTCACCGGACATCGGGGTGATCTCCCCGCGGCGCGGCCTCGGAGTGCGAAGCCCCGTGATCGGGTGGCCGCCTCGGTTCGCGCGGCTCCACGACTGCAGTACTCATAGCGTGGAATGTAGTACATCTACTACATCTCGTCCAGATCATATGACGATCCGTCCGCCTTCTTCGCCGGGCCTGAAGGAGCGTTCCCCGCGTTATTTGACCGAATTGGGAGCTTCGGTGGAGCTGGAAGCGGATAGGGGTGGACGACCGACCGCCATAGGAGGGAGCCGTCGTCATGACGGACGTGTCGAGCAAGGGCCCCCAGCCGAACGACGAGCGCCCGGTGCTGACCAATCGGCAAGGCCACCCGGTCTACGACAACCAGAACCAGCGGACGGTAGGCGCGCGTGGACCGGCCACGCTGGAGAACTACCAGTTCCTTGAGAAGATCAGCCATTTCGACCGTGAACGCATCCCCGAACGCGTCGTGCACGCGCGCGGGATCACCACGTACGGCTACTTCGAGGCGACCGGATACCTCGGGGACGAGCCGATCGGCCGGTACACCCGCGCCGTCCCGTTCAGCGAGCCCGGCAAGCGGACCGACGTGGCCGTGCGGTTCTCCACCGTCATCGGCGGCCGCGACTCCTCGGAGTCGGCCCGCGACCCGCGCGGCTTCGCGGTGAAGTTCTACACCGAACACGGCAACTGGGATCTGGTGGGCAACAACCTGGCGGTGTTCTTCATCAGGGACGCCATCAAGTTCTCCGACGTGATCCACGCGCTCAAGCCGGACCCGGTGACGTTCCGGCAGGAACCCAGGCGCATCTTCGACTTCATGTCGCAGACGCCCGAGTGCATGCACATGCTCGTCAACCTGTTCAGCCCCCGGGGCATCCCGTCCGACTACCGCCACATGCAGGGGTTCGGGGTCAACACCTACAAGTGGGTGAACGAGCGCGGCGAGACCCACCTGGTGAAGTACCACTGGATGCCCAAGCAGGGCGTCAGGAGCATGACCGCGGCGGACGCGGCGATCGTCCAGGGCCGGGACCTCGGGCACGCCACCAAGGACCTGCAGGACGCCATCGACCGCGGCGACCACCCCGAGTGGGAGCTGCTGGTCCAGATCATGAGCGACGACGAGCACCCCGAGCTCGACTTCGACCCGCTCGACGACACCAAGGTGTGGCCGGAGGACCGGTTCCCCGCGATGCCGGTCGGGCGGATGGTGCTCGACAGCAATGTCGCCAACTTCTTCGCCGAGAACGAGCAGATCTCGTTCGGCACGGGCGTGCTGATCGACGGGCTCGACTTCTCCGACGACAAGATGCTCGTCGGGCGCACCTTCTCCTACAGCGACACCCAGCGCTACCGGGTGGGGCCGAACTACCTGCAGCTGCCGGTGAACCATGCGAAGAACGCCCAGGTGCGCACCAACCAGCGCGACGGCCTGATGACCTACCACGTCGACGGCCAGGGGGAGAACCCGCACGTCAACTACGAGCCCTCGATCACCGGCGGGCTCCGCGAGGCGGAGTACCCGGTCAACGACGAGCAGGGCCCGGTCATCAGCGGGCGGCTCACGCGCAAGCGCATTCCCAGGACCAACGACTACGCGCAGGCGGGCGAGCGGTACCTGCTCATGGAGCAGTGGGAGCGCGACGACCTGGTGCTCAACTTCACCACCTTGCTGGCCCAGTGCGACCGGCCCGTCCAGGAGCGCATGGTCTGGCACCTGCTCCTGGTGGAGGACGACCTCGGGCTGCGCGTCGGCGCCGGTCTCGGCATCGGCCCCGAGGACGTGGCGCACCTGGAGCCGCTGGCGAGCCAGGACCTGACCGACGAGGACCGCGACCGCCTGTCCAAGCTGGGCAAGAACGGCCCGCGTGACGTGACGGGCCGGAAGATGACCCACTGCGTGCCCAACGAGCGGTTCGTCCCCTAGCGTCCCCTAGCGGCAGTACCGGTGGCGACGTCTACGACCGGTGCGTCGAGGGATGCGCTGGAGCCGGGACGCGAACACGAAGATCCGGTCTCCTGCGGACGGCCTTCCACGACCGTCGGTAGGGGGCCGGATCTTCGTGTGTCGTCACCACCGTGATGCGGTCCGCCGCCGTGTCCGGTCGCCGTGCGGACGAGATCTCAGCCGGACGGAGGACCGGTGGCACCGTCGTGCGCGGGTTTGCGGCGCCGAGGGGCGGGCAGCCGCGATCGCACAGGGAACGGCGGGCGGGCGCGTGCGGCGCCGATGCGGAGACGGTGCACGAGATGACTCATCAGGACATCGAGCGTCGCAAACTCCACAGGTTCGGCGAGCAGGGCCGAAAGGGCGGAGCCGTTCCGGAGGGCCGCGAGGTCGGGGCCGTGCCGGACGGCCCGCTGTCGCTGTCCGGCCGGTCGTGGTGGTCGGTGCTCAAGCGCACCGTGCGGGAGTTCCAGGAGGACAAGGTCACCGACTGGGCGGCGGCCCTCACCTATTACGCGGTCCTGTCGATGTTCCCCGCGCTGCTGGCCGCCGTCTCGCTGCTCGGCCTGTTCGGCCGCGCGGCCATCCAGCCGCTCATCGACAACCTCGGCGCCATCGCCCCCGGCCCGGCCCGCGAGATCCTCGGGAGCGTGCTGCAGGCCCTCCAGGGCAGCCCGCGCGCGGCCGGGATCACCACCGCCATCGGCATCGGCGTCGCGCTGTGGTCGGCCTCCGGGTACGTCGGGGCGTTCATGCGGGCGGCGAACGTCATGTACGAGATGCCGGAGGGCCGGCCCATCTGGAAGACGCTGCCGCTGCGGGTCGGCATCACCGCCGTCCTGGTCGTCCTGACGGCCGCCGGCGCCGTCGCGGTCGTGTTCACCGGCGGCCTCGCCGACCAGGCCGGGAAGGTGCTCGGCATCGGCGACACCGCGCTGACCGTCTGGAGCGTCGCCAAGTGGCCGGTGCTGGTCGTCGCGGTGGCGGTCGTCCTGGCCCTGCTGTACTGGGCCGCGCCCAACGTCGAGCACCCGGGGTTCCGCTGGGTGACCCCCGGCAGCATGCTGGCGGTCCTCCTGTGGATCGTCGCCTCCTTCGCCTTCGGCTTCTACGTGGCCAACTTCTCCTCCTACAGCAAGACCTACGCGGCGCTGGCCGGCGTCATCGTCTTCCTCGTCTGGCTGTGGATCACCAACATCGCCGTGCTGCTGGGGGTGGAGTTCGACGCCGAATTGGCCCGGGGCCGCGCCATCGCCGCCGGCCGGCCCGCCGACGCCGAGCCCTACGTGGCACCCCGCGACACCAGGAAGATGGACGACGCGGACACCGCGCGGATGGGCGACGCGGACCCCTCGAAGGCGGGTGACGCGGACACCGCGAGGGCGGACGGCGACGCGGAGATCGGTCCGCGGGGGGAGGGCGGCGGGCCCTCCGGCGGAGGACGGTAGCGTTCGGCCATGACTGCTTCACCCCGGCAGTGGCGGGTCCGGCGCGAGTTCACCCTCATCAAGGGAGCCGCCGCGGCCGCCTTCGCCGTCACCGCCTTCGCAGTGTCGGATGACCCGCGCGGCATGCTGCTGTGCGCGGCGGCGGCCGTGATGCTGGCAGGGTTCGCCTTGCGCGACGTCCTGGCCCCGGTGCGGCTGGCCGCCGACGAGAGCGGCCTCACCGTGGTGACCGGCCTCACCCGGCGCGAGCGGGTGCCCTGGCCGCTCGTCGCGCACATCCGGGTCGCCGCCAACGCCCGGTACGGCCTGCGCTGGGACATGCTGGAGATCGAGACCGCCGAGGGACTGCACCTGTTCTCGTCGCACGAGCTCGGCACCTCGTGCGTGGAGGCCGCGGAGGAGCTGTTCCGGCTCAGGCAGGCCTGAGCGCGGCCCGCGGGCAGAAAGCGCTCTCTCGCGGCGCGCCCTGCCCGGGACGGCGTCCGCGGGCCGAGGGCCGAAAGTTCCATCGACGCCGTCCTCCCGTTCGATGACGTTCCCGTCCTTGCGGCCGCATCCGTCGACCGCCTCCGGAGAGCGCTCTATCGCACTCTTGACTCGGCGGTGTCACATGGTCAGTATCCGAACAGTGCGGCCGCGGGGGGCCGTGACGACCCGCGCAGTGCGACGAGAACGGACGCTCCATGACCAGACCGCCTGTCCGATCAAGAGCCCGCCGCCGCGCCGCGGCGCTACTGGCGAGCCTCGCGCTCCTCGGCGCCGCCGCCGGGACGCCGGCCGCCGGCGCCGACAGCGCGGCCGGCGGCGCCAGAGGCCACAGGCAGCCGGTGATCGGCGCACCCGCCCTGGACGAGCACGGCTGCGCCCGCGTCGAGAAGACCTTGCCCACGCTCGCCGACTGGCCCAAGGTCGTCAGCCGGGTCAAGAAGAACCCCGCCGACGAGCGGCGCATCGCGAAGATCGTCTCCGGTATGACCCTGGCCGAGAAGGTCGGCCAGATGACCCAGCCGGACATCACCGCGATCACTCCGGCCGAGGTCGCGCAGTACTTCATCGGGACGGTGCTGAACGGCGGCGGCGCCTGGCCGGGCCGCGACAAGCACGCGCCGCAGAAGGCCTGGCTCGACCTCGCGGACGCGTACTGGCAGGCGTCCCTCTCCACCAGGACGAAGATCCCCGTCATCTGGGGCATCGACGCCGTCCACGGCAACAACAACGTCTACGGCGCCACGATCTTCCCGCACAACATCGGCCTCGGCGCCGCGCACGACCCCTGCCTCGTCCGCGACGTCAGCGCGGCGACGGCCGCGCAGATCCGCGCCACCGGCCAGGACTGGGCGTTCGCCCCCACCCTCGCCGTCGTGCGCGACGACCGGTGGGGCCGCACCTACGAGGGCTTCTCGGAGGACCCGCGCATCACCCGCGCCTACGGCTACGAAGCGGTCCGCGGCCTGCAGGGCACCCACCCCCGAGGCGTCGGCGACAAGGGCGTCATCGCCACCGCCAAGCACTTCATCGGGGACGGCGGCACGCTCAAGGGCACCGACCAGGGCGTCAACCCCTCCTCCGAGGCCGAGATGATCAACCTCCACGGCCAGGGCTACTACGGCGCGCTCGCCGCCGGGGCGCAGACCGTCATGGCGTCGTTCAACAGCTGGACCAACGCCGACCTCGGCATCGACGAGGGCAAGATCCACGGCAGCAAGCGCGCCCTCACCGACATCCTCAAGGGCAAGATGGGCTTCGACGGCCTGGTCGTCGGCGACTGGAACGCCCACGGGCAGGTCACGGGCTGCACCAACTCCAGCTGTGCCCGCGCCATCAACGCCGGCATCGACGTCGTGATGGTGCCCAACGACTGGAAGGCGTTCATCGCCAACACCATCGCCCAGGTCCAGAGCGGCGAGATCCCGATCGCGCGCGTCGACGACGCGGTGACCCGCATCCTGCGCGTCAAGCTGCGCGCCGGGGTGTTCGGCGCGCCCAAGCCCTCCGCGCGTGCCTTCGCCGGCTCGGCCGAAGCGCTCCAGGCCAAGGCGCTCGCCCGCAAGGCCGTCCGCGAGTCGCAGGTCCTGCTCAAGAACAACGGCAAGGTGCTGCCGCTCGCGCCGGACTCCAAGGTGCTCGTCGTCGGCAAGAGCGCCGACAGCCTGCCGAACCAGAGCGGTGGCTGGAGCCTCACCTGGCAGGGCACCGGCAACACCAACGCCGACTTCCCGAACGGCACCACCATCCTCGGCGGCCTGCGCCAGGCGCTGGGCGAGGCGAACGTCACCTTCAGCGAGACCGCGGACGGCGTCGACCCCTCGGCGTACGACGCGGTCGTCGCCGTGATCGGCGAGACGCCGTACGCCGAGGGCGTCGGCGACCTCGGCCGCCGCACGCTGGAGGCCGCCAGACTCTACCCCGGCGACCTCGCCGTTCTGGACAAGGTCCACGGCAAGGGCGCCCCGGTCGTCACCGTCTACGTCACCGGCCGCCCCCTGTACGTCAACAAGGAGCTCAACCGCTCTGAGGCGTTCGTCGTGGCCTGGCTGCCCGGCACCGAGGGCGGCGGCGTCGCCGACCAGCTCGTGCGCACCTCGCGCTGGAGCAAGGGGTACACCGGCAAGCTGTCCTACTCCTGGCCCAAGGCCCCCTGCCAGACGCCGCTCAACCGGGGCGACGAGGGCTACGACCCGCTCTTCCCGCTCGGCTACGGCCTGCGCCACGGGCAGACCGGCTCGGTCGGGACCCTCGACGAGACCTCGCACGACGCCGCGTGCGGCTCGACCGGCGGCGGGGGCGGCACCGCCACCGAGGACCTGGAGGTGTTCAACAGGACGGACGTCGCCCCGTACAAGAGCCTCATCGGCTCGGCCGAGAACTGGGGCGGAACCGAGATCGGCGCCGACGGCGAGGCCGCCCACTCGGAGATCAACGTGGTGCCCGCCGACGTCAACGTGCAGCAGGACGGCCTCAAGGCCACCTGGACCGGCGCCGGGCCCGCGCAGATCTACATGCAGAACCCGGCGGGCGGCGCCGACCTGCGCGGCTACCTCAACGCCGACGCGGCCCTGGAGTTCGACACCATCGTCCACCAGCCGCCGGTCAACCGCACGGTGATTAGCGTTCACTGCGTCTACCCGTGCCTCGCGGAGGTGGTGGCGACCTCGCTGTTCCAGAACCTCCCGGCGGGGGGCAAGGCCACCGTCAAGATCCCGGTGTCCTGCTTCTCCCCGAACCTGGACTTCGAGAACGTCAACACCCCGTTCCTGGTCTACACCGACGCCGCCTTCTCGGCCTCCTTCGCCAACGTCCGCTGGGTCCCCGGCGGCGCCAAGGACCCAGACGCCCGCAAGTGCTCGGACCTGACATAGGAGCCGTCCGGAGGGAAGTCAGCCCAGCGCGGCCGCCTTGCGCAGCAGCACGGAGCGTTCGCGCTGGTTGGCGCACAGCCGGGCGGCCAGCTCCAGCTCGGCGCGCGCCTCCGTTCGCCGGCCGAGGCGGGCCAGCAGCTCCCCGCGCACGGTCGGAACCAGGTGCGAACCGGGGAGCCGGTCCGCGGCGATCAGCTCGTCCACGATGGCCAGGGCCCGCGCCGGACCCGAGGCCATGGCCACGGCGACGGCCCGGTTGAGCTCCACCACCGGCGAGGGCGCGACCCGGCCGAGCGCCTCGTAGAGCAGCACGATCCGGTCCCAGTCGGTCGCCTCGACCGAGGGCGCCGACGCGTGGACGGCGGCGATCGCGGCCTGCAGGCCGTAGGGGCCGAGGCCGCCGGCCGATGCCCTGGCCAGCGCGGCCAGCCCCCGCCGGATCGCCGGGCAGTCCCACAGCCGCCGGTCCTGGTCCTCCAGCAGGACCGGCGTGCCGTCCGGGCCGGTCCTGGCAGGGAAGCGCGCGGCCGTCAGCTCGCACAACGCGAGCAGGCCGTGCACCTCCGGCTCCTCCGGCTGCAGCGCGGCCAGCATGCGGGCCAGCCGGATCGCCTCGTACGCGATGTCGGGGCGCAGCAGCCGGTCGCCCGACGTGGCCGTCGACCCCTCGGTGAAGATCACGTACAGGACGCTGAGCACGCCGCCCAGCCGTTCCCGGCGCTCGCCGGCCGGCGGCGGCTCGAACGGCACCCCGGCCGCCGCGATCGTCTTCTTGCCCCGGGTGATGCGGGCCTGCACGGTCGGCACGGGTACCAGGAACGCGCGGGCGATCTCCTCGCTGGACAGGCCGCCGACCACGCGCAGGGTCAGCGCCACCCGGGCCTCACGGGAGAGCACCGGGTGGCAGCTGACGAACATCAGCGCCAGGACGTCATCGTCGATCCTGTCGGGATCGATCTCCTGGTCGACCGCGGGCTCGGCCGCCAGCAGGGCGTACCGGTCCTGGAGGGCGGCCCGGCGGCGGATCGCGTCGATCGCCCGCCGCCGGGCCGTGGCCATCAGCCAGCCGGCCGGATTGGCCGGGGAGGCGCGCGGCCACGACACCAGCGCCTCGGCCACCGCCTCCTGGGCCGCGTCCTCGGCCAGCCCGAAATCGCCGGTGAACCGGGTCAGCGCGGCGACGATGCGGGCCGACTCGATCCGCCAGACGGCCTCGACGTCGGCCGTGCCCATCAGGTCCGGCCGTCGCTCTCGCCGCCCTGCGGGGTCTCGTCGGCCTCGGCCACCCGCCGGACCTCGATCTTGGACCCGCGGACCGCCGGGACCCGCTCGGCCCACTCGACCGCCTCCTGCTTCGTGGCGACATCGATCATGAAGTAGCCGCCGAACAGTTCCCTGGTCTCGCCGTACGGCCCGTCCGTGACCACCGGCGCCTCGCCGCTGAAGTCGACCACGACGCCCTGGCCCGGATCGTCGAGCCCTTCGGCCGCGACGAGGACATCGGCCTTCATCATGTCCTCGATGAACTGGCGGGTCGTGGCCATCATCTCGTCGATGCCGGCCATCATGGCCGCGTTCGTCTCGTCGGTGCCCCGCATGATCAGCAGGTATCTCGACATCGCGTTCTCCTCCTCCGGCGGGGCCGCCCTTCGGCCCTCGCCCCCACATGTCGAACGAGCGGCCCGCCGATCGACACGGCCCCGGAGAAATCTTCCGCCGTGACGCGGCCGATCCTGTCAGACCGGCCCCTTGAGCGATGGCCGACGCGGGCGCCCTGCCGATGATGATGACCTGGTCGCGTCCGGCACGTCATCGACCCACTCGGCGATCGCGGTGCGCAGGACCGGTACCCGGCCACAGACGATCTCGCGGTTCACCCGGGGGCGCGTTACCCGGAGGCGCGTTCATCCGGAGGCGCGTTCCCCCGGCTCGGCCGGAGGGACGGTGTCCAGCCAGGCGGCGGCCTCGCGGGGCGCGCCGAAGCGGATCACGCGCAGGTGGGCGAAGCGGGGGTCGCGGGCGCGGCTTCCGATGTCGGCCCGGCGGGCGCCGTGCTGGGACCAGGCCCACCACGCGGGATGGTCCCGGCGGAACCAGCCGGCCAGGGTCTCGCGGTTGCCGCCGAAGACGCGCTCGCGCCGCAGCGTCCGGCGCAGCGAGCGGCGCAGGACGCGCGGCATGATGACCGCCCTCCCGTAGTCCAGCCAGACCACGGTGTCGGCCCGCTCCCACAGCAGGTCGCGCACCTCGGGGTAGCCCAGAGAGTCGAAGACCCAGGCGGGCGAGGCGGTGAGGGCGGCCACCTTGGCCGCGAACCCCTCGTCCACGCCCCAGCCGGGAGCCACATAGCGCAGGGCGTCCATCTCGTGGTAGGGCACGGCCAGGCGCCCGCTCAGGACGCGCGCCATGGTGGACTTGCCGGCCCCGCTGATGCCGACGACGAGAATCCGCTGCACCCGTGCAGCGTAAGGGCCCGAACGAACGCGCCCGGAGCCAGGGCCCGCCGCCGGACGAGATCGTCCTCGCGCCGCGCGTCAACAGACTGTAAGGAAGAGAGTCGGCACGTCCCTTCCGGCGAGAGAGGTCTCGGCGTAAGACTGGAAGGCGTGCATCTCGCGTCACTCCCCACGCGAACGGCCGTTCTGCGCGGCAGAAGCGGCGAACAGGACGCCGTGCGGCGGCTGCTGGACGGAGCCCGCGACGGCTCCGGCGGCGCCCTGCTGCTGATGGGCGGGCCCGGCATGGGCAAGAGCGCGCTGCTGGGCTTCGCCGCCGAGCAGGCGCGCGGCTTTCTTGTCCTGCGCACCGGCGGCGCCGAGGCGGAGCGCCGCCTGCCGTACTCGGCCCTGCACCGCCTGCTCCGCCCGGTCAGGGACGCCCGATCCCTGCTCCCCCCATCCCAGTCCGCCCTCCTCCTCGCCACCCTCCACCTCGGCCCCCCCACCCCGGCCCCGATCCCGGCCCCGTCTCCGGCTCTGATCCCACCCCAGCCCCAGCCCCAGCCCCCGGTCTCGGCTCCGGCTCCGGGTTCGGGTCCGGTCTCGGGCCCGGTCTCGGCTCAGCCTCCGGCTCCGGCCCCGGGTACGGCAGAGGGGTCGCCGGATCGGGTCCGTTCCGCCGAGCAGGCGGGGGACGGGCTGGACGTCGCCGCGGCGGTCCTCGACCTGCTGGCGATGCTGGCCGCCCGCAAGCCCGTCCTCGTCTGCGTCGACGACCTGCACCACCTCGACCCGGCGAGCCGCGACCTGCTCCTGTTCGCCGCCCGCCGCGTGTCCGGCGACCCGATCGTGCTGCTGTTCACCTCCCTGCCGCCCGGCAGGGCTCCCTCGCCGGGCGATCACGACCGGGCGTCGTGCGACCACGGCTGGGAGGCGGGGGAGGTCCCCGTGCGCGTCCTTCACCCGCTCGACGGGACCGCCGCCAGGCAGATGCTCGACGATCTCGTGCCGGCCGCGCTGGGCGAGGAGCCACGGGCGTCGATCGAGCGGCTCGCGCACGGCGTCCCCCTGGCCCTCGCCGAGCTCGCCGGCTCGCTCACCGCCGGTCAGGTCGCCGGCACACACGCGCCCCCCGCCTCCGTCCCGCCGGACGGCCGGCTCTGGCGTGCCTACACCCGCAGACTCGCGCGGCTGCCTTCCGCCACCCGCGACCTGCTTCTTCTGATCGCCGCCGACCCCGGCCTCGACATCCTCACCTTGATCGGCGCCGCCGAGCTGTGGCGCGACGACGGCACGACGCTCCCCGCCGGGCACGGACATGTGCTCGACCTGCTCGAACCGGCGGAGGCCGAGGGCATCCTGACGGCCGCCGACGAACGGTACGCCTTCGCCGAACCGGCGATGGGGCCGGTCGTCTACGCGGGCGCGTCCCTGGCCCGCAGGCGCGCGGCGCACCGCCTGCTGGCCCGGGTCCTCGACCAGGACCATCAGCGGCTGCGGCGGGCCTGGCACCGGGCCGCCGCCCTCGACGGCCCTCCCGGCGAACTGGCCGCGGAACTCGCCGACGCCGCCGAGACGGCGGCCCCGTACGGCGGCCACCCCGAGCCCTTCGTCGCCCTCGAACGCGCCGCCGAGCTCAGCGAGCAGGGCGAGGTCAAGGCCGCGCGGCTGGCGTCGGCCGCCCACCACGCGTCCATCTCCGGCCACCCGCAGCGGGCCAGGGCGCTGCTCGCCCGGCTCTCGCCGCTGGCGGTGCCCCACGAGATGCGTGGCCAGGCCGAGCTGCTGCGCGGCAACCTGGAGCTGCTCGGCGGCGAGACGGGCAACGCCCATGACAGGTTCCTGGCCGCCGCCGGATGGCTGCTCGACCGCGACCGCGCCCTCGGCGTGCGGGCCCTGGTCCGCGCGGCCGAGGCCGGGTACATGGCGGGCGATCATCAACGCTTCCTGGCCATCGCCCGCCGGGCCGCCGCGCTGCGCCGTCCCGACGACCGCCCGGCCACGCAGCTGATGTTCGAGTACCTCGAAGGCATGGCCGCGACCCTGCGCGGACGGCACGCCGAGGCCGCCGGTCCGCTGCGCCGCGTCCTGTGTCTGGCGCCCCGGGTGGACAGCCCGGCCCTGCTGGTCTGGGCGGGGGCCGCGAGCCTGTTGCTCGGCGACGACGCGAGCGCGCTCGCTCTCGCCTCCCGCGCGGTCGAATCCGCGCGCGGACGAGGAGGCGGATCGGCGCTGCCGCAGCTGCTCTCGACCGTCATCTACGCCGAGATGTGGATGGGCAGGTACGGCTCGGTCGCCCGTCACGCCGTCGAAGGGCTCAGGCTCGCCCAGGAGAGCGGCCAGCACTGCACGGCGGGCCACCACCTGGCGTGGCTGGCGATGGCCGCGGCCGTCCAAGGAGACAAGGAGTCGTGCCGCGCGCAGGCCACGGCCGCCATCGAAGTCGCGGACGCCCACGGCCTCGGGGTCGCGGCGGCCCTCGGCAACTGGGCGCTGGCCCATCTCGACCTGGCCTGCGGCCGCGTGGCCGACGCCGCGAACCGGCTGCACGGCGAGCTGCGGCACGGCCACGTCGTGATACGCGTCATGGCGACCCCCACCTTCATCGAGGCCGCGGCGCGCACAGGCGAGAGGCGGGACGCCGTCGCGGCGCTGGAGGTGCTCGACCGCTGGGTCGGCAGCACCCGCAGCCCCGACCGGCTCGCGCTGGCGGCCCGCTGTCACGCCCTGCTCGCCGGGCCGGGCGCGTCGGAGGAGCTGTTCCGCCATGCCCTCGACCTGCACCACCGCGGAGCGTGCGAGTTCGAGACGGCCAGGACGCAGTTGCTGTTCGGCGGCGCGCTACGCAGGGAGCGGCGTCCCGGCGCGGCGAGGGAACACCTCCACAGCGCACTGGACACCTTCGAACGGCTCGGCGCCCGCCTGTGGGCGGGTCAGGCGCGCGCCGAACTCCGCGCCGCCGGGCAGACCGTGCCGCCCGCCTCCGCGCCGGCGGCGCCGCAGGCGTCCCACCTGGCCCCGGCCGCGCGCCTCGCGGCGCGGCAGGAGCACATCGCGCGGCTCACGGCGCAGCAGGCGCACATCGCGCAGCTGGTCGCGGAGGGGGCCACCAACCGCGAGGTCGCCACGCGACTGTTCATCAGCCCGCGCACCGTCGAACACCACCTGAGGAACATCTTCGCCGAACTCGGCATCCGCTCCCGCGTCGACCTTGCCCGTCTCCTGTCCTGACGGCGCCGGCGCCGGTGAGCCCTTCCCGAGGCGGCGAGCCCTTCCCGAGGTGGCGTGTGCGGGCACCGGCTCACCGGTCGGCGGAAGGCTGGTGATTTCGCCGATGCGTGGGTGACCCGGCGATTCCACAATTGCGGCAGTCAGTAGCAGCAGAACAGTCCAGCCCCGTTGACCTGCGACGTTCCCCACATGCCCGGGTGGGGCGGTCGGTTCTGCCGGTCCCCCACCGACAGGGAGCACACGAACGTGCAGCCACGCGAGATTCTCTCCCTCACCCTCCTCCCCGCCGCCACCCCCCGCCACGAGCAGGCCGCCGTCCCCGGCCGGAGCGCCTCTCCCCGGATCGCCGTCGCGCGGAGGGCGCCCCGGCGTCCCTTCGGAGCACGGCTCATCGCCAAGGTGTTCCTGGCGCTGGCCCTGACCGGCGGCAGCGTCGCCTACGCCCCCGGCGCCCACGCGGCGGCCGGTCCCTACGAGCGGGGTCCCGCACCCACCGAGTCCAGCATCGAGGCGGCCCGCGGCCCGTTCGCGACCGCGCAGACCTCCGTCTCGTCGCTGAGCGTGAGCGGGTTCGGCGGCGGCACCATCTACTATCCGACCGACACCAGCCAGGGCACCTTCGGCGCCATCGCCATCTCTCCCGGCTACACCGCCACCTGGTCGACCCTCAGCTGGCTCGGGCCCAGGCTGGCCTCGCAGGGCTTCGTCGTCTTCGGCATCAACACCAACACCCTGTACGACCAGCCCGACAGCCGGGGCAGGCAGTTGCTCGCCGCGCTCGACTATCTCGTCAGGAGCAGCAGCAGCACGGTGAGGTCCCGCATCGACAGCACGCGCCTGGCCGTCGCCGGTCACTCCATGGGAGGCGGCGGCACGCTGGAGGCGGCGAACGCGCGGCCCTCGTTGCAGGCCGCCATCCCCATCGCACCGTGGAACCTGACCAAGATCTGGTCCGGAGTGCGCGTGCCCACCATGATCATCGGTGGCCAGGCGGACGCCATCGCCCCGGTGGCCACGCATTCCCAGCCGTTCTACACGAGCATCCCGTCGTCGACCGAGAAGGCGTACATGGAGCTCACGGCCGCCTCGCACTTCTTCCCGCAGACGTCCAACACCACGATGGCCAAGTACATGATCTCGTGGATGAAGCGCTTCATCGACGACGACACCCGCTATGACCAGTTCCTGTGTCCGGCGCCGCGCAGCATCGCGATCTCGGAGTACCGCGACACCTGCCCGCTCACCTAGCCGCGGCTCCGCGCGCCGTCCCCTCCGTGGCGGCGCGCGGACCGCTCCCGATGGCGGCCGCCGGCGCGGCCGATCCCGCGCTCAGCGGCTCCCGGCGAAGACCGGTGGCGTGCGGCCGGCCCACGGCATGGCCTCCTCGAGCTGCGCCGCGACGCGGAACAGCAGGTCCTCGCGGCCGTACGGGGCGACGATCTGCACCCCGATCGGCAGCCCGCTCGCGCTCAGGCCCAGCGGAAGGCTGATCGCCGGCTCGCCAGTGAGGTTGAACAACGGCGTGAACGGGCCATAGTCGAACAGCGAGTCCAGCCACGTCGCCACCGTGTGATCGGGATCGTTGTAGCGGAGCGTCCCGTGCGGCGCGGGCAACCGGGCGAGCGTGGGCGTCACGAGCAGGTCGTACTCGCCGAAGAAGGCGCCCACCGTCCGCCCCGCGCGGTTCTGCGCGTCGAACGCGCCGAGCAGCCGGTAGACGCTCATCTCCTTCAGCTCGGTGAACGCCCGCAGCGTCACCGCCTCCACCTCGGCCGGGTCCGGCGGCCTGAGCGCCGCCAGCAGCGGCGCGGCGACGGCGACCATCGCGAACGGCACCATCGCCCGCATGACGGTGTCCGCGCCGACGTCCGGTTCCGCCTCCCCGACGACGTGGCCCAGCTTCTCCAGCATCAGGCCCGTCTGGACGGCCGCCGCCGCCACCTCCGGATCCACCACCGCGCCCGACCACGCCCGCGTCGACAGCGCCACGCGCAACCTGCCGGGGTCCGCCCCGAGCTCCTCGGCGTACGGGCGCAGGGGAGGCGGAGCGGTGTACTTGTCGCCGGCGCAGGGCCCCTGGATCGCGTCGAGATAGTGGGCGGTGTCGCGCACCGTACGGCTCAGCCCCGACTCGACGGAGATGCCGAACAGCGCCTCTCCCACGTCCGGCCCGCACGGCACCCGCCCCCGGCTGGGTTTCAGCCCGACCAGCCCGCAGCACGAAGCGGGGATCCGGATCGAGCCCGCGCCGTCGCTGCCATGGGCGAGGGGCACGGCGCCCGCCGCGACCAAGGCGGCCGACCCTCCGCTCGACCCGCCGACCCCCCGTTCCAGGTCCCACGGGTTGCGCGTCGGACCGTACAGGACCGACTCGGTGGAGAAGCTGATCAACATCTCGGGCACCGTCGTCATGCCCAGCGTCACCAGGCCGGCGGCGCGGAGCCGCCGCATCAGATCGGTGTCGCGCGCGGCGACGGCGTGGACGCTGCGGCTCCCGCAGAAGAACGGCATCCCCTCCGCCGTCGGGCCGTTGTCCTTGATCAGGAACGGCACCCCGGCGAACGGCCCCTCTGAGGAGTGGTCGAGCGCCGGGGTGTACGGCGGCACCGCCAACCCGTTCACCTGGGCGTCGGCCACCTCCAAGGCCCGCCGCGCCACGCTCTCCACCTCCGCGGCGGTGACCTCTCCCGCGGCGATCAGGTCGCGCAACCCGATGGCGTCATGGCCCGCGTACTCGTGGAGTTCCACATCGTCCCCCTCTGCTCGCCGGTTCGCCCGGCTCCGGCCCGGGTGGTATGCCCCCGGCGCCTGGAGACCAGCATGGGCCGGGGCCCTCCGCCGGTCATGAGGGCTACCACTGACCCCGGTACTGAACCCGCGCCACCGGGCAGCACAGGCACCCGCCGACCCCGCTGCCGGGCCGGGACGGGCGGCGGCGCGTTCGCGCGCTCGGCTGTCAGACTGGTCACGTGGATGCCGGACAAGGCGCCCGGAGCCCCTTCGCCGGGCGTGATCGCGAGGTCGCGCTGTTGCGCGAGGCCATCGCCGCCGCTCGCGAGGGCGCCGGCGGGATGGTCCTGATCTCAGGCCCGGCCGGCATCGGCAAGTCCCGCCTGGCCGAGGAGGCCGTCGCCGGCGAACCGGGAGTCGTCTGGGGTCGATGCCCGGACGAGGAGGGCGTCCCGCCGCTGTGGCCGTGGACGCGCATCCTGGAGCGGCTCCACCCCCTCCCACCCACCGAGTCGCCCATCGGCCCACCTGCCGGGTCCGCCGCCCCTCCCTCCACCCTGACGGCGGCCGATCCGCCCGCGGCCCCTCCCTCCACCGCGACGGCCGCCGGTCCGTCGGCTGGTCCGCCTGCGGAGTCGTCCGCCGTCCCTCCTCCCACCGCGACGGCCGCTGGTTCGTCCGATGGTCCGCTTGCGGAGTCGGTCGTCGCGGCTGATGCCTCCGAGGCGGGCGCGGCGCGTTTCCGGCTGCTCGTCTCACTCGCCGATGCGCTGTTCGCGGCCGCGGAGGACGCCAAGGGACTCGTCGTCGTCATCGAGGACGTCCACGACGCGGACGAGGCGTCGCTGGCCCTGCTCCGCCAGGTCGCGTCCGAGGCCGCGGGCTCGCGGTTGCTCGTCCTCGCGACGCACCGGCATCCAGGCCCCGGAGACGGCGGCGGCGGCCTTGCCGCCACTCTCGCCGAGATCACCCGCGGCCGAGCCGTACGCTCCCTCGCGCTCGCCCCCCTGACCGCGGCCGACGTGGCGCGGATACTCGCCGGCGTGCCCGACGGCGCGGCGCTCGCGTCGGCCGTGCACGAGCGCACCGGAGGGCTGCCTCTGCTGGTGTCGGCCATGGCCCGTGCCCTGGAACGCGCGCCTCGTCCCGCCGCCGGGTCGCTCCCCGGCGGCGGGGCGATCGAGGACGGGCTGATGCCGCCGGCGGATCTGCGCATGCTCGTGCTCGGCATGCTCGGCGGCCTGGACGCGGAGGTACGCAGGACGGCGGGCGTCGCCGCGGTCCTCGGACAGGAGATCGACGTGCGACTGCTGGCCGCCGTTCGCGGACTGCCGCACGCGGTCGTGTCCGGGCATCTGGACAGGCTCACCGTGTCCGGGGTGCTCACCACCGGCATGGCACCGGCACCCGTTCCGCTCCCGGGCACGCGGACCGGACACGAAGCGGCGGCGCCGGTCGCGCGCGGACAGGCGGTGCCGGTCACGCGCGGACGGGCGGCGCCGGTCGCGCACGGGTGGGCGGCGCCGGCCGCGTACGAGGAGGGCACACCGGGACACCGAGCCCACGAGCCGGGCACAACGCGACACCCAGCGGACGAGCCGGGCGCTCTGGGACACCGAGCGGACGAGTCGGGCGCTCTGGGACACCGAGCGGACGAGTCGGGCGCTCTGGGACACCGAGCGGACGAGCCGGGCCAGTACGACCCGGGCAGGCCGTCGATGTTCCGCTTCGCGCATGCCCTGGTGCGTGAAGGCGTCGCGGCCGCGACGGCGCGGGATGCCGCCGACCTGCACAAGAGCGCGGCCATGGCGCTGGAGCGGTGGGCCGGCGGCGACCCTGCCCAGGCCGCGCGCATCGCCGCGCACTGGCAGCGCGCGGGCGACGACGCCGGCACCCTGCGCACGGCCGTCCGCTGGACGCGCGCCGCGGCCGCGTACGCTCTGCGGTCGGCCGCACCAGAGGAGGCGGCCAGGCTCGCCCGTCAGGCACTCGACCTGCTGGGGCGGGCCGGAGCCGGCCCCGTGCGGCGGGCGGAGGCCCTCATCGAATCGGCCACCGCCGAGTGCTACGCCGGGTTCGTCGGCCAGAGCGCGGGACGCTGCCGCGAGGCCGCGGAGGCGGCCGAGGCCGCTGGACGGGCGGACCTGCTCGCGTCCGCCGCCCTCGTCGTCGGCGGGGCGGGCGACCGGGCCGTCGTGGTCGCCATGGCCGCCCTGTGCGACCGCGCGCTCGCGGCCATGGACGCCGCTCCGGCGACCCCTGCCGCTGACGCGTGCACCGGCGCGGGCGCTGGTCGCGGGTGGGCGGGGGAGGCGTCGGCCGTGGTCATCCGGTCGCGGCTGCTCGCGCGCAAGGCGTCATGGGAGGTCGAGGCCGACAGGTGGGAGGAGGCGGCGCGGACCTCCGCCGAGGCATTGCGTCTCGCCGAGGACTGCGGCGACCCGGCGGCGCTGCTCGACGCCGTGCGCGCCCGCGCGGGGATTCTCGACCGGCCGGGCGACGTGGCCGAACGCCGGCGGCTCGGAGAACTGGCGGTCGGCATCGCCCTGCGCGCCGGCCGGCCGATGTCGGCGGTCCGCGGGCACATCTGGCGGCTCGACGCGGCCTACCAGGTCGGCGACCTGGCCGCGGTGGACGACGGCATCGCGCGGCTGGGCGAGCTGGCGGCGGCGACGCGGCTGCCGGTGGCCGGCTGGTACCACCGGCGGGCCGCGGCGGCGCGCGCGGCTCTGGCCGGACGCTGGGACGACGCCCGCACGCTGTCGGCGGAGGCGGGGACGCTGGCCGTCCGCACGGGGGATTCGCTGGCGTGCGTGGTCACCGACGTGTTCGCCCAGTTGCTCGCGCTGGTGCGCGGCGACCGGCGTGAGCTGCCGGACGGCCACCGGGGCTCGTTCGCCACTCCGCCGACGAACGCGGCGAACGCGGCGAACGCGGCGAACATGGCGAACGCGGCGAACGCGGCGAACGCGGCGAACATGGCGAACGCGGCGATTCCGGTGATCGAGGCCGCGTACGCCCTCCGCCTGCATCTGGACGGGGCCCGTGACGAGGCGCTCGCCAGGTACGAGCGTCTGCGGCTGTCGCTGCGCGGCCCTCTGCCCGGTGCGCGGGGGATGGGCGTGCTCCAGCACGTGACCGAGCTGGTCGAGGCGTTCGACGACGCGGAAGCCGCGCAGTGGGCGCACGAGCACTGGCTGCCCTGGGCGGCGGCCGCGGGGGTGCCCGGGGGAGCCGACAGCTTCTGCGGCGGCTCGTCCGCCAGGGCCGTCGGGCGGATGGCGGCCGTCATGGGACGGCTGGACGAGGCCGAGGGGGCCCTTCGCGCGGCGGCCGAGGTCAACCTGCTGCTGGACGCGCGGCCTTGGCTCGTCCACACGTGGCTTCCGCTTGCGGAGGTGCTGCTGCGCCGCGGGGCACCCGGAGATCACGAGGAGGCGGCGGCTCTCGCGGAGCGCGCCGCGGCCGAGGCGCGGCGGCTGGACCTTCCAGGGCCGCTCGCCCGGGCGGACCGGCTGCTCGCCGCGACGGCGGCGAGGCGCCGCGCCGACGACCCGCTCACCGCGCGGGAACGCGAGGTGGCGGGGCTGGTCGCGCAGGCGCTGTCGAACCGGCGGATCGCCG
The DNA here is from genome assembly GCF_042654065.1 of Sphaerisporangium dianthi. Lineage (NCBI taxonomy): Bacteria > Bacillati > Actinomycetota > Actinomycetes > Streptosporangiales > Streptosporangiaceae > Sphaerisporangium > Sphaerisporangium dianthi. The sequence continues at coordinate 66,731 of NZ_JBHSFP010000001.1, read as the reverse complement.
ACCGGCTGACGCTCAGCGAGCGCACGGTGGAGAGCCACGTCCGCAACATCCTCACCAAACTGGGGCTGGCCAACCGCGCCGAGCTCATCGCCCGCCTCCTCGGCGAACGGCAGCGGCACCCGCGCCCGCCGGCCACCTGACTCCCCATGACGGGCGGTGGCGAGGCCGGCGCGCAGCCTGCCGTAGGCGGCGTCCAGCGGTTCGCGCGACGAGTGACGGCCGACGTCCAGCTCGTCGAGGGTGACGAACCGTCGGGTGCCCGCGGCGTCGGTCACCTCCCACTGGTGGCTGCCGAAGCCGACCGGCCGGTAGGCCATCGCCGCCACGGTCACGTCCCAGCAGCGGGCGGGCGCCGACATCAGCGCGTCGTCGGAGAAGCCCGCCGTAGGGGTCAGGACGGCGTCATCGTAGATCCGGCCCTGGGACGGCCGGCCACCGGTTTTTCCGTCCACTGATCCGTTCGGATCCGCGCCGCCTACCATTGCGGACGACAAGCCGGTCATATACCGACACCTCCGCCGACCGTGTCGCTGCCGCGGTTCGGCGACCTGGCAAAGAGGAGCCGGACATGCACGATTCCGCCGAGCCGCCGTTCCCGCACCCCCTCCTTGAGGCGCTGCGCGCCTCGCCCGACAGCCCGGCCTTCGAACAAGGCGACAGGCTCGTCTCACGGGGTGAGCTGCTGGACCTCATCCGGCGCCTGGCCGCCGCGCTGCTCGACGCGGGACTCGGGCCCGGCCGGGGGGTCGCCGTCCGCGCCGGCGTCTCGCCGGAGGCGTTCGCCGCGCACATGGCCGCGCACGCGCTGGGCTGCCGCGTGCTGTGCGTACGGCCCGGCTACACCCCCCGTCTGCTCGCCCATGTGCTCGGCATGGGGATCGACGCGGTGGTCGTCGACGCGTCGACGGCGACGCCGGAGCTGTTCGGCGCCGCCGGGCCGGCCGCGATGCTGTCCCTCGGACCCGTCGCCGGCGCGGCCGACCTGCTGGCCCACCCCGGCGCCGGCGGCTTCCCCGATGTCACGGCCCGCCCGGACGACGTGGCTCTGCTGACCTTCACCAGCGGCAGCACCGGCGAGCCGAAGGGGTGCGCGCTGACCTACCGTGCGCTCGGCGCCCACTGGTCCTGGCAGCCCCGCGGCTGGTCCCCGCTCGCGGCCGAGTTCGCCGAGTCCTTGGGGCGCTTCCTGCTGTTCGGCACCCTGTCCAGCACGGTGATCCTGGACTACCTGCTGCTGTGCCTGCTCGGCGGCGGCACCGCGGTCATCCCCGAGGAGGACGGAGGGCCGCTGTTCCCGTACGCGATCGAGCGTCACCGGATCACCGGCTCGGTCATGGCCGCGCCCCGGCTGTGCCAGATGCTCGACGTGCTGCGCGCCGAGCGGGTCGACGTCGGCAGCCTGCGCGCCCTGATACTCGGCGGATCGCCGGTCGGCCCGCACCGGCTGGCCGAGGCGGTGAAGCGGCTGGGCCCCATCGTGTACAACGGGTATGGGACGACCGAGTCCGGGTTGATCTCCATGCTCACCCCCGGCGACATCGCCCGTTTCCCGGATCGCGCGCCCGCCTCGGTCGGCCGCCCGAATCCCGGCGTCGAGATCAGCGTGCGCGACGAGGAAGGCCGCCCACTCGCCACTGGGGGGACCGGCGAGATCTACGTGCGCAGCCCGTACCTGATGGCGGGCTACTGGGGGCGTCCGGAAGAGACCCGCGAGGCGGTGACGGACGGCTGGCTGCGCACCCGCGACCTCGGCCACCTCGACGAGGCCGGCCTGCTGTACCTGGTCGGCCGGGCCAGGGACGTCATCCTGGTCAACGCGGCGGTGGTGTACGCCGGTGCCGTCGAGCGCGTGCTGGCCGGTCACCCCGACGTGGCCGAGGCCTACGTCGCCGGCGCGCCGGACGAGCGGACGGGGGAGGCCGTCCACGCGTTCATCGTGCCGGCCGCCGGCCGCACCCCGGACCCGGACGCGCTGACCGCGCTGGTGCGCTCCGAGCTCGGCGAGGACGGCGTCCCGCAGACGATCACGACGGTGTCCGCCGTGCCGGTCGCGACCAGCGGCAAACCCGACAAGCGCGCCCTGCTGGAGCTGTACGGCCCGGCCGCGCCGCGCGGCGCCCGGTAGCGTAGGCTCGTCCGTCGCCCAGGGCGCGCCCACCCCGTCCATCGAACCGGCGAGGAGACCGATGACGACCGACCAGACCACGTTCGCCGTCCGGCCCGTGCCCTACGACGACCCCGCGGCCGAGGCGCTGCGGCAGGCCATGGACGCCGAGATGCGACTACGGTACGCCGACCGGCTCGCCGACCCCGGCCACCTGCCCACCGGCATGGGCGTGCGCGCCGAGACGGTCCTTCACACCGGCGTCGCCTTCGACGCCGGGCTGCCCGTGGGCCACATCGCCCTGCGCCGCCTGGGCGAGGAGGTCGAGCTCAAGCGCATGTACGTCGCCCCCTCCCACCGCGGTACCGGGGTGGCGCGGGCCCTGCTGGCGGCGGCGGAGGACGCCGCCCGCGCGCTCGGCGCGGAGCGGATCATCCTGCAGACCGGCGACCGCCAACCGGACGCGGTGCGGCTGTACGAGCGGGCGGGCTACACCCGCGTCCCGATCTTCCCGCCCTATGAGTCCCTCGACTACTCCCTCTGCTTCGAGAAGGCGCTCGCGTCCTGAAGGCCCCCTGACGCGACCGGCCGGCCGGCCCTCCGGGGGGTGGCGGATCTCGCCTCTCCCGCGGCCGGGCGCCTGCTCGGCGCGGGTGCGCGGGCCACTCCAAGTGGCGCAATCTCTCCGTTATCCCTATTTCCCTACCGGATTGCTAGGTTGATTCCGTCGGAGCTGGCGAGCGGCCGGAGGCGGATGTGGAACGGGTCACGACGGAGGCCATCTCGCGGCGCCGCCGGGCCGATCGAGCCCGGCAGGTGGCCGACCTGCTGCGAAGGCAGATCGTGCACGGGCACTTCCCGACGGGGCAACTGCCCCTGGAGGCGGTGCTGGCGCGGGACTTCGGCGCCTCGCGCAACACCGTGCGCGAGGCGCTCCACCTGCTGCGCGAGGAAGGCCTGGTCGAGCGGTGCCCGGGAGTGGGCACCACGGTGGCGAAGGAGAAGCTCCCGCACGGCCTGAACCGGCTGCTCGGTCTGGCAGAGACCCTCCACGAGCACGGCGAGGTGACCAACCAGGTCAGGACCATGACCCTGATCGAGCCGCCCGCCATGGTCGGCCACCGCCTCGGCGTGCCGCAGGGGGAGCGGGTCATCTACCTCGAACGGCTCCGCCGGCTCAACGGCCTGCCCCTCTCGCTCGATCTGACCTACCTCCTGCGCGAGGTCGGCGAGCCGCTGTTCGACGCCGACCTTGAGCACAACGACATCTTCGTGCTGCTCGAACGCATCGCCGGCCAGCCGCTCGGCATGGCCGAGCTCACCCTGGAGGCCGTCAACGCCGACGCCCACACCGCCGCCGCCCTCGACGCGCCGCGCGGCGCCGCGCTGCTCATGGTCGAACGGCTCACCCATCTGGCCGACGGGCGGCCGGTCGACCTGGAGTTCATCCGCTTCAGAGGTGACCGGCTGACCATGCGCGGCCATCTCGACCGCTCACCCCCCACCCCCGGCGGCGCCCGGACCGGCGCGCCCCGGCCCCCGCGCCGCGACCACGACGCCACCACGGAGGAACGGCCATGGCCCTGATCAACCAGCGGGTCGACGTGCCCGTGACCATCGACGAGTCGTTGTGCATCGAGGGGTGCACGCTGTGCGTCGAGGCGTGCCCGCTCGACTCCCTCGCCATCAGCGACGAGACCGGCAAGGCGTACATGCACGTCGACGAGTGCTGGTACTGCGGTCCGTGCGCCGCCAGGTGCCCGGTCGACGCCGTCACCATCGACATCCCCTACCTGCTGCGATGAGGGAGCCCACCATGCGCGGAGCCCTGGCGTCGATCGCCGTGCTGCTCGCCGTGACCGGCTGCTCGGTCGCGGGCGCGGCGGGCGGCAACGAGAAGACGACGCTCGTCATCGGCTACCAGTCCAAGACCATCAACACCGTGACCGCCGGAACGCTGCTGCGGTCCCTCGGCTACCTGGAGAAGCGGCTCGGCCCGGCGTACTCCGTCGAGTGGCAGGACTACGACACCGGCGCCCCCATCACGGCGAAGATGGTCGCCGGAAAGATCGACATCGGGTCCATGGGCGACTACCCGCTGCTGATCAACGCCGCGCGCACGCAGGGCGTCCCCGCGGCCCGCACCGAGCTGGTCTCCATCACCGGGTACAACATGCGCGGCGGGCTCAACATGGTCGTCGTCCCGCCCGGCTCCAGGGCCAGGACCCTCGCCGACCTCAAGGGCGCCACCATCTCGGCCAGCGCCGGCTCCGCCGGGCACGGCACGCTCGTCCAGGCGCTGGAGAAGGCCGGCCTCGACCCGGCCCGCGACGTGCGCGTCGTCAACCACCAGCCCGCGGTCGGCGCCTCGCAGCTGGAGTCGGGGGGAGTCCAGGCGTACGCGCAGTTCGTCGCCTGGCCGGGCCTGCTGGTCTTCCAGCACAAGGCCCGGCTGCTGTACGACGGCTCGGCGCTGGACGTGCCGACCTTCCACGGCGTGGTGCTGCGCCAGGCGTACGCCAAGGAGCACCCCGACGTCGTGGACGCCTTCCTCAAGGCCCAGATCGACGCCACGCGCTACCTGCACGAGCACCCGCTGGAGGCCGCCGAGTCCGTGGCGAAGGCCACCGGCCTGCCCGCCGAGGTCGTCTACCTCTACAACGGCCCGGGCGGCATCTCGACCTTCGACGTCACGCTCAAGCCGCGGCTCCAGGCCGCCCACGAGCACGACGTGCCGTTCCTCAAGCGCATCGGCGACGGCTTCCCCGGAGTCGACGTCCGCGCGTTCGTCAACGACGCCTACCTGCGCAAGGCGTACGGCCCCGCCTACGACGCCGACCGCGCGTCGGCCGTCAACCCCGCGAAGATCACCGGGACCGACCCGGTCTGCGGCACGACGGCAGGTGACCCGGGCACCGCCTCCGAGCTGTGGCTCACCGGCGCCACGACCACGCGGCCGGCCGCCACGCCCACCTGCCTGCTGCGCCAGGTGGCCGCCGCCGGCGCGCCCGTGCGCGCCGCCTACGTCCCCGACACGGTCACCGGCACCCGGTGGTTCGCCGACGGCTCGGTCTGGCTGCGCGACCCCGCCGCCCCGTCCGACGCCAGGTTCCTGCCCTTCAGCACGCAGGACGGCGCCGCCGCCTACCGGGCCGAGCACCCGAAGACGCGGCCCGTCTCCTACGAGGAGGCGCTGCGCGCGGCCAAGACGGGCGGTGAGGGCCGGTGACCGCGCCGCTCGACGGCTCGCCCATCGGCGCCGCGTCGATCGGGAGCTCGCCGATCGGCGCCGCGATCGAGGCCGCGCCCATCGGCGCCGCGCCACGGGAGGCCGCCGCCGCTTCGCCCGGGGCGCGCGGGGGGCGGTGGGGCTGGGCCGTCAAGGCCGCGTCGCTGCTGGCCGCCGCGGGGCTGTGGCAGGCGCTCACCGTCACCGACGCGCGCCTCTGGCTCCGGTTCGACCGCCTGCCGACGCTCGGCGAGATCGCCGCCGAGGCGTCCCGCCGCCTCGCGGACCCGATCTACTACCTGGACCTGCTGCAGAGCCTCCTGCGGATCCTCACCGGGTTCGGCCTGGCCGCGGTCGCGGGCGTGCTCGTCGGCATCGCCGTCGCCCGCTCCGGACGCACCCGCGACGTGCTGCTGCCGCTGCTCGAGGCGGTGCGCCCGATCCCCGCGATCGCGCTGGTCCCGGTCGCGATCCTGCTGTTCCCCACCGACGAGCAGGGCATCGTGTTCATCACCTTCGTCGCCGCGTTCTTCCCGATCATGGTGAGCACCAGGCACGCCGTCCGCGCGCTGCCCACCCTGTGGGAGGACGCCGTCCGCACGCTCGGCGGCGGGCGGCGGCACGTGCTGTGGAACGTCGTGCTGCCGGGCATCCTGCCCGGTGTGTTCGGCGGGCTGTCGGTCGGCATGGGCGTGGCGTGGATCTGCGTCATCTCCGCCGAGATGATCTCCGGCGAGTTCGGCGTCGGGTACCGCACCTGGCAGTCGTACACGCTCGTCGACTACCCGGCGGTCATCGTCGGGATGGCCACCATCGGCCTGCTCGGCTGGTCCACCTCGGCCGCCGTCGAGCTGGCCGGGCGCAGGGCCACCCGCTGGCTGCCCCGCGCCGAGGGGCGGGCGTCATGAGGGCGCGGACGGCCGGCGCGGTCCGAGAGGAGCACCACGTGACGACGCTCGCGCAACCTGTCCGCACCGGCGAGGCGCGGCCGGGGCTCGGGTTCACGCTGGACGGGCTGTCGCTCGGCTACGGCCGCGGCCCGGTGCTGCGGGACGTCGGCCTGGACGTCGTCCCGGGAGAGGTGCTGGTCGTCGTCGGGGCGTCCGGCTCGGGAAAGTCCACGCTGCTGCGCGCCATGGCCGGGCTGCTGGCGCCGCACGGCGGCCGGATCCTCGCCGACGGCGTGCCGGTCGCGGCCACCTCCGCCGACCGCGCCATGATCTTCCAGGACGACGGCCTGCTGCCGTGGCGTACCGTCCGGGCCAACGTCGAGCTCCCGCTGCGCATCCGCAGGACGCCCCGGCGCGAGCGCGCGGCGGCCGCGGGCGCGTGGATCGCCCGGGTGGGCCTGGCAGGGGCGGAGGACCGGCTGCCGCGCGAGCTGTCCGGCGGCATGCGGCAGCGCGTGCAGCTCGCCCGGGCCCTGGTCGGGGCGCCCCGGGCGGTGCTCATGGACGAGCCGTTCGGCGCGCTGGACGCCCAGACGCGCGCGCAGATGCAGCGCCTGCTGCTGGAGGTGCTGGCCGACACCCGGGCGACGGTCGTCTTCGTCACCCACGACGTCGACGAGGCGCTGCTGCTCGCCGACCGGGTGGTGGTGCTCGGTCGCCACGGCGTCCGTTCGGTGATCGCGATGCGCGGGCCCCGCGACCCCGCCGCCGACCGCAGCGAGACGCGCGCGAGGATCCTGGAGGAGCTGTAGATGGACATCCCTGCGATCGAGGACCGCCTGCACCTGGAATGCGACGTGCTCGTCGTCGGCGGAGGCACGGCCGGAACGATGGCCGCGATCACCGCGGCCGAGCAGGGCGCGCGCGTCCTGCTGCTGGAGAAGGCGCACGTGCGCCACAGCGGCGCGCTCGCCATGGGCATGGACGGCGTCAACAACGCCGTCATCCCCGGCAAGGCCACCCCCGAGGACTACGTCGCCGAGATCACCCGCGCCAACGACGGCGTCGTCGCCCAGAAGACCGTCTACCAGACCGCCACCCGCGGCTACGAGATGGTCAGACGGCTCGAACGGTACGGCGTGAAGTTCGAGAAGGACGAGTACGGCGACTACGCCGTGCGCAGAGTGCACCGCTCGGGGAGCTACGTGCTGCCGATGCCCGAGGGCAAGGACGTCAAGAAGGTCCTCTACCGGGTGCTGCGCCGCCGCGACATCAGGGAGAAGGTGCGCATCGAGAACCGCGTCATGCCGGTCAGGGTGCTCACCGCCGGCGGCCGGGCCGTCGGCGTCGCCGGGTTCGACACCAGGTCGGGCCGCTTCGTCACCGTCGCCGCCGGAGCGGTCATCCTCGCCACCGGCCCCTGCGGCCGCCTCGGCCTGCCCGCCGGCGGCTACCTCTACGGCACCTACGAGAACCCGGCGAACGCCGGCGACGGGTACGCCATGGCCTACCACGCGGGCGCGGAGCTCAGCGGCATCGAGTGCTTCCAGATCAACCCGCTGATCAAGGACTACAACGGCCCCGCCTGCGCCTACGTGGCCAACCCCTTCGGCGGCTACCAGGTCAACAGCCAGGGGGAGCGGTTCGTCGACTCCGACTACTGGTCGGGGCAGATGATGGCGGAGGTGGCCGCCGAGATCGCCTCGGCGCGCGGGCCCATCTACCTGAAGCTGACGCACCTGCCCGACGAGACGATCAGCTCGCTGGAGACCATCCTGCACTCCACCGAGCGCCCCACCCGGGGCACCTTCCACGCCGGGAGGGGCCACGACTACCGGACCCACGACGTGGAGATGCACATCTCCGAGGTCGGCCTGTGCGGCGGGCACTCGGCGTCAGGGGTGTGGGTGGACGAGAACGGCGCCACGACGGTGCCCGGACTGTACGCGGCCGGGGACCTGGCCTGCGTCCCGCACAACTACATGATCGGCGCGTTCGTCTTCGGCGACCTCGCGGGCGCCCACGCCGCCGCGCACCACGGCGGCGCCCCGGCGGGGCTGCCCGACGACCAGATCGCCGACGCGCACGAGCTGGTCTACCGCCCGCTGCGCCACCCGGACGGGCCCCCTCAGCAGCAGGTGGAGTACAAGCTGCGCCGGTTCGTGAACGACTACGTCGCCCCGCCCAAGACGGCCGCCAAGCTGGAGATCGCACTGGAGTCCTTCGAGCGGATGCGCGAAGAGATCGTCTCGATGGGCGCGCGCACCCCGCACGAGCTGATGCGCTGCGCGGAGGTGGACTTCATCCGCGACTGCGCCGAGATGGCCGCCCGCGCCTCGCTCACCCGCACCGAGAGCCGGTGGGGGCTGTACCACCAGCGCGCCGACCTGCCCGCGCGCGACGACGGCCGGTGGCTGTTCCACCTGAACCTCCGCAAGCGGGACGACGGGGCGATGGAGTTCCTCAAGCGTCCCGTCGAGCCGTACCTGGTGCCGGTGCCGGAGTTCGCGCCGGCGGGCGGGGAGCCGGTGCCGCTGGGCGCCCACGCGTCCACGGCGGTGCGGCGGGTCGCCGCCGAGCGCGCCGAACGGGCCGCCGTCGGCCGCTCGCCCCGCATCCTGGAGCTGCACCGCCTGGCCGAGGAGCAGCCCACCGCCGACCGGCTCGCGCCCTACCTCGCCGATCCCGACCCCAAGGTCAGGCGGGCGGCCATCGCCGCGCTCACCGAGACCGTCCCGGAGGGCGCGGGCGCGGCGCTGGTCGCCGCGCTCGGCGACGACCACGGCGCGGTACGGCGGGCCGCAGCCACCGGGCTCAGGGAGCTCGCCGAGGTGCTTCCCGCCACCCCGGAGTTCGGCGCGGCCCTGGCCGGGCGGCTCGCCGGCGGCGACGCGGTGGTCCGGGCCACCGCGCTGGACATGCTGCGCGCGCTGCGGCTCGGCGACCGGGACGCCTTCCGCGCCGGCATGGACGACCCCGACCGCCGCGTGCGCATCGAGGCGATCCGCGGGCTGGTCTCCCTCGACGAGGCCGGCCTGGTGGCCGCGGCCGCGGGCGACCCGTCCCGGGAGGTCAGGGTCTGGGCGGCCAGAGGCCTCGGGCTCATCGGCAAGCCGTCCGCCGCGCTCGCGGCGCTCGCCGCCGACACCGACCCGCTGGTCAGGGCGGCCGCGCTGGAGGCGTCCGGCGCCACCGGCGCCCCGCTGGAGGCCGAGGCGCTGCGCGGCCTCGCCGACCCCGCCTGGCAGGTGCGCGTCGGGGCGGCCCGCTGCCTGGGCGCCGCCGGCCGCGACATCGCGTCCGGGCCGCTCGTCCAGGCCCTGGCGGACGCCAACCTCGATGTGCGCAAAGCGGCCGTGCTCGCGCTCACCTCCTGGGCGGCGGCCCCGGACGTCGCCGCCGCGCTGGACGCGGCCCTGTCCGACCCGGACGCCGACGTCCGCGCCTACGCCCGCCGGGCGCTGGAGCCGGCGAGGGAGTGAGCACTCAGTCCGCCTTGACTGAGTGAGTGCTCACTCATTAAAGTGGGCGCATGACGCCCACACCACCCCGTCGGCGAGCGCCGGCGATGAGCACAGACCAGCGCAGGGCGATGATCGTGGCCGCGGCGCTGCCGCTGGTCGCCGAACACGGCGCCGCCGTCACCACGAGCCAGGTCGCCCGGGCCGCGGGCATCGGCGAGGGCACGATCTTCCGCGTCTTCACCGACAAGGAGGAACTGCTGGACGCGTGCACCGCCGAGGCGATGAACCCCGACCACGTGCTGCGCGAGCTGGCCGCGATCTCCCTCGACGAACCGCTCGACGACCGGCTGACCCAGGCGGCCGAAGCGCTGCGCGCCCACCTGGATCGGATGGGCACGGTGATCGGAGCCCTGCACGCCTCCGGTCACCGCCGCGAGCGCACCTCGGCGGCCCGGCCACAGCCCGGAGCCCGGGAGGCCTCGATGAAGGCGACCCACGAGGCCGTCACCGAGCTGGTCGAACCCGACCGCGCCGCCCTGCGCATGGAGCCGGAGAAGATCGCCTCGGTCTTCCTGGGCATGCTCTTCCCCCGCCCCGCATCCCCCGACGCCCAGCCCTCCGCGGAAGAACTGGTCGGCATCCTCCTGCACGGCACCCTCGCCACCCCGGGGCGCACGGCATGACCATCACGCTGAACCACGCCATCGTCCCGGCGATCGACAACCGTCAGGCGGCCGGCTTCTTCGCCTTCATCATGGGCCTGGAGGAACAGCCGCCCGCCGGCCGGGACGGCCACTTCGCCCCCGTGCGGATAAACGACACGCTGACCTTGGATTTCATGACCGTGGACGAGCCGGTCGGCGTGCATCTGGCCTTCGACGTGGATCCGGCCACCTTCGAGCGGATCCTGGACCGCCTGAGGCAGGCAGGCGTGCCCTACGGCGATCACCCGGCCCACCCCGACAACGGCCGCATCGACCATCCGCTGTGCCCCCGCGGGCTGTTCTTCGTCGATGCCGCGCGCAACCTGTACGAGGTCATGTCTCCGGAGTGACCGCCCGTCGCGATGCCGGCGGCGGACAGATCACCGCTCGCAGAAGTCCCGGCACCCGCCGAACCGGCCGGCGTCGGGTGCCGTGAACGCCGTCCCCGCCGTCCCGCTCAGGGCCGCGGTCATCGTGGCCTTCCAGATGGGGGCGGCGATCGTCGAGCCGTCCACCTGCTCGTAGTGGCGGCCCTTGATGGTGACGTCCCTCAGCGGGTGGAGGAAGGGCTGCGGGGGGACACCGAGGCTGACGGCGGAGGCCAGCCCGGGGGTGTAGCCGGCGTACCAGGCGGTCATGTAGCCGTCGGCCGTGCCCGGCATGCCCGCCGCGTCGCGGCCGACGCCGTCCAGCGTGCCGTGGTCGGCCTTCAGCAGACCGGTGACCGCGTCGGCGACCCCCGGGTCCAGGGCCTGGGCGCAGCGCGGCGGGAAGGCGCGGACGGCGCCCGAGGGCTCCTTGATCTCCGCGATCGCCGTCGGCTCGCAGTGCAGGCCCCGGGCGGCGAAGGTCGCGTAGGTGACGGCCACCGAGACGGGGTCCGCCTCGTTGACGCCCAGCGTGAACGTCTCGACCTCCTGTAACGGCCGGGCGTCCGCGCGCCTGAGGCCGAGCCGCTCGGCCGTCTCCACCGTCTCGCACAGGCCCACGTTCTCCTGCAGCCTTATGAAGAAGGTGTTCGCCGCGGCCTCGGCGCCCGAGCGGAGGGTGGTGAACCTGCCGCCGCCGGGTTTCCGGTTGTGGACGATATGCATTGGATCGCCGACGTTCTCGCCCTTGCAGTTCTTGAACGCCGTGTACCCGGCGGCCTGGTAGGTGTCGGGGTTGAGGAACCCGTCGTCGTAGTGCATGCCCTTGGCCAGCGCGGCTGCCAGCGTGTAGGGCATCGCCGTCGTCCCCTGCTGGAGCGCCGGAGCCTCACCGGAGTCGGCGCTGGTGGCCATGGCCCTGATCGCGCCCTCGCCCGGCACGATCAGCACCTGCGAGGCGACCTGCGGATCGTCCGGGCCGATCCAGGAGTCGATCGCCCGTTCGGCGGCCCGCTGCGCCCGCTGGTCGATCGTCGTCCTGATCGTCAGCCCGCCGCGGCCGAGGAGTCCCTTGTCGTAGGCGAGGAGCTGGTCGCGCACGTACCGGCAGACATACGGGTACCTGCTGCCCGCGCAGTCGCCGGAGAACTCCTCGATCACCGTGCCCTGGACGTCCGTCAGCACGCTCTCGCGCGTCTCCACCGGGCGGGGCGCGGCCGGTCGCGCCCCGGTGAGTTCGCTGTGCCCGTCGTCCTGGAGGAGCAGATAGGCGGCGGCCCCGGCCCCGACGATCGCGACGACGCTCGCGATCAGAACAATGCGTAACCAGTTCATCGGTCCCCTCCGGTGAACGACACTTCATGACAATTCCCGCGTCCCCGTCCATTTCGATCGTGACTCATCAGGGCGCGTATCACGAAGCGCTGGAGTCGCGACGTCGTGAACATGTGACTTATCGGCTGGAGGGTGGGTCAGCCGAGGATGAGCGGGAGCTTCGCCGCGAACCCGCCCAGCGCGGCCTTCTCCATATCGGTCGGCGCGCGGCGTCCGGTGCCGACGAGCAACGTGTCCGTGTCGGAGAACGAGGAGGGGAACGGGTGCCCGGCGATCCGCTCCAGGGACGCGCGCGCTGCCGCGAGGGTCTCGGCGGGCGGCTCGGCGGCCGACGGCAGACACGCGATCAGATCGAGGTGGTGCAAGGTCCATTCGAGCACGTACGCCGACAGGTAGTCCCCGACGGTCAGCACCTCCCCGCGGGTGCTGACACGGGCGGCGGGATCGGCGAGCGCGGCGGCGCGCCCCGCCGCGGAGCCGACGTCGTCCAGATGGAACCTCAGCAACCACGGCTCGCCGTACGCGGCGGCCAGCCGGGGGATCAGGGCGTCGAGCGGGTCCTGGCCGGTCGGCGGTTCGACCAGGTTCCAGTACGTGACCGAGTCCACGGTCGGCGCGACCTCGGCGGGCGTGACCAACGTGATCAGGACGTCCTGGGCGTCGATGACCAGGTGGCACACCAGGTCCCGCACGAGCCAGCCGGCACAGCCCGACGGCCGCTCGAAGTCCTCGTCCGGCGTCTCGGCGACCACCGTGCGCAACGCCGTCCACGAACGGGAGAAGAGATCCACCGCCGCACGGTAACGCCGCGCCGCGATGGCGGACAAGCGGAAAACCCGGCGCCCTCCGCGGCGGCCGGCGCCGGGCTCCCCGTCAGCGTCCCGCCCCCCAGCGCCAGGACGGGGGCCGGGCGGGACCGCTGAACCGCGGACTCAAGCGCCTGGAGGGGGCCGGGCGGGGCCACTAGGCGGAGGACTCACAGGTCGCGCAGCGTGAAGTAGCTCTCGATGTCGGCCTGCATATAGCCGTGGAACTTCGCGGCCCTCCCGCTGGCCGCCTTGTTGGCGGTGACGATCGTGACGATCACGTAGTCCTTGGAGTCGCGCCAGCGGATCTTGCCGTAGGCGTAGCTCTTGAGGACGCGGTCCCGCCGCCACTTGAGCGCGCTGGAGGAGAGCTTGGCCAGCCGGGTGGCCGCGGCCTTGGCGTCACGCGCGGTCGGGAAGCCCAGCAGCACCTGCACCGCCTTGATGTTGCCGCCGTAGGCCGAGTACGCGATCTGGACCGCCTGGTCGCAGTGGGTCTTGGCCAGCACGCCCGCGGCGTCGACGGGGGCGCAGGAGGTGTAGTCCCAGCCTCCGACCTTGTCGGCCGAGAATTTGAGGCTCCCGAGCCCGAAGTTCCAGTCGCCGAACTCGCGGTGGCTGATCGGCGAGCCCGGCTCGGCACGCCGGGACCGCGCCTCGGTCCCCGTCTCGCTGGGGGCCGGCGTGGGCGGGGCGCTCTCCTGGGCGGGCGGGTCGGACTCGGAGGAGGCGGGGGTCGGACGGGTGGTGTCCGCCGACGGCGGCTCGATCGTCGGCACCTGGACGGCGACGTTCCCCGCGGGCCCGCCGTTGGCGAAGTAGATGGCCGCGATGATCGCTCCGCCGCCGAGCAGCACGATGGCGAACCCGACGATCAGACCGATGATCAGTCCTTTGCCGCTCTTGGCGGGCGGCGGGGGAAGCTGCGTGCCCGGCAGCGGATACGGATTCTGCGGATGGCCCCCCGCGCCCTGCGGGTATGGTCCCGCGCCTTGAGGGTGCGGTCCCGGGCCCTGCGGGTACGGCCCCGCGCCTTGCGGGTACGGCCCTGCGCCCTGCGGGTACGGCCCCGCGCCTTGGGGGTGCGGTCCCGCGCCCTGCGAGGGTGGGCCGTAACCGGCCGGAGGTCCGTACCCATATGGCCCCGGGGCGCCCGGGGGATACGGCCCGCCCTGCCCATGTGGGACGCCCTGGCCGTACGGGCCACCCTGCGGGCCACCCTGGCCGTACGGGTCACCCTGCCCATGTGGGTCACCTTGGCCGTACGGGCCACCTTGGCCGTACGGGCCCCCCTGCGGCCCCCTCTGGCCGTACGGGTCACCCTGTCCCTGCGGAGCGCCCTGGCCGTACGGGTCACCCGGACTCTGAGGAGCGCCCGGCCCCTGGGGAGCGCCCGGGTCGTGCGGGCCGTTCGGCCCGTGGGGGGCGTCCGGTCCCGGGGGGCCGCCGTGTCCTTGGCTTGCCTGACGCCCCTGAGGCGCGTCGGACGGCGGATCGGGTGGGGGAGGGTAAGACATGCACGCCATTCTCGGCCACGCCAACCCGGCAGGCCGCTCCTTACCGGAAATATCATCGTTAATCCCAGCAAGGCCGATAACGCCGCTCCTGCCGGATTACCAGGGTGACCAGCGTCCTTCAGGGAAGCGAGGAGAGGCGCCGAAGGCGGCGAGATCACCGTGACACAGGCGGTCGCCGATCGGCAGCCGGCCGGTCATCGCTTCGTCTTAAGGCGCAAGCAGGGCATGGCCGCCGCGTTCGGCGCCCTGTACCAGGCGTCAGAGCGAGGCCGTGCACGAGCAGGCCTGCCCCGGCGGCTGCACGCCGACCCGGCGCACCGTCTCCGGCCTGGACCTGACCTTCTTCGAAGGATGATCGAACGCCGCATATGCGGCACGCCGAGTAGTAACATGCAGACATGCATGTACGTGAGTCGTCCGGTCCGGGACGGAGGCCGCCGGCCGGTCGGCGTTCGACTCAGGCCGAACGCAGCGCGCTCTCCCGGAGCGCGTTGCTCGAGGCGGCCGCGCGAGGGCTGTCCCGTCACGGTTACGGCAACCTCGTGCTCGAACAGGTGGCACGCGAAGCGGGCTACACGCGCGGTGCGCTGTACCACCAGTTCAAGGACAAGGAAGCCCTCGCCAGGGCGGTGATCGAGTGGGTCGATGAGACCTGGAGAGCCGAGGTCGGCGGGCCGGCCGACCAGCAGGCCGATCCGGTCGCCGCGCTGCTCGCGCTGGCGCGCGGCCACGCCGTCTTCTGCCGGCGAGACATCGCTCGTGTCGTGATGGCGCTGAGAACCGAGTTCAGCGGCCAGGACCATCCACTCGGCCGCGAGATCGAGCGGGTCTCGGACACCGGCGTCAGGCGGGTGGCCCGGCTGATCACGGCGGGGCGCGAAGCAGGGGCGATTCCCCCCGGCCCTCCGGCAGGAACGGTCGCGCTCGCGTTCATCGGAGCGCTCGAGGGAGCCGTGATCATGCTTGCCGGGCAGGCGCCGCACGACGAGCTGCTGGCGGCCCGCGCGGCCGCGGGCGTGCTCGGGCTGGGCGCGGAGAACACATGATCCACCCAGGAGGAGCTCAGTGAGTCATCGAAGGTACGTCGCGATCGGGGACAGCCAGACCGAGGGCCTGAACGACGGCGACGAGCAGACCGGCTACCGGGGCTGGGCGGACCGGCTGGCCGAACTGCTGGCCGCGCATGAGCCGGAGTTCCGCTACGCCAACCTGGCGGTCCGCGGCCGGCTCACCGCGCAGATCCGCGCCGAACAGGCGCCCGCCGCCCTCGCGCTCGAACCCGACCTGGTGAGCGTCATGGCGGGCATGAACGATCTGGTGCAGCCGGGATTCGACGCCGCGGCCGTCACCGCCGACCTGGAGGCGATGCTGGCCGCGTTCTCCGCCTCGGGCGCACGCGTGGTCACCTTCACCTTCCCCGACGTCGGCCGCGTCATCCCGCTGGCCCGGCGGCTGCGGCCCAGAGTGATGGACTTCAACGAACGCATCAGGGCGGCGGCCCGCCGCCACGACGCGGTCCTGGTGGAGACCTTCGAACACGAGGTGACCTGCGACCCCCGGCTTTACGGCGCCGATCGCCTCCACCTCGGCCCCGACGGACACGCCCGCCTCGCCGCGGCGACCGCCCACGCTCTCGGCGTGCCCGGCAGCGACGCCTCCTGGGCCGATCCGCTCCCGCCGCTGCCGCCCGCAGTGCCGTGGGCCCGTGCCCGCACCGAGCTGACCTGGGCCGCCTCCTTCTTCGGCCCCTGGATGGTCCGCCGGCTGCGAGGCCGCTCATCGGGCGACGGACGCAGCGCCAAACGCCCGCAGTTGCAACCCCTGCACCCCACCCACCCCCTCCCCGGCGACGGCCTGCGAACGTCGTAGGCCTCGCGCCTCATGAAGTCCCGGTGGGTCGCCGACGCGGTGGCCGCCCTCCGCGAGGCGGTCACCAAGGCCATCACCGGCGATGAGCAGGCCGGATCGGCGTCAGCGCCGAATACGCCTTCGCCCTGCCGTCGGCGGGCGACCTGAGTCCCCCGTAACGGCGGACGCGGTGAGACGCGGGCTTTACCGCGCCATTACTTTCTGTCATGCTGACATCACTCAGCGTCACGAAAGTCAGGCTCACCGGCATCGGAGGTTCCGTGCGACGTATCAGCCCCAAGATCGGCATCATCCTCGCGGCGGTCGTGATGTTCGCCCTCACCGCGGCCCCTCCCGCGCGGGCCGTCCGCCTCGCCTCGGCCGAACCGGGCGCGGGGGCCTACTTCGAGATCACCGACGTCACCGGTGAGCGGTTCGTCGTCAAGCTCACCGACCCCGCCAAGATCCAGCACGCCCGAGACCTCGTCAGTGGCACGACCACGTCCGAGCCCCACCTCATCGGCAGGCTCATTCCGCGTCCCGTCCCCTACAACCCCCGCTGGGGGTACCACTACAACCCCGACACGGTCGGCTTCTTCGACATGGCCATCGAGGTGTGCGACGCCACCATCCCCTACGTCGAGGAGCACCTGGACGAGGCCGGCGGAGCGTTCCTGCCGGGGTACATCTGGTGTCCGTGGTCCTCCAGGGTGATACGGGAGGTGAGCGGGTGACCATGCCGGCGCACCCCTGATCCCCCACCATGCCGCCTTGATCAGGGGGCGAGAAAGGGCCCTGGTCCTCCCCTGGGCGGGAAGGACCAGGGCCTCGGCGTGCGGGTCGCGCTGGTGGCGGTCGCGCCTGTGGCCATAGCCGCCTTCGCCTCACCCAGGGTTTTCGCGGTGAAACCTTCACGGCCCTGGCCCGGTCACGGCCTGGTCGCCCAGGGATTCTTGTCGCCCTCTTTGACTTACTTTCATGCCTTTCGAGGCATCAGAGGGGAGTCGACCTGGACGAGGGTGAGGCATGGCGCGAGACTGGACGCGGCGGCGGACCGCCAAGCGCGAGCGTATGGACATGGTCCGCCCCTTCGCCTCGGGCCGGGTTCTGGACGCCGGGCGCATGCGTGAGGCTCTCCAGGCGTTGCTGCGTCCGGGCGACCGGGTGGCGCTGGAGGGCGACAACCAGAAACAGGCCGATTTCCTCGCCGAGGCGCTGGCCGGGTGCGATCCGGGTGCGGTGCACGGCCTTCACCTGCTGATCTCCTCGATCAGCCTGCGCGAGCACCTGGATGTGTTCGAGCGGGGCGTGGCCCGCCGTCTCGACTTCGCCTACGCGGGCCCGCAGAGCGTGCGCATGGCGCAGTTGCTGGCCGACGGCAAGGTCGAGATCGGAGCGATCCACACCTACGTCGAGCTGTACGCGCGGATGTTCGTCGACCTCACCCCGCACGTCGCGCTGCTCTGCGCCGAGCAGGCCGACCGCGACGGAAACCTGTACACCGGTCCCGGCACCGAGGACACCCCGACCATCGCCGAGGCGGTGGCCTTCTCCGACGGAGTCACCGTCGTCCAGGTGAACGAACTCGTGGACAAGGTGCCCCGGGTGGACATTCCCGGCGACTGGGTGGACCTGATCGTGGAGAGCCCGCGGCCGTTCGCGCTGGAACCGCTGTTCACCCGCGATCCCCGCCGCATCGGTCAGGTGGAGATCCTGATGGCCATGATGACCCTGCGCGGGATCTACGAGCGGCACGGCGTGACCACGCTGAACCACGGCATCGGCTTCGACACCGCCGCGATCGAGCTCCTTCTGCCCACCTACGGCGAGGAGCTCGGGCTGCGCGGGAAGATCTGCAGACACTGGGCGCTCAACCCGCATCCGACGCTCATCCCCGCCATCGAGAGCGGCTGGGTCGAATCGGTGCACTGCTTCGGCGGGGAGCCGGGCACCGAGCGCTATGTCGCCGCCCGTCCGGACGTGTTCTTCACCGGCAGGGACGGCTCACTCCGGTCGAACCGGGTGCTGTGCCAGCTCGCGGGCCAGTACGCCGTGGACCTGTTCATCGGGTCGTCGCTGCAGATAGACGCCTGCGCGAACTCCTCGACGGTCACCGAGGGCCGGTTGACCGGTTTCGGCGGAGCGCCCAACATGGGACACGACCCGCACGGCCGCAGGCATTCCTCCCCCGCCTGGCTGAGCATGCTGACCGGCGACGCCCCGGCGCTGCGGGGACGCAAGCTCGTCGTGCAGATCACGCAGACCTTCCGCCAGGGCGGCGAGCCGGCGTTCGTCGAGACGCTCGACGCGGTCCCCGTGGGCAAGGACGCGGGCATGCCCGTCCCGCCGATCATGATCTATGGGGACGACGTCAGCCACGTGGTGACCGAGGAGGGGGTGGCCTACCTCTACAAAGCCGCGGGACCTGCCGAGCGGCGCGAGGCGGTGGCCGCGGTCGCGGGCGCCACCCCGATCGGCCGCGGCATCGACGAGCGGCGCGTCGAGGCGCTGCGCCGGGACGGGCTGGTCGCGCTGCCCGAGGACCTCGGCGTCGACGTCCGCAGGGCGAAGCGATCCTTGCTGGCCGCCCGCAGCATCGAAGATCTCGTGGCGTGGTCCGGCGGACTGTACGACCCACCCGCGCGGTTCCGGACCTGGTGATCCGCCGATGGCCGTGATCGGGCGCGACACTCCGTCACCGCGACGAGCATCGGCGCCCTCCGCGGTCCTTCTCGCCGACGCGGCGGTGCGGGCGCTCCGCGCCGAGGCCCGGCTGAGTCCCAAGCCCGGCCTGGTCGACCACCGCGGAAGCGGCGCGCACGACGACATGGACCTGCCGCTCGTGCTGGCCTCCGCCGAGGCGCTGCGCCCCACGTTCCGGGAGATCGCGAAGGCCGCGGAGCGTACGGCCGCCGGCGTCGAACTGCGGGAGGAACTCGGCGCGCTCGGCCGCCTGGGCGACCAGGCGATGCTGCGGACCACTGGAGGGGTCAACACCCATCGCGGGGCATTGTGGGCGCTCGGACTGCTGGTCGCCGCCGTCGCCGGAGGGGCGGGCCACGAGCGTGAGGCCGCCCGCGGTGCGGCAAGGCTGGCCGCCCTCCCCGACCGGCGGATCCCCGCGGCGGAGCCCTCTCACGGCGAGCGGGCCCGGCGGCGGTACGGGGCGGGCGGTGCCCGCAGTGAGGCGGAGGCGGCCTTCCCCCACGTCACCGACGTCGCGCTGCCGCGGCTGCGCCAGGCCAGAGCGGCCGGCCTCGGCGAAGAGGTGGCCCGGCTGGACGCGTTGCTGGAGGTGATGAGCCTCCTTCGCGACACGTGCGTCCTGCACCGTGGCGGCCCCGCCGGCCTGCGCGTCGTGCGGCTCGGCGCCGAGCGCGTCCTGGCAGAGGGAGGCGCGGGCACC
Source organism: Sphaerisporangium dianthi (assembly GCF_042654065.1). NCBI lineage: Bacteria > Bacillati > Actinomycetota > Actinomycetes > Streptosporangiales > Streptosporangiaceae > Sphaerisporangium > Sphaerisporangium dianthi. Next base: position 47,060 of record NZ_JBHSFP010000001.1, on the reverse strand, counting down.
GGCTCGGGCCGTGCCGCCCTCATGGATCTGGACGACGTGCTCCGCGAACGGCGGCTGTCCCCGGGCGGGAGCGGCGACCTGCTGGCCGCCGCGCTGTTCCTCGACATGGTGCCGTGGCCGGAACGCCCGGACAGGAGGTGATCGCATGCAGACGCTGACCTACGAGTTCCCCGCGGACCGCCCGGCCGCCCGGCGGAGCCATGTCGGCGTGGTCGGATCGGGAGATCTGGAGGTCCTGATGACTCCCGCGGACGGCGCGGCCCGGGTGCGGGTGCGCACCAGTGTCGACGGGTTCGACACGGTGTGGCGGACCGTGCTGGAGCGGTTCTTCGCCCGCCACCGGGTGGCCGCGAGCTTCGAGCTCAACGACTTCGGAGCCACGCCCGGCGTGGTGACCCTGCGCCTCCGGCAGGCCATCGAGGAAGGGCAGGCCACTGAGAAGCGCAAGGTCACTGAGGAGGGCAAGGCCATCGAGGAAGGGCAGGCCATCGAGGAGGGGAAGGCATGACGGCCACCGAGTGGGAGTCGCTGCTCGGCCGCACCAGCTTCATCGAGCTGGACGCCCGGGAGCGGGCGGTGGCGCTGCTCGACGCGGGCACCGCCCGTGAACTGTGCGGCCCTTTCGACCGCATCGAGTCGCCATGGCTGGAGCCCCAGGGAGTCGTTCCGCAGTCCGACGACGGCGTCGTCGTGGTCAAGGGCGGACTCGGCGGGCGACCCGCGGTCGTGATCGCCATCGAACAGGCCTTCCAGGGCGGCGGCATCGGCGAGGTCTCCGGTGTGAAGATCGCCGCCGCGCTGTCCCTGGCCGCCCGGGACGGCCGCGACGGCACCCTGACCGCCGCGGTGCTGCTGCTCGAGACCGGCGGCGTACGCCTGCAGGAGGCCAACCTGGGCCTGGCCACGGTCGCCGAAGTGTGCTCCGCGGTCATGGAGCTGCGCGCCCTCCAGCCCGTCGTCGGCGTCATCGCCGGGGCGCTGGGCTGTTTCGGCGGCATGAGCATCGCCGCCGGGCTCTGCACCAGGCTGATCATGACCGTGGAGGGCCGGCTCGGGCTCGACGGTCCCGAGGTGATCGAGTCCGAGGCCGGCGTGGCCGAGTTCGACGCCTCCGACCACCCGCTGATCTGGTCGATCGACGGCGGGACGCAGCGCGTCAGAACCGCTCTGGCGGACATGCTGGTCCTCGACGACGTCACCGCGCTGCGCTCCGCCGTGATCGAGGCCGTGGGGCAAGGCGTGCCCGCCGAGCATCGCTCCCAGCGGATCGGCGAGCTGCGGGCCCGCCTTGCGGCCATCGATCCGGCGCGCCCGCCCGCGCCGTCCGAACTCGCCGCCGCGTGGGCGGACACGCCGCCGCCGAGGGGAGACCGGTGATGAGCCGGAAGGTGACGACCCGCGGGCGGAACTGGACGCACACGCTCGCCGACGGCCCCGTGGACGCCACCGTGCCGTCCGTGATCACGGCGAGCTGCACGCTCGGCGGCGACACCGCCCGCCTCGTCGCCGTCGTGCCGGACCCGGAAAGCCCCTTCCCCCGCGCGCGCGAGGGCGAAGTCGGGCTCCGCGAAGGGCTCGCCCTCGCCGAGGCGGTGACCGAGGTCGTCGCGGCGGACGCGCATCTGCCCGGCGACCGCCGCCGCCCGATCGTCGCCGTCGTCGACCTGCCCAGCCAGGCCTACGGGCGCGTCGAGGAGCTGCTCGGCATCCACCACGCGCTCGCCGCCGCCGTGGACGCCTACGCCTCCGCCCGGACGGCCGGGCACCCGCTCATCACGCTCATCGTCGGAACCGCACTGTCCGGCGGGCTGCTCGCGCACGGTCTTCAGGCGAACCAGATCCTGGCGCTCGACGACCCCGGCGTGGTGATCCACGCCATGCACAAGCGAGCCGCGGCCAGGGTGACCCTTCGGACCGTCGACGAACTCGACCGGCTCGCCGAGCGCGTCCCGCCGCTGTCGTACGACGTCACCGACTGGGCGAAGCTCGGCCTGTGCGACGAGCTCCTGCGGGTGGAGAACGCCGGCGACCCGACCGAGGGGGACACGCGCAAGGCGAAGGACGCGCTCGCCGCCGCCGTCGAACGCGCCCGCAAGGGCCCCCGCGACCTGAGCAACCGCCTCACCTCACCGGGCGCCCGGCAGACCCGGGCGGCCTCCCGCCGCGTCCGCGAGGAGCTCGCCGCGCAATGGGGATGACCGCGCGCCCGCACGACCTGCTGCGGCTCGCCGGAGACGCGGCACTCGGCGCCGCGCTGCCAGGCTGGGCCACCGCGTCGCTCGCCGCCTGCCCGTGGGCCGTCGTACGCCGGGCGCCGCATCCGCCCGGCCTGATCCCCGTCGGCGTGCGCGGCCCCGGGCGCGGGCAGCGCCACGCCGCCCTCGTGCCCGCCGGCGCGGTGACCCGCCGCGTGCCGCCCGAGGAGCTGAACCGGCAGCGCCCCCGCCGGCCCCGGCTAGCCGCCACCCTGTCCGCCGTCGGCCTGCGGCTGGCCGCCGAGCTGGGCGGCGGGGCCGCCTGGGGCCCGACCGGCAGCGTCGGCTTCGAACTGGCCACCGGGCACCCGGCCACGCACCCCGCGAGCGATCTGGACCTGCTCCTGCGGACGCCGCACAGGCTGACCCCGGCGCTGGCCGCGCGGCTGACGACCGCCTTCGCGGCCCTCCCCAGCACGGTGGACTGCCAGCTGGAGACCCCCTGCGGCGGGGTCGGCCTCGCCGAGTGGGCCCGTACCGGCGGCCCGGTCATGGCCCGCACCGGGCACGGCCCGGAACTGGTCGACGACCCCTGGGTCCTCGCGTGAGGGTGGCCTTCCTCTACCCCGGCCAGGGCACCCAGCGGGCCGGGATGCTCCACGACCTGCCCGACCACCCGGCCGTCGCCGCGACCCTCGCCGAGGCCGAACGGATCCTGCCCGGCTCGTCCCGGCAGGACGGTGCGCGGGCGCTGACGTCGACCGTCACCGCGCAGGTCGCGCTCTGCGTCGCCGGAGTCGCCGCGACCATGGCGCTCGCCGGCGAAGGCGTCGTTCCCGACGCAGTGGCGGGCCACTCCGTCGGAGTGTTCCCCGCCGCCGTCGCCGCCGGGGCCCTGACCTTCGCCGAAGCCCTCGTGGCCGTACGCCACCGTGGCGAGCTGATGCGGGACGCCTACCCGTCCGGGTACGGCATGGCCGCCGTGCTCGGGCTCGGCGTGTCCCGGGCCCGGCGCCTGATCGAATCGATCACGACCGACGACGATCCGGTGTACCTGGCCGTCATCGACACCGACCAGCAGGTCGTTGCCGCCGGCAGCGTCCCCGCGCTGGATCGCCTCGCCGCGGCGGCCGAGCGGGCCGGCGCCCGGCGGGTGCGGCGCCTGGACATCGGCGTCCCGTCGCACTGCCCTCTGCTCGCCGGCGTCGCCGACGCGATGGCGGTGCACCTCGGCACGGTCCCGAGGCGTCGCCTCGACGTGCCCTACCTCGGCGACGCCACCGGCCGCCTCCTCCACGACACCGGCGCCGTCCTCGACGACCTCGCCCGGAGCGTCGCCACCACCCTGCGATGGCGCGACGTCACCGCCGTGCTCGGCGAGCTCGGCACGACCCTGTTCATCCAGGCGCCCCCTGGGCACCTGCTCGCCCGGATGGCCGGGGCCGCGCACCCCCGGTCCCGCGCCATAAGCCTGGCCGACACGGCCGTCGGCGACGCGGCGGTGCTCGCCCGCCGCGTCCGCGCGACCCCGCCGCGTGAACGTCACGACCGCGGGGCCGCGCGTTGAAAGTTCCATCGTTTCAGCCGGACACGGCGTCCTCTCCCACTCGCCACCTGCCGACCGTCCGCCCGCCCCGCCGCCGTCCCGCCGCACCGTTGACCCACCTCGGCTCCGGTCCGCATGCTCGTGGGCACATGGCATCCGATGCACGCGGAAGGGCTGATCGATGAACGGACGATGGGCTGTCGCCTGGGCCGTCGCGGCACTGGTCGCGGCGGCCTTCCTCATCCCTGTAGCGGCGAGCGCCTCGTCCGGGGGCCTCCTGGGTGTGCTGAACATGAGCACCCCCGCCCCGTCGCCGTCGTTGCTGTGGCCGTGCTACGACCCGAAGACCTACCCGCCGAGCAGGCCGCCGCTGACGCCGCCGACCGCACCGGGCACCCCCGAACCGGTGATGGTGGCGAACAACTACGTGCAGCTCAGGTGGGCCGCCTCCTCCGACGCGGACGGCCTCGCCTGCTACCAGGTGTACGAGATCAAGAACGGCACGCCGGTCAAGGTCGCCACCTTCGGTCCCGGCGTCACCGAGGGCACGTTCACCGTGGACTACCCGCCGTACGGCACGGCCACGCGGGTCGCCTCCCTCTACATCGTGGCCGTCGACCGCTGGGGAGCGATCAGCCCGCAGTCGGGGACGATCCAGGTCACGATCCACAACGACGTCGTCCTGCCGCCGTCCCCGACCCCGTCCCCCTCGCTCCCGGGCCCCTGTCACGTGTCGTACAGCTCCTACGGCTGGTCCGGCGGCTTGACTTCGTCGGTGTCGATCACGAACACCGGCTCGAACCCGATCAACGGGTGGCGGCTCACCTTCACCTTCCCCGACCCGGGGCAGCGGCTGACCAACGGCTGGACGGCCGACTGGTCGCAGACCGGCTCGACGGTGACGGCCACGGCGCTGTCGTGGAACCGCACCATCGCCCCCGGCAACGCCGTGACCATCGGCTTCAACGCCAGTCGCACGGGCGCCAACCCGGCTCCGACGCTGTTCCAGCTCAACGGCGCCGTCTGCGACTGACAGAGATCGCGGGAGATGAGCGCCTCCCGGTGAGGGTCTGCCCCGGCGACCGCCCGACCTCGGGCCTTCGACCGGCCCCGTCGGCCTTCACCGAGAGGTGCTCATACGCGCCCACCGAACGAACGAGGCGTCGCGTTCCTCGTCCTACCAGCGCGCCGTCTGGCTGATCCGGATTCGCAGGGAGATCTCCCGGTTATGGCGCGGGCGGACGGTATGGTCCCGCGGCATCGGTCGTGTCAGTGGATGGTGGCGGGTTGGGCGGAGAGGAGGGGTTGGTCCCAGCCGTTGTTGTCGAGGTCGTTGAGTTGGGTGAGGTCGTCTGAGGTGGTGTCGTGTGGGTTGATGTCGTGGTAGCGGCGCATGGCGCCGTCGGGGAGGTGGGCGAAGTAGACGCCGCCGCCGGGGGAGAGGAGGGTGTCGAAGATCTGCCAGGTGCTTGTGCGTAGGACGGTGCGCTTCCAGGGGCTGCCGTCGATGTGGTAGGAGATCAGTTCGCCGCTGGTGGTGGTGCCGAGTAGCCAGTTCGGGCCTGTGGTGGTCAGGGTTTTGAGGGTGAAGTTGCCGTCGATGAGGGTGTTGCCGGTGATGTTGGTTTCGGTGGGTTTGTTGGTGGTGATGGTGTAGCGGCGGAGTTGGCCGTTGTAGATGCCGAACAGGTGTCCGGCTCCGTCGTAGGCGAGGTGTTGGTGCTGGAAGCCGTGGCCGATGCGGACGGGTTTGCTGAAGGTGAGGGGTTCGGCGCGGTTGGAGATGATGTCGACGCGGTACAGGTTGCCGTCGGGGCCGTCTTCGGTGACCAGCAGGGTGTTGAAGTTGAGTGTGGCGAGGGCTTTGGGTTTGAAGCCCAGGGTGGTGTCGGATTTGATCGCGCCGAGTGTGCGTTGTCCGAGCGCGACGTCGATCGCGGTGTAGGTCAGTCGCCCGTCCTCGTACGCCCCGTACACCGACGCGACGCCAGTGGGGTGGTCATCGACGATCCGCTCGTACCTGACCGGGATGAAGTTGCCGGTCATGCTCGACCATGACTCGTCCCCACGCTGGCCGTGAGAGTTGGCCTGCGGGCCCTTCGCCCAGTCGTTCTGCCACCCGGAGGAGTCGGCATCCCCGGTCCCGTTGAGCGAGTACGTCCACGCTCCCTTGGTGTGGTCGCCCGCGTCCTTCCAGCGCGCGAAGAGCTCCATGTGCCCGTCACGAAGGATGGCATCGCCGGGACGGAGGTCATGCATGCTCGACAGGCGTTCGATGTCCGAGGAGTGCAGAAAATCGTAGGTGCTGTTTCCACCCTTGCCCGAGTTCGCGGTGGTGTGCCACGCCATGGAGACCAGCCCCGAGCAGTCGGGGCCGTATTTGTCGTCCCCTTCCTGGTCGGTGATCAATGTGCTGGAGTGGCGCGTGGTGTTGTACCTGACATTGCGGTCGACCCAGTTCTGTGCGCGGTCGAGCACTTCTGAACGGCTGATCGTGCCGTTGGGCGCGCTCGCGGCCTGAGCCTGCGTGGCCCGGCCGGCGACGTCCACCGCGGTGAGCAGGCTCGTCATGATGATGGCGCTGAGGCCGGTGATGATGCCGAGGCGTAAGACGGCGTTTTTGGGCATGGTCGTTCCTCGAAGTGGCTGTGATGGATGGGAAGAAGTCGATGATGGCGAGGCGGATGATGACGCCTCGGTCACCGATGGTCACCCAGGCAGGGCATTCCTTTCAGCTGGGCGTACAAATCGCCGGTAGCGGCATGAACGACACGTCGGTCCTGCCGGGCGGCGGGGTTCGCGCCACGTCGCGATGAGGTACGACGGAGCACGCGCGTCACTGAATCTGCGCGGAATGTTCGAAGGTCCCGACCGCCCGTGATCGCCCCCGATCCGGAACACCAACGTAAGGGTGCGTCTGTTACCCGGACGTTAAGGCGGTCCCCGGCCAGACGGTGCGCAGGGCGCGATGAACGACACGCGGGTGGCGCGCAGCGCCGGGAGCGATTCGGAACACGGAATCCCTCCTGTCCGACGATCCTCGTGGTCGTCGCCGCGTGCGGTGCTCTCAGGCGGCGAGGCCGCCGATGAGGAGGTCCACGATGCGGCAGGCGAGGTCGTACACCTCGTCGGCGGACTGGCCCTCGATCCTGCGGTACCACATGTCGACGGCGTTGAGGTTGCTGAGCAGGGTCCTGGTGGCGAGGGCCGCGTCGACCTCGCGGAGGGAGCCGTCGTCGATCCCCGCCACGGCGACGCGCTGGAACGTCTCCTCGTAGTCGCTCCGTAGCCGGTTCAGGGCCAGCAGGGCGTCACGCTGGCGGGTCTTGAGCGCGACCGACATCTGACCCCGTACGGCCTGGTGGATGACGTGGTGGTAGGCGAGATCCTCCATCAGGTTGAGCTCGTGCGCGATGGACATGGCCACGAGCCGGTCGCGGCCGGTCCCGTGCCCGCCGGCGTGCGGTTCGACCCGCTCGCGCACCCGGCGCATGCCCTCTTCGTACACCGCGAGGAAGATGTCGAACTTCGAACGGAAGTCTCATCGGGCTCGTGGCCGGCAGCGGCGGCATCTCGGGCCTGGCGGGCGTCCTGTTCTTCGCGTGGCTCAAGCGCCGCATCGGCCGCGAGGTCACGCTCATCGGGGTGTGCGCCGGCGGCACCCTGGTCGTCATGCTCGCCTACCTGGCCTCCACGAACCCGGTGCTGAGCATCAGCCTGATCTTCGTCTCGAGCTTCTTCGGCCTCGGTACGCTGCCGCTGTTCTGGTCGGTCGCCATGTCCCGCATGTCGGGCCTGATGGCGGCGGCGGGCCTCGCCTTCATCAACATGCTCGGGATCACCGGCGGGTTCGTCGGCCCGTACGTCTACGGCCTCATCGAGCAGGCCACCGGGAGCCTGCGCGCGCCGTACTACGTCATCGTCGTCGCCGCCTGCATCGGCCTCGCGTTCGTGCCCGTCCTCGCGCTGTCGGTCCGCAGGGAGCGGGCGCGCGAGGACGCCGTGACGCCCGGAGAGCACGCCAGGCCGACACCGGCGTAGCCGTCTCGACCGGCCACCCGCGCGTCACGCCCGGCCGTCACGCGCACGCGGGCCTGCTGGCCGCGCTGTACGCCCCCGATCCTCTGACGGGCCGGGCGGTCCCGGCGCGCGACATCGGCGACCGTGCTCTCCGCCCGCCGGAAGTGATGTCGGCGGTCGGAGGGATGCTCTCGACGCTGTCCGACTACGTGCGGTTCACCCGGATGCTCGCCGGCGGCGGCGAGCTCGACGGCGTCCGCGTCCTCGCTCCTCGCACGCTGCGGCTGATGACCGCCGACCACCTGGGCGCTGACCTGGCGACCCTGTCGACCGGGGGATTCCCCCAGACCTCTCTCGACGGCGTCGGGTTCGGGCTCGGCTTCGCTGTCGTCACGAACCCGCTGAAGTCACACAGCGTGTCGAGCGCCGGCGAGTACTACTGGGGAGGCGCGGCCGGAACGGTGTTCTGGGTCGCCCCGGTGGAAGACCTCACCGTCGTCTTCATGACGCAACCGCTGCCCCTGCGGGGCTCCCTTCTCGCCCCGTCGGAGGCGTATCCGCTCCGGCGGCAACTCCACCGGCTCGTCTGCACCTCTCTCACAACCTGAAGCGGTCCGGCGCCGGATACGCCGCTCAGGGGTCGGCGGGCGTTCGCCGGCAGCCGGAGGTATGAACGTGAGCGCGCCGCTCAAGGGTCGGCGGGACGTCCGCCAAGCGTGTAGACGTGAGCGGGAACCTTCCTACTCGCCGTGCTGCCGGCGCACCATCTCGGTGATCCAGACGGGGGCGAACGGAGACGTGCAGCCCGGGGGAGTCGGGTAGTCCTTGAGCACCTCCAGGCGCTCACCGATGCCGATCGCACGGGCGCGGTGCCCGGCGTGCTCGATGCCGATCTGAGCCAGGCAGTGGTTCATCGCCCACTGCAGGCGATCGGGGGCGTCCTTCATCTCCGCCTCGATGACGTCGAGCAGTCCTGTGAGGTCGAGGCCCTCGGGCTTCTTCGCCACGCGTTCGGTGGTCAGCGCCCAGCCGGCGCTCGCGACCACCGGATCGGGATCGGCGGACCAGGCCAGGCGCAGCTCTTCGTAGTGCGGGTTCTTCTTCACCACGTAGTTCACGAGCCAGTCGTGCACCTTGGGGGCGCGGGCCTCGCGCAACATGGCGTCCAGCTCGTCACGCTCGAACGCCTTCGGCCGGCAGATCAGGATCGCCAGCAGTCTCGCCGCCGTGTCGCCTGTCTCCCAGAGCCGGCGCGCGAGTTCCTGCTGCGTCTTCAGCCGCTTGGCGAGCGCGCGCAGCTTGCCGAGGTTCACGCCGTGGTCGTCGCCGTGTCTCTCGTTCACCTGGCGTATCTTCGGGTCCTCGAGTGCGGCCAGCTCGGCCATCACCTCGGCCACCGTCGTCTCGGTCAGCGTCGTCCCGGCCACCTGAGCCTCCTGTCCGTCACGTGCGAGATTCAGCCTACGACGGGAGCGGGTTGTGCCGGACCCGCCGATTCCGCGGCGGCCGTCGGCCTGAAAGCGCTCTCTCGGACGCGGGTCGTAGGGTGACGGCGTGGAGCTTGTGCAGATCCGGCAATATCCCGTTAAGTCGGTGTCGGGGCGAGTGGTGGATTCGGCGGTCGTGGAGCCCTGGGGGCTGGCGTGGGACCGCCGCTGGGCCGTCATCAACGAGCAGGGGGACGTTCACTGGGTCGGGGACAATCCCCGGCTGCTGTCCGTCGTCGCCGGCGTCACGGACGAGGACGGGCTGCTGCTCGACGCGCCGGGACTGCCCCAGTTGAAGGTCCCCCCGGCTGCCGGAGAGCGCGTTCCCATGGGTTTCGCCGAAGTGGACAGCGTCGTGCTCGCCGACCCTGAAGCGCACGCCTGGTTCAGCCGGCTGCTCGGCGAACCCGCCCGCCTGGTCTGGCTCGATGACCCCTACCGCTGCGCCCTCCCGGCCTCCCACGGCGGCCTGCCCGGCGAGGTCGTCAGCCTCGCCAGGGACGCCCCCATCCTGCTCATCTCGCGCTCCTCCCTGCGCCGCCTGGACGACTGGATCCTCGAAGGCGCCATGGAACGCCAGGACGACCCGCCCGCCCCCATGGACATGGCCAGATTCCGTCCCAACCTCGTGATCGACGGCGCATCGCCGTACGCCGAGGACGACTGGCGCGAGATCCGCATAGGCCCGCTCGCCTTCCGAGTCTCGGAACACTGCGACCGCTGCGCCACCACCACCTACGACCCGGTCACCTCGCACAAGGGCAAGGAACCCCTGCGCACCCTCACCCGCCACCGACGCTGGAACGGCAAGATCTGGTTCGGCATCCGCCTGGTCCCCCGAGAGCGGGGCGAAATACGACTCGGCGACCCGGTCACCGTCCTGGCCTGAACCGGCGACCCCGTGGGAATGCTTTGTCAGTGTTCGTCCTCCAGCCACTTGGAGTGTTCCCGCTTCGCCCAGGCCCGCTCCACGGATCCCGTGCGCATTCCGCCACGCGCCTGCGGGTCCCGGTAGGCCAGCCGCATGTGTCCCAGCAGGACGACGGCGATGGCGAGAGCCGTCACGTCGTGCACGAAGATGGCGCTCGTCCGCGAGATCCCCGGCAGGAGTCCGGCGAACCACATCAGCAGCCCGGTGAACATCATGATCGGCACGGCCCCGGCGATCCACCCGGCGTAGATCTTCTGGCCGGCGTTGAACTTGCCCGCGGGCCGGAGGGCGGGCGACGTCCAGCCCTTGCGGACGGCTCGCATCCACTCGTTGTCGTAGCGCGCCCACCGGTTCAGCCTGCGCAGATCGGCGCGGAACGCGGAGGAGGCCAGGCCGAGCAGGTACGGAGCCGGCAGCAGCACGCCCGTCCACTGGTGGACGGACTCCACCAGGTGGCGGCGGCCGACCAGTTGGGCCAGCGGCGAGAAGTACAGGCAGGCCGCCGTCCCCACGCACAGCAGCATGAGCACGGCCGTGGCGCGGTGGACCAGGCGCTCGGCGCGGGTGAAGCGGGGGACACGGTGCCGGGGCTCAGACGGATCTGTCGGCGCCTTCGAGCCAGCCGTCGACGTCATAGCCGTACTCCTCCCAATAGCCGGGGATGACCTGGTCGGTGACCGTGATGCCGGACAGCCACTTGGCGGACTTGTAAAAGAACATCGGCGCCACGTAGAGCCGCACGGGCCCGCCGTGTTCGTGGGTGATCGGCTCTTCGAGCATCTTCAAGGCGATCAGCACGTCCGGGCGGCGGGCCTGGTCGAGGGTGAGGCTCTCGCTGTAGACGCCGTCGAAGCAGGTGAAGCGGATCGCCTTGCCCTCCGGCCGTACGCCCGCCACCGCAAGGAGGTGCGAGAGCGGCACGCCCGCGAAGGGCGTCTTCGGCACGCGCCACCCGTCGGTGCACTCCACGTCGCCGACGATGTGGCTCTGCGGCATCGCGCGCAGGTCGTCGAGCGTGTACGTCGCGGGGCGGTCGACGAGGCCGTCGATGCTCAGCCGGTAGTTCGTGCCGTCCTTGTGGGGCACCGAGCCCGCCACGCTGAAGTAGCGGAAGCCGCTGGGATTGGGCAGGAGCCCGCTGAGGCCGGTGGGGTCGTTCTGCGAGACGGCCCCAAGGGCCTTCTCCCAGCCGCCCTGTATGTACGGGGCCGTGACGAGCCCGGCGGCACCGGCGGCGAGCATCGACAACATCACCCGCCGCGCGATGGGCGGGCCAGCATCGGCTCCTTTTCGGACATCACTCATATGGTGATTTGAGCAGATCCAATTATCCGCCGGGAGGGGCGGCGGGTGGCCGTAAGACATCCGTCAGACTTCTCCGCAGCGAGTCTCCGCTCCCTGGACGCCGGCGCGTGGCGTTACAACAGGCGCTCGGCCCGGGCGGCCGCTTCTTTCCTGACCTCCGCGAAGAACGACGCGGTGCGGCGCTCCTGCCAGTCATCCGCGTCCTCATCGTCGGGATCGCCGGCTTCGTCGAGATCGTCGACCTGCTCGGCGTACAACAGCCAGCAGCCGTGGATCCCGCCGAGCAGGTCCTCCAGGAGGTCGAGAGCCGGGCGGGCGGGATCCACGGGCGTGATCCGCAGGCCGAGGGCGTCCAGGTTCGACCCGGGCTGGTCATCGCGCCATTGGCCGAGCGACTGCTCGGCGGCGGTGATCCGTTGTTTGAGCGCCGTAGTGCTAGGGATTTCTCCTTCCGCGACACGCAGGGCATCGCGGATCAAGGACATCACCGCCTGACGGGGGGAGGCGCCGTCGGCCATCAACTCCAGGACGAGAGTGGGGGTCTCGTGGGCGAGGGCCTCGATGTTGTCGGCCTCGGCCACGACCTGCGTGGCGGGCAGCTCGGCGAATTCCGCGGTGACGGCGGCCGCCGCGTCCAGCCAGTGCGCCGCGGCCACGGCGGCGGCGGCCGGGTCGATCTCGGTGAAGAGCGTTTCGGGGCCGAAGGGGTCGTCGTGCAGTATGCGGTCGGCCTGGGCCACCTGGACCGGCGAAGCGTCCTCGCGAGTGAGCGCGACCGCCTGCCGGGCGCGCTCGGACAGGTTGCCCAGCTCGGCCTGCTCGATCGCGTCCAGTTCGGCGGCGACATCGATGGCGACGAGGGTGGTCAGCTCGGCCGCGCCGAGAGCGTGCAGGGCCCGGCCGACCCGATGGGCCGCCTCCTCGACACGGATGCCGGACTGGATCATGTAGCCGTCCGAGGGAAGGTTCGGGCTTGTCAACGCGGCGGGAACGAGAGCGAAGGCATCGCGCTCTCCATGCCGGCGCCGGCCTTCGGAGTTGGGCTCACGACCGTCGACGGCGCTGGCCGGATGGGTGTAGCACCGCCAGCATGCCTCGGACAGCTGGGTCAGCACCTTGGCCAGACCCAGGGCATCGTGGCCGGAGATCCCGGCAGGAAGATCGGCTACGACCATCGCGGCGTCCCCCAGTCCCGTGCTCCAGCAGGCGATGAGGGCGTCGCGGCTGCGATCGACGGCGTACCGGGTCAAGAGGGCTCCTCACAGCCGAGCACGAATGCGTTGAACACGCTCAGCATGAAGCATCCCCGATCGACCGCGTATCGCACCCGAACCCTCGCGGTATGAGTCGCGCTTGGACGGTCTTGAACGGCACTGAACTGCGACTGCGGCTTGGCCTGCGAAAACAGGAGGCGACAGTCAGAATGGCCATGTCAGGATGGTCGCTTTGTATCCGAGGTGAAAGGAACTGAGTGGCCATGCCTAGTGCCATCACTTTGATTCGCGCCGCTTCTCTGTCCGACGTCGCCCAGTACGCCTACGCGGCCACGGCGCCTGCAGGGTCACGACTCATCTTCCTGGCCGGAGCGTGTCCCTTGAACGAGGACGGCTCGACGGCGGCGGTCGGGGACTACGCGGGCCAAGCGGCGAAAGCCATCGAGAACATGCGGGCGGCTCTCAACGCCGCCGGCGCGTCATTGCAGGACGTCATCAGCACGAGGGTTCTGGTCGCATCCACCCGGCGGAAGGATCTGGTGACTGCCTGGAAGGTGGTCCGGGACTCGTTCGGCGAGCATGACGTACCGAGCACCTTGATGGGAGTCACCGTGCTCGGTTACGACGACCAGCTCGTCGAGATCGAAGCCATCGCCGCCGTACTTGATTCCTGACCGGTAAGCGTCCACCTGGCGCGAACGGAATCGGCTCGTGGCCCGCAACGGCGGCATCTCGGGCATCTCGCATCTCGGGCTTGGCGGGCGTCCTGTTCTTCTACCGGCTGTCTCCGGCGACGACCGCCGCCGCGCATGGCATCTCGTCGGCTCGGGGCCGATCGCCTTTCCGGTTCGCGCTCGTCCGCAGGCGACGAAGCGGTCGTACACCAATCGGTGTACGGGCAGGTGTCTGCGAACAGACGACGCCGGGGACCATGGCGATCCCTAACGTCGGGGCCATGAAGAGAACGGTTCTCGCCGGAGTCGGCGCCGGCGCCGCGGCTTTCGTGATCTCGGACGTGGTCAACAGCGAAATGAGCCCCATTGCCGAGCCGATCAGCAGGTTCGTCAACACGGGCGCGGGCTGGCTGGTCCCGCTCGGGATGCTCGCCATGGCGCTCGCCGCGACGGCCCTGACGGTGACGGTGGCTCGCATCGGCACCAGCCGGGTGGGTGCCTCGCTGCTCGGCATCTGGTCGCTGGGGCTTCTCCTCTCGGCGGTCTTCCCCGCCGACCCGCCGGGCCAGTGGGACGACCCGTCGGCCGTGGACACCGTCCACGGCCTGTCCGCCTGCCTGGGCCTGCTGGCCTTCACGGCCGCCGCCGTGCTGCTCACCAGGGCTTGGCCGCGGGACGCCCTGCTCACCGGTATTGCCGTCGTCTTGGTGTCTGGAATGATCCTGTTCGTGGTCACCCTCGTCGACGTCATGGCCGTGCGTTCACTTCCCCCGCTGGTAGGGCTGACAGAGCGCATCGTCGTCGCCGCCGGTCTCGGCTGGATGGCCGTAGCCGCCGTCCGCCTGACCCCCGCCGACTGATGATCAGCACCCTGCTGCCCGCGGTTCTCACGAGCGTCGCCGTCCTGACCGGGACGGCGGCGGTCGGAGCCCCGATCGACTGGCCGGCGGTCACCATGGCCTTGCTGCTCGGCGGGCTGCTGGCGGCGCGGCGGCGGTGGCCGGTCGGCGTGCTGCTGGTGTCGGCGAGCGTGCTGATCGCCTTCCAGGGGGCGGGGCTGTTCGAGGGTGGCTGGGTCTGGCCGCTGACGGTGGCGTGCTACACCGTCGCCGCGGCGGGCCGGACGCGCTGGGCCGTCGGAACGGGACTGTTCCTGCTGCTGTACGCGCTGGCCTGGGACTGGGCCGTCGCGTCCGGCTCCGCTGCCCGCGCGCTCGCGGCGGGTGGGGCCGAAACGCTCTGGCTGGCGCTCGTGCTGGCGATCGGCAATGCCCGCCACCTCCAGGCACGCTGGCGCCTGCAGATGGAACAGGCGCGTGAGGCGGACGCCCGCCGCCGGCTGGCCGAACAGCGGCTGGAGATCTCCCGCGAACTCCATGACATCCTCGCCCACACGCTGGCCGTGGTCGGCGTCCACCTCAACGTGGCCGCCGACGCGCTGGAGGAGTCTCCCGAGGAGACACGCCAAGCCCTGCGCACCGCGATGGACGTGCGAGGTAAGGCCATGGCCGATCTGCGCTCGCTCGTCGGCGTTCTGCGAATCGAGGGGGACGCCGCCCCTCAGCCGGGCCTGGACGGCATCGCCGCCCTCGTCGCCGCGGCCAGGGCGACCGGTCTGGCGGTCGGCCTGCACGAGGAGGGCGATCTCACGACGGTCACGGGACTGCAGGCCGTCGCGGCCCACAGGGTCGTCCAGGAAGCGCTGACCAACACCATCAAGCACGCGGACGCCGGCCACGTATCGGTACGGCTGAGCTCGACCGGCGCCGCCGTGACCGTCGAAGTGGTCGATGACGGACGCGGGGCCGCGGCTCTCGCCGAGGGGCACGGCCTGACCGGCATGCGCGAGCGCATCACGACCCTGGGTGGCACGCTGAGCATCGAAGGGAGCGGAGGCTTCGCCGTCCGGGCGAGCATTCCCCTGAAGGCATGACGATCAAAGTGCTGCTCGCCGACGACCAGGCCCTCCTCCGGGCGGGTTTCCGCAGCCTGCTTCGCCGGTCCAAGGACATCACCGTGGTGGCCGAGGCCGCCACGGGTGACGAGGCCGTCCGGCAAGCCCGGGCCGCAGAGCCCGATGTGATCCTCATGGACATCCGCATGCCCGGGATGGACGGAATCGAGGCCACCCGCCGGATCCTCGCCGAACGTCCGGCGACCAAGGTCATCATCCTCACCACGTTCGACACTGACGAACACGTCTTCGCCGCGCTGCGCGTCGGCGCCAGCGGCTTCCTCACCAAAGAGGTCGCCCCGGCCGAACTGCGCCACGCCGTCGTCGTGGTCGCGGCAGGAGAGGCACTGCTGTCGCCGAGCGTCACGCGGCGCGTCGTCCAGCAGTTCGCCCACCGGCCCACCCCGGTGAGCGGTGATGGGCTCGCGGTACTCACCGCCCGTGAGCGCGAAGTCGTCCGCCTGGTCGCCCAGGGCCTGTCCAACGAGCACATCGCCGCAAGACTCGTGATCAGCCCGTTGACCGCCAAGACCCACGTCACCCGGGCGCTGATGAAGCTGAACGTCCGCGACCGGGTCCAGTTGGTGATCCTCGCCTACGAAAGCGGCCTGGTACGGCCCGGCCACTGAAGGCCGAACCAGCAGGCTGACGGGCCGACAGCGCCTCCAAATGAACCCCGAGCTGACCGGCGATCCGGCGGATCGCTCCGACCGCGCCGATCGGATCCCGGCGAGCCTCGATCGCCAACCGGGCGCACGCGCACGCAGATCGTCCGGGTACTTCTTCCGTGCGGGCGTTACTGGTGTTCCTCCCAGGTCTCGATGTCTCCAGCAAACCCGTGCGGCGCTCGACGACGATCTCGCTCGGCCGCATTCCCTGCCCGAGCCACTCACGTACCTGGTCCACGACCGCGACCTCGGCCTGCTCGTTCGAGAAACCGTCCGTGCGCAGACGCTTGCCATGCAGCAAGGACCGGTATCCGGACAGGCTCTCGTTGTCCTGCCCGCCCAGGTCGTCGACGAGCGAGCCGTCGAGCAGGCCGGTCGACTCCCAGACGATCGCGTTGGCTGAGGGCTGCGTGTGGATTGACGGCGACTGAGAAGCGTCACACTCGCAGGACGGTGACCTGGCGGCCGGACGGGGTGGCCGCCTGCTCGAAGCCGCCGCGTTCCTTCCAGGGCGACGCTTCGGGGCGGCGGTCGAAGATGACCAGGACGCCGGTGGGCAAGGTCAGCCGGTCGAGGTAGCGGTCGAGCTGGGCCAGGCCCTCGGGCTTCGGGTCGTCCGCGCCGGGTCGCCACACCTTCAGTTCCATGGCTTCGCGTTGCATCACCCGTTCGCCGTTGGGGCCGGTGTACGGCCAGCGGACGAGCACGTCCAGGCGTTTGGTGCCGGCGGCGTATTCGCGGTCGAGGTAGCCGCCGCCGTTGACCAGGCGGTGCAGGAAGGCCATGAGGATGATCTGGCAGGCGGCCTCGTGGTATCCCTCCTGCTGGATGAGGACTTCACCGTGCTCGCGCCAGAACACGACGAACTCCTCCAGCAGGCGTGGCAGGTCGAACCGGCCGTCGGGGAGCACGAAGCTGTGCGGGTCGGCGTGGATGTTCTGCTCCGTCAGGTCGCCCAGCACGCGCAGGATGACCTCCCGGTAGATCGGGTTGGCCACCTGTGGCGGGGGTTTCCGCGTGATCAGGCCGAGATCGCGGGCGTAGGCCAGGTCGTCGGAGTCGCTGCGGTGGGTGTAGGGGCCGCCGGCAACGATGGGTTCCATCACCCGCTTGACCCGGGGCTCCTGCAGCCGGGCCGCCAGGGAGTCCAGGTGGGTGGCGCGCGCCCGGATCAACCGCTCCTTGGCGTCCTCCACCTGCCCGGTGGTGATGGTGCCGGTCACCCCCATCTCGGTGATGATCTCATCGGCGAGGGCGTTGACCAGCCAGGGTTGTCCCTGGGTCAGCTCGAAGACCTGGTCCACCGCGTCCTTGGTGAACTCCTGGCCGGTCGCCTGGGTGTGCTGGTCGTACAGTTCGGCGATCTGGTCGGCGGTGAAGTCGCCCAGGCGTAGCGACCTGGCGATGATGTTGAACGGGCTGGCCGGGCTGAACCGTGCTGGGTCGCCGCCCGCGGCGACCTTGTAGTCGCGCAGGTCCCGCAACCCGCACAGCACTATCGAAGCGGGGAACCGATAGCCCTTCGATCGCTTGTTGTGCCCGTCGCGGAGCTGGCTGAGAATGCTGACCAGGCTGTTGCCCTGCAGAGCGTCGATCTCGTCGAGGAACAGTACGACCCGGCGCGGGCAGCGGCGGCACCACTCACGCAGCGCCGCACCGAACCGGCTGCCTGGGGTGACCTGCGGCGGAGAATCCGGCGGCAGCAACTCCTCTGGCCATCCTGACAGCTCGGCGGCCTCGCGGAGGGAATCCAGCAGAAGCGACTCCGCCCAGCCGACATCGTCACCGGCTGACTTGGCGCGCTCGCAGGAGAGCGACAGAGCGGCGATGTCGCCCTCGGCGGTCAGCTCCGACGCCAGAGCGTCCAGGATGGTCGTTTTCCCGGTCTGCCGGGGGGCGTGCAGGACGAAATAGCGGTCCATCTCGATGAGCGTCCGCGCCTCGGGAAGCCGTGGTGTGGGGGGAAGCATGTAGTGGAGTTGCGGATCGCAGGGACCGGTGGTGTTGAAATACCTAGCTCGGGGTGACCGCATGATCACATTCTGCCATCTCTCTGGCGCTCGCGTCCGGACAGCCGGAACACACCGAGCCACCGTTCTTCTCGTGGTCGAATCCCCAAGCATCGGCGAGCATGTCCACCAACCACAGGCCACGCCCCGTGTCGTCAGGCCACGCCCCGTGTCGTCGTCGAGGGCCGGAGCCCCTATCGCAGGCCGCCGTCGTGTGATCAGGGCGTGGCCCTCTGCGTGAGGCGTTCGCCGGGCCGGACGAACCCAGCACGCCGCAGGCTCGGCCGGAGCGTGGACCGGCACATGTGACCGGCGGATATCGCTTGACATGGACGGTGAAGCTGGGCGTCGATACCGATCGCCCCGGGTCGGCCGGTGGCCCGGAACATCCCGCTACAGCCGCCATGGCGGGCCTGTGCAGGCCGGCGTGGCCGCCCTCGGCCTCCGGGGCACGGCGATCAAGAACGAGGTCGGAGGCCGACGAGAACCGGGAAACCCAAGGGGGAACGCGGTATTGGAGAGTAGGGCGGGTGGGACTTGAACCCACGACCTACGGATTATGAGTGCATAGGCGATCACCAGGGCCGCTGCCGTTCCGACCTGCCCGCCAACCCCTTCGGCAACCGACCGGCCGACACCACCATCCCGCGCATATCCCGTGCGGACGCCGGCCCCGTCCCCCGATGGGCCGGGATGAGGAACGAATCCCGGCGCGCCGATCGCCCCCAACCCCGCACGGCGCTCGACCACCGCAGGGCGATCGTCAGGGCGGCATCTGCACGGGGGGCTCATGGGCGTGCACCAAACCGCATTAGCAGCTCGGATCATGGCCGTTCAGAGTGGTTCAACCTGGACCAACGGGCGTGGGTGGTCCATCTGGAACGGCATGGGGCGACGCTGGATTGCAACTAGGGAGAGGCGGCGACAGGTGGCATGATCTCGGTGATCCGTGCCGTCCCGGTGGGCGGTCGAATCTCGTGCATGGTGATCACATCACCTGCCCTGAGATGGTTCCAGTGATCGGGCGTCAGCGGAAGCAGTCTCACCGCCTTGCACCCACCCGGCTCCAGGAGGTCGCGGCCTTCGATCCAAAGGGCAGCGATGCTGAGCAGAGGTCCACCCTCGGGCGTCCGGCGGCCGATGTCCCACATAGGCCGGAGCAACCCACCGGGAGGCATGGGCGTTCTACGACCCCCGTCCTCGGTGCGGGCGAGACACAGTTCAACTCGGAACGCGCCGGTACGGGCCTCACTACGCCGCCACTGGCACCAGGCAACATCCGACTCAAGCCACATCACTCGGGCGGCATCAGCCAACAGATCCCAGAACTCGGGCGGCTGGGGATGCGCGTCGCCGAGCTCCTCAAGCAGGAGAAGGACCATCTCCCATTCACCGTGCTCCAGGTACTCCAGCACATCGGCCACCCTGACACCGGCTTCGGTTCGGACGTGGGGAGAGCAGAACTGAGCGGCCTTCAACAGCAAGGAGTCCAGGTCCACACCCTGATTGTGACAGGCTCTCGAATTCCGAACCTACGGATTATAGAAGACGATTCGATCAAAGCCTGAGGCTCTGACCATGCGGTCCGGCGTCCGTGATGGTTCGCCAGAGGCCGCCGTCGCCCGCGCTCTTGGCTGTAGCTGTGGCTGTACAGCCAAGGCGTCCGCAGGATGCCGATTGAAAGCTCGGACGAGCATCGTTCTAGCCACATTGATGCAGGTCAGCGCGTACGCGTAGCTCGTTGCGGACAACGGTGGAACTACAACGAATCCCCTCTTTGATCACAGCCAGCTCCAGTATCTTTGCCAGGAGTGGTGGTGTCCCTCGTCCCGCCTGTCGGGGCACCGGAACTACCCGATCGTTGAGCGCGTTGATACACCTGTCGCAGCGCTCATTGCCGACCTGAAGCGCGATACACCTTCTCCAAGCATTCGTTGCGACGATGAACGCACGGAGTATTCATATGGGGGTGAAACTATGGCGAGCGGTACTTCGGTGCCAGAATTACCGTCACGTCGGATGTCGAGATCATTAAGGACTCTTATACTTTCTCCTGCCATATTGCTGTTTGCGGCTGCGATTCGACTTCTTGTGATCGCGAAGTACGATCCAACTATCGCAGCGTCCATCGCATCGACTGCGGGAATTACTGGTACTCTACTTGGCACGCTTATTCCAGTTATTCCGATCTTCCTGCCAGCGTTGGCGTTGGGGCTGATCGTATACAGGGCGTGGCGACTATTTTGGGTGACTGTTGTTGGCATGGTTGTGGTTGCGCCAGCCTATTCTGACGTCGTTAAGGCGCTGCAATCCGGCTGGGAAGGTGTTGTCGCCCTTGCGCATTTTGATGCAAGGGCTGGCAATAGCGATCTGCGACCCGCCGTTGCCTTCGGGGCTGTAGTTCTTGTGGCGGTTGCCGTAGACAACTGGACCGGCATAAAGGGCATGATGCTCCAGACGCGGGATAATATAGCGCGGTGGCGGGATCGTAATGTAGAGGAAACTGAACAAGAAGCGTCGACCGATTTGGAAGCCTCAGGTCGGCGCGAGGATTTGCCTGGCCCAGTGCTAGAGGTAGCTTCGCTTGTCGTAGGATTGTCAATCTCTGCCGCCATGGTGATGTGTATGTCGGTGTTTGCATTCTCGAGCGTTGTGCAACTATACCGAATCCCATATGACTTGAACACGTTAGCCGATATCGTTCGTCGCCCATGGTTGCCACTCGAGGAAGTTGCGTCGAAATCGGGGGCTGTCTACGTAGGCTACACGCTGTCAACTGCAGACGGATGGCACGTTGTTCTAGAGGAGGAATCTAGAACTATACGATATATTCCTACAGATAAAATCGCAGGTCGAACGATATGCAGGAAAGGCGTCGACTCGGGATCGCATCCGGCTCCACTGATCGATTTGAGCGGCCTACCGAAAAAGCCTCCTCTCGCACTGTGCTCCACCTACATATCGGGGTCTAAAGTGAGCAGAATGAGTTAGTGCTTGTTGGCCAGTACTACGCACCTGTGCTCACTCCGAACTGATCATCCCGTCGCCGTCGTCCCACCCGCCAGGGGAGCGGGCCAGGGCCAGGGGGGCAAGGTGGAGCGCCCCACTGGACGAACGACCTTGCCTCCCTGGCCCTGGCCCGCTCGGCTCGTCCTGGGGCGATGGCGGCGGGATGATCAGGTTTCGCCTCAGCCAACCCGGAACCTGCGGCTTTGAGCCGCGATCATCCTGGAACCGGAGCGCCCCCGCCGGAGGCATAAAACGGAGCCGAATCCGCGGTGAGATGGCATGATCGGCGACGGCGCGTCATGGGGTGGCGGGTCGGGCTTCGGTCGGCGAGTGCTCTGTGCGGCGGGCGGCCCGCGTTCCCGCCGCCGGCCGGGACCGGCGCCCACGCCGCACGCCCGGCCGGGCGGAGCGGGCGGCGGGCCGTGCGGCGGCGCGGGGCGCCGTCGCCTCGATGGGCAGCGGGCGGCCGACTCGACCTTCCGGCGTAAGCGGGCGGTGTTCCATCATGCGCTGGAGTACGCCGTTGAGCTGGGGGAGCTTTCGGCAAATCCGCTGGACCGGGTGAACTGGAAGCCCGCCAAGGTTTTGGGGGAGGTGGACCGGCGGGTGGTGGTCAATCCAGTCCAGGCTCGGGAGTTGCTGGTCGCGGTCACGTATGTGGGCCGGTCGCGCGGGGCGATGCTGGCGGGGATGTTCGCCTGCATGTACTTCGCCGGCCTCCGGCCCGCTGAGGCGGCCGGGCTTCGGGAGAAGGACTGCCATCTTCCGGCAATCGGGTGGGGCCTGCTGACATTGGAGCAGACGCGCCCGGAAAGCTCCCGGCGCTTCACCGACTCTGGAAGCACCCATGATGTTCGCGGCTTGAAGCAGCGTCGGCGCAAGGCGATCCGGGACGTGCCGATCCCGCCGGAGCTGGTGAAGATCCTCCGCGAGCACATTGAGCAGCATGGCACTGCGACCGACGGGCGGCTGTTCCGGACTCGTACCGGCAGTGTCTTCGCCGGGACCGCGTACGGCAAGGTTTGGAAGGAAGCGCGGACGTACGCGTTGACGCCGGACCAGGTCGCGTCGCCGCTGGCTGGCAGGCCGTACGATCTCCGGCATGCGGCGGTCTCGCTATGGCTCAACTCGGGGGTACCGGCGCCGGACGTCGCGGAACGGGCCGGGCACAGCGTGGACGTGCTGCTCCGGGTCTACGCCAAGTGCATCGACGGGCAACGGGAGATCGCCAACCAGCGGATCGCCGAGGCTTTGACGGCGTGAAGACGATCTCTCATCCAAGGGTCACGGTCATCCCGTGGCCCTTCGCTTTTGTGGCCCTGAGCTGGGTGAACGCGCCTTATCCCATCCCGCGCATATCCCGTGAGCACCGGCTCCGGACTGCTTGCGGTGACATTCGGCTGCATGCGACGCGTGGGCCGCTGCGTGCAGAAAGGCAGGTCAGCTCGGGTTTCGGGCTGATCGGGAGTAGGGCGGGTGGGACTTGAACCCACGACCTACGGATTATGAGTCAAGCGGACATCGCTACTCTGTCAGGCCTTTGACCTGCGGATACGCCAACCGCCCACGCTAAACTGGGTCCGATTGGGGAAGCATTGGGTGACGAGCGAACATCCGGTCGATGTGGGGGAGTCCGAGGCGTGGCGCCTGCTCCCTTCGCGAACCGTCAGGCAAGGCAAGCCACAAGCACGCTGGACCCCTGAAGTAGGGTGCCCAGGAAAGGCCCAATCTACTCATACTGGGCAATTCGATCATTTGGGACTCTATACACACTTGTCGTGGGATTAGATAGTGTGTCCTAATGAGCACCGATGGAGACGAGAACATTCCATCCAACATACCCAACCAAGCACACGCAAGCGTCCCCATGAAGTGGCTGGAAAGAGCAACGGCTTTAGTGGTTGGTACGGCAGCCGAGATTTCTGGAGGTTACGCAGTATTCAACTCAGATAATCAGGCTGGCACCGTCGCCCTCCTTCTTGCTGGAGCCGTCTTTCTTCTCATAGGCGTGCAGGGTACGCGCCTCATCCGGATGGGAACCGAATCTAGTACTGTCGAGCTGGATCGCCGCTTCCGGGTAGAGAAGACTGTTGAGCGGATTCGCGAGGAAGATGATCCGGATGTGGCTCAGGGAATGATAGAGGCGGCGTCTATCATAGACCCAAGGGTGGCGGAGGTAATGTCTGACACTGGGGTCGCGTACGTTCAACGTCTCCAGCACGCTATCTTGCGTAGCGTCGATTTCAATGTGCAGGCAAGGATAAACTCACCCGACAGCGGATTCGACATTAGGGTTGACACGATTGATTCGAAAAAAGCTCTAGTCGTCGCAAAACCTTATGGAACTTCGCGCACTTTCGACATAATCGACTACCGTCGAGCGACTGACCCTATCATGTTTGCGGAAGATGCGGGCATCCTCATAGCAACAAATGCGTCACTGTCTCGCGACGTTAAGGAAGCCAATTTCAACGGCGACCCAGTAGACGGACGGCCAGTAGAAGCAATCACCTGGCGTGATGAGCGCGATAACGATATCCTGGTACGTGCTCTACTTCGAGTGGCTCGGTAAGGTCGGGTTGCCATTCACGTGGATTCTCATGATCGAGCTGAGGCCGATAGAGCCAATGTTTGAAGATACTCGAGCACGAGATCTGAGCATCTCGTATCGCGGGTCTTGAACTTACTCGATGCGCAGGTAATCTGATGGCGGGCGATCGCTGTAGTACTCGTATGAGTAATCGTTAGCGATCCAGCCGCGGCTATGAATTATTCCTAGCACTGCGTCGGCGAAATCCTCCAGTTCGGGTAGGTAATCGCTTTCTGGATCGTCAGGGTCTTGCGCTACCTCATGAAAATCGGGAGATGTGAAGGCGATCCAGAGGGTAAGTAGATCCTCTGTATCCTCCCATATGCCGTGTCCGTAAGCCCCTATGTTCCAGCCCTTTTGCTCCATTCTGGCGAGCACATCACGCGCTAGATCCCGAGATTCGGGGGCCTGCGCAACGGCAGAAACGGCGTTCTCCATTTGGAGGGTGCTTTCCATGCCAGGGTTGCGGTACGTTGCTATGAACAACAGAGGAAGGTGTTTTATCATCTGAGCGGATACCACCTGTATGAGAACTTGTTCGGCTCGCTGCTCTATGTTATCAGCGTGTCCCAACGATCCACGTGATCCTTCGCGTGCAGGCGGGCTAACAACGGAAGGGGTAGACCAGCCCTGACAGTGCACCCGTCCATGCCATGGCCACATAGAACCCGCAGGCAGCCTTCGATGGTGCGAGCGCCGACGACGTTTCCGGAACCGTTGTCAGTGCCACCCGCTACGTTAAGCACATGAGTCGTCCTAAGGCTGCGAAAGTGCGCGGCCGGCGGGCGCGGCGCGAGCGTAAGACAGCGAAGGAGTCACGTGACTGCATGGTTGATGTACCTGAGCGAGAGGGCCAAGCGTGTGGGTGAGGGGTATGACGACAACCCCTCCACCCACTACAGCTGGGACAGCAAGGTTCCCAACGCGTCCTACGTCCAGGTCGGCGACACGATCGTGTTGTGGGACGGAGACGCCCTGTTCGGCCTATCCGTGATCGAGGACATCGAGACTGGCGCCGGCACGAAGGACCTCAGCTGGTGCCCTACATGCGGAAAGGCGGACATCGCCGAACGTAAGACTAAGACGCCGAAGTACCGGTGCTGGAATGATCAGTGCAAGGCGGAGTTCGACACTCCGGCCGGCAAGACGGTCGCGGTGAAGACCTACCGCGCCCGATATGAAGCCGGCTGGATCGACCTCCGTGGCCACGTCTCCGCGTCGGAACTGCGAGCCCTGTGTGAGGAGCCCGGGTCGCAGAACGCCTTACGGCGCCTGCGTTGGGACGACTTCCGCACCCGGGTAGAGACAGGTAAGAACGCCACCCCCCTGGACGTCGCGGACAACACCCGCAAGGTCATCACCGGGGGGCATAAGACCAGGACGGTCCGCGTCCGCAACGGCCAGGCCGCCTTCCGCGCCAGCTTGTTAGACCAGTTCGGCGAGGTATGCGCCTTCCTCGGCCCCATGCCCGTGGCCGCCCTGGAAGCGGCACACCTTTACAGCTACGCCGGGAACGGCAAGCACCATACTCACGGCGGGCTGCTGCTGCGCCGCGACGTTCACCGCCTATTCGACCTCGGCCAGATCGCCATCGACCCAAACACGATGACGCTGGACATCGCAACCAGCACCCGCGCTTATCCCGACTACGACAAGCTGCACGGCCAGCCTTTGGCCGTTTCCCTCACGAGGACCCACCATAAGTGGATCATTGAGCACTGGGCGATGCATCGTGGCGCTATGACTGTCGCCCCGCGGTAGAGCACCAGCGCCTCAACTGCACCCCCGCATGCGGCGGCTTGACTTCGCGCCACCGCTTTAGACATGGGACATCATCATGGACGATGCGCCAGAATCATCGTTTTCCGGTTTCT
Source organism: Sphaerisporangium dianthi (assembly GCF_042654065.1). NCBI lineage: Bacteria > Bacillati > Actinomycetota > Actinomycetes > Streptosporangiales > Streptosporangiaceae > Sphaerisporangium > Sphaerisporangium dianthi. The sequence continues at coordinate 21,584 of NZ_JBHSFP010000001.1, read as the reverse complement.
TGATTGGCGGTTTTCGGAGCTTTCACGGAGAGCCGCAAGAGATTGGCCCGCTGGGTAAGATAACGTTAATAGCCGGACCTAACAACAGCGGGAAGAGTAACATTCTGTTAGCTGCACAGGCCTGGCTTCCTAGCCTTTCTAATGACATGCAAAGAGGTGCAATTCGCACTACTGTCACTGAGCTGGATCGTCCACTGATAAGCGAAGGGGAAGAGATACCCCCTCTGGCTCTAGGCCTCGCACGTCGGATTCAAGGTGACCCGTTCCAAGATTTGTTGAAAGCACTTCCCAATCGGGACCCCGTAGGTCCACGTACAAATGTATGGGAGTTGGTCACACGTATTGCAAATAGTCCAGCTTTGAGAAGTACTGCTAGGGACCAGGAGACGGTTTGGTTTCGGTGGCAGATTGACGGACAGAAGTTCAAGAGGGATGAGGTTCAGATCACGAAAATCATCTCTGAGTTAGGTAGTAGCCTATATCAGGCCATACCCCCGATCGTGGAACGAATATTTAGTATTCGACCCGAGAGTCCAGATGCCGGTCTAGGATTCTTCCTCGGAGCGTGGGAAAATAGTGTAAGCATCCCTACGGTTATAACAGTTCCGAGTGTTCGGCAGATCCTACCAGATGGATCACCCAGTCCGGATCTAAAAGATATGAGCGGAAAAGGCTTGCCGGGCATGCTTCAAGCGCTCCAGTCGCCATCCGCCGATCGATACAGGGAAGATATACGCAAGTTCCAGCTCATTAACCAATTCATGAAAGATGTCCTCGAGGACTCAACGGTTGAGATACTGGTTCCCTATAATTCGAAGACAGTTCATATCCAAGTGGGGGATCGCGTATTGCCGCTGGAAAATTTGGGGGCGGGTGTTTCCCAGATCCTCTTAATCGCTACAATCGCTTCGCTTCACAATAACGCTCTAATATGCATCGAGGAGCCAGAAACGAATCTTAATCCCATCATGCTACGTAAGCTTGTCAGGCATCTGAACCTCAGAACCAGCAACATGTATCTGATGACAACACATTCCTCTAACTTGCTCGATGACCCGTCTGTGGCCATCCTGCAAGTCGAGTATGACAGCGACTACGGCGGCACCCAGGTATCAAAAGCACTGACTGCGTCTCAACGCGCAAGAATCGCACAGCACTTGGGGTATCGCGCTTCCGATTTGATCCAGTCTAATGCAATCGTATGGGTGGAAGGCCCGTCAGATCGGATTTACGTGAACCACTGGATATCGACTGCGGATCCACGGCTGATAGAGGGTGCACATTATTCCGTCATGTTCTATGGGGGCAGACTGCTTGCGCACCTGACGGGTGAGGTGGCCGACATGCCGGAGCAGAACACTGAGGAGTTCATACAGCTTTTGCCCATAAATAGGAATCCGGCGATCCTTATCGACTCAGATAAGCGGGACGCGTTAACACTAATAAATGCAACGAAATGGCGCGTATGTAGCGAAGTGGAGGACAAGGGGGGAATTTCTTGGGTGACCGCAGGTAGAGAAATAGAGAATTATGTGCCCGTCGACATATTTGTGGCATCCGTCCAGGAAGCCCATCCCAGTGTTCAACCACAGATTGAGGTGTCCGAATTTTCGTCCAGATTCCAATCTTTTGTGAAATCGTCGGGGCCGGCCGAGGCGGGGAAGATTAGAAATCCAAACAAAGTGATTATCGCCGAGAAAGCCTGTGCCATGTCTTCTGGTGAAATATGGGATGTGCTGGATTTGCGTCAGAAAGTTGAAGAGCTTGTGTCTTATCTGCAAGCAGCTAATCATCTTGATCCCTTGCCTGGGCCTTTGGGCTCTTAGTCCCGCTGCGGGCGTGCCATCATGCGATCTTGCAAGCGGTCCGTGAGGTAGGCTGTAGAGAAGGGCGCGCCCGAAATCCGCTTTCTGTCTCCTGTCTTGGCATGCTCATTAAGGGCCTTGCGGAGTCTCTCGTTGCGTCGGCAGTGTTCCTTTGGCTGGCTTGCGTTACCGTGGTGGGTATGGCGTACAAGAGACCGACAATGACATCAGCGCGATGGGATGAGATTGTCGCACTGCTGGAGGACGAGCAGCGGCTAGAGGTCGAGTACCCGAAGGTGGCCGAATATCTGGATATGGCGTCGAGACTGTCGGGGTCGGGCGACCGTGATGCCGACACGGCGTTCGACTTGCGGTTCGTGCACTACATGACCGGCGGAAGCGCTGTGAGCTCCAATCCATATTGGGATATTGTTGAGCCCTTCGTGTCGGAGTACGAGGGCCGTCGCGTGGTAGACGGCGGCCGGGCAGGAGGTAATGCTCGGCTCGCCTATGCACAGGTGCTCTTGCAGGCGGCCTATGCCTATGCGATCCCCTCTCCGCAGACCATTGAATGGATGTCAGCCTTCTGTGCCGATCTTCCGATCGTGGAGATGGGAGCTGGGCGGGGGTACTGGGCCGCTCAGCTGTCTCGCTCAGGGCTGACTGTCGAGGCATACGATGTGGAGCCGCCGGACAAGACTACAAACGTCTCATTCCCTGGAGCTGCCGGCCAGGTAGATGCATGGCATCCCGTCGGTGATCTGGAGGGGTTCGTGTCTCGTGCTCAAACGGCGGATCACGTGCTGTTCCTCTGCTGGCCGCCCGGCTGGGGAAACAAGATGTCGTCTGAGGCGCTGACGGCGTTCGAGGAAGCAGGAGGCGAAAGGCTCATCTACATCGGGGAACCGAAGGGCGGCAAAACCGGCAACGATGCCTTTTTTGATGCCTTGGCGGCTCGCTGGAGGTTGGACTCCGTAGATCCACACTTCGTTTCCTGGTGGACGGAGGGGGACATCGCGCAGGGCTGGGTTCGGAGCTAGGGACGCAGCAAAAACGGGGGTGCCGGATAGGTCGGCACCCCCGTTCTTCTTTCCCTACTTGAGCGCCATGCGGAACACGAATGCGTCGTAGCGATCTCTCGGATACGACACATCGGAAACCATGATGATTCGGTCATCGGCGGAGATGAACCGCTGATGGACCGTCTTGACGAGATCGCCGGGGGTTGTGCGCAACCACTCGGCATGCAGCGGGACCGGTAGCTGGTCATAGAGCGTCTCTTCTAGGAAGGCGGCGCCTGATACATCCGCGACATCTAGCGGATGGTAGGTATCTGAGATCGAGATTGGCCGACCATCCTCGGTGGCCCGGGTGATGACGTGCGCGATCAGCTCGCCCGCTGAGAGGCCGAGCGCCTCGGCGACGTCGCTAGTGGCAGGGATCTGTTCAGCTTCCCGTTCTACCCGAACATCTCGATCAGACTCGTTCCGGAACGTGTGCTCAGCACTCTCCATCTGACGCTCAGGAGAGACGCGAACCAGGTTGGGGCGGTCGGCGACGAACATGCCCCGCCGCCGTACGGATCGAACGAGCCCCTGACTCTGGAGCAGTTCGAGAGCCTTCCGAACCACGATGTCCGACACACCGTTCTGCTGGGCGATCTCGGCATAGCTCGGTAGCTGCATGCCGGGAAGAAGTTCTCCTGCGCGGATACGCCGCGCGTACTCGCCCGCGATGCGGACGTAGGCCGGCTCTGGCACTTGGCGATCAATCCCTTCAAGCTCTCTTCGGTGACCCTTCCAGCGTATACGCATCATCGTATACCTAGGGCTTGTGCGTATACGAAGCTACGTATACGATGCTGCTCGACGCACCCCGCAAGGGACGGGTCACCGGAAGCACTCGGAAGGCGATCTGACGGGATCGCGCGCTGACGCTGACAGACCGCTTCGACCGACGGGCCGAACGCACTCGACGCCTGACAACTACATCGGGTCACCGCCTCCCACTAAAAAGGCGGCCAGCGCAGGGATGACCTGCGCATACAAGCTCTTCTTCTCGTCTGTCCACCAATGCGGCGGTGACCTTCCTGGCACGCCGCTGGCTCTGAAAGGGGAGATCCACGCGTGTATTCCGACCGTCGGCCGCTGCGCCGGTTCCTGCTGGTTCTGTTGGCTGGCCTCGCGCTGGTCTTCGTCGTACGGCAGCCCGACAAGGCGGCCACCCTCGCCACGAGCGCCTTCAACGGGCTGATGACGGTGACCGACGCGCTGGCGTCTTTCGCCGGCAACCTCGGCTAATCGTGGCTGCGACGCCATGTCTGCCGTTGAGATCGTTTCGTTCGGCTACCTCCACGGTGAGCCGCCACCCGCGCACCTGACCATCGACCTTCGGCACCACTTCAAGGACCCGCACGTCTCGCCTGAGTTGCGCTACATGACCGCCCGCGATGAGCCGGTGCGCGCGACGGTGCTGGGCACGCCCGGCATCGCCGATCTTCTGGAGGCCACCGCCACCGCGGTGGCCGCGTTTCTGACCGGTCCGAGCGCCGGCACCGTCACCGTGGCCGACGGGTGCGCTGGCGGGCGCCACCGCGCCCCGATCTTCGCCGAACACCTGGCCCACCGGCTCCGCGGGGACGGCCTATCGGTCACCTTGCACCACCGCGACCTGGACAAGCCCGTCGTCCAGCGCTGACACCCGTTCACCTCGGGGGCGGCCCCAATCCGCCAAGACACGAGCCGCCCCCTTCGACTCCTGGCAAAGGAGCACCATCATCATGACCCACCAATCCAGCGCGCCGCCACGAGCCGAAAGGCCGGCGCCGACGCGGGACCGCGTGGCGCTGATCCTGCTGGCCACCGTCACCGCGCGCATGCCGCGCCACCTTGCCGAGGAGGCCGCGTGCGTGCTCGATCCGGAGTTGCACACCGGCCCGGACGTGTTCGCTGAGGAGTCGGCCGAGGAGCGGGCGGCCCGGGAGCAGGTGGCGCGCGAGGTGTGCGCGGACTGCTCGGTGTGGGCTTCCTGCCTGTTCTACGCCCTGGACGAGCGCCCGCAGGCGGGGGTGTGGGCGGGGCTGACCGCCGAGGAGATCGCCGCCCTGCCCGGCCGTGCCGCCGCCGATGGCGCGGTGTGGTCGCCGGGGGAGGTGGCCTGATGACCCTCGCGCCTCCCCGCTTCGCCGAGGCTCCCGAAGAGGTCGCCGACCTGCCGGGGCTGGCCAAGCTGACCTGCGCGCTGCGCCACAGCGCGCGCCTGCCCGGCCTGCTGGTCCACATCACCCCTGAGCTGGAGGACAACGCCGAGGCCCTGGCCGTTCGCTGCGACCGCACGCCGCGCATCGACCTGGGAACGGGTCTGCTGGGCGAGGGCGACGCGCTGTATGGGGTGCTGGCCCACGAGATCGCCCATCACGCTCTGGGGCACGGGGTGGCCGCACCGTTTTGGCGTCGCCCGTCCTGGTGGGCCAGAGCCGCGCTGCTGGCCGGCCTGATCGTCCACCTGCCGGTGCTGCTGCTGGGCGTGCTGGGCTGCCTGGTGGTGGCCGTGCATGCGGCCGGGGTCCGCCGGGCGCGGTTGGAGGAGTTCGACGCCGACTTCCACGCGGCGCAACTGCTGGACGCCGCCGGGCTGCCCGGCCGGCGCTTGATCGCCGCGGCGCTGGCCGACCTGATCGACCTGCCCACCGCATACCGGCTGATCGGATGGCTGGTGGACGACCACCCCAGCGCCAAGGCCCGGCGCCGACTGCTGGCCGCCGGTCGGCGGGCGCGTCGGCTGCGCTGGGCGCTGCTCTGGCAGCGCACCCACGTCCCCGCCCCGGCCTGCGGCGTGTCGTGCTCGTCCTGCGGGCTGGGCCACCCGCCCGGCACCCGGGGAGGGGCGCGATGAGTCGCATACGCGCCCGGTTCTGGGACCCCACAGGGGCGCGGCACGGCATTCCCACCTGGCCGTGGCGGATGGCGCCGCCGCACCTGTGGACGCTGCGCCAGCTCGCCGCCGAAGGGCTGCGGCCGGGCGGACAGGACGTGCAGGCGCAGATTATGTGGGCCTCGCGTCGGCACGGCGCCCCGGGGGTGCGGGTGGCGTTCTTGTATGACGTGCGCCTCGCGCTGCCCAAGCGCACTGCCACCGCTCGGCAACTGGAGGCGCTGGCCAAGGCGAACGCCGCACGCCGTACCTGTCCCGGCTGCGGCATCGACGCTGGGTATGTGCTGCCGCGGCACCTGGGCATCTGCTTGGACTGCGCCGGGGAGGTCGCGGCATGAACCTGCGCCTGACCGGTGAGCCCGCCCAGGTCACCACGCGTCGTGACTGGATCGCCGATGCCGGTATCGCGGTGGTGGCCGTGGCCGCGCTGATCTCCAGCGCCAGCGCGCTGACCGGTCTGGCCAAGCTCGCGGCCTGGGGTGATGAGCTGTCGCTGTTGTTGCCGCTGATGGTGGACGCCTACGGCATCACCTCCACCCGTATCTGGTTGTCGAAGGCCACGCGTTCACCGCGGGTGCGCCGGCACGCCGCCGGCAACGCGGTGGCCGCGATCGTGATGAGCGTGGTCGGCAACGTCGTCTACCACGCGATCCAGGCCAAGGCGCTTGTGGTGCCGTCCTGGGTGCTGGTGGTGGCGGTGTCGGTGGTGCCGCCGGTCACCATCGGCCTGCTGTCGCACCTGGTGGCGCTGCGCTCGGGCGATCACGCCGAATCCGCGCCGCGCGGCGGACCGGCCGTCCCCCCGCCGACCGCACCCGAGTCCGTACCGACGCCGGCCGCCGTACGTATTGAGCGGTTGCCCCGTACCGGCCCCGGCCCCGCCCCGCGGGAGGATCGGCGCGCGGTCGCCGCCCGTACGCCCGCCGCCACGCATGCCACCTCCTCCCGTACGGGTGTAGTGAATCTGGCCGCCGTACGGGACGGGGCGGGCGAGTCCGCTCGTACGGAGATAAAGCCGGTGGACCGTGCGCGATTCATCGCTGGTCTCGTACGGGACATCCGTGCCGCCGCCGCGAACGGCGGTAGCTGGGAGCCGGACTATCCCGTACTGGAGAAGGTGTCGGGGTATCGCCGGTCATGGTGTGAGAAGGCCGTACGGGAGGCTCGTGAGCAGGCCCGTACCGCTAGCGACACCCGCCCGGTCACCCCGTACACACCCGCCGCGCCGCCGGCCGTCCCCGTGGCCGTCGCCGGACGCGGTGCCGCGCCCGCCGAGGTGGCGCCCATGGGCGACAGCGGGCGGGAGGTGGCCCCGTGAGCTGCCACAAGCCCGACACGAGCCCGCATATCCAGCATGCAGCCCAGGCCCCACCACCGGCCGCTGTGGGCAGGCTGCGAGATCTGCCCCGACGGCCGCATGGGGGCAGCCCGTTGCGCTTGGGCCCGGCGGCAGCGCCGGTCACCGCGGCGCGGACACTGCCACGCGCAGAGGCCCGTACGTACACAGCGAGAGGTGTGATGGCCATGCCCCGTACCGAATCGCCGGTGTACGTCATCACCGACGCCGCCGCCCCGCCCCGTACGGCGCTGCCCATCCGGCCCGCCGTGCCGCTATCCGTACGGCTGAGCGTGCGGGCGGCGGCGGTGATGGCCGTCCTGGCCCTGCTGCACGTGGCCGTGCCCGTGTACGGCTGCGGCTGGTGGCTGTACGGGGTGGCGCTGGTGTGGGTGGTCTGGCCGGTGCTGCGCCCCGTACGGCGCATCGCCGGGCACGTGCTGGGCGCTGCCGATGCGCTGATCGCCGCGGCGCTGGGCACCCGTCGGCTGGCCTACCTCGCCGTGCTGCTGCGCCAGGCCGTACGCGACCCGCACACCCCCGCCCCGGCCCCGGCCCGTGAGGCTTCCTGTCCTCGGAAGGAGAACCGTCCATGAGTACCCCTGACCCCTACGCCGGCCAGCAGACCCCGCAGGACGCCGGCAGGTCTGGCCGTGGCCGGATTCCGGAGTTGTCGGCCATCCCGTGGGCCGGCCCGTCGGCGATCACTCAGTACGCCAAGGTCGGCCGCGACTTCGCCCGCGACCTGGGCGAGGAGTTCGCGCTGGGCGCCGATGAGCTGTATGCGGTACTGATCCGCAGCTTCAAGGGCCACCCGGTGCTGAGCGTGTTCGGCGGCCCCGACGTGCGGCTGCGCGCCCGCCGCGTGGTCAAGCGGCTCCAGCGGGCGGCGGAGTTGCAGCGCGGCGCGGGGGTGGAGCTGGTGAAGTTCCACGCCCAGTTCCGCAAGGAATTCGTTGAGGTGCTGCCGAAGGCCAAGCCGGAAAGGCGCCCGCAGTTCAACTGGAATGAGGACACCTGATGGCCACGCGCACCCCTGCCACGACCCGGACCCCGGCCGGCGCGGACGCCGCGGCGCTGCCCGCGGTCCACGATTCCTCTTCCTGGGAGCAGGTGGCCACCCGCGAGGTGTCCAAGGCCCTGCTGTACTTCCCGCCCTGGCTGATCGGCGTCCTGCTGTTCGGTCTGGGCGCGGGGTTCCACTTCACCCTGCGCAGCGACGACCCGCAGACGGTGGCGTGGACGACCGCGCTGATCATCACGTGCGTGCTAGCGCTGACCGCGCTGACCTGGCGCCAGTCCCACGCCCGCAGCCTGTCCGGGCGGGCGCACACCACGCTGACCACCCTGGCGGGCGGGCTGTGGGTGTGCGCGGCGACCATCAACGGCCCGGCCACCACGGTCACCGGCCGGCTGATCCTGATCGGCGGCGTGAGCTTCGCGCTGTCGTTCAACATCCGCACCGTGATCCGCGCCAAGCAGATCGACGTGGCCGGCGCCGCCGCCGACCCGCTGGGGTTCCTGTTCAACCGCGGCGCCGAGAAGGCAGGCATGGCCCGGGTGCAGGCGCGCACCATCACCGCAACCCCCTACAAGGTGACCGGCCAGGTGCAGTTGCACGAGGGCAAGCAGATCGCCGATGACCTGCAAAAACGCGTCCCCTACGTCGAATCGGGCATCGGCCTGCCCCCCGGATCGATCACCACCACCGTCGACCCGGACGACGCGTCCAAAGCAACGATCACGATCTCCGACCCGCGGGTGATGAAACACCCCATCCCCTGGAACGGCCCCTCCCGCGTCGGCGCCTCGATCGCCGAACCACTACGCCCCGGCCTGTGGCAGGACCAAGACGAGATCGCCTACGTGATCGTCGGTCACCACGTGCAGATCATGGGCAAGACCGGCGCCGGCAAGTCCATCGGCGGCGCGTGGAACCTGCTCGCCGAGATCGTCACCCGGCGGGATGCGGCGGTGTTCGCCATCGACATCACCAAGGGAGAGCAGACCCTCGGCCCGCTGAAAGCCGCGCTGCACCGGCTGGAGACCACCCCCGAGGGGGCCCGCGCCCTGCTGCGCGACGTCCAGACCCAGGTCAAGCCGCGCACCGACCTGCTGGCGTCCAAGAACCTGCAGAAGTGGGCGCCCGGGTGCGGGCTGACCTACTGGGTGCTGTGGCTGGAGGAGTTCCCCGACATCTACGACGCCCTGCCCGACAAGGAACAAGAGCAGTTCCTCAGCCTGATCAAGGCCATCCGCTCCGCGGGCGGCACGGTGGTGCTGTCGTTGCAGCGCAGCGACTGGACCCAGATGCCCACCATCGCCCGCGGCCAGCTCGCCAAGATGTGCTTCGGCGTCGACTCGGCAGCCGACGCCACCTTCGGCCTGTCGGAAGCCCAGCAGGACGCCGGATGCCGGCCGGAGTTGTGGAGCAACAAGCAGCCCGGCATGGCCTACCTGGACGCCCCCTCCATCGGTGAGGACCGGATCACGATGCCGATGCGTACCTACGCCTGGGGCATCGACGCCGCCGGCGACTTCGATGACGAGAGCGCTAACGCGCAGATGCGGGCGCACGCCGCGGCGTTCCCCGCCGTGCACAAGCAGGTCGACCCCATCACCGCCTCGCTGTCACGACTCGATGTGACAGCGCTGGCCGCCCCCGCCTCGCTGCCCACCGGCCACCCGCCGGCCGCGCTCGATGAGCACGCCGACGACGACCAGGCCGACGTGGGCGACGTGGCCGCCGAATACCTCGGCAGCGACGACCCCGACCCCAGCGTGCAGGCCGGGATCGATGACGAGATCCCCGAACTGGAGGAAGGGGAGCCCCCGCTGCGGTTCGCCCAGCCCGAACGCAAGATGACCGCCGAGGAACGCGGCGCGGCGCTGATAGCGCACGTGCAGGACATGTGGGACGACGGCGCCCGCGACTTCTCCTCCGGCGACCTCAAGCCGCTGTGGGAGAGCACCGACATGTCCCGCGCCTGGGTGCAAAAGCAGCTCAAGCGCCTACTCGCCGCCGGCATCCTGACCGGCTACGACGACGAGGCCCAGCGCTACCTGATGGCCAACCGCCCCCAGGTCTGACAGACCACGACCACCACCGTGGCACCCCGCCCGGGTGCCACGGGAGGGGGCTGGGGGAGAGAGTTACAGGCCAGAGGCCCTGCCACGCGTCGTGGCACCCCGCGTGGCACCCACCGTGGCCCCCCGGTGGCACCCCGCGTGGCAGGGCGTGGCCCCTTCTTCTCCGCCCTTCGTGGCACCCCGTGGCAGCAAGATCAAAAGTTTCGCGGACGCATCCCACGCGCAGCCGTGCGCGCGAGCCTGCCCGCCCACACCCCACACCCCACCCTCGGAAGGGACAACCGACCATGACCCCACTGCGGCTCAGCCCACCCCAATGGCGCGTCCTGCGCCACCTGGCCACCTACAGCGCCACCGCCATGCGCACCGGCTTCCTGGCCAAGCGGGTACGCGACACCACCGGCGCCGATGACGCCGACCTGACCGGCTTAGCCGACCTCGGCCACATCACCGGCCGCCTGCACGGCGGCGACGGCCCGCCTCTTGCGATCACCCTGCGCAGCCACCGCGGCGACCCGCGGCTGCGCATCCACCTCACCCCCACCGGCAAGAGCGCCGCCCAGGCCATCGAGATAGCCCACCGCGCGCTGCGCCACCTGCGCGCGCACGCCCCGGCACCGCTCACCCTCACCGAGCTTCAGCACGACGCCGGCGTCGGGGATGACACCCTGACCGAGCTGGAAGCCTGCGGCTTCATCGACATCGCCCCGATGTGCCCCGAGTGCGAAGAGCCGGCCGAACGCGCCACCCCGACCTCCTGGACCCCTGCCTGGGGCCGTGCGCCGTCGTGGTCGCACCTGGACGGAGAGCCGCTGTGCCCGGTGGTCGGGGCCAACGGCTACCAACCCGCCACCCCCACCTCCACCGACCGCCGGATCACCCTCACCAGCATCGGCCGCCGCTACGCCGAGCCCCACACCAGCCAGGACCGGTCATGAGCGACCCGTCCATCAGCCACCCGTCCCTCCTGTCGGCCCTGGCCACCCTGGCGGTCTGCGTGACCGTGCTCGCGGTGCTCGTGCTGGTCCTGGTGGTGGCCTACCGGGTCAGCCTCAAGCGCCACCCCTACACCCACTGCCGGCGCTGCCGAGGGACCGGAGAGCGCCGCAGCCGGCTGTTCGCCAACTCCTTCGGTCACTGCCCCGACTGCGAGGGCACCGGCCACCGCCCCCGCGCCGGCGCCCGCCTGCTCAACGTCCGCTGACCTCTCGCACCGTTCGCTGCCTCCAGTAATCCGCTGATGGAAGGAAGACCTGCCCATGTCCGGCGAGACCACGATCACCATCATCGGCAACCTGACCGCCGCCCCCGAACTGCGCTACACCACCACCGGCACCGCGGTGGCCGGCTTCTCCATCGCCTCCAGCTCGCGCACCTACAACAAGCAGCTCGAGCAGTGGGAGGACGGCGAGGCGCTGTTCCTGCGCTGCTCAGCCTGGCGCGACCTCGGTGAGCACGTCGCCGCCTCGCTGACCCGCGGCACCCGCGTCATCGCCTCCGGCCGGCTGCGCATGCGCACCTACGACACCACCGAGGGCGAGCGCCGCACCGTCTATGAGATGACCGTGGACGAGATCGGCCCCTCCCTGCGCTTCGCCACCACCGAGGTGAAGAAGACCACCCGCAGCACCGCCAACGGCAACGGCGCCGGCGCTGGCGAGTCCGACCCCTGGCGCGCGTCCACCCCCGCCCCCGCGGGGGCCGGCACCGCTCGTGGTTCCGGCGGCTGGGCTGGCGACGAGCCGCCGTTCTAACCCGCCCTGCCCTGGCCTATGCGCTCGCCCCGGGGCGGCACACCCCGCCGTCCCGGGGCTTCTCGGAAAGGAGACCGCCCATGGCCGACGCCACCACTGCCGCCATCGCGGCCGGTGAGCAGGCTGCGTTGTTCGCCCTCGACCCAAGCGCCGACGGCCCGGTGTCAGGAGTTCCCTACCTCGGCGCCGACCCCGCGGTCAGTGACGCCGCGCTGGTCGGCGACGGCTACGGCTGGCTCGCCGCGGCGCTGCCCGCCCCGGCGGCGCCGCCCTGCCCCGACTGCACGTTGCCGCAGATCCTTCCGGCATCGGCGCCGGTGCTGTGGACCTGCCCGCGCTGTCACCCGCTGGAGGCCCGGTGACCGCGCCCCCCGCCGGCCCGCCCGGCTGTTACGTGCGCCGCCCCGGCGGGCGCACCCTGACCATCCACACCCCCGCCGGATTCGACCCACGCGCCTTCACCGCTTTCGCCGCCGGTGAGGAGGTGCTGGGGCTGGATGTGGAGACCAGCGCCATCAACGACAAGGGACCCCGCCACTTCGACCCCGGCTTCACCGTGCGACTGGTGCAGTTCGCCACCACCTCCCACGCTTGGGTGCTGGACCCTGCCGACCCCGCGCAGAACGCCGCGATCCGCGCCACCCTCGCCGACCCCGCCCGCCGCTTCGTCACCCACACCAACTACGACCCGCTCGCGGTGTGGGCGGTGTTCGGCATCGCCCTGGGACAGCGGGTCATCGACACCCACCTGATCTCCAAACTCCTCGACCCCGACGAACGCTCCGGCCACGGACTGAAGGAACTGACCGCCCGCCACCTCGACACCGGCCTGACAGAGGCCGAAGCCGCGCTGCACGCCCGGATGCGCGCCGCCGCCCCGCCCGGCCACCGGGCGGGTAACGCCTGGCTCACCTGGGGCTGGAACCACCTGCCTGCCGACGATGAGACCTACCTGGTGTACGCCGGGCTGGACGCCGTCTACGTCCGCCGGCTGCTGCCCGCGCTGCTGCGCCAGTGCCGCGCCTTCACCCACCTGGTCCACATGGAACAGTGGCTCGCCGCCCGCTCCACCGCCATCACCATCCGCGGCCTGCTACTGGACCGCCCCTACACCACCGAACTACTCACAGCCGTCAACCGCGAGCACACCGACGCCGAAACCCACATCGCCGCCGCCCTCGGCGTCCCCGGCGGCTCACCCCGCTTCGCCGCCTGGCTCGACCACCAGCTCACCGCCGCCGGCGTCACCGACCTGCCGCGCACCCCCACCGGGCGGCTTCAGATCACCGCCGACACCCTCACGAGCCTGACCACCCGCCACGCCACCGCCCTGCCCGCCGACGTGCGCGAGCTGGTCGCCGCGCGGCTGACCATGGCCCGCACCTCCAACCTGATCGCCAACCTGCGGTCCTTCCTGAACTCCGCCGACCCCGACGGGCGGGTCCACCCCCAGATCAACACGCTGCGCGCCAAGACCGCCCGCATGTCCATCACCGGCCCCGCCCTGCAAACCCTCAAGAAACACGACCCGCGGCTACGGCACTGCTTTCGCGCCGACCCCGGCCACGTGCTGATCTCCTGCGACTTCTCCCAGGTCGAAATACGCGTCGCCGCCGCCCTGTCGCAAGATCCCACCCTGATCCGGGTCATCGCCTCCGGGGTGGACATCCACGACGCCACCGCCTCCCTGATGTACGGCCCCGGTTTCATCGAACAGCAGCGGACCGTCTCCAAGCGGGCCACGTTCGGCACCCTGTACGGCGGCGGCGCGGGCGCCCTGGCCGAACAGACCCGCGTCACCCCTCAGACCGCGCGGCAGGTCATCACCCGGTGGCAGTCCACCTATCCCCGCGTCATCGCCTACACCCGAGCACTCGCCCGCCAGACCCTCGTGATCACTCCCAGTGGGCGGCGCATCCCCGCCGACCCCGCCCGCGGCTACGCCAACGGCAACTACATGATCCAGTCCACCGCCCGTGACCTGCTGCTGGCCGCCGTCTACATCTTCGCCACCCTCCACCCCCAGGTGCAGCTGTGGCTGTTCGTCCACGACGAAGTCATCATCCAAGCCCCCCGAGCCGACGCCGAGCGTCTGCGCGATGCCCTCCAGGAAGCGATGACGACCACCTTCCGCGGTGTGCCGATCCTCGCCCACGCCGAGATCCTCGGCACCCACTGGGGCCGACTGCACCCCGAGCGCACCGCCACCACCGGCCACCCGGAAAGGCCGATCGCCGCATGACAACCACGCTCACCTGCGGCTCAATGTGCTCCGGCTACGGCGGCCTAGATCTGGCCGTCACCGCCGTACTCGGCACACGACTGCTGTGGACCGCCGACAACGACCCCCACGCCGCCACCGTGCTCGCCCGCCACTTCCCCACCGCGCCCAACCTCGGCGACCTGACCGCCGTGGACTGGACCGCCGTCCCCGCCCCCGACGTGCTGACCGCCGGGTTCCCCTGCCAGCCCGTCAGCGCCGCCGGCCGACGAAAGGGCATCACCGATGAACGATGGCTCTTCGAGCACATCTGCGCCGCTGTTAGCCGAATGGTCCCACGACCCCGGCTGCTCGTGTTCGAAAACGTCCGTGGGCTGCTGTCTGCTAACGGCGGGGACGCTATGGCCCGTGTCGTTCAGGGACTGGCCGCGCTCGGCTACCTGGGATCCTGGCGGGTTGTCCGCGCTTGCGACGCCGGCGCCCCACACCGCCGCGAACGAGTCTTCATCCTTGCTGCCCACCCCGCGAGCATCCGACACAGGGACCCCCGGCCGGCGAGCGAGCCAGGGTTTCCGCCCCCCGCTGTCACAAGTGATCCTGCCGCTCTTGCCGACACCCCGGGCGACGGACGGCACCAAGGGCGGCCCGAACCAGCGAGGCTCCTCCGGAGACCTGACGCTGCCATCACTGGCCGTCCGACTGTCGACTGGGGAGCCTACGGCCCCGCCATCCGCCGCTGGGAGCACATCATGCACCGCCCCGCCCCCCATCCCACCCAACCCGGACAAACCGGCGAACGCCTCAGCCCCCGATTCGTCGAGTGGCTGATGGGCCTGCCTGACGGATGGGTCACCGGCATCCCCGACATCCCCCGCAACGGGCAACTACGGCTACTGGGCAACGGCGTCGTCCCCGCCCAAGCAGCAGCCGCCCTGACCAGCCTGCTCCCCACCACCCTGACCCCGCCCCTTCCCCGCGACGGCAACCGCCTGGCCGCCTGACCTCCCCCAACTGGTGGCACTGCCAGCCACCCGGCAAGCCACCAGTTGGGGGCAGCCCACCCGCTGACCCCTCCCACCCCCGTCGCCGCCGAAAGGAACGACGCATGACCCGGGAGCTGACCGCCGCCGCGCTGGACTGCGCCGGCCGCGGATGGCACGTCTTCCCCCTCACCCCCCGCGGCAAATACCCGCTGCGCGGCTTCACCGCCTGGCAACAGCACGCCACCACCGACCCCGACAAGATCACCCGAATGTGGGCACGCGCCCCCTACAACATCGGCATCGCCTGCGGCCCCTCCCACCTGGTCGTAGTGGACCTCGACACCTCCAAACCCGGCGAGCACCCGCCCGCCGAGCACGCCCAACGTGGCCTCGCCACCGGTCAGGAGGTCTTCCTGGATCTGTGCGAGCGCCACGGCCAGCCCTACCCCGCCGACACCTTCACCGTCACCACCCGCCGCGGCGGCACCCACCTCTACTTCACCGCACCGCACGGCGCCGCCCTGGGCAACACCAGCGGGAACAAGGGCAACGGGCTGGGCTGGCTGATCGACACCCGCGCCCACGGCGGCTACGTCGTCGCCCCCGGCAGCTACGTCGCCCAACCCGACGGCACCGGCACCTACCGCACCGTCAACCCGATCCCGCCCGCCCCGCTGCCCGCCTGGCTCGCCGCACTCCTCGCCCCACCCCCGACGGCGCCGACGAGCACCGCCCCGCCGGCCGACCTGGACCACGCCCGGCTGACCCGCTACGGCCACGCCGCCCTCACCGGCGAAATCGAACGCGTCACCACCGCCCCCGACGGCGGACGCAACCACGCGCTCAACCTCGCCGGCTGGAAACTCGGCAAGCTCATCGCCCGCGGCATCCTCCCCCGCGAGGTGGTCGAACACGCCCTACAAGGCGCCGCCGAGACCGCCAACACCCACAGCCGCGACCCCCGCCCCCCACACACCCTCGCCGCCGTCATCAGCTACGCCATCGACGCCGGCATGCGCACCTAACCCCGCGCTCCCGCCACCGATCACCAGGGAGACCCATCCATGGCCCAACCCGCCACCCGCGGCGCCGCCTTGCTGGACGCCCTACGAGACGCACTCACCCGATACGTCATCCTGCCGACCCCCGAAGCCGCCGACGCGGTCACCCTGTGGATCGCCGCCAGCCACGCCCAACCCGCATGGGCCCACGCCCCCCGCCTGGTCATCCGCGCCCCCGAAAAGCGCTGCGGAAAATCCCGGCTGCTGGACGTGGTCGAAGCCACCTGCCACGACCCGTTCATCACCGTCAACTCCAGCAGCGCCGCGGTCTACCGGTCCATCAGCGACGACCCACCGACCATGCTCGTGGACGAAGCCGACACCATCTTCGGCCCCAAAGCCGACGGCAACGAAGACCTCCGCGGGCTGCTCAACGCCGGCCACCAGCGCAACCGCCCCGCCAAACGCTACGACGCCAACACCTGCCGCGTGGAATCCATCCCCACCTTCGCCATGGCCGCCCTCGCCGGCATCGGCGCCATGCCCGACACCATCGAAGACCGCGCCGTGGTCATCCGCATGCGCCGCCGCGGTCCCGGCGAAACCGTCGCCCCCTACCGCCACCGCCGCGACCGCCCCGCCCTGCGCCAGCTCGCCGCCGACCTGTCGGCGTGGCTACGCGCCGACCTGGCCACCCTGGAACACGCCGAACCCGCCATGCCCGTAGAAGACCGCGCCGCCGACACCTGGGAACCCCTCGTCGCCGTCGCCGACCACGCCGGCGGCACCTGGCCCGGCCGCGCCCGCGACGCCGTCACCGCCCTGACCGCCGAAGCCGACGACAACGGCCAACCCTCACCCCGCGTCCGCCTGCTCACCGACTGCCGCACCGCATTCCGCACCGACACCGCCCTACCCACCGCCACCCTGCTGGAACGACTCAAGGCCGACCCCGAAGCCCCCTGGGCCGACTACGGACCCAACGGGCTCACCGCCATGAAGCTGGGCACCCTGCTACGCGAATACGACATCCGCTCCGACACGATCCGCTTTCCGCCCCCCGTAGGGCAGGCCAAGGGCTACCAGCGCGCCGACTTCGCCGACGCATGGGCGCGCTACTGCCCCGCCATCGACAGCACCGAAACTACCCCCGCGATCACGGAACCCGGTGACGTGCTCCCATTCGGCAGGGGGAGCCGTACCAGCCGTACCAGCCTCAACACCGCAGCTCAGACACGGTACGGCTTGGAACCTGGTACGGCTCAAGCCGTACCACCCACCGATCTTGGTACGGCTTGAGCCGTACCACCGACCAAGCCGTACCAGCCCTGACCAGCAAAAACGAGGCTGGTACGGCTGGTACGGCTACCCCCCTCAAACATGCAGTGTCTCTGCCCGGCGGCGCCCACCATGGCACACCGCCAAGGCCGCTCGATTCACGCCATCCCACTGATCACAAGTCCTGAAAGGAACACGCCCGATGGCCACCGTCACCCGCCTTCGCGCGATGCTCACCGTTCCCGAGGTCTGCGACGAGCTTCAGATCTCCCGATCCACCTTCTATGACTGGCGGCAAAAGGGGCGCTCCCCGCGCTGCATCACGCTGCCCAATGGCTCTCTTCGCGTCCGTCGCAGTGATCTGGAAAGCTGGCTCAGTGCCCGAGAGGACGCCGCTTGATGCAGAACGCCACATATGACGTTCGTGTCTACAAAACCGAGGTGCGCAAGAATACAAGCGGCAAGGTCACGTCGTACCGAGTTCAGTGGGCAACGGCGGGAAAGCCGTGGAAGAAGACCTTTCGGAACAGCTCGCAGGCGGACGCATACCGAAGCGCCCTGATCACCGCCACGCGCGAGGGAGAGGCATTCAGTCTGCTCACCGGTGAGCCGGTGAAGTGGCATCGCCCCGAGCGGCCCGAGATGAGTTGGTATGAGTTTGCCTGTAAATTCGCCGACTACAAGTGGAAGACCGCTTCGGCAAAATATCGGCAGGACATCGCTCGCGCGCTCACGGCCGCCACACCCGCCCTGCTTGCAACCACTAAGGGCAAGCCTGACGACGTGACCCTCCGCACAGCTATGCGTCGGTGGGCGTTCAACACCAAGCAGCGCGCTGAGGCATCGGGGGAGATGGCGGAAGCGCTCGCCTGGCTGGCGAGGAACACCATGCCGGTCTCCACGCTCGCCGAAGTTGCAACCGCCCGTGCGGTGCTCGACGCCGCCACCTCGCGACTGAACGGCAGCCTCGCAGCGACCAGCACCGTACGAAGGCACAAGACCATCCTGCAAAATGCGATGGATTACGCCGGCGAGTTGGAGCTGTTGACCGGCAACCCGATCAGATCGCTGAAGTGGACAGCGCCCAAGGTCGCCTACGAGGTAGATCGGCGAAGCGTGGTCAACCCTGCGCAAGCGGGCCGTTTGCTCGCCGAAGTCAAAGCGCAAAAGCCGAGCGGAAGACGACTCGTAGCATTCTTCGGTGCGATGTACTACGCCGCCTTACGCCCCGAGGAAGTAATCAACCTGCGCGAGGACAACGTCGTTCTTCCTGAACTGGTCGAGGACCCGGATACCGGGAACATGGAGGAACCAACCGATGGTTGGGGGGAGCTGCACCTCACCGCAGCAACGTCATTCGCCGGGCGGGAATGGACCGACGACGGCAGCCTCTATGAGGAACGTGCGCTGAAGCATCGCGCCGAGGGGCAAACACGTGTGGTTCCTTGTCCGCCGCCGTTGACGAGGTTGCTCCGCGCTCACCTCGCCGAGTTCGGTGCCGGCCGCGGAGGGCGCGTCTTCGTAGGGGTGCGCGGCGGCGAGCTGGCCGGCATCACCTACCGGCGCGTGTGGAACAAGGCGCGTGAGAACGCCCTGACCGCCAAGGAGGTACAGACGCCCCTGGCCAAACGGCCGTACGACCTGCGTCACGCCTGCGTCTCGACATGGCTCAACGCGGGCGTACCGGCAACGCAGGTTGCCGAGTGGGCAGGGCACAGTGTCGATGTCCTGCTGAAGATCTATGCCAAGTGCATCGTCGGTCAGGATGAGGCCGCCAAGCGCCGTATCTCCGATGCGCTCAGCGGTCATGGCTGAGGACGGCCCCCGGGTAAGCATTGGGTAAGACTGGCCGTAGATGACCACCGTCAGCCGTGGACAGCCGGACAAGACGAGAGAGCCCCTGGCGGCATAGTTGCTGGCCAGGGGCTCTTTTCGGTGATCGGGGGTGGTAGGGCGGGTGGGACTTGAACCCACGACCTACGGATTATGAGTCCGCTGCTCTGACCGGCTGAGCTACCGCCCCGCAAGCCTGGAGTCTCTCATAAGTTGGCGTCCATGTGAGCACGGGGAGTTGTTCACTTTGGCCGCCTCCTGGACAAGTTCGGCGGAGCGTGGGGTGTGAGCGGGCGGCGCGGTCGCTGGTGAGCCGCCCGCTCATGTGCCGGGGGTCAAGGAGAGGTGCAGGTGAGGGGGGAGGGGACGGTGTTGCCGCCGGTCCAGGTTCCGTTGAAGCCGAAGGTCGTCGAGGCTCCGGCGCCCAGGTTGCCGTTGTAGCTCATGTTCTTGACCGTCACGGCGCTGCCGCTCTGGGACAGGGCGCCGTTCCAGATCTGGCTGATCGTCTGGCCGTTGGCGAAGGTCCACTTCACCGTCCAGCCGCTCATGGCGGCCGCGCCGTCGTTCCTGACCGTGACCTCGGCCCCGAAGCCGCCCGGCCAGGAGTTGGCGATCCGGTAGGTGGCCGTGCAGCCGCCCGACGGTGTCGGGGACGGGGTGGTGGGCGGGGTCGGGGTGGGGGTGACCGGAGGGGTGGGCGTGGGGGTCACCGTCGGGGTCGGGGTCGGGGTGACCGTCGGCGTCGGAGTGGGGGTGACGGGCGGGGTGGGCGTGGGGGTGGTGCCGTTGAGGAGGGCGGCGAGAGCCGGGTACCACTTGCCCGATATCTTCTGGTCGCCGCTCGCGTTGGGGTGCACCCCGTCGCCGGTGTCGGCGGAGGTGCTGAACCCGGTCCACTGGTCGACGACCACGATCGGCGACTGGCCGGTGCTCTTGGACTGGGCCCAGCCGGGGATGGCGGAGTTGAGGGCGACGACGCGCTGGGCGCATTCGGCGCAGGAGCCGGGGTTCATCGGGATGATCTGGGCGACGAGGATCTTCATGTTCGGGTTGCTCGCCCGCATCTGGTCGACCAGCTTGCCGTAGGCGGCCAGGATCGTGCTGGTCGCCCGGTTGCTCCACACGTCGTTGGTGCCGAAGTGCATCATCACGATGTCGGGACGGGTGGCGGAGAGCCAGCCGGGGAGCTGGTTCTGGTCGGCGACGGTGGTGACCAGCGCGCCGCCGTGGCCTTCGTTGTCGCCGTCGTAGGGCACGCCGCAGCCCTGTGGCGGCAGGGTGCCCACCATGTCCACGCTGTAGCCGCCCTGGACCAGCCTGTTGTACAGCAGGGACCGCCAGCAGCCGGGGGAGCCGGTGATGGAGTCGCCCAACGGCATGATCCGTACGGTGGCGGCGCGGGCCGGCAGAACGGGCGCGACGGCCGCGTACGCCAGGACTCCGAGCAGAGCCGTCATGATCGCCAGGAGTGCGCGTCTGGTCGCCATCCTTCACCTCCGGTAGTCCGCCTGGCGATGGTATGGAGCGGCGGTGTGCCCGAGGAAGGAGCGGGGCTACTTAACCGGTTCGAGCTGGGCAAATGCGTCATTGCTCGTGAAAGTTGCAGAGGGGGCGCCGGGTGCGACAAGGTCTTCCTCCTCGCGCCACCGGCGGAGATCGGGTGGTCTCGATTTGGCGACATGAGGCGAATTGGATCCACAACCCCCGTGACGGCGGGACAAAACGTCCAGCACTGTCGTGATCGGCAAACCCTGATCACGGGAGGTCGACCGGCTCATGCGCCGCATCGCAGCACGTCTGACAGCCGCCGCGGCGGCGCTCGCCATCCTGGCGTCCCCCACTTCCCCGGCCGCGGGTGAGCCGGGCCCTCGTCCCTCACCCGCCCGCGCCACCGGTGCCTCCGCCGGGGCCGTCCACCAGGTCACGCTGATCACCGGGGACGTGGTGACCGTCCGGAACGCGGCGGCGGGCAGGTACGGCGTCTCCGTGCGGCCCGCGCGAGGAAGGGAAGAGGTGCGGTTCCTCTCGCAGGAGGTGGACGGCGCCCTGCGGATCACTCCCGCCGACATGGTCCCGTACGTGGCCGCGGATCTGGTGGACGAGCGGTTGTTCGACGTGACCGGCCTCATCCGCCAGGGGTACGACGACGCGGCGGCCCCGGCCCTGCCGCTCGTGCTGGCCTACGGGGACGCGGCGCGGTCCGCGCGCACCGCGCTGCCGGGCGCCGGGGCGGGCACGCCACTGGAGAGCGTCGGCGCGCGCGCCGTCGCCGTGGACAAGGGCAGGCTGGACGAACTGTGGCAGGCCGCCGAGCCGGCCGCCGCCCCCGCCGGCGCCGCCCGCGCCG